>JAFOEU010000015.1 GCA_017387685.1 Clostridia bacterium
CGGCGCGTGATATGCTTGCTTCGCAAGCGCGATATATCCTTCGGATACGATATACCTGCGGCACGATATATTCCGCTTTGCGGAATGTTAAGGAAAATTTTCGCCGACGGCGAAAATTCACCTATCAAATCACGTTTCGCGAAGCGAAACATATCGTATTTATATATCGTATCCGCAGGATATATCGCATCGGCGAAGCCGATATATCGTGCGCCGCGCACGGCGCATCTATTATAACGAAATTGAGAAATCTGAATAGCGCGCCCTATTACTCCCCTCCCGCTTGCGGGAGGGGTTGGGGTGGGCAGTCAGCGCCTTTGCGAAGGAATTTGCACCCAAACAATATCAAGGGCGAAATTCAATAAAAACGTGAAAATCCGCAAGGCGGATTTTTTCCTTAACGTTCCGCGAAGCGGAACACATCACTCGCGCAAAGCGCGAACATCACTTCTCATACTCATCCACCGTTATGATCTCAATCCTCGCGAGGTCTTTTTTGCTGTCCGAGAAGGAGAGGGTAACGGTACGCGTGAAGGTGTCGGTCTTATCGGTATAGATCAGCTCGATATCGTAAACATAATCGACAGGCGCATCGGTCAGGAATTTGTTGACGAGGGTGAGCGAAGTCGTGCCGTCGTTGTATAGCTCAAGCTTGGTGCCCTCGAACGCGGCGGTGTTTTTGTAAATGTCACGGTCAATTGCGAGCTTTTCAAGCACGTCACCAATGACGTCGCCGTACTTGATGCCGTAGGGCAGAACGAGGGATTCGATCTCGACGGCGGCGTAGAAGGAATTGGAGTAGCGCACCTTGCCGTCCTTCGCGTAATAATCGTTTTCATAGCCGAAAAGCTCTCCGTTTGCCATACACCCGCCGCCGAATTCGCCGTCATAGTGACAAAACACGGGAACAATAGAGGGATCAAGCCCCTCGGAGTACTTTTGTGCAAGGTCAAGAAGCTGACCCTGACTCATTCCCTTGACAAATCCCTCGCGGTCGAGGAATTTTGCAAATTCCGAGAGATCGGAATCGGGAATGCGGTTGACCTGCTCGGCAATCTCCATGGTAACGGAAAATTCGACCCAGGTGCTGTACTTTTCGCCGTCGACGTAGAATTCCGAGCGCAGACGGTAATTGCCGACCCTCGAAAGATCGAACGGTGATAATGAATATCCCTTATCAAGTTTGCCGTTCGATGGCAGGACCAAGGCGATCGCATCGAAGGCTATCTCGCCTTTGAGGGTGGACACCCACTCGCCATTTGATGAAAGCATCTCGACGGAATATCCCTCTCCGAAAAGAATTTCTTTGTCGGTCTCATTCTGCCAGGTCACGCTGACCGCGGAAGTGCTTACGTTATTGAGAGTCATATAAACGCCCTCAAGATCGGTGTGTATAGCCACGTTGCCGTTCAAATACAGCTCGTCGGTTATCACGCCGCCGCAGGGGTGATTGTTATCGAAGCAGGAAACCAACGTAACAAGCAACAGCATAAGCGTAAGTATACCAAAAACTTTCTTTTTCATCGCCTATCTCCTTTCATCATTCCCCATAAACTATCAAGCGCGTGATTCCTTTGCTGTCAAGATAAACGGTCTGACATCCGCCGAGAGTACCGCGGGTGTAGAAGGTGACAGACCACATATTGTCCCAACCGTCATAAAGGACGGTTACGGCGTCGTATCCGATGGTGCATTCGTTTTTTGCACGCTCTGCGGCTTCGGTGCTGTTTCGTACGGGGCTTTCGGACGTGTTTTTGAAGCCTTGGGATATCACACCCGGCTCGCCCGCCTTGTAGGTTTTGCTGTCATTCTCAAACGAAAATCTTTTTATCGAGTTTTCGGGAACTATGAATTTGAAAATACACTCGTAGCAGCTAATTGTATACTCGGTAATATCGGGATCACATCCCCGTCCGTCGACGACCTCGCGGAAGACGATGAGGTATTCGCCGGGAAGCAGATAGCGGATATCCTCGATCTTCTCAAAGGAATATTTAAGCTCGTTATAATCGGTATCGTAGACCTTCACCTTCGCGGTGTAGAGATTCACGTTCACGGGCGGGTAGACCTGCAGATTTACATTATAGAAAAGTGTCGGGAAATTATAGTGATCTTCCTTATCTTTAATGATCTGCGAAACGCCGACGCCGTCTGCCGACAGAGCTCCGTCCTTGGTATGCGACTCAGACCAGAGCAGACATTTAATCGGGCTTATCTCGAACCCGCCCGAGCTGATCGTCGTGCTGCTGTAATCATACTTCCGCGCCGCCGCACCCTTTGAGGGAATGGAAAGGCGGAAGAAATCGTCATAATAGGAAATTTCGTACTCGGTCTGAGAGAACGCACTTGTGTCGTAAACTGCTTTAATCACGACCACGTACTCTCCTGCGGGGAAAGTAGCTAAATGCCCGAGCGATGAATAATACCCGCCGATCTCCTCGGCGTTCAGGTCATAAACGCGGATACCCTCAAGCCGGGTGTTTTCGGGGAGCGTGAGCTGCGGCTCATCTTCGAGAATGAGCAGAGGAAACGTCGAGAGATCGGTATCCCTTTCGCCCAAATATCTCCACACGCCCAAACCGTCGCAGCCGAGAGCAAAGGTACCGTCGGCGTACTGAATTTGACAGCTCGTGCCAACCCTTATCGGATTGACCGACGCGCCGCCCGAGCTGACCGTAACGGGGCTGTATTGGTACTTTTCGTTTTCGTTTTGTGATGAAATATCGGTAATGCGGAGAACGTCCTCAAACACGCGGCTGTCCTCTCCTCGCGAAAGCTTGAGGGAATACGCGCCGCAGACCGCGTCATCGGGGATCACAAAAACGTAAGTCTGACATCCGATCGCGTTCCTTTTTATCTTCTTTTCTTTAACGTCGCAAGGAAACACGAGCGGCTCGTAAATAAGCTCTCCTCCGACCTCGCCGTCATCGGTAAGCCAATAAAGCTCGGGCACGGGGATATAATCGTTTCCGGAGCAGCCCGTATATTTCTGAGTTCTGCCCGAAATATTCTTAACGTAAGCGTTGATACGGATCTCCTCGCCGCGCAGATATTCGGTATTCTCGATCTCGTATGAGAACTCAAATATCTTATTTTTCTCCTTGCCTTCAAGAGAAGAGTCACCTATCCCCTCGCAAGAGGCAAACAGACCGACGAGCATTATTATTACGAGAATAATTGATAATTTTTTCATTTCATCAACTCCTTTCACCCTTATAGACGGAAAAACGAGCAAAAAGTTCCACGTTTTTTGGAATTTTTTCAATTTTATTTTACTATATTTTCGGTTTGGTGTCAATAGATAGGATTATATCTCTATAATTTTAATTAAATCATCAGCCGTAGGGGACGGCGCCCTCGACGTCCCGGGCTGCACAAAAGTTGATATGTGATTAAGTATAGAAGCAATAATTATATTAAAAACTGTAGGGGAGGGCGTCCTCGACCTCCCGAGCAGCACTGAATTATTTACGTGCTTAAAATCAAGAATATATAATACTATTTTCTTGATTAAGTACAAAGCAATAGTTTCATTGGGCTCGGGAGGTCGAGGACGCCCTCCCCTACAGGTATTGTTTTATAATTACGATTGAATATTATTGATTATATAATTCTGTGCTGTCGAGGGACGTCGAGGGCGCCGTCCCCTACGGTTGATAATTTCAATTAATCATATAGGTAAAATTTGCGGTTTAATACAGGCAGAATTGCGCCGTCTGCGGACGGCGCGCGATATGCCTTCGGCGCGATATATCCTGCGGATACGATATACCTTCGGCACGATATATTTCGCTTCGCGAAATGTTAAGGTAGAAATTTGCCGCGGCAAATTTCAATTTTAAAAGAAATGTTCGAGATACCTTTTAATTTCGTCACCTCACGATAAGCTTGAAAACCAAAGCAGATTTTGTCAGCTTATAATCGTATTCGCCGACTACCGAATGCGGCGCAGATGCGGGAGTTTTTACGTTTTCAATAACGACTATAACGTATTCTCCGGGCGGGAGCAGATTCATATCTCCGAGTTTCTCGACGCTGTTAAAATCGGTGTCATATATCTTAATCGAGGAGTGGCTCACATTCTCGGGCTTTTCAAAGGTCAGCCCGTCTTCAAGCACAAGTGCGGGGAATTCATTGGGATCATAGTTGCTGTCGCTCATAATATACTCCCAACCGGCGATTTCCTCCATAAATACCGGTTCTTCATTTTTATAGTAAGTATAACCGATAATCACCGAGAGCGGTTTTATCACGGAATTACCCGACGCTACAGTATAATCGCAGTAAATGTGAGGAAGCTTGTCAAGGATCACTATCGCATCCCTGTAGGTGCATACGTTTCCGCGGTAATTCAAAGTGATCGAATAGACTCCCGCCGCGGCATCCTCGGGAATGATGAAGGTGAAGTTCTTCCGTCCCACCTGTCCCGCTTTTGCGGTAAATTCTTCGGAGCCGCTGACGGTATCAATCGGGAAAGGCTTGATTATTGCGCTCAACTCACCGTCTTCCGACTGGCAGTGAAGCTCTACCGTGGGATAGTAGCTGTTGATTACGGCACTGTAAGTGAGGTCTTTTCCCGAAATATTCGTCACGCAAGCTGTGAGGGTAAAGAATTCTCCGCGTCTGTATTCGCGCTTGGGAAGCGGCTCGTACGACACCTCAAATTCGGGCGCGTAACTGTCGACCGCAAGACCGCCGTCGCCTATTCCCTCACAGGAGGAAAATAAACCGACGAGCATTATTATTGTGAGAATAATTGATATTTTTTTCATCACGTTCAACTCCTTACTATAAGTTTGAAAACGTTTTCCCAATGCGATTTCCAATAATCCTGCGGATTCCAGACCTCACCGCTTTCGTACTCGGAAAAGACTACCAAATATTCGCCCGCGGGGAGCTCGGAAAGTCCCGCAATATCTCCGCTGTATTCTATCATTTCGTAATCCATACCGTAAAGCGTCAGCCGCTCATTATACATTGTGTGCGTTGGCACGTATAGCTCGACCTTTCCGTTCAGTACAAGGGTGGGATAATCCTTCGGGTCGGTTCCGGGATTGTTGAAAAGATACCAGACACCGTCCGAGCATCCCGTTTCCCGCGCCTCGCCGTTTACGTAATGCGTGGCGCTGAGCGCACACTTTATCGGATGAATACCCACTTCGCCTATTGCTACGGTTATCGGGCTGTATCTGTACTTTTCATTTTCGTTCTGCTCTGCGGGACGGATCACCTTTATCGCGTCAGCAAATACCTTTTCATATCCGTCGAAGGAAAGCACTACCGTGTATTTGCCGATAGGAGCATCCTCGGGGATCGGGAAAGAAACCGTCTTCTCGCCGCTCTCGCCGTTCTTCGCCTTATGATTCTCGGGCGCGTACTCGATTGCCAGGTACGGGAACTGTTCAATTGGATCGCCAAGCGTACCGTCATCAAGCTGAGGATAGAGGCGAGCATATGGAACAAAAGGTCCATATTTCCATCTGTAGGTTCTGCCCGAAACATTCGTCACCTTCGCCGTGATCTTCACGGTTTCGCCAACGAGATAAACGCTTCTGTCGCTCTCGTAAGAAAACTCAAATTCATAATCGTCCGAACAGGCGGGAAAAAGCGCGATTATCACCGTTAATACAAGCAAAATTGATAACTTTTTCATTTCATCAACTCCTTTCACCTTTAAAGACGGAAAAACGGGGAAAAAGTTCCACGTTTTTTGGATTTTTTCAATTTTATTTTACTATATTTTCGGTTTGGTGTCAATAGTTATAATTATATCTATATAATTTTAATTAAATTTTCAGCCGTAGGGGACGGCGCGCGATATGCCTTCGGCACGATATATCCTGCGGATACGATATACCTTCGGCACGATATATTTCGCTTCGCGAAATGTGAACGAAAAAACGTGTAACGCAAATATCACTTGCAAAGTGAAATTACCTCCATTTCCTATTGCAATTTTCCAAAAATTATAGTATAATAATTATATCTATAAATCCGCAAGGAGAACATTATGAAAAAGGCAAGATTTATAACCCATCCTTCGCTCGTGGGCAAGCCCGTCGAGCATCCTTGGAAAAATATGAAATTCAACAGCTACGAGCGTGATCTTGAGCCCGGGCAGGGCCTTCTCAACCTGCTTTGCGAGTTTGCGCCCGAGCCCGGACGTGCCGTTGAAAAGATCACCCTCCGCGCCACTGCGCTCGGTATCTTCGATCTTTTCCTCAACGGTCAGCGCGTAGGTCTTGAGGTCGACGGCATTCCCACCGCCGATGAATACAAGCCCGGCTGGACCGACTACCGCAAGCGCGTATTTGAATATGAATACGACATCACCGAGCTCTGCAAGGAAAACAACCGCATCGTAGCCGAGGTCTCCCCCGGTTGGTGGACGGGCAGAATCTCCTTCGGTTTCTACGGCTTCAAGCCGATGGCGTTCGCGGGCGAAATTGAGATCGAATACGCCGACGGCGAAAACGATATCATCGCTACGGGCGAGGATTGGAAGGCATCCATCTGCGGTCCCGTTATGTTTGCCGACATCTGGGACGGCGAATACTACGACGCAACCGTTCCCGAGCCCTCTATCTGCCCCGAGGCGCACGAATGGGTAGATGCCGCTCTCTTCACCGATACTACCTGCGAGATCGTTCCCCTCGTAGGTCCTACCATCAGACCGCGCCACGAGCTTCTTCTCCGCCCCATTTCCGCAGTCTGCCACAACGGCACCATTCACGACGGCTCGGAATACGGCGAGATCAACGTCCTCTCGAAGTCCGTCGGCGATTGGTGCGAGCAGACCCGTCTCGAATACGGCGAGTCGCTGATCCTCGATATGGGTCAGAATATGGTCGGCAGACCGATCCTTATGTTCAAGGCACCCCGCGGCACCAAGATCACCGTTTACTTCGCCGAAATGCTCAACGACAGCGGCGATCCCGCGCGCGGAAACGACGGTCCCAAGGGCAGTATGTATATCAAGAACTACC
Organism: Clostridia bacterium; assembly: GCA_017387685.1. GTDB lineage: Bacteria > Bacillota > Clostridia > Oscillospirales > CAG-272 > CAG-390. Next base: position 6,987 of record JAFOEU010000015.1, read on the forward strand.
GCTCCGCAACCGCCCGCCTCGTTTACGTCGCTTCGGGCAACGGCATCGAGACCTATTTCCCCACTCACTCCTTCTTCGGCTTCCGATACCTTGAGATCCGCGCCGACAACGATATCGACGTCCTCTCGGTTGCGGGTGAGGTCATCTGCTCTGATTTCACCGAAACCGCTGAATTCTCCTGCGACAATCCCGAGGTCAACCGCCTCTATTCCAATATCGTTTGGGGTATGAGAGGAAATTACTTCTCCGTCCCCACCGACTGTCCTCAGCGTGACGAGCGTCTCGGCTGGACGGGCGATACACAGATCTTTGCGGGCGCGGCTTCCTATCTCGCCGATATCCGCAGCTTTATGCACAAATGGCTCGGCGACGCACGCGACTCACAGCAGGGCTTTGACGGCGCATACTGCGACGTTATCCCGAGAGTATTCCCCTCGCACAGCGGAAACGCCGCTTGGGGCGACGCGGGACTTATCGTTCCTAATAAGCTTTATGAAATGTATAACGATACCGCAATCCTCGAGGAGCATTTCGACTCGATGGAGTACTATATGAAGTATCTCGAGCAGTACGGTCTTGAGGGTCCCAACACCGCTTACGGCGACTGGCTCAACTACGACGTGACCGACAAGCGTTACATCGCTGTCGCTTACTACGCTTACGACGCATCTCTTATGAAGAAATTCTGCGACATCCTCGGCAAGCCCGAGCGCGCAGAGTATTACGCAGAGCTCCGCGAGCGCATAGTTTCCCATTTCCGTTGCAGATATATCGAAAACGGTGATCTTACCATCAAGACTCAGACCGCATATCTGCTTGCGCTTGCCTTCGACCTCGTTCCCGCTGAGGACCGTCAGGCATATATCGACAGACTTGAGAAGAAGATCATCGACAACGATTACACCCTCTCGACCGGCTTCGTCGGCACGGGTATCCTCAATCAGACCCTTGAAAAGCTCGGTCTGCATTCGCTCTGCTATTCGCTCCTGCTCCAGACCCGCGACCCCAGCTGGCTCTACTCCGTCCGTCAGGGCGCGACCACCGTTTGGGAGAGATGGAATTCCTACACTCTCGAGCGCGGCTTCGGCGACGTCGGTATGAACTCCTTCAACCACTACGCTTACGGCGCAGTTGCCGAATGGCTCTATTCGGGCATGTGCGGCATCAAGCCCGACACCGAAATGCCCGGTTGGGAGCACTTCTTCCTCGCGCCCACCCCCGATATGAGAAGCGACAGCGAAATGCCCGAGGGTCAGAAGCGCATCAATATGGCGCGCGCGGCTTACGAATCGGTCATGGGACGCATTGAAAGCTCTTGGGTAAACGTTGACGGCAGATTCGAATACAGCTTCCTCATCCCCGAGGAGAGCGCGGCTACCGTTTCTCTCGTATCCGAAAAGGACACCTTCAAGATCAACGGAATCGAATTCAAGCTCGAGGAAATGAACGGCAGACGTCAGGGCGACCGCATCCTCTTCCCGCTTTCCGAGGGTGCTTATACCGTCGTTATCGGATAAAATCCGAGAAAACTCTTTAAAATTTACAAATTTCACGAGAAATTCATAATTTTATCTTGACAACTTACGATTTCCGTATTATAATATGTATTGTCGCTTTTTATGCCGTTTTATGGGAGGATTTGAAGAATGCTTATTGATCTGTCTGCAATACTGCGCGGTGAGATTCGCGAGCTCCCGATAGACGGCGAGGTCTTCCCCGATGCCGCACCCGACGGGATCGAATATCTCCCCGGCGCCCGTATCTCGGGCGTGGTCAGCGGAAGCGCAGGTTTGGTAACCCTTACCTCGCGCGTGACCGTTCCCTATCGCGGAGAATGTGCGCGCTGTCTTGACCCTGTCGAGACCGTGCTCGAATTTGATTTCGACCGAACCATCGTAACAGAAGGAACAGTATCGGACGACGTGCTTGAAGAAAAGGCTGACGAATATCTCGTTGTAAAGCGCGGTATTCTCGAGCCCGACGAGGCTATCATTGAGTCGATTTACCTTGAGCTACCGTCAAGGCTTCTCTGCTCTCCCGATTGCCGCGGACTTTGCCCCAAGTGCGGAAAGAAAATGATCGGCGACGAATGCGGATGCGCACCGCGTGAGATCGACCCACGCTGGAGCAAGCTCAAAGCTTTGCTCGACGAGGACGACGAATAAAGCGCAAAAATTACGTAAATCTTTTTTGTAGAAATATAGGAGGTGTAGGTTATGGCAGTACCGAAGAGAAAAACATCCAAAGCTCGCAGAGACAAGAGACGCGCTAACTGGAAGCTCGTAACTCCCGGTCTTGTAAAGTGCCCCAACTGTGAGGCTCTTATCAAGCCCCATCACGTTTGCCCCGAGTGTGGCATGTATGACGGCAAGGAAGTTATCGCTAAGAAGGAAGCATAAGGCTTACCCGAGAAAATACCGCATCTTCGGCAAGTCCGAGGATGCGGTATTTTCATTTAAGCACTTGTAAAACTGCGTTTTACATTTGTAAGTTCATAAAAATGGAGAAAAGAATGAAAAAGAAACTCATCTGCCTTACGGCTTTACTTATTTTATCCTGCATGATGCTTTCGTCCTGCATCACGCAGATGTTCGGTGATATGGGCATCACACAGCCGCCCGAGACAACCCACCGTCCCGGTATCGGTGCGGACAGCACCACCCCCGAAACCGACTCCGCAAGCAACACCCCCGCTTACGGCTCGAAGCCGAGCTATGCGGGCATTAAGCTTTCCGATCACATCAAGGTCGATTATAAGAATATCAAGGTCGAGGTCGACGCACTTCCTCCCGAGGTCACCGATCAGGTCATGAACGGTGAGCTCACTGCTCTGATCGACTATTACGTAACGAACTACGGCTTCAAATGCGACTCAGAGACCGTTAAAGAGGGTACAGTTGCGGAATGGGATCTCGTTGAGATCTCCTTCGTCGGCAAGATCGACGGCGTTGCATTTGAGGGCGGAACCTCAAATACCAACGCGTGGATGATCGTCAACGACAACGCGAGCGGCTACATCCCCGGCTTTGCATCCGGCGTCATCGGCGCAAAGGTCGGCGAAATGGTTGAAGTCCCCGTTACCTTCCCCACCAACTACAACGAGACGCTCGCAGGAAAGGACGCGATCTTTGAGATCACCGTTTACAGCAAGAAGACCTACACCGTCACCGATGCGGTCGTCAGCGAGCTCACGGGCGGTGATTACAAGACCGTTGCCGACTTTATGGCGTACTACAAGGATTACCTCACCGATCTTTACGAATCCAACCTCCTCGATCAGGTAAGCGATGCGCTTGTAGCGGCTCTCAGCGAGAAATCGACCGTATACTCCTATCCGAACGAGCAGTTCCTTTACTATTACAATTCCAACGTCGCTTATATGACCTCTCAGGCGGAAAAGCTCGGAATGTCCTATGAGGACTATATGACCTCCGTCGGCGAGAGTGACGAGATCCTTCGCGAGAAGGCGCAGAATGCAGTTCGCGACGATATGGCGATCTACTACGTTCTCGAGGCAGAGGGCAAGACCTACACCGACGAGGATTATCAGAAGGCACTTGAATATTACGTAAATTACTACAATTCGCAGGGTTATAATTACGATAAGGCTTCGATCGAGCAGCTCTTTGAGTATTACTACTACCCCGGCTACCTCCGCTATCAGCTCAACCTTGAAAAGGCGATCCAGATCCTTTTTGAGAACGCTGAAATAGTTGAGAAGAAATAAAATAAAACCGCCGTCGCATAACGCGACGGCGGTTCTTTTTACGTTCTCAGCGCGATCGGATGCACCGTATGCTCGTCGTAGGGGCAGAAACCCGAAAGAGTTTTATCCTCAAGCATGAGCCCGCGGCGGATGGCGTATTTTCCGAAGCGGCTGCGGATGGTGTCGGCGGTCCGCTCAAGCACCTCAAGCCGCGCCCTGCCGACGGTCTCGCCCTCGAAGATAGATATCTGCTCATCGCGCTCGGGGCAAAGGTCAGCGCCGCAAACGCCGAGAGAGCGCACCGCACCACCCTTGAAGCTCTCGCGGTAAAGTCCGACCGCCGCTCGGTATATCTCACGCTCGGAAAATGTCGCCTCAACGCGACATTGCTTTGAGAACCAAGAAAGGTCGCTCGAGCGCACCGAGATGCGCACCGTCGTGCACTTTTTCCCCTCAGCGCGAAGCCTCACGGCAACGCTCTCGCAAAGCACCGCGAATACGATCTCCGCCTCGCGCTCGGTTTTGATGTCGCGCGGCGCGGTGGTGCTGTTTCCCACACTTTTCACGGGATATGCCGCCTCATTCCTTAAAACGGGCGCGTTATCCCTGCCAAGGGCGAAATTTTGGAGCATTATCCCATTCTTTCCCATAAAGCGCAAAAGTAGCTCCGAGTCCGCCGTTGCAAGATCTCCGATGGTGTAAATTCCAAGCGTATTGATCCGTCTTTTGGTTGCCCGACCGACGAAAAGAAGATCCTCTGCGGGGAGCACCCAAACCGTATTTTTAAAATTTTCGCGCGATATCACGGTTGTGGCATCGGGCTTTTTCATATCGCTTCCGAGCTTGGCGAACACCTTATTGAAGGAAACGCCCACCGATACCGTCACCCCGAGCTCACGCTTTATACGCCCGCGTATCTCGTCGGCTATCCGCTCTCCTCCGCCAAAAAGATACTCACTGTCGGTGACGTCGATCCAACATTCGTCGATACCGAAGGACTCGATGAGGTTTGTATAATCCGAATATATCTTCCGTGCGGCGCGCGAGACCTTGATATATTCATCGTAATGAGCGGGTAAAATAACGAGCTTCGGGCATTTTTTCTTTGCCTCGAGGATACTCTCGCCCGTCCTTATACCGTAGGATTTTGCCTCATAATTCTTCGCAAGAATTATACCGTGCCGCGCCTCGGCATCACCTCCGACAGCAACGGGCTTACCGACGAGATCATCACGCCCGCGACACTCCACCGTCGCGAAGAAATTGTTCATATCAATATGAAGTATGCACCTGTCTTTCATACCGTTACCTCTTTTACCATCGTTAGAACATATGTTCTTTTATATTATATCAGAACATTTGTTCCTTGTCAAGAGGAAAGTAATGTAAGCTGTTATTTATTTGTTAAATTTTCATCTTTTTTGCCCAAAAGTGTTGCACATTTCCCAATTATATTATATAATATATTCTGTATGATTTTAATTATAAGGAGGGACTAATGTTACACGGTCTTCTTCGGGAAAAATTCAGCGACAAAAATATAATCCTCCTCGGCTTCGGCGTGTCGAATATACCCGTAGCGCGGGAATTTATCAAAGCGGGAATGGGTGAGTCCGTCACCGTCCGCGATATGAAAGCATTCGACGAGCTCGGAGATGCGGCACGCGAATTCGCAGCCGCCGGGGTTAAATTCGAATGCGGCATTGAGCCGACTAAAGGTTTCACCTGCGACACAAGCCGCGCGGTAATATTCCGCTCCCCCGGTATCCGTCCCGATGCGGGCGATCTGACCGCCGCTGTCGAGTCGGGTGCAATACTCACCTCGGAGGTCGAATTCTTCTGCGAGCACACGTCCGCGAGAATATTTGCCATCACGGGAAGTGACGGTAAAACGACCACCTCAACGCTCACAAGCCTTCTTCTCAAGGAAGGCTACAAGGACGGCAAGATCTATCTCGGCGGCAACATCGGTACGCCCCTCTTCCCCCTCCTTGACGAGATTGGGGAGAACGACATCTGCGTGCTTGAGCTTTCAAGCTTCCAGCTTATGACGATGGATTCGAGAGCCCGCCACGCCGCGATCACAAATATAACCCCCAACCACCTCAATTGGCATATTGATATGAACGAGTATGCCGAAGCGAAATACAACGTCTGCGGCAAGTCCACCGCGCGCCTCGTCCTCAACGCAACCGACTCCTACTGCCGTGCGCTTGCGAGCAAAACCGATACCGATAAGATCCTCTTCTCGGCATACAAGGACAACTACACCGATCTTTGCGACGGCATCACGGCAAAGGGTATCTTCCTGCGTGACGGTAAGATCATCCTCTCGGACGGCGAGACCGAAGAAGTGCTTTTGGTCACCTCCGATATCAAGCTCCCCGGAGTTCACAATATCGAAAACTATATGACCGCTATTGCGCTGACCTATGGATTGGTCGAGGATGGCGCGGCCCAAAAGGTAGCAAAGACCTTCGGCGGCGTTGAGCACCGTCTTGAGTTTGTTCGCGAAAAGAACGGCGTTAAATACTATAACAGCTCAATCGACTCGAGCCCAACGCGAACTATCGCGGCGCTCTCAACCTTCAAGAACAAGCCGACGCTCATCATCGGCGGGCGCGGCAAGAAAACTCCTTACGAAGGACTTGCGCGTGAGCTTTTCCTCCGCGCAGGCGCTGTCATTCTGACAGGTGAAACACTCGATGAAGTCAGCGAAGCGCTTGCGTCTGTTGCATCCGAATATCCCGATTCCGAGCTTAAAATCTTCAAGGAAGAGGATTTTGCCGCTTGCGTGAAGCTTGCAGAGTCGGTAACCCCCTCGGGCAGTGCGGTCCTTCTCTCCCCCGCCGCAACCTCATTTGACAAATTCAAGAACTTTGCCGAGCGCGGCAAGGTTTTCAAAGAACTCGTTAAGAATTTATAAATCCGAAAGGAAGAAAAAATATGGAACACAAGATCGACCTGACAGAGCTTACTCTGTCGCTGGCATCGCTGATGTCGGTCACGGGACATACGAGATATTCGAAGGATAAGCTCCTCGAGCTCGTCGCTCCCTATTTTGACGAGGTACGCGAAACGCGCCTCGGCTGTTATCACCTCATCCGCCGTTGCGGAAAGGCAAATGCACAGAAAATTCTCGTTGACGCTCACTTCGACGAGATCGGTATGATCGTTACCGAGATCAAGGAGGGCGGTTTCCTCACCGTTACCTCGATCGGCGGTCTCGACACCCGAATCCTTCAGGCAAGTGAGGTCATCATATACGGCGAGGGACGCGAGATCTACGGCGTTGTAGGCTCAACTCCTCCCCATCTCCAGAAGCCGGGTGAATCGGGCAAGCTCCGCGATATCACCGAGCTTCTCATCGACACGGGTTACTCCAAGGAAGAGCTCGAAAAGTACGTTTCTATCGGCACTCCCGTAGGCTTCCGTCCCGTATATACCAAGCTCCGCAACAACAAGATAGCGGGCAAGGGATTTGACGACAAGGCTTGCGCCGCTTGCGCTATCGCAGCTCTCGCCGAGATTCCCGCGGAGGAGCTTTGGGGCGACGTTTACGTTCAGCTTTCCAATTTTGAGGAATCGGGCGCACATATGGCGGGCGCACAGACAGGTGCATACGAGATCAATCCCGTCTGCGCGATCGTTGCCGACGTTGACCTCGGCGCAACTCCCGACACCAAAAAGAGCGAGACCGTCCCGCTCGACGGCGGTCCCTCCCTCTCCACGGGTCCCATCACCGACAAGCGTCTGACCACGCTTCTCCGCAAGCTTGCCGACGAAAAGGAGATCAAGCACCAGATGACGATCACCTCGGGCGGCACGGGAACGAACACTATGGTAGTCAACCTCGTCCGCAACGGCATTCCCACCGTTGATATGGGTCTTCCCCTTCGCAGTATGCACACCTCGAACGAGGTCATTTCGATGAACGATGCGGCGGCAATGCGCGACCTTATCGCCCTCTTCGTCACAAGCCCCGAGATCGCAAAGGAGGTATGTCCCAATGAGTGAAAATAAGATCCTTGAAGGACTTGAATTATTAAAGCATCTTTCCCTCACCTTCGGTCCTACGGGCTCGGAGGAATACGTTGCCGACGAGATCGTCCGTCAGCTTGAGGGCACCGACGTTGAGATCATCCGCGACAGAATGAGCAACGTATTCGCCATCAAACGTGCTAACGCACATCCCGTTCAGACCGTTATGCTCTCCGCTCACATGGATGAGGTCGGATTTATCATTAAGGATATCGACGGCGAAGGCTACATCCGTTTCTCCTGCCTCGGCGGTATCGACTCCCGCGTTCTTTGCGGCAGAAAGGTTACCTTCCGCGGCAAGGACGGCGACGTAAGCGGCGTTATCGCATCGAAGGCTATCCACCATCAGTCCGCCGAGGAGCGCAAGAATGCGACCAAGGCAAACGATATGTACGTTGATATCGGCGCGACCTCGAGAGAGGATGCCGAAAGCGTTCTTTCCAAGGGCGACAGCGGTACGTTTGACAGCGAGTTCGTCATCTTCGGTGAAAATGACGGCTACGCAAAGTGCAAGGCTCTCGACGACCGCCTCGGATGCGTCGTTATGATCGAGATCCTCCGCAGACTCAAGGCAGAGAATATCGAGCTTCCCTTCGACCTCGTTTGCGCGTTCACCGTTCGCGAGGAGATCGGAATCTCGGGCGCGACCGCGGCGGCTCACCGCTTCCGCCCCGATTACGCCATCATCCTCGAGACCACTGCGATCGCAGACCTTCCCGACGTTCCCAAGAACTCGAGAGTCGCAGAGGTCGGCTCGGGCGGAGTTGTTTCCCTTATGGACCGCTCCACCATCTACAACCGCGATTTCGTTGACGCGGCTATGAAGATCGCCGAGGAAAACGGCATCCCCGCGCAGATCAAGCGCTACGTTTCGGGCGGAAACGATGCAGGTCATATCCATAAGACCGCCGACGGTACACGTTGCCTTGCGATCTCCGCACCCACACGCTATCTCCACTCTGCATCCTGCGTAATATCCATCAAGGACTTCGAATCCATCAAGTCCCACGTTTACGCAATTCTCACATCATATAATTTTAGTTGATCTCGGAGGAAAATATAAATGTATTCGCTTATTAAGAAAGTTGTATGCTGCCCCGGTGTTTCGGGCAATGAAAAGCAGATCGCGGCTCTCCTTGAAAAGGAAGTTGCACCCTTTGTCGATGAAACCTACACCGACGCCCTCGGCAACCTCATCGCTATCAAGTACGGCAATCTCCCCGACGGTGAGCGCAAGAAGCTCCTTTACTGCGGTCATATGGACGAGATCGGCTTTATCGTAACCTATATTGAGGATAACGGCTTCATCCGCTTTGCTCCCATCGGAGGCATCAATTTCGTTGCCGCCGCATTCAGCCACGTTGTTTTCGCAAACGGCGAAAAGGGTATCCTCGTTCCCGAGGCGGGCACTCAGGCATCCGCTCTCGCCGCTGACAAGTGCGTTGTTGACATCGGTGCATCCTCCGCAAAGGAAGCATCCCGCAAGGTCAAGATCGGCGATTGCTTCTCCCTTGCTCACAATCTCTCGAAGCTCGGCTCTAACCGCGCAGTAGGACGTCCCATCGACGACCGCATCGGTTGCGCTATTATGATCGAGACCGCAAAGCGACTTGCCGAGAACTGCCCTCACGATATGTACTACGTCTTCTCGGTTCAGGAAGAGGTCGGATGCCGCGGCGCACGCCCCGCAGGCTTTGCGATCGCACCCGACGTTGCAATTGCCTTTGACGTCACCGGCACCGGCGACGCTCAGGGCTCGAAGCCTATGGCTGTCAAGCTCGGCGGCGGCGCGGCTATCAAGATCAAGGACGGCTCCGTAATCTGCTCGGGCGAGGTAGTTGCAAAGCTTCAGAAGCTCGCAAAGGAGCAGAAGATCACCTCGCAGAACGAGATCCTTCTCTACGGCGGCACCGACACAAGCGTCCTTCAGGCGGCGGGCATCGGCGCATACGCGGGCTGTATCTCCATTCCCAGCCGTTATATCCACTCGGGCGTTGAAATGATCGACCTTCGCGACGTGGACGCTTGCACCGATCTCGCGACCGCATTCGCGCTCGATCCCACTCTTTAATGAACGCATCTCCCATCGGAGTTTTTGATTCGGGAGTCGGCGGACTTTCACTCCTTTTTGAGCTTCGCCGCCTCCTCCCGAACGAGGACTTTATATATTACGGTGACCGTGCCAATGCCCCATACGGTGCAAAAACGCACGAGGAAATACTTGATATTTCAAAGGGAATATTCGACGAACTTATCTCGCGTGGGTGCAAGGCGATAGTAGTAGCCTGCAACACAGCAACGGCTGTTGCCATCGAACCGCTCCGCGCCGCGTATCCCGACCTGCCGATCATCGGCATCGAGCCCGCGGTAAAGCCCGCGCGTGTTGCGGGATGCAGACGCGTTCTCGTCCTCGCAACGCCCGTCACGGTCAGCGAGAGCCGTTTTTCAGCGCTTCTCCGGGCAAATTCGGGCGAGGGCTGTGAATTTATTGGCGTTCCTTGCCATTCTCTCGCTTATATGATCGAAAACGATGCGCCGTCCGATGAGATCGAAGAATATATGTCATCCGTCTTTGCGCCCTACCGCGAGGAAGGTTTTGACGGTATCGTTCTCGGCTGTACGCATTATCCCCTTGCCAAGCGTGAAATCTCTCGCGCGGCGGGTGAGTCGGTCAAGGTATTCGACGGCTCGGTCGGTACTGCAACGCATACGAAAAACACTCTTGAGCGGCTTTCGCTCAATTCTCTCGCAAGAAAGATCGGCACCGTCGAGTTCATCTCAAGTGACGGCGGCGATCACCTCGAGCAATTTTATAAAAAAATAGCAAAAATATAAAGGTACAAAATGACTTTTTCGGATAAAACACTTGCCCTTGCCCGTGAGGCGGAGGCGGCGCTGTCGGAGATATTTGCCGAGATCGACCGCGTTTCTTATATCGGCACCTGCCGCGTGCTTGACGCCTTCCGCGAGGAGCGCGTCAGCGATGCTTGCTTTGGCTCGACCACGGGCTACGGCTACGATGACCGCGGCCGCGAGGTTCTCGACCGCGTATGGAGCCGTGTTTTCGGCACAGAGGCGGCACTCGTTCGCCATAATTTCGTAAACGGCACTCACGCACTCTCCACCGCCCTTTTCGGACTTCTCCGTCCGAACGATACCCTTCTTTCGGTTGCGGGAAAGCCCTACGATACCCTTGACGGCGTTATCGGCATCTCGGGCAAGACGGGCGACGGCTCGCTTGCTGACTTCGGCGTAAACTACGCGCAGATCGAAATGACCGCCGAGGGCGGACTTGACGTTGATGCGATCGTCAATAAGGTCCGCGAAGACGAAAGCGTTAAGGTCGTCTTCATTCAGCGTTCCAAGGGTTATCTCAACCGCCGCACTCTCTCGCCTGATGAGATCAGCGCCGTTACCGATGCCGTTCACGCGGCGCGCGGGGGCGTTTACGTCGTCGTTGACAACTGCTACGGCGAGTTCACCGACGAATACGAGCCCCGCGCAGATATGCTCGTCGGCTCGCTCATCAAGAATCCCGGCGGCGGAATGGCTGTCACGGGAGGTTACATTGCGGGCAGTGAGCGCGCAGTCGAGCTTGCATCCTACCGTCTTACAACCGTCGGCACGGGCGGCGAGGTCGGCGCAACGCTCGGACAGAACAGAACGATGTTCCAAGGCCTTTTCTACGCTCCCCATACCACAGCTGCCGCGCTTAAGACCGCACACCTCGCGGCTTACATCTTCGAGCGAATGGGCTACGATACCTACCCCTCGTGGAGCGAGAAGCGTTACGATATAATTCAGACCGTCATCACGCACGATCCCGATATTCTTTGCGCTTTCTGCCGAGGAATTCAGGCGGGCTCGCCCGTTGACTCCTTCGTTACCCCCGAGCCCTGGGATATGCCCGGATATTCCGATCCCGTAATTATGGCGGCGGGCGCATTCATTCAAGGCTCGTCAGTTGAGCTTTCGGCAGACGGTCCTCTCCGTCCCCCCTACACCGTCTACTTCCAGGGCGGACTTACATACGAAAGCGGTAAGATCGGCATCCTCACCGCCGCAGATACCGTCGCAAACTTCAAAAAGGAATGATTAAAATGAAAAGATCCCTCTGTTTCCTTATCGCTACCCTCACCCTGCTCACTCTCGTCCTCACGGGTTGCTCTGATAAAACCGCGCCCGACGGCTATCAGAATGCCGCAGGCGAGAGCGAAGCATTCTACCTCTACGTTCCCACCACTTGGGTCCTCAATAACTCGGGCGGTACCGCATCGGCTTACTATTCTTCGGACGATTACTCAAACGTTTCCATGACCTGTATGGTCATTGATCCGGGCGAGATGGACGAGCTTGAGGAGTATAAGACCATAACCCTCGCCGAGCTTGAGTCGGTTCTTCCCGACTTCAAGGTGGTCGAAACTCCCGTTGATTCTGATATTCCCGAGGAGGACAGAGTTCCCCTCACCCTCGGCGGCAGAGATGCCATCAGCTTTGAGTATGAATGCACCCTCGGCGGCGAGACCTACCGCTACAAGCAGGTCGTCACCCTCAAGGACGATTTCTTCTATCTTCTCACCTACACCTCACTTTCCGAGAATTACGACAAGCACCTCGAGGAAGTGGACGGCATCGTCGAGAACGTGACCTTCAAGAAATACTGATGATATACCTTGATAACAGCGCGACCACCGCGCTCGCGCCCGAGGTACGCGCGGCAATGCTCGAGGTCTGGGATAACGTCGGAAACCCCTCATCGCTCCACGCGGCGGGACTTGCGGCTAAAAAACGCCTCGAGGGCGCACATGCTTCCCTTCTCTCGTCCGCAGGACTTAAATCGACCGAATGGCAAACCGTCTTCTGCGGCTCGGGAAGCGAGGCGAACAATCTCGCCATCCTCGGCTCGGCGCACACGGGCAGACACCTCGATTCGCGCCGCATCCTCATCACCGATTCGGAGCACGCCTCGGTAGAAAACACCGCACAGGTGCTTACATCACGCGGATTTGAGATCGTCCGTATCACCACAAAGGGCGGCGCGCTCGACCTTGAAGCTATCGAAAGAGAAGCGAAAAAGGGCGTTTGCCTTGCCTCCTTTATGCTCGTAAACAACGAAACGGGCGCGATATACGATCTTGAACGCGCGTCAGAGATAATCAAAAAATCCTGTCCCTCGGCACTCATCCATTGTGATGCCGTTCAGGGATTTATGCGCATTCCGCTTCCGAAAGCCGTAAACATCGACTTTTTCAGCGTAAGTGCACACAAGATCCACGGTCCTGCAGGCGTCGGCGCACTGCTTTTGCGCCGCGAGCTGATAAAAAAGCGTTACCTCTGCCCCGTCATCATCGGCGGCGGTCAGGAGGAGGGACTTCGCTCGGGCACCGAAAATCTCGCGGGCGCGGTCGGATTTGCCAAAGCGGCTGAAATTATGAAGCCGCAAATGGATACAAATTACGCTCATCTGCTCGACCTCTCATCCTACGCCATCGAAAAAGTGACCGCGGCGGGCGCAAAGGTTAACCTTCCCGAAAAACGTGCCCCGCATATTTTAAGCATCACCCTTCCCCGAATCAAGAGCCAGACTATGCTAAATCTTCTCTCTGCGGGCGGTGTTTGCGTTTCAAGCGGCTCGGCTTGCTCGTCGAACGCCAAAAACCGCCACGTCAGTTCCGCACTCGTTGCCTTCGGTCTCTCCGAGTCGGATGCCGATTGCACCGTACGAATGAGCCTTTGCAAGGACAACACCCGCAAGGATATCGACGACTTTGCCAAGCTTCTTGAGTCCGGTATAAACAGATTAGTCAAAATCAAAAAATAAAGAGGTACAAAAATGTCCTACGTCACCACAAAACAGATGCTTCTCGATGCGCAGCAGGGCGGCTACGCCGTCGGTGCGTTCAATTTCGAGAACATGGAGATGGCTCTCGCCATCATCGCGGCGGCAGAAGAGCTCCGCGCCCCCGTAATCCTTCAGACAACTCCTTCGACAGTAAAATATGCATCCCCTGAGGTTTTCGCCTCCATCGCAAAGGCACTCGCCGATAAGGCTACCGTTCCCGTTGCCGTTCACCTTGACCACGGCTCATCCCTCGAGCTCTGCGAGGCATCCGCCAAGGCGGGCTACACCTCGGTAATGTTCGACGGCTCGGGCGAGGACTTTGAAAAGAACGTCGAGCTCACGGCAAAGGCAGTCGAGATCGCAAATAAATTCGACATTCCCACCGAGGCTGAGCTTGGCAAGGTCGGCGGTAAGGAGGACGATCACGAGGCTGATGCCGACAACGGCACCGATCCCGAAAAGGCGGCTGAATTCGTAAAGCGTACCGGCATTTCCTCGCTCGCAGTAGCCATCGGAACAGCGCACGGCTTCTACGTCGGCACTCCCGTCCTCGACGTCCCCCGCCTCATCGCTATCCGCAAGAAGCTTGAGGAGAACGGATGCTCGATTCCCCTCGTTCTTCACGGCGCATCGGGTCTTTCTCCCGAGGCAGTAAAGAGCTGTATCGCAGAGGGCATCTGCAAGGTCAACTTCGCAACCGAACTCCGCGTAGCTTACACCGCCGCAGTTCGCGAGAACCTTGCATCCGACGAAAAGATCTACGATCCCAAGAAATACGGCACCGCGGCACGCGCGGCAGTAGTTGAAGCCGTAAAACAGCGCATTCTCGTTTGCGGCTGTAATAATAAAGCATAATTACATAAGGAGATATTGATATGAGTGAAACTATGAAAGCCTGCGTGCTTCACGCTGTGGGCGACCTCCGCTACGAAGACGTTCCTATGGCAAAGCGCGGCGAGGGCGAGGTGCTTCTCAAGATCCGTGCGGCAGGCGTTTGCGGCTCGGACATTCCCCGCGTTTTTGAAAAGGGTACATACCACTTTCCCACCATCCCCGGACACGAGTTTGCTGGCGAGATCGTTGATGCCGACGATAAGGCTCTGATCGGCCGCCGCGCCGCTGTCTTCCCCCTTCTCCCCTGCCGCAAGTGCGCTCCCTGTCAGGTAGGCGAGTTCGCTAACTGCGAGAATTACGATTACTACGGCTCGCGCCGCGACGGCGCTTTTGCCGAATATCTTGCGGTCGATATCCGCAATCTCATTCTTCTTCCCGATGATCTTTCCTACGCTTGCGCTTCTCTCGTTGAGCCGGGTGCGGTCGCTCGCGCGGCTGTCCGCCGTCTTGAAGTGAAGCTCGGCGACACCGTTGTCATCTGGGGCGCGGGACCGATCGGTCTTATCGCCGCCGCTTGGGCAAAGAAGGCGGGCGCGGGCATCGTTCGCGTTGTTGACATCAGCGAGGAAAAGCTTGCTTTCGCGAAGAAGTTCGGCTTTGAGGCTTACGACGAAGCTCGCGACGGTCTTTGCGACTGCGCGATCGAAGGCACGGGCGCTCCCCAGGCACTCTGCAACCTCATCAAGTCGATGAAGCCCCACGGCAGAGTCATCCTTATGGGTAATCCCGCGCGTGATATGACCATCACGCAGAGCGTTTATTCCCAGATCCTCCGCCGCGAGATCACTCTGCGCGGAACCTGGAACTCCTCCTACAACGATCAGATCAATGACTGGGAGGCTACCGCAAAGGCTATGGCGGACGGCGATCTTATCGACTACGAGGCTCTTATCACTCACCGCTATCCCCTCGACCGTTGCCTTGAAGCACTCGAGATGATGCGCGACAGAAAAGAATTCTACACCAAAGTAACCATTGTAATGGACTAAAGGAGTCGAAAATGAGCGAACTTACTGTAAAAACCAATGGCATGCGCCATATCGAACATAACACCGACCTCTGCATCATCGGCGGCGGTCTTACGGGTCTTTGCGCCGCCATCGCCGCGGCTCGCGAGGGAACGAAGGTAGTCCTCATTCAGGACAGACCCGTGCTTGGCGGTAACGCATCGAGCGAGATCAGAATGTGGGTGCGCGGTGCGCACGGTCTTGAAAACCGCGAGACCGGTATCATTTCCGAGATCGAGGAAGAAAACATCTACCTCAACCCCACCCTCATCCCCTCCACTTTCGACAACGTACTTTGGTCGAAGGTAAAGGCAGAAAAGAATATCACTCTCCTGCTCAACACCACCTGCTGTGACGCGGACAAGACCGAAGCGGACGGCGTTTCGCATCTCACCTCGGTCACCGCTTGGCAGATGACCACCTACACCTGGCACACCGTCCGTGCAAAGTATTTCGCGGACTGCTCGGGCGACTCGATCCTTGCTCCTATTTCGGGTGCAAAGTGGCGTGTCGGCCGCGAGGCGGCTTCCGAATACGGCGAGGCAATGGGCAAGGAGGTTGCGGACAAGAAGACGATGGGTATGTCCTGCCTCATTCAGGCACGCGAGACCGACGCTCCCGTTCCCTTCACCGCTCCCGATTGGGCATATAAGTTTGAGACCGACAACGACTTCAACCTCATCAAGGATGACAACGGCGCGATCATTGATGCAAGCACCGGCGTTTCGGGCGTAAAGGTTCAGGAGGTCAAGTACCTCGCGCGTCCCCACAAGCTCGGAACAAACGAGACCAACTTCTGGTGGCTCGAGCTCGGCGGCGAATACGACAGCATCCACGATGCCGAGGAAATGCGCGACGAGCTTCTCAAGATCGCATACGGCATCTGGGACCACGTTAAGAACTACGGCGACCACAACGCGGAAAACTGGACTCTCGAGTGGGTCGGATGCATCCCCGGCAAGAGAGAGAGCCGCCGCTACATCGGCGCACACGTTCTCACCGAGGGTGACGTTGAGGCGGGCGGACATTTCGAGGATACCGTCGCATTCGGCGGATGGCCGATGGACGACCACAACCCCGCGGGCTTCCGTTCTTATCTCTCGGGCGCACCCGCATCCAAGCTCTATCCCGCTCCCTCGCCCTACGGCATTCCCTACCGCTGCTTCTACGGTCACGATGTCGATAACCTCTTCTTCGCGGGCAGAAACCTCTCTGCAACCCACGCGGCAATGTCCTCGACGAGAGTTATGGCGACCTGCGCCCTCATCGGTCAAGCTATGGGTACTGCCGCTTCGATCTGCGTAAACGAGAACGTCACTCCCCACGGCGTATACGAAACCAAGATCAAGACCCTTCAGAACAAGCTCCGCGACGCGGGATGCTACATCCCCGGCACAGTCCGTGAGATTCCCGAGCTCACCAAGAGCGCGAAGATCAATCTCCCCGAATCAGAGCTTGCACTCCTCCAAAATGGTATCGAGCGTCCCGACGAGAATATGACCGTCAACTACGCTACCCTCAATATTGGCGACTCTCTTGAATTCGACTTCGGCGAAGAAAAGGAACTGAGCGAGCTCCGTCTCGTCTTCGACCCCGACTTCTCCCGTCAGTCGATCACGCCCAACAAGAAAATGCGCGTATTCGCGCAGAAGCTTATGACGGGCAAGGACTTTGTTCCCGTAAAGGTAGCAAACACCCTCGTCAAGTCCTTCCGCGTTCTTGCCGACGGCAAGGAGATCTTCGCCGACACCAACAACCGCAATTCGCTCCGCAAGATCGCACTCGGCATCAAGGCACAGAAGCTTACCGTTGTCTTTGACGAAACAAGAGGAATCGATAAGGTTCATCTCTTCTCGGCGGACGTGAGATAATCGGCTTCGCCGAGTGATAATCACGCTTCGCGTGAGTGATAATCTGCCTTCGGCAGAGTGATAATGTATTTGCCTTTGGCAAATGTCGACTCTGACTTCTCGGCTTACGCCTCCATTTTCCTTCGGAAAACCGTCAGAGCCGCGTGCCTTTGGCGGAGTGATAATTTGCCTTCGGCAAAATGAAGGTAGATTTTCGCTGAAGCGAAAATCTTAATTATAGCAAAAAAACGCCTCGTCCTGTCGGACGAGGCGTTTCAATTTTACAGTTTTCCTTTTGCTTTAAGTACGTGTACGCGGTGGTGGCTATAGAGGATGGTTATAACTGAGCCTACAGTGAGGATCGTCCATCCGACAAGCGCGATCAGCACGGGGAAATCCGATATCGAAAAGATCGGAAACAGAGATACAAAAACGACTGAAAGAGATCTTAAGGCTTTGATACGTGCGATCAGTTCCATCATAACGGCAAGAACGGCGTAAATTATCGCAAGTCTCTTTCCGTCGCCCGTGACGATCTCCTTGAAATCTTCCTTGAGGTCATATTTTCTGTCACCCATATTAAGCGAATAATCATCCATACTCCTCCTTGCGTGCATTATATAAAACGAGACAAAATAGAAGAAGTAGACAGTGATGACCAGCGCCAGTGTAATAATCCTCCTATCCTGCTCATTCTCAAATATCGCGCGGATAAGATTATTCGAGAGAAGAAAGAACACAAAAGTGGCAATCGCGGTCTTTAACAGGTCGATAATCAATTTAAGATATGGGCTTTTTCCTTGTTTACTCATAACAGTATTCCTTTCTTGCGTTCGTGTGATTGTATTATATCATATCATCCCCGCTTTGTCAATAGTTCTGAACACAATTCAGCGAAATATACAAAACAATATACCCGGTTTTGGTAATAATAACTATAAAAAGCCTCATCTGTTCAGACGAGGCTTTTCTATATAATTTAGATTTTCGCCAAGGCGAAAATCTTCCTTCATTTTGCCGAAGGCAAATTATCACTCCGCCAAAGGCGGATTATCACTCTGCCGAAGGCAGATTATCACTCGGCGCAGCCGACGAATCACTTCCTATAATATACGTAATACGCAATTATCGTTCTCTCTTCCCCTCCGTGTTCAAGATCAGGACCAATTAAAACTACGCCGTCCTTCGACAACAGCTCGCTTGCGCGGAGTTCGTCGATCTTGCAGCGGAAAAGGATGTCGGCGGAGGCGAAAACGAGAAATTCGTCCCCGCGGATGGCAAGGCTGCCCTTTCGTCCGATGACCTCGTCGACGTTGTTGATTCGTTCGGTGACGTATTTGATATACTGACCCGCAATGCGCTCTGCCATCTCGCGGCGAAAACGCACGCTGTCGGGGTTCTTCGGCTTTGTCCAATGTCCTACGACCTTACTCCAAAATCCCATTTTCAACTTCTCCTTTCATCTTTACGATGATAAACTCGCCCTTACGGATCGTGGGATGACCGACCACTCGCTTGCCCGTATAGAGGTTCACTCCGCCCGCGGCGTGGACTTTTATGGGCTCGTCCGCCATATTGACGGCAACGATGACGTATCCCTTTTCTTCTTTTTTGTATCTTATAAACTCAAAATATCCGCCCGTCGAGCGTGTGATCTTAAACTCACCGCCCGAGAATACGGATTCCGCTCGGCGCAATGCTCCGAGCTTTTTATAATGCTCGTTTATTTCCGCGTCAATATTGTGCCACGGGAAAGGATAACGGCAGAAGGGATCGCTCATGCCCTCCATACCCGCCTCGTCGCCGTAATAAACGCACGGGAATCCGAAGAGGGTGAACTGAAGCGCGGATATCATCTTTAAGAGCTTCACGCCCCTCGCGCGTTCCTCGTCGGTCAGGCGAAGCTTCTCCTGAACGGCATTGTATGCAAAAGCATTCTCGCGAACCTTCTGCGGATTTCCGAGGATGGTCAAAACGCGCTCGGTATCGTGCGTGCCGATAAGGTTCATAAGGCTATCCGAAACGCATCGCGGATAGGACGAATAAAGATCTGTCAGCGCGGATGCAAGTGCATTCGCTTCACCGTTTTCGGCAAAATCAAGAAGTGCCTTACGCGTGGGATAATTCATAACGCTGTCAAGCTGTGCTCCGCGGAAATAGGAGCGGCGCTTACCGTAAGCGATCTTGTCAGCCGCATTCTCCCAGACCTCGCCGATCAGTACGACCTCGCGATTGACCGAATGAATGCGCCGGCGGAGCTCTTCAAGAAATCTGTCGGGGAGCTCGTCGGCAACGTCGAGGCGCAAGCCGTCGATGCCCTCGCGCATATAATGCTCGGCAACGCCGCCCTCGCCCGTGAAGAACTCGCGGCATTCGTCCTTGTGGGTGTTAAGTCTCGGCAGGATTCTGATGCCCCACCAAGCCGTATAATCGGGCGCGCCCTCCTTTTCGGGGGCGTGGAAATCGTACCACGAATGATAGGGGGATGCGGGATCTCTCGCGGGCAGACCGTATCTGCCGTATTCGTCAAAATATCTCGAGTCGCTTCCCGTGTGGTTGAAAACGCCGTCGAGAATGATCTTCATTCCCCTCGCGTGCGCGGCTTCGATAAGAGCCTTGAAAGCCGCCTCACCGCCAAACTCATCCGCTATCTTCATATAATCCGAGGTATCGTATTTATGGTTGCTGACGGCATCGAAAATCGGCGATAGATAGAGGATGCTCACACCGAGGGATTCAAGATAATCGAGCTTTTCGATGATTCCCCAAAGATTTCCGCCGAAGAAATGGTTGTTTTTAACCTCCGCGCCGCGATATTCGGCATACTGCGGCACTCCGTTTTCCCAATCGGGGTCGAGGATCGAATCGGCGCGGTAGCCGGTCTTTCCCTCTCCTCTCGCAAATCTATCGAGGAAAATGTGGTACATTATCCCCCCGCCGAGCCATTCGGGCACGCAGTATTCGGGGCGGTAAACGGTAAGGCGGAATTCGTTCCAGTTCTCTTTAACAAGAGAGAAATTGACGTTATCCGACGCGCTTGCGGCAAGCTCTTCACCCCCGCGTCGAAAAATATATGTATAGTAAAAAAGCCCCGACTCCGACTCACCGCAAAGCGCGGCTGTGTCGAGGCTCAGCTTATATTCATCGTTAATGTAATCGGTCGAGATAAACTCAAACCCGAATCTTTGCACCGAGGAGTCTTTTCCTTCGTCGCAGGGTGCAAGAGTATCTCTGCGAATGCAGATCTCGGCAGAGGTAACACCGAGCCTTCTCGGAATTCTTGCCGTAATTTCAATAACGCTTCCCCACTCGAACGCGCCGAGCGCGGAAACATCCTCGCCCCCGCATCTTTTTTCGATGCGGGGTGCGGGGATGTATTCGGTTTGCATAAATCTTGCAAGCATATTTTACTTCTTGACCGGGGTGATCTTCCAGATATTATCTGCGTAATCTCTTACCGCGCGGTCTGCGGCGAAGAAGCCGCCCTTTGCTATATTGATGAGCGAACGGCGAGTCCAATCCTCGCGGTTTAGGTAGTCCTCGTACATCTTTTCGTGTGTCAGACGGTAGGAATCGAAATCTGCAAGGCACATATAGGGGTCTGCAATTCCGTGACCCGCAAGCAGATAGGATGCGATATCCGAGAAGGATTCGCCCGCAAAGCCTGCGTTAAGGCGGTCAACGATGCGGCGGAGCTTATCGTTTCTTGCGTAGAAGAGAGCCGAATTGTAGCCCGCGAGCCAGAGGTCATCGACCTCGCTCGCTGTAAGGCCGAAGATATAGATATTCTCGTTTCCGACAGCGGCAGCCATTTCGACATTCGCGCCGTCGAGAGTACCGATGGTGAGTGCGCCGTTGAGCATAAGCTTCATACAGCCCGTACCGCTCGCCTCTTTACCTGCGAGCGAGATCTGCTGGCTGATCTCTGCGGCAGGAATAAGGCATTCAGCCGCGCTTACGTTGTAGTCCTCAAGGAAGAGCACACGAAGCTTTTCGTTAACTCTGGGATCCTTTTCGATCTCCTCGCCGAGCTTACAGATGAGCTGAATAATTCTCTTTGCCATCTGATATCCGGGAGCCGCCTTTGCGCCGAAGATATAAGTTCTCGGATAGAACTCACCGCTTGGGTTGTCGCAGATATCGAGATAGTTGCCGATGATGTTGAGCACGTTGAGAAGCTGACGCTTATACTCGTGCAAACGCTTGATCTGAACGTCAAATACGGAGTGGGTGTCAAGTCCCTTTCCGGTGCGGCTCTCAACCATCTTCGAGAACGCGATCTTATTTTCGTGCTTGATAGCGCGGAGGCGGTCAAGAACTGCGGCATCGTTCTCGTATTTCATAAGCTCTGTAAGCTCCACGGGGTTCTTGCGGTAGCCGGTGCCGATGGTCTCGTCGAGGAGGGATGCAAGTCCCGGGGAGGAATAGCACATCCAGCGGCGGTGCGCAATACCGTTGGTTACGTTGGTAAAGCGCTCGGGGTACATCTGATAGAAATCCTTGAAGACGGTGTCAACGAGGATCTGCGAATGGAGCTTCGATACGCCGTTGATATGGTGCGATCCGACAACGGCGAGGTTTGCCATGCGGACAGCACCGTTGCAGAGGATGCTCATATTGGTGATCTTCTGCCAGTTGCCGGGGAATCTGTTCCAAGCCTCGCGGCAGAAGCGCTCGTTGATTTCCTTGATTATCGAGTGGATACGGGGCAGACGGAAGGAGAAAAGGCTCTCGTTCCAGGTCTCAAGCGCCTCGGGCATTACCGTGTGGTTGGTGTAGGACATCGTGCGTGTTGTGATATCCCAAGCCTGATCCCAGGAGAAGCAATAATCGTCGATAAGAATTCGCATCAGCTCGGGTACGCAGAGCGCGGGGTGGGTATCGTTGATGTGGATGGCAACCTTATCGGCGAGATTGTCAAGTCTGCCGTAGACCGCCATGTGATCGCGGATGATGCTCTGAATCGACGCCGAGCAGAGGAAATACTGCTGAGTCAGACGGAGGAGCTTGCCCTCGGTGTGGTTATCCGAAGGATAGAGAACCTTCGAGATGATCTCCGCAGAGTTCGACTCCTCTACCGCACGAGTGTACTGACCCTGAGTAAAGAGTCCCATATTAAAGGTGCGGACGTCACGCGCCTTCCAAAGGCGCAGACGGTTGACGGCTTCGCTGTCGCCGCCCGAGATCATCATATCGTAGGGAACGGCTTCAACATCCTCGGTATCCTCGTAAAGGATCTCAAGCTTGCCGTCCTTCCATTCCTCGCGGATTCTGCCGCCGAGACGGACGGTGAATACGCGGTCGGTTCTCGGAACGAGCCATACCTCGCCGCCGGGGAGCCAGTTGTCGGGGAGCTCGATCTGAAGACCATCCACGATCTTCTGCTTGAAAAGACCGTATTCGTAGCAGATGGAAAATCCGTTTGCGGGATAATCGAGCGAGGTCAGCGAGTCCATAAAGCACGCCGCAAGACGGCCGAGGCCGCCGTTACCGAGACCGGCATCAGGCTCGCACTCGTAAAGATCGTCAAGGCCGAAGCCCATTTCCTTGAGTGCGCTCTTATACTCGTCCGAAAGTCCGAGGTTGCAGAGATTGGTCTTGAGCGATCTGCCGAGCAGAAACTCCATGCACATATAATATACGCGCTTACCGCCTTCCTTGTTAGTTCTTGCCTTGAATTCTGAACGCTTCTCGGCAAGGATGTCCTTGACCGTCTGTGCGACAGCCTTATACATCTGTTCTCTCGACGCATCGGCGGCGGTTGTGCCGAAGAGTCGTGATAATTTTTGTTCGATATTTGCTTTGACTTCCTGTGTGTTAGGGGTGAAATTCACTTTTACTTCCTCCGGTAATGCTCTCCTATATATCACAGCAGATCTGTATAAAGTGCGATGTATTTATCTGCGGATGCCGCCCAGGAGAAATCGACTGTCATTATCTTTTCGACAAAAGCCTTGCGTTTTTCGCCATTCTTCCAAAGCGCAACGGCGGCAAGTGTGCGCTCGTAAAGCTCACCTGCGGTGTAGCCCGCAAAGGTAAAGCCGTTTCCGTGCATTTCGCCGTTTTCATCCTCCCAATAGGGCAGAATGGAATCGGCAAGTCCTCCCGTTTCACGGACAACGGGAATTGCGCCGTAGCGCGATGCGATCATCTGCGAAAGTCCGCAAGGCTCGCTCTTCGAGGGCATCATAAAGATATCCGCGGCGGCGTAGATCTTCTTGGAAAGATCGCGGTCATAGGTGATGAGCGCGCGTACCTTATCGGGATACTCCGCCTCAAGAGTCTTGAAGAATTCCTCGTATCTCGCCTCACCCTTTCCGAGAACGACAAGCTGCGCTCCGCTCTCGTCAAGGATACCGCGCATAGCCTCGGCAACGATGTCAAGTCCCTTATGCGCTGCAAGTCGGGTGATGAGCGCAATGACGGGCGTGCCCTTATCATCCGCGAGATTGAGGTCTGCACGGAGTGCACTTCGGCAAGCATCCTTGCCCCCGCGTCGCTTTGCGCTGTAACGCTTAACGAGCACGGGATCGGTCCAGGGGTTATAGTACGAGTAGTCAATACCGTTGAGGATACCCGAAACCTTGCCCGCGTTCGCGCGGAGGATGTGGTAGAGTCCGTGCGAATACTCGGGGGACATGATCTCATCGGCATATCTCGGGCTGACGGTGGTGACAGCCTCGGCGCACTCAATCGCACCCTTCATCAGGTTGATGCAGCCGTCATATTCCACAACGGCACGATCCTCATCCGCAAGCGCGAAAACGTCGCCGAGAATATAGAAATCGTATTTGCCCTGATACTCGATATTGTGGATGGTAAATACGCGGCGGATGCCTGCGTATCTTTCATCATTTGCATATTTCTGACGGAGATAGATGACCGAGAGAGCCGCCTGCCAATCGTGCGCATGCAGGATATCGGGGAAAAATCCGATCTCGGGGAGCATCTCGAGCACTGCTGTGCAGAAATATGCATATCTTTCGCCATCGTCGAACTGACCGTAAAGCGCTTCGCGGGCGAAATAATATTCGTTGTCGATAAAGTAATACGTTACCTTATCCTTTATAAGGCTGTAAACGCCGCAATACTGCTTTCTCCAAGCGAGGTACACGTCAAATTTAGCCTCTTTTTTCATTTCGGCGCGGTATTTCTCGCCGACGGCGGAATAAAGCGGCATAACGACTCTGACGTCAACTCCCTTTGCGGCAAGAGCCTTGGGGAGCGAGCCGAGAACGTCACCGAGTCCGCCCGTAGCCGCAAAAGGCATAACCTCCGCGCCTACGAAAAGAATACTTTTTTTCATATTTTTAAATCCTTACTTTGCAATTATACCATTACGCCCTTACCGATATAGAAGGGCATCGACTCGTGACCCGAAAGATTTCTGCCGTCGCGGATGACGGTGTTCTTATCGGTGATAACACAGTTGAGGTTGACGTTCTGACCGACGTAGGTATCCTGAAGGAGGATAGAATTGCGGACTACGGTGCCCTTTCCGATCTTTACTCCTCTGAAGATCACGCAGTTTTCAACCTCGCCCTCGATAACGCATCCGTCGGCGATGATGGAGCCTGATACCTTTGCGCTCGCGCTGTAGGAGGTAGGCGCGGAATTGCGTACCTTGGTGAATACGGGTCTGTCCGCGGTTTCAAAGAGCTCTTCTCTTACCTCGGAATCAAGAAGCTTCATAGAAGTCTCAAAGTATCCGGGCAGATTGTTGATGAGCGAATAGTAGCCGTCGAAGCGGTACGCGCGGAAATCAGCCTTGCCAACGTTCTTCGCTATGATATCGCGGAAGAAGGAGGTATAGCCGTGAGCCGCCGCGTCGTTGAGGACGGTGATGAGGTAACGGCGGGTGATTACCATAATATTGGTACTTACGTTGAACGCGCCCTTGATATCCGAGCTGTATTCTGCCGCGTCGATGATCTTATCGTTTTCATCAAGCATGAGAACCGAATGGCGCTCCGCGTTATAGTTTCCTCCCGAAACGCGCTTTGTTACTACTGTGATATCAGCACCGGTCTCCTCGTGGCGATCAAGCACCTTCGTGAGATCGATATTGCAGATAGTATCGCAGTCGGAGAGCACGATAACGTCCTCGGTGCATCTTGAGATGAAGTTGGTTACGCCGAGAAGAGCCTCAAGACGGGTGGTGTAAAGCGAATTTGTAGCCTTCGCATCATATGCGGTGATGAAGGGGGGAAGAATCTTGATACCGCCCGAACGGCGCGCAAGATCCCAGTCCTTACCCGTTCCGATATGGTCGAGAAGCGACTGATAGTTATAGTGAGTAATGATACCGACCTTTGAGATTCCCGAATTTACCATATTGGAAAGGGGAAAGTCGATCAGTCTGTATCTGCCGCCGAAGGGCACGCTTGCCATTGTGCGCAGACGGGTAAGCTCGGGCAAGCATTCATCGTGTATGTTCGAAAAAATAAGTCCTGCTGCTGTCATAATAATTTCCTCCTACTTCAATTATTCGGGATTGACCATAGCGCCGGGCTCGATCACCGCGCCGTCTTCAACCTTGATATCAGCGCCGATAACTGCGATCTCGCCGCCCTTCGGGCCGCCGACCTTGGCATCCTTGCCGATCTGAACGCGCGCATCGATGATGGAATACTCAACGCTTGCGCCCTCGCCAATGGTTACGTCTTCCATAATTACCGAGTCGATAACCGATGCGCCCGCCGAAACGGTTACGCCGGGACCGAGCACAGAGCCGCGGACGGTTCCGTAGATCTTGCATCCCTCGGTAATCGAAGAATTATCAACAACGCCGCCCACTCCAACGTACTGAGGCGCACGGGCAAAGTGACGGGCGTAGATGCGCCACTTTTCATCGTTGAGATTGAGAACGGGATTTTCGCCGATCATATCCATATTCGCCTCCCAAAGAGAGGAAATGGTTCCGACGTCCTTCCAATAGCCCTGGAAGGAATAAGCGTAAAGCTTTTCGCCTGCGGCAAGCATTGCGGGAATGATATTCTTACCGAAGTCGTTGCTCGAATTCTCGTCAGCCTCGTCCGCGATCAGGTACTCGGCGAGCTTCTTCTTGTTGAAGATATAGATACCCATAGAAGCGCGGGTGGAATCGGGATTCTTCGGCTTCTCGGAGAACTTCCAGATCTTTCCGTCCTCGTATGCACTCATAATGCCGAAGCGGCTTGCCTCCTCGAGGGGAACGTCGATGCAGGCGATGGTGCAGTCCGCACCGCGGCGCTTATGGAAGGCGAGCATTGCGGCGTAGTCCATCTTGTAGATATGGTCACCCGAGAGGATGAGAACGTAATCGGGATCGTACTGATCGATGAACTGAAGATTCTGATAGATAGCATTCGCGGTGCCCTTATACCAGTCAGCCTTTTCCTTGCCCTGATAGGGAGGCAGGATCTTTACGCCGCCGTAGGTGCGGTCGAGGTCCCAGGGGAGGCCGTTGCCGATGTAATCGTTGAGAAGAAGGGGCTGATACTGCGTAAGCACACCAACGGTATCAATGCCGGAGTTAACGCAGTTTGAAAGAGTAAAATCGATGATGCGGTATTTTCCGCCGAAGGATACCGCAGGCTTTGCAAGACGGGTTGTCAGCGCGTAAAGACGGCTGCCCTGTCCGCCCGCAAGGAGCATGGCTACACATTCTTTTTTCTTGAACATTGCTTTTTGTTCCTCTCTTTATGATTTATTTTAGATTTAGGTACTGCGCGTTTGATTTCCTTTTCGAGTCTGAAAATATGAGCCGCGTGGGGCGCAACTCTGATCGAGAGTGACTCATCTCTCTTATGCATCGGAATATCCTCGCTTCGAAGAATTCCTTCGTGCACAACGCCTCCTCCGCCGTATTCGAGGCGGTCGGATGAAAATACTTCTCGCCATTCTCCCGCGATAGGAACACCGAAGCGGTACTCGGGATAGTAGACGGGACTGAAATTGATCACCGCAACAAGTCTGCCCTCACCGTCCGAGCGTGAGAAGACGATGACACCGCCCTCCGCATTGTCGGCATCGATCCACTCGCATCCGTCCCAGCCGAGATCGCGTTTCCAAAGCTCGGGGGAGGAAAGATAAAGATGATTGAGATCTGCGGTGAAATGCTGAAACTTCGCGTGCATCTCGTAATCGAGCATAAACCATTCAAGGCTCTCCTCGTATGCCCACTCGCGGTAGGGTGCATATTCGGTGCCCATAAAGAGCAGCTTTTTGCCGGGATGCATCATCATCCAGCAAAGTCCTCCGCGTGCGCCCGCGAACTTGTTCCAATAGTCGCCGGGATGGCGGTCGAGATAGGACTTTTTGCCGTGAACGACCTCGTCGTGCGAGATCGGGAGCATATATTTTTCGCCGAATGAGTAAAGAAGCGAAAAAGTCAGCTTGTCGTGGTGGTATTTGCGGAAGATGGGATCGGTCTCGGCGTAGGAGAGGTTATCGTTCATCCAACCCATATTCCACTTGTAGGTGAACCCGAGTGCATCCTCACCCTCGCCCGTGATATCTATCTGCGCCGCGGATTCCTCGGCGATCATCATAAGCGCGGGATACGCGCCCGCAAGATGCGCGTTGAGCTTTTTGAAGAATGCGATCGCCTCAAGACAACGGTTGTCACCATAGACGTTCGGCACCCACTCGTCGGGGCGTCTGTCATAGTCAAGATAGAGCATTGATGCTACCGCGTCAACGCGAAGACCGTCGACGTGGAAGACCTCCGCCCAATAGGTCGCGTTTGAAATAAGGAAGGACTGCACCTCGGGACGTCCGACGTCAAATCGGCGTGTTCCCCATCCCGCGTGCTCGATGCGGTCGATGCCCTGATATTCGTAGAGGGGCTGTCCGTCGAATTCGTAAAGACCGTGCGCATCCTTCGGGAAATGCGCAGGCACCCAGTCGAGGATGATTCCGATTCCCGCCCCGTGTGCGGCATCGACAAAGGCACAGAAATCCTCGGGCGTGCCAAAGCGCGATGTAGGAGCGTAATAACCCGTGACCTGATATCCCCAAGAGCCGTCAAACGGGTGCTCCGCGACGGGCATCAGCTCAATGTGGGTATATCCCATCTGCTTTGCATAGGGTATCAGCTCGTCCGCAAGCTCGCGGTAGGAATAATAGGACTCGTCCTCGTGACGCTTCCACGAGCCGAGATGGACCTCGTAGACGTTGATCGGGCGGTCATACTTTCTCGCGTTCGGTCGGAACGCCATCCATCCGCCGTCATTCCATTCATAGGAAAGCGCGCCCGTATCTATGACGGATGCGGTCGCGGGCGGTTTTTCGGCATAGAGCGCGTAAGGATCGGCTTTCATCACTTCTCTGCCGTCCGCCGTGCGGATCCGGTATTTGTAGCAAGTGCCTTGGGGCAAGATATCGGTGAAAATCTCCCATATACCGCCATCGGTAATGCGCGTCAAGGGAAGTCCCGCGCCCCACAAGTCAAAATCTCCGCAAAGAGAAACTGCTTGCGCGTTCGGCGCCCACACGCGGAAGGACATCCGCCCGTCCTCAATATGCATGCCGAGATATTCGTATGCTTTATAATTCGTTCCCTGATGAAAATAATAAGCCGCAAGATTTTCAGCCATCCGAACATCCCTCCCTTTTATAATTCATTACCAAAGAATGTAATTAAATTATATATATATTATACTACACTTCCCCCTCCGAAGTCAAGCCTCTTGGATTTATTATATTAAAAAATTGATTGCTTTATTCCGATTTTAAATCAAAAATGCGAGGCTGAGTACACTAAAATAAGCGACTCAGCCTCGAAAAAGTTATTTTTTCTGTTTTATGTTTTTATAATACTCAAGCATCCTGTGCCTTGTGACGATGCCGATAAATGCACCCTCGTCATCGGTCACGGGGAGAAAATTATGCGTCATGAGCTGCTCGAGAAGCTCCTCCGCCTTCGCCGTGATCTTGACGGGCGGGTTGCGGTCGGGCCTCAGGATATCCGCGATGTGCAGATCCTCGCATTCCTCAAGGCTTGCGCCGCCGATGTCAACAAGATTCCAGAGCAGATCGCCCTCGCTGAGCGTGCCGACGTATTTTCCCTGCTTGGTAAGCACGGGGATGGCGGTATAACCGTGATACCGCATCTTTTCGAGTCCCTGACGGAAGGTATCATCATCCTCAAGTGTGGCTACCTGACTTTTAGGTATAAGGAAAAATGCTGCGTTCATGTCAAGCCGCCTTTTGGGTGAGTGCGAAGATCATATCAATAAATGCATCTGCATCTTCATATTTGATGAGTCTTCCGTCCATAAAATCAAAGGTCACAACGCAATATTCATCAGTATACCTTCTCACAACGACAGAAATCTCGGAGCCGGAGTTAAGTTCAACGTATACGGCTAACAGCTCTCCCATTCCCTCTGCCCCGGCGGATGAATCAAGATAAGCGGCATTTGACACCGTCTTCATATCTTCAAAAGCCTTAACGAGCGCACCGATCGCATCAGCATCGTTCGTTGTATCAGAGGAATATGCTATCTTACCGTCCGTGCTTGCCACGTTTACTTTAACCGTCTCTCCGCCCGCGGTGAAGGTCATAGATTTGATAAGCTCATAGTTCGGGAGCCAGAGCTCGTCGGGATAGAGCTTCGTTTCCTCGGCTGCGATAAGTTCAAGCCATTCGTCGGAGGAGGAGAGGGTATAAACGAGCTTCGAGGTATCGGTATGAGCGTAAATACTGCCGTCCTCTCTCTGCGAGCCGAGGTAGATGACGTACTCCTTCTTCTGAAGCACGCCGGTTTCACCCTCTTCGGCATTATAGGAGATCACGATCTTTTTGCTCTCCGAGAAGCCGAAATCACCTGCGGTGTAATCAAGTGCCACACATTCGTCAAAGGCAAGGCCCGTGATGAGCGCGGAAAGACTGTCACCGAGATCGGTGCGGAGAGGGGTTTCGGGAGGGAGCGAGGACATCCCGACGAGTCCGCTTCTGAAATACCACTCGTATCTGTCGGTATAATCCGAGGAATTGCCCGAGGGATAATAGATGAAATCATAGTAATTGCCCGCATTATTATACTCCACACCGAGTATCTTCGCCTCGGTGATCGCGGGGGGCGTTTCCTCAAGCACGAAATCGTGGATATCAAGCTCAAGCGAGGTCTTCACCGCCGCTTCGATCATATAGACGGTATTCGGTGCGCCCGCCTCGGAGAGGTAGTAGCTTGAATTGAAGGAGTTGAGATTTCCGATGAAAAACTGCTTTGCGGTGCCGTCCGAAAAGCTGAACTTGACCGTCATCGAGGGCGCGTCAAGGCCGTATTCGGCAAGCTGCTCGGAGCTGACACCCTCAAGCTTATACTTGGATTTTGCGTTATTGAGCGCGGTGACGATATTGGCAAACGCCATATTGTCAAGCGGTACTTCGCCGTCCTCACTCCAATTCCACTCGGTAGCCTTATCGTTGAGCGCAAAGGAGAGATTCTCTTCCCCGTGCTTCAGCTCAAGCCCGACGAGCAGAGTGTGATCGATCGCGGCGATCTGATGGGACTGCTCCGCGGTCGTATCCGCCGCCTCGTCCTCGCGCCACATTGGACTTGCAAAGAAGTACACGGCGAGAAGGACGAGCAAAACGGCGAGTAAAATAATGATTGATTTAAACTTTTTCATATTTTCGGTATTTTATCTGCGACGGCGGCGTACCCAGTAAAGAATTCCGCCTCCGAGAACCGCGCCGGGGATGATGAAGATGAGGATGGTTCCCCAGATATTCGCATCAATCGCGGTAGTGGTGATAAGAGTTTCGGAAAGCTCAACACCGGGGATCTCGGGCAGCGACGAGGTGAAGTTACCCGTGAGGTAGTTCATCGTACTGTAGAAGGCGTAGAAGTTGCCGCCGTTGGTGTAGGTGATAAGGCTGTCGGAGAGGAATCCGCCCGATGCAACCCAGCAAAGAGTCGCGCCGTTTTCTTTTTCCGCAACAACGCCGAGGTTCTTCACGCCCGCCTCGCCGTTCTGACCGCCGATGACGGAATACGCCTTATCGGTGGTAGTAAATACGGGAGTTGCGGTCACACCCGAGGTCTCAGCAACACGGATGGCGTGCGAATTTGAAAGGAGAACGGGAATGTCGTTCTGTGCAATATACGCAACCGAGTTATGAGATTCGCTCACGGTAGGATAGATGACCGCAGGCGACTGAATATACGCGCCCGACGAGCCCTCATAAACGGTTCCCGCTTCGGCAGAAAGACCGAACTCTGCAACAACGGATGCAAGATTCTTGAACTGATCGGCGCCGTTTGCGGTGATCAGAAGGATATTGCCGCCGCTTGCAAGGTAGTTTGAGAGCGTTGCAGCCTCAAGGGCGGTGATATCGGATGCGGGGGTGTTGATAACGACGCAGGTGCAATCCGAGGGAACGGGATCACCGAGGGCGAGGTTGATGCTGTCATATCTGAAGCCGAAGCTGTCAAGATTCTTGGTTACGACCTCGGGGAACTCCGCCTCACCGTGACCGCTGAGGAGATACATCGAGGGTACAGTCTCGGCGCAAACGTATTCGATGCCGAGGGTGAGTACGCTGTCAAAATACTGAACGGGCGTGAACTTGTAGCCGTAATAGGACTCGTACATCGAGCCGTAGCTTGCGTACTCGTCGTAGCTCATCGAGTAATTGATATCTGCGTTGTAGAAAAGGAAGAAATCGTAATAATCGATGACCTTTACGCGCTTCTCCGTTTCGATAATAACGCTGTTTTCGTTGAGTCCCTCGGTCTGATACTTTTCAAGGAAGGAGGGATCGCGTGTGGGATCGACTCTCTTGAGAGTGATCTTGGAATTGAGGGATGCGTATCTGTCAAGGAAGGTCTTGAAATCCGAGTCCTCGTAGCCGTCGGTGCAGACGTAGTAGATAGTGATCTTATCCTTGACGCCCGCCACGAAGCTCTGGCTCGTGCCCGAGATATCGAATTTGCCCGTTCCGCTTGTGTCGATCATCGTAAGCTTTGTCGGAAGCGAGCCGACGAGCATATTGACGACAATGAGAACGGCAAGA
The DNA here is from genome assembly GCA_017387685.1 of Clostridia bacterium. Taxonomy (GTDB): domain Bacteria; phylum Bacillota; class Clostridia; order Oscillospirales; family CAG-272; genus CAG-390. The sequence continues at coordinate 39,334 of JAFOEU010000015.1, forward strand.
AGGATCAGCGAAATGACGACCGCGTAGGTGCCGCTTTTTCCTCTTCTGTCAAAGAGGGGCTTTTTATTCATATTGTTATTCATATCGCACCTCCATCAGCTCCAGCGGCGCTTGTCAAAGGACTGCACCGTAAGGAAGATAAAGAACACAGCAAAGGAAATATAGTATACCACCGCTCCAACGTCGAAAATACCGCCGAGGAAGGTGTAGTATCTGTCAAAGAGAGCAAGATATTCAAGCATCTTCGGGAACGCGGATGCGTAAAGCTCGGAATTGATAAAATAGATCGCCACAGTAGGAACGAGCGTCACTACCGCCACGATAGCCGCGATAACGTAGCTTTTGGTAAGGAAATAAACGATAACCGCAAGCGCGATCGCAAGGACTGCAAAGCAAGCGAAGGATGCAAGTGCCGATGCGGGGATAAGTCCGACAAGCGAACCGAGCAGATAGAGCGCAAGCGAGGTAACGATACCGCCGATAGCTGCGATAAGCTGATTCTCGGTCAGCGAGGAAACAAATGTGCAAACCGCGATAAGTGCCGCGCCGAGGAGGAAGAATCCGAGCAGCGCGCTGTAAGCCGACGCAAAATTGACCGCGCCGTACATACCGATGATTATGGGAGTAACGCCCATACCGAGGCAGGCAACCGCCCATACCGCGAGCATAGCGAAATACTTACCGATCACGACCTGCGCCGAGCTTACGGGAAGCGAATAAAGGAGCATATCCGTCTTGTTTCGTCTGTCCTCCGACATCGAACGCATAGTAAGTATCGGAATGATGAGTAGAAGCACGATCATAAGGTTGCTGAGTGCATACTCATAGGACGCGTACCGACCGATAAAGTTGAGCGCAGTCGCGAAGATTCCCGAAAAGAGCCAGATAGCGGCGAGGAATACGTATCCCGACACGTTGATAAAATATGACTTGAATTCACGTTTAAAAATAGCGATCATTATTCATCGTCCTCCTCGTCATCCGAAGAACCGAAGAGGGGCTTGTAATCGTCCTCTTCCTTCTCCTTCTTTTTAGCGGGCTTCTTTTCCTCGGGGTAATCGTCCTCTTCCTCGGTGACCTCGGCGATCAGACTTGCGTCCCTCTCGTCGGTGCCGTAGGCGAGCTGGAGGAAGATATCCTCGAGCGTGCTCTCATCGGTGTGCATTTCGAGTATCGGCATTTTCGCATCGGCAAAGGCATTGAAGAGAGCCTCGCGGACGTCTGCCGAGTATGTGATCGAAGCGTTTACGATGCCGTCGTTTTCGGAATATTCGGCACTCTCAACGCCCGAAACTGCAGAAATAAGCTTTTCCGCACGTTTTTTGTCGCCCTTGATCTTGAGAGTCAGACCGTTTCCGCCCGCGCGTGCCTCAAGGTTTTCGAGAGTTTCGTTGGCAACGATATTGCCCTTTGAGATAATGATAACGTGGTCGCAGACCGCGCTGATCTCGGCGAGAATGTGGCTCGAGATGATAACGGTCTTGATTCGTCCGAGCTTGCGGATAAGGTTTCTGATCTCAATGATCTGCGCGGGGTCAAGACCTACCGTCGGCTCGTCGAGGATAATAACGTCGGGCTCACCGATCATCGCCTGCGCAATACCGACACGCTGACGGTAGCCCTTCGAAAGATTGCGGATGAGGCGGTCGCGGACGTCGTAGATCTGCGTCAGCTGCATGACCTCCTTGACGTGGCGCAGACTCTTCTCAAAGGGCACGCCCTTCGCCTCTGCAACGAACATCAGATACTCGCGGGGAGTCATTTCGCCGTAGACGGGCGGCTGCTCGGGGAGATAGCCGATATGTCGCTTTGCCTCGAGGGGTTCCTCAAAGATATCGTGACCGTCAACCGTGACCTCTCCCGAGGTAGCGGCAAGACAGCCTGTGAGTATGTTCATAGTAGTCGATTTGCCCGCACCGTTGGGACCGAGCAGACCGTATATCTTTCCCGGCTTGATGTCGAAAGATATACCCTTAACGGCAAGATGACCGCCGTAATTCTTAGTTAGATTTCTGACCTTGATCAAAATTCGTAACCTCCTTGTAAATTATACCAATCAGCCAATTGTAAAACTGCGTTTTACAATTGAAAATCGCGCGCTTATCGCCGCTTGCCAAAATCTGTGATTTTGGCAGCTCCCCTCGGCGCGCGGGCTCGCCTTGCTCGCCGGGGAGGTGTTTTTTCGGTCGGCAAAGCCGCCGAAAAAACGATTTTTATTGTATTAACGGAAATTACAATCAGCTAAATTATACCAATATATAGAATACCATTAAACTGTGTCGTGAGGATGATGTATTTTTGAAAATATTATGATTCATCATCCAAAATTTTTTCAGGTAAGAATTCTTTGACAAACCGTTTCAGCAAAAAAGTGCAGAAATACGGGAATGTAAATATCCTTTCACCATAACCGATATTATTTCCCGACATCTTGAATCCGAAATGAACGTCAGAGTATTTTTCGGAATCTATAAGCGTACGCAGAGATTTAGTCCTGCCGTTTTTCGCTTTCACCTCAATGGGTATCAAAGAATCCGCGTTCCTTATAAAGAAATCCTCTTCGAGCGTCGAATCCTCGCGTTTGTAATAATACAACCGATATCCCTGCTTTGTCAAGGCTTCGCCGACGATATTTTCGTAAAGAGCACCTTTATATACGCCGAGGTTTCTGTTTGCACGAAGATCTTCTCCCGCTTCTTCGTCAAGCAAAGAAACGAGCAGACCTGTATCGGCAAAATAAAGCTTGAATTTATCGGTATCACAGTTGCCGTTGAGCGGCAATTCGGGGAAGTCAAGGCAATAGCATTCATTAACTATACCCGCATCCGAGAGCCATTCGGCGCATCCTCTGTAATCACGGAAACGCGCCCCCGAAGCCACACGCGAAAGCTGAAATTTTTTGTTTTCTTTAGCAAGCTGCGGGGCAATGCTGTTAAAAACATTCATAATACGCGCCTGGTCAAGTCCCTCGGCATATTTACGTATATCTTCTTTGTAATCAGCGATCAACTGCCTTTGGGTATCAAGAGATCCCTCAAAGGTTCCCTTTGCTATATAGTCCTTCACAACGGCGGGCATACCGCCGAGGATAGAATAGTCGAGCATCAGGGAATGATAAATATCCATCTCCAGCTCATTGAAAGGACGCATCTCGACCATATGCGCAAGCATATCGAGAACCGTATCCTCACCGTATCCCTTTGCCCACAAAAATTCCTCAAAATCCATAGAGTACATTGTGTAATCGGTTTTATAACCGATGCTGTTGCTCTCGATCTTTCTGTAATTGACACCAAGCATCGATCCCGAACAGATCACATCAAAACGGCCGTCTATCTTGAAAAACTTCAACGCCGTCGCTATCTCGGGAAATTCGGTTATTTCATCAAAAAAAATAAGCGTTTTTCCCGAAATAAATCTTTTTGAGGGATCTATTCTTGAAATATTTTTAACGATGCTGTCAACGTCGTAGCCGTCAACTATTATCTTTTTATATTTTTCGTCTCTGACAAAATTAATTTCAACGACACTCTCGTAATTCCGCTCGGCAAAATACAAAACAGACTCAGTCTTTCCGATCTGACGGCATCCCCTTACGATCAGCGGTTTTCTGTCAGGATCAGCTTTCCAGGCTGTCAGATAATCGTCAATCTTACGCCTTAAATACATCTCTACCTCCGTTATCAATCATTATTATGTTTTAATTATACCTCTTTTCAAATCGATTGTCAACGCCTATGCACATTTTTTGAGCGATTTTTTCAACTTTTTGCACATTTTTTGAGCGAATTATCGCGCTTTGTGCACATTTTTTGAGCGAATCTACATTTTAACACAAAAAAGGACGGCAAAAAGCCGCCCTCTTGAATTATTTACTCCCCTCTCGCAAGGACTTTGAGTGTCGTGTTTTTTCCAAGCGTTTCATACGATGCGCGCTTGATTCTGCCAATGACTATATCTCCGTTGCCCGAGACCGAGATATGAGCCTCGCCGACGGTGAGTTCGGGCGCATCGAATTCACCCGAGCCGTGAACGGTCAGCTTCAGAGTATCTACCTCGCCGCCGCACTCGATATCACCCGAGCCCGCGATGCTGACGTTCATCTCGTCACCGACAACCTCCCCTACCTTGACGCTTCCGCTTCCCGCTATGGTAATGAAGGGAGCACAGAGCGACTCAGCTTCAACGTCGCCCGATCCGCTGACGGAAATATTCGTTCCGAACGCTACACAGCCGACCTTGACGTCGCCGCTGCCCGCAATACTGCAATGCATTCTGTTGCAATCGGCGGCGGTCACGTCACCGCTGCCCGCTACGGATATTTCAAGAATGCCGCAGGAGGGCTCTATATTGCAATCCGAAGAGCCGCAGACCGAAATTTTGAACACACCGCCACGTTCACAGGGGAGATAAACAGTCAAGGCGTTCCGAGTACGGCTCGGGAAATCCATGATCGACTTTTTGAAAGAAATTTCAAGAGTATCTCCGTTCGCCTCGGTGATCAGGTGGGATAAAAATTTCGAATTACCGCTTGCAACCACGCGTCCCTTCCCTTCAGCCGTGCTCTTTATATAAAAATCACAAGGCATAGTCAGCTTGGCTGTAACGGATGAAAATTCGGAAAAATCGCGGCAAAGATCTCCCTTGATGCCGTCGGAGCATTCTTCGTGATCTTCAGCCTCAACAAATCTTATCTCCCCGTCGCCGACGTTCACGGCATTACACCGCTTGAGATCTGCACGGCTTCCGTCGGTAAAATATGCGATGTGATTTTCCGCGTCTATTCTCTCGACCGTCTTGGAGGAATAGCAAGCACGGTTCTCGTGTGAAAATACGTAATTCAGTCCGTCTCTTTTCTGCGGAAAAGGCACGGTCTTGCCCTGATCGCTATCAACTCCGAAAAGACTCTCGATCGGTATGTTCAATATCTCCGCGATCTCGGGAAAGAGTGTGACGTCGGGGTAGCCGAGTCCGTTTTCCCACTTTGAGATCGCCTGCGGAGTAATGCCGAGCTTGTTCGCAAAAGCTTCCTGAGTCATTCCCGCCTTGCGTCTTGCTTCAAGAACGATATTACCGAAATTCTCTATTCCTGCCATTTTTGACCTCCGTCGATTTTATATTAGCATAATTATACAACATAATTATATAAAAGTCAATCATCGGGAAGTTTATAAATCGGTACATTTGCATTATTTATCATAAATAGAATATCAAAAACACAACCGTCGGTTAAGTATTTGCATCTTAACAAAAACCGTGTTGATTTTTCCCATATTTTGTGATATAATATATTTATCGAATAAAAATCCGGAGGTCATAAAAATGACGAAACAGGAACTTCTTAAATACGCCGACCACACTCTCCTCGCTCCCACCGCGACCGAGGCAGATATCAAGGTCATCTGCGACGATGCGATCAAGTACGAGACCGCATCCGTCTGCATTCCCGCGACATACATCGCTTTCGCCCGCGACTACACCGAGGGCAAGCTCAACCTTTGCACCGTTATCGGCTTCCCTCTCGGCTACACCACCACGGTGGGCAAGTGCGCCGAGGCACGCGACGCGATCGCAAACGGTGCCTCCGAGATCGATATGGTTGCCAACATCTGCAACATCAAGAACGGACGCTTCGACCTTGTCGAGGAGGACATTCGCGAGGTCAAAAAGGCTTGCGGCGACAAGATACTCAAGGTCATCATCGAGACCTGCCTTCTGACCGATGAGGAAAAGATCAAGATGTGCAAGATCGTCGGCGCGGCGGGCGCGGACTACATCAAGACCTCCACGGGCTTCTCGACCGGCGGTGCAACTCGCGAGGATATCGCCCTCTTTGCCGCAAACGTACCCGAGGGAGTCAAGATCAAGGCAGCGGGCGGAATCCGTTCCTTTGAGGATGCCGAGGACTTCGTAAAGCTCGGCGCGACCCGTCTCGGCACAAGCGCACTCGTCAAGCTGATGAAGGCTGAAGAGGTCAAGGGATACTGATGCAAAATTACGTCAGCGAATTCAAAAAATTCATCAACCGCGGCAACGTGGTCGATATGTCGGTCGGTGTCATCGTCGGTAGCGCCTTCACCGCGATCGTCACCGCGATGAGCAATAATATTCTCAAACCTATCGTAAACTACATTCTCGCCACTCTCTTTGATGCCGATTCGCTCAGCGAGATCTACACCTATCTCAAGGTTGCCTACACCGACACCCTTGACGAAGAGGGCAACGTCATCGGGCAGGAGATAGACCTTGCCAACTCGATCTACATCGACTGGGGCGCGTTCATCAACGCGGTCATCAACTTTTTCCTCGTCGCTCTCGTTCTCTTCACCATCCTCAAGGTGGTCAACAAGGTTCGCGAGGACCGCAAGGAGCTCAGCGAAAAGATCGCGGAGAAAACTCTCGACCGCAAGGAGCGGGGGGAGCTCCGCGCGCACGGAGTCAATATCCGCGATAAGGAAGCCGTCGCCGCTTACTTTGCCGAAAAGAAGCGTCTCGCCGAAGAAGTCGCCGCCAAAGCAAAGGCAGAAGCCGACGAAAAGGCACGCATCGAGCGCGAGCAGAACCCCACGACGGAGGATCTGCTCAAGAAAATACTCGCGGTTATCAGCAAGTAATTTCCCATTCGGGAGCAAATATTCCCGATCTTCGGACGGATTTTCCGAATTGATAAAAACCAAATAAACAAGTGCGAGCACAGCATTCAAAACGCTGTGCTCGCACCTTTTTTGCGTAATTCACGGATTCATACTGTAAATGAACCTTATCAGCTCCTCTTTCCTTCCGTTTTCGTAATGACCGTAAACTATCAGGCGTTCTCCGCTTTTTTGCTCCATAACGTAGTAAAGTCCAATGCCGTTTGCGGAATCCGGCGTAACCTCATAGGTGACTTCATTATTCTCTCTCAGCAGAGCGGGTGGCCCGAATCGCTCGAATACCTTGGTATACGAATCGAAATTCTCGTAGGTCAATTCAACAGTCTTCACCGTGCCGTAGCGTTCCTTGTTGCCGTTCGATGCCGTGTAAATAATACCGTTTTCGATCGTTATTTCCGGTACCGCTTCGGGTGGCATAACGTAGGAAAATACCAAGTCGTCATAGATCAATGATACTTTTCCGATCTCCTCTATGGGCGTTCCTTTTTCGGTGAGTCGAATCTCTCCGTCGACGATAGTGATCTCAAACCAATGCTCCGTCGGGTAGGCGTCGGGTGTTCTTCCCTTAACCTGCATCGTGTTGTCCACCCATCTTGCGAATGAGAGGTCTTGTATACGGGAGTAAATAACGCTCTCGCATTCGATTTCACCGGTTTTCGTATCTTGAACTATGAAGATAAAGCTTTGATAATTACCCCGGTATCCGGGATGCATGCTGCATTGCTCGGACTCCCCGTCGCCGTCAACGTCAAAGATTGCCATATCATATTCGGGGACGATCTTTCTGTAATCATCAATGATCTGAAAATCCACCCACGCCCCATGAGCTTCAAAGCGGTATCTGCCGGGAGAGAAAATATCGTAATGCGCGGATAGAATATAATCTGTTGATATCTTGTTTTCGATCGTAAGATCGACGTAATCACCCGAAACACTGTAACCCTTGCCGGGCAGCACTTGGCTGTAATAAAGCCAGATGCTTTTATGATCGAGCTTTTCAAGTGAGGTCCCGTTATATCTGTATATTTCAAAATCGGGTCCGATGTCAATGATCTCGGTGCCGTCGTTCTGCCAGAAGATATCGAATATGATCTCTCCGTCCTCAAAACGCACTTTTTCGAAGCTTATGCTTGCGTTCTCCACGTCACATCCGAAATCCTCGATATAAATGTAATGCGTCTTGCCTGAGATGCTGCCCAGAGGAACGAAGCTGTATATCGGACTGTGTTCGCTTTGAATGCCTGTTATGGAATCTAAACCGAAAAAAGCACGGGCTTGCTGAAGGCATCTTTCCGTTTGTTCTTTTGAATATAGCTGCGAATTAAACGCGGATTTATATAGCTTTCGCGGAAATTTGTTTTTGATACTGGGAGCGTACTTTCCGCCGTTGTCGGCTTCCCAGTACTCAATAAGAGTATATGCGCCGTTTTCTTCCTTAACAGTAATTGCCGTGGGAACGTGCGAGCCCCTTTGACCTTGCAGTTCGGTGCCGATATAGCTGTATTCGCGATACATCACCCACATATAGACCGTTATCTCGTCACCGCTCTGTGTTGTGCCGAGAGGCTTCCAATCAAAGCAGCAAGCACGTCCCTCGGATCCATCGTTGCGGAAATGCTCGGGGATGCGAGCGTCGATGAAGGCTTTAAGATCATCGTCGATAGCGGTACCGATATCGACCGGATCGGTAAGAAAGCAAACCGCAACGGCGGCGCAAGCGGCTATGCCGATGATTATGATCCAGAAAGCAGGCTTCTTATAGTTCAATACCGACTTCACGCGGTCCTTTACGCCGACCTCGCCGAATGCGATGGGACAAGCAGCGATCATCCGTCTGCTTACACTGCAAGAGAGAAGCGCCTCGGAATAATCGGCTCTTGCATCGTGACCGAGCGTCTTTATTACTTTTTCATCGCAAGCAAGCTCAATATCACGGCAGATAAGGATGTAGCCGAGCCACATCAAGGGGTTAAACCAATGGACCGTCAGCAAAAGAAATCCGATCGGCTTCCAGATGTGATCCTTGCGGCGTATGTGCGCTGTTTCGTGCGCTACAACGTGTCCGACGTTCTTTTCGTTCATATTGAACGGAAGATATATTTTCGGATTTATAATGCCGAGAACGAACGGCGACACAACGCTTTCGCTTTGAAAAATATTGTCGCGGAGTTTGACGGCTTCTCTGATGCGCTCTTTCAGTCTGCAATAGCTGACGGCAGTATAGAGAAGCATTGCCGCTATGCCCGAGAGCCATATCAACGATAAAAGTGACGGTATGCCGATGCCCTTTGTCACGGTGATATCGGGCTCGGTCGTTGGATATTCCACGTCAATGCTCTCGCCCGTCACGGCTTCAAAAACGATCTCGTCGGGAGCGGTGGGATTATCGAGTTGAACGTTTTGCGGTTCTACCCATTCGGTTTCGGGAAGCAAGCTGAGCTCACTCTCTATAAATATGGGGCAAATGAGTCTTACTGCAACGATACCCCAAAGCATCACCGTAATCCATTTGGGTGCTTTTTTCAGGATAAGGCGCAAAAGCAATACTGCAATAAGGATAAAGCTTGCAGATATGCTCATATTAACAATGCTTAAAAAAGCTTGAATTATCTGCGACATCAGTCTTCTCCTTTCCGATAGCGGTCTATCATTTGCTGAAGCGCATCGATTTCCTCCTCGGATATCTTCTGATGCTTGGTAAAGGCGGCGACGAAGGCGGGAAGCGAGCCCTCAAAGGTCTTCTCGACCATTTCGTCAATCTCAGCAGCCTGGACTTCATCCTTGCTCACAAGCGAGGACACAACGGTATTCTCGTTTTTGAGCACGCCGCGCTCCGAAAGCCTTTTGATGACGGTATAGGTCGTTGTCGGCTTCCAACCGAGCTGTTCGCGGCAAAGAGCGACAAGCTCGCTGCTTTTTACGGGCTCGTGATCCCACAAAATAAGGCAGAAGCGGTATTCGCTTTCAAATACTTTCGGTGTTTCCATTTTGAGTTTTCCTTTCTCTAATGCATTAGAGTGTATATATAGTCTAACACATTAGAGCGGATTTGTCAATAGGTTTAGAAAATATTCAAAAATTATTATTGTAATCGTCAAAGCGGAAATTAACTTTATTCCCAAACCCTTGACAAATCAAGATAAAAATATTATAATATATACGATTATACTTTTTTCGGAGGTACGGTAATGAAAGCAGTAATTACAGTTACGGGTAAAGACAACGTAGGAATCGTTGCAAAGGTTGCAACCGAGTGCTCGGATATGGGCGCGAACATCATTGATATTTCGCAGAGCGTTCTGCGCGAGTATTTCGCGATGATCGTTCTCGTTGATATCGACGGGCTCTCCTGCGCTTTCGGCGATTTCGTTGATAAGATGAGTGCGCTCGGCGACCAAAACGGTCTTCGCATCGCAACGATGCACGAGGATATTTTCAATTCGATGCACCGCATCTGATCGGAGTAGATTATGCTGAATATTCACGATATACTTGAAACCATAAATATGATACGCGAGGAAAATCTCGATATTCGAACCATCACCATGGGAATATCGCTGATCGACTGCGCGGGCGACGATATAAATGCCGTCTGCGACCGCGTATACGATAAGATCACAAAGAAGGCTGAGCGACTTGTTTCGGTCGGCGACGATATTGAGAAGCAGTACGGCATTCCGATCGTCAACCGCCGAGTTGCGGTCACTCCCATCTCCATTCTCGGCGGAAGATTCTCCTCCGAGGACTATATAAAGCTCGCTAAAACTCTCGACCGCGCCGCTGATACCCTCGGCATCAACTTCATCGGCGGCTACGGCGCACTCGTTCAGAAGGGCTGCACCGTCGGCGAGGAACAGCTCATCGAATCAATCCCCTACGCCCTTGCCGAGACCGAGCGCGTTTGCTCGTCGGTCAACGTTGCGTCTACCAAGGCGGGCATCAATATGGATGCCATTCAGAAGATGGGCGACATCATCGTCAAGACCGCCGCTCTGACCGCAGACCGCGATTCCATCGGTTGTGCAAAGTTCGTAGTGTTCGCTAACGTCCCCGAGGACAACCCTTTTATGGCGGGCGCATTCCACGGCGTTACCGAACCCGAGTGCGTTGTAAGCGTCGGCGTTTCGGGTCCCGGCGCGGTTGCATCGGCAATCAAGCGTGTCGGCGACTGCGACCTCACCGCTATCGCGGAGACCGTCAAGAAGACGGCGTTCAAGATCACGCGCGTAGGTCAGCTCGTTGCATTTGAGGCGTCCAAGCGTCTCGGCGTTCCCTTCGGAATCGTTGACCTCTCCCTTGCTCCCACTCCCGCGATCGGTGACTCGGTTGCTCATATCCTTGAAAATATGGGTCTTGAGACCTGCGGATGCCCCGGTACCACCGCGGCTCTCGCGCTCCTCAATGACGCCGTCAAGAAGGGCGGAGTTATGGCATCCTCGCACGTCGGCGGACTTTCGGGTGCTTTCATCCCCGTTTCCGAGGACGCGGGTATGATCCACGCCGCACGTATCGGCGCGCTCACTCTCGAAAAGCTCGAGGCTATGACCGCCGTTTGCTCGGTTGGACTTGATATGATTGCAATCCCAGGTGACACCCCCGCATCGACCATCTGCGGCATCATCGCGGACGAGATCTCGATCGGTGTGGCTAACACCAAGACCACGGCTGTCAGAGTCATCCCCGCCGTCGGCAAAAAGGTCGGCGACGAGGTCGTATTCGGCGGACTTCTCGGAAGCGCGCCCATTATGCCCGTCAACACCTATTCCCCCGCTAAATTTATCGCGCGCGGCGGACGTATCCCCGCGCCCATCCACAGCCTTAAGAACTGATGATGATCGACTTCCACGCGCACGCGTTTCCCGAAAGGATCGCGGCGCGTACGATAGAGACCCTGATCGCAAATTCCGCGCGCATCACCGACTATCCGATGAAAAACTGCACCGACGGTACGGCGCGAGGGCTTATCGAGGTCGAAAGCTCTGCGGGAGTTGATCTTGCGGTGGTCCTTCCCATCGTGACCAATCCAAAGCAGACAGAAACCATAAATCGCGTGGCAAAGGAAACGAACGAGGCAAATTGCGGTCTTTATTCATTTGGTTCACTCCATCCCGCAGGCCCCGATGCGGTCGCGTGGGTTGACAGACTCGCCGAGGAAGGCTTTAAGGGCATCAAGCTCCACCCCGAGTTTCAAACATTCTTTACCGATTCGGACGAGGCTATTGCCATCTACCGCCGCGTGGCGCATCACGGAATGACCGTCATTCTCCACGCAGGGCGCGATATCGGCTATCCCCCGCCCGTCCACGCAGAGCCCGATATGCTCCTTCGTGCCGTTGATAAAGTTCCCGATTTGAGGCTCGTTGCCGCGCATCTCGGCGGCTGGATGCTGTGGGATGAAGTTGCCGAAAAGCTTGTCAGCACACCGATCTATTTCGATACCGCGTTTATCGCGGATTTCATCGAGCCCGCGCTCGCCCGCGATATTATCAACGCCCACGGTGCGGAAAAAATCCTTTTCGGAAGCGACGCTCCTTGGGAAGACCCCGCAAAAACACTGGAATTTTTGAGATCTTTGGATATTGACACCGAGGATTTTAAAAAAATATGCGGCACAAATGCCGCAGGTTTGCTTGGTATTTAAGGATGACTGAAAGAAAGATTTACGAAAACATAACCACGGGCGAGGAGCGCGCGCTTTACGGTCTGCGAAACGCCGACGTTATCGCCTGCAACTTTGAAGGTGCTGAGGACGGCGAGTCCGCGCTTAAAGAGTGCATCGGCATCAACGTCCGAAACTGCAATTTCTCGCTCCGCTATCCGCTTTGGCATTGCACGGACTTCGCCCTCCGCGAGTGCAAGCTCGGCGCGGGTGTCCGCGCGCCGATATGGTACTCGAAAAACGGTTCGTTCACCGATTGCGAGATACTTGACGTCAAGGCTCTGCGCGAGTGCGAAAACATCAGCCTCGAGCGTTGCACCGCCACCTCCACCGAGTTCGGCTGGAGATGCCGCGGAATTGATATCAAGGAATCCGAGATCACAAGCGAATATTTTCTTTTTGAGAGCCGCGATATAAAGCTCGACCACTTCACTCTGAACGGCAAATATTCCTTCCAATACACCGAAAACGTCGGGATATCGAACTCCACGCTCAACACCAAGGACGCCTTCTGGCACGCCAAGAACGTCACCGTCCGCGACAGCGTTGTAAGGGGTGAATATCTTGCGTGGTATTCGGAAAACGTGACCTTCATCAATTGCCACATCGTCGGCACACAGCCCCTTTGCTATTGCAAGGGACTCAAGCTCATAAACTGCACCACCGAGGGCTGCGACCTCTCATTTGAATATTCTGAGGTTGACGCCACTATCAAGGGCAATATCGTATCCGTCAAGAATCCGCTTTCGGGCAGGATCGTTGCAGATTCGATAGGTGAGATCGTCCGCGAGGGCAGCGTTAAGGAATGCAGTTGCGAGATTATAGTTGCTGATCGTTAATAAAAAACTCGGATATCGAGAAGCTTCAAGCTTCTGAATATCCGAGTTTTTCTATTTAATCAGTTCAGATCCTTCGCCACGTAAACCGCGCTGTGGTCGGGATGCGATATGATTATCGGCACGTCGCTGATGAATCTCACCGCGAAGAGCGCATTTTCGGGTACTCCGCGCTTTTTCAGCGAGAGCCAATCGAAGTATTCGTAGTCTCCGTCAACCTCGTCACCGACGATGTTGAGCCGCTTGACAACGAGCGGTGCGGCACTCGCCTTGATCGAGCGCACCATCTGCGAGCTGTGCTCAAAGAAAAGCTCGATAGTCACATCTGCGGCTTGGTGAGTCATATTCACAAGGGTGAAAACAAAGTCGCTCTCGCGGGCGGTGTCAAGCTCGGTGAACACCCACGTGTTCGCGCCCGAGCGATCCTGACCTCTTTTATAAAGTCTATCGTGCTCCGCGCGCGCGTTCTTCTTCGCAGTGTAGGGGATCGTGATCGTTCTCTGCGGCGTGCCGACGATAATTTCCTCGACCGAGTCGACCTTGGTCATCAGATATTTCGTGCTTTCCTTATGCGCAGAAAAGGCGGTGTATGCGTTATATTCCGAAATCGGGAGCAAGCAGACACTCGGGCGGATGAGATCATATCCGCGCATCGCCGCCTCGGCGGTTCCGCACTGTATACCGTGGTGGGGGATCTGCAGAATATCCGCCTTCAGATAATCGCCGAATTTATCGGGCAGACGAGCGTCGCTGAAGGATGCATCGGTCGCCCAAAGTATGACCTGTCCCGCAAGCTCCATACGGATAACGAGCGAGGACGCGTTTATGTTCGAAGAGCGGTGAATGGTATCATCCATCGAGGCAAGAATTTCGAGATTTGCACCGCCTATGTTGAAGCGCAGACCCGTGTGCGCGGTATACGCGATGCCGCCGGACTTTTCTATCTGCGCCCACATTTTCGGAATATTTGTTTTGCCGGAGGCATCCTCGAATCTCCTATCCTTTTTCTCAAGCTTGGGATAATGAAGGATATCGTCGCCCTCGGGGAAATTGAGTATGTATCGTTCCACCTCAACGCGATCGCCGTACTGCTCCATAAATCCGATGAAGCAGAGGTAGTGGTCGCTGTGAGGATGCGTAAGTATCCACGCCGCGATAACGGGCTTTTCGTCGGGAGAGCCCTCTGAAAGACACTTAAAAAGTCTTTCGCGGTCGGGCTCGAAATCTCTGCCGCCGTCGATGACGATGAAACGTCCGTCGGTCAGGCGGATAACGTATGACATACCGAAATCCTCAAGCTCGATCTGCGTGATCTCTGCGGGAACGGAATGTGCGCGCGGCTTATCCGCAAAATCAAAATATTCACACCCCTCCTCAACAGCAACAGTCAATTCGCCGAGGGGTTCAAAATAATTCAGAAAAATGCCTATATCTCCGTTCGAATACGCTGCAAAACGGTAACAACTGTTTACGCGAGATTCTTTTTTTATATATCCGTGCGCCTCAAGCGACTTGCAATATTCCTCAAAATCGCGCTCGCAGATATTCTGCATCATAAAAACACGGTTTGATGAGTTCGTGCGGTTTTCAATACAACCGGGTAAATTAAAAAGTTCCATTTTGTTCTCCTGAAATGTATTCGTAAATCACGCTCACACCCTCGCTCTCGCCGTTCACCTTAAAGGCGGGATCGGAGATATAAAGCGTCTTCTGTTCATCATCATAACGACAGCCGGGGTATTCATCGCCAATCAGATCATAATAGGGAACGTGATATCCATCTTCGACCTCAACCGTAAGACAATCCTCCCATACTATTCCGAATATAACGTTACTGTCGGGCATAACGTATTCTTCGCCCTCGGCAATCGCATTACCCTCAAGGAGGATCCACCCCTCGCTGACCTTTCCCGCCATACAGAAAATACTGTCACCGAGCGAGAATCGGGATTTATAATCGAGATGACTCATACTGATAATCGCCTCGGTCGCAATATCGATAAAAATAATGTCGTGCGCATTCGGAATAAAGCTTCCGCGAAGAACGATATCTCCCTCCGGCATCACGAAAATACCGCTCTCGACATCCACCTCGTCACAGCTCCATCCCGAGAAAAGATATCCCTGCTTTGTTGGTGTATAGCCGAGATCGACACGTTCGCCCGCGTTAACGCGGATCGAGCCGTAATTGACGCCGTCGATGGTAAAATGTATGTAATTATCACCGGAGGAGAAGATTCCGTAAACGTCCACGTTTCCCGCAGGCATCTCAAAGACTCCGAGAGAAAGATCCGCGCCCGCACTATGCCAAGCAAAGACACAGCCCTGCTGCTCCTCGCCCGAACGAAGCGCTACGACGTCACCGTATAAATATTCATCGGCGTAAACAAGCTCGCCGTCTATATAATAATTGACCGAGTATTTGCTCTTGGTGAAGCTTCCTATAAGCACTATATCGCTGTCGGGGATCGCAACAATGCCTCCCGGCTCACTCTGAATTGCCTCTGTGCAGCTCCATCCGGAAAAATCATATCCCAGCTTGACCTCGATACCGCGTACGGTGTATATCTCACCGTAGATCACGTTGTCGCAGTAGACCTCGACTCCGTCTATAACGTATCTCACCGTGTGGTGGTTCGGCGCAGAAACCGCTTCGAAAAGCACGTCGTGCGCGGGCATCGTGAAGGAATTTCCGTCGAGTAGCGCAATATCTCCCGTAAACCAACCGCTTACGGTGTGACCGTATTTATGTGCGGGTTCAGCAAGCGTAACGAGAGTGCCGTACTTCGCGGAGAGACGCGAAACTGTCTCGCCATCGAGGGTATAAACGACCTCGGGATCGCGCATAGTCGCGTAAACGTCGAGATCCGCTTCGGGCATCAGCTCGGGCATATCAGCCCAACCTGAAAAGATCTTGCCGAGAGCCGCTTCAGGAGCATCGGGGGTGGTGAGAGCCGAGCCTGCGTAATGAGGCGCCGAGAAATAAAGCTCTCCGTCAACGTAGAAATTAAGATAGTAAACCGGCTTTGGGGTCTTATAGACTGCAGTAAAGCTCATGTCCCCGCCAATCACAGCAGGAACCTCGCCGTCCCATCCCACAAATTCGTAAATGACCTCACCGAAAGTCAGCTCGCTCGCCTCGGGGTGAGGGGGAGGAATAAGCACATCACCGTAATGTCCTTCCACTACGATAACGGGAGAGCCGTTTGCAAAGGTTCCGATCTCCGTGTCGAAAACTATCGAATAAACCTTCTTTGCTCCGTGAGCAAATTCGGACGTGAAGCTCATATTTTCGGTAACTAAAATCTCATAGCCGCCGTTGTAAAGATGTCCGCGCTCATCGCGCCAACCGACGAAGTCGTAATAACGCTCCACATCCTCGCGCCGCTCAAGCTCGGGCAGAACGATCTTATCATTTTCGGGTATCTCGGACATCACAGCCTGCTGACCGTCGCCGTAATCAAGAACGATAGTAAATCCTACCGAAATGCGCTCCCAATTAATATCAAGAGTCCAGACCCTTCCGTTCTTTTTGAGCGTAGTTCCCGAATATTTGTAAAGCGATGCGCCTATCCGAACGTCTGAGTAAATGCCGTTTTCATACTGTAAAACAAAGCCTTCCGCATCTGCAAGATTGCCCTTGAACTCTGCGCTTTTGCCGCCGCCCGGCAATTTGCCGTATTCGGTGCGGACGATAACCTTGAATTCCGCATCCTTAGCAAGATATACCGCTGTATACGTCATCGGACGGTCAACGATGAACTCTGCTTCGGCAGTTATCTCACCGCCGTCGTAGGAAAAGCCCGCAAGCTCGTAGATAACAGCCTCGGTCTCCGCCCTTACAGGCATCACGCCAAGCAGCTCGGATGCGCTGACGCTCTCACCCGACTTAACGAAGAATTCGGTATTGATCCCATCTGAGAATTTACCCTCGCCCGCGAGGAATCTCACCCGGTAGCTGTATTCAAGAATGGGATAGATATGCATTCCCTCGTAGGTAACGGCAGGCGGATCGCCCATATCGTAGGGGCGCCTCTCGCCTTCCCCGGCTATCGAATATTCCCAACCGACAAGTTCAGCACGAACGTCCTCACCGACCGTCATATCAACCGCCTCAAGCGCGGCGGAGGGAAGGGTTGCCGAGGAAAGTATATGCTCGTGAGCCTTACCCAAAGCATCGTAAACGTAGACCTTAACCTCCAAAACAGACGGAGGCTCGGTCGTTTCGGGGGGCTGGGGTGCCGTTGTATCCTCTGTAGTAACCGCCTCGGTATCGGGGGCGGTCGTTTCGGGAGGCAGGGTGCTCGTTTCGGGGGCATTGGTGGTGACCGCGTCGGTCGTAACCTCACCGCCCCCCGGTGTGCAGGCGCACAAAAGCACGGAAACGAATATTAAAATTATAAGCAAAACCGATCTTTTCATAAACCGTGCTCCTTTCAAAATTAGAGTTGCTAACGCCGACGGCAGTAAGCCGTCGGCATTTATAGGTCACTCGGCTCTTGCGTCCGAGCCGAAATCTCGGAGAATATTCTCCGAAAATACGTAGATCTGAAAGCCTTCCGCGTCATTGGGTGATTCGTAATGGCGAAGATAGCATTCGTCCATCCACTGCTGCCAGCTCTTCGTGGTAAACACGCTTCTGTACTCGGTAGCGGAAAGAATAACGAAATATTCGTCAACGCCCGGCTGGTCATTATACCAGTTAAGGCTTGACTGATAATGACGTCCGATAACGCCCTTGCGGTCGTCAATATCCATATTACGCACGCGCACCTCGGAATTGCTCAACAGGGTGATCGCCTGCGAGTACCAGAAGGTCGCGTAGCCGTATTCAAGTCCCTCCTCAACGAGGAATTCGGCAAGGCGGTGGTTGGTGTTATCTCGTCCGTATTCGGGATCGAGTGCCTTGACCTCGTCAGCAAAAACGAGAGAGGACAGAATCACAACCGCAAGCACGAGCGCGCCGATTCTTGAGAGCACCACAGCCGCTCCCCCGTTTTCCTTCACTTCAAAAAGACCGAGGTCGGAAACGAGATCGCGCAGAGCGCAAACGGTCAGCATCGCGGAACTGCCGATAATGGGCATCAGGCGCCAGTTTGCCGCGCTGAGCTCGCCGCAGATATAACCGAAAATTACAACAGCAGTAAGCACGAAATGCGCCCACACCATAAGTCTTACGCCGCGCGACTTGATCTTGCCGTAAAGGCAAAGGATCACCACGGGCATAACGAGAAGAATTATACCGACAGCGATGCGGAAGAAATACTGCATCGATTCGGCATCAAAAAGCGGAGCATTCTGCGTCATATTGACGCCAAGGAGAGTAAAATAGTGATTTACGAATTTCTGCGCGTTGGAAAGCCAGTTTGAAACAGCCGACCATCCCGAATAACCCGCAGCATAGCCCGCGCGGATCAGACCGTCATAGGTGATGGCCTTGAGAAGCATAATACCGCCAAGCGTTCCCGCCGCGATGACAAGCGCGCTCGCAAGCGCAGGGATAGTTTTCTTTGTAACAAGCCCGTCCTTTGCCGAAAGCAGTCTTTCAGCCGCAAAAGCCGCGGCGACGGGCAGAACGGTCAGAACAACGATCTGCATTCCGTTAGTTGCGCTTCCGACAGAAATAGCGAGAAGAAGCATGCCGTAAACGATCATACCTATCTTATCGCCATTCTCAATGGCATCGCAAAAACGCATACCGAGACCGAGAAGATAGAACATCAAAACGAGGCCGAGGCTATAATAAATGGTATGCCCCCACATCATCTCGCAAAGCTTGTCCGAGCAGGAAAGGATCATAAATACTGCAAAAACCGCAGTAGAGCTCCAAAGATGCGAGAATTTTGCGCTTCTTGCGCAGAAATAGATACCGCCCGCGAAAAGTACGGCAAAGATCGCCATACCGAGGTTATGCGCCGTCATACCGAAGCCGAAGAGCTTGATAAGCGGCTGCATTATCCACACGGTAGAAAAAGGCAGAAGCGCGGCATAATTATAATATAAGTCAAATATACCGTTGCCCTCAATCGCGGCGTTTGCCCAATACATGGTATCGGTGCAGTCGGAGTGGAAAAAACCCTCTCCGGGACCATATATATAATAGAAAGCAAGATACAATGCGGCAAACAGCGGCAGAGTCGCGATCAAAGCATACGCGACCTTGAACCACCGCTTAGAGCCGATTTTTCCCTTTAATTCGTTCATTTATTGTTTTCGCCTTCGGTCTTTTCCTCGTGATATTCCTTCTCGGTGTTTACCGCCCAGACGGTAGCCTTGTCGCGAGTGCCGTTTGCGATAGAACGGACAGCCTCAACTGCGGTGAGCATCGAATGGTCCATATTGTTATATCTGTGCTGACCGTTACGTCCGAGACACCAGAGATTGTCGATACCGGAGAGATAATCCTTAACGGTATCGAACTCGGTATAGGTATCAAAATATGCGGGATAAGCCTTCTTGACCTTGATGCGGGTAGCATCCTTAACGTCCGCGGGATCGATAACGTCGATCTTCGCGAGCTCTGCGATTGCAAAGTCAATGAACTCCTTATCGCTCATCTCCCAAAGATCGTCGCCCTCGTTGCAGAAGTATTCAAGACCGATCCAAACGGTGTTTTCGGGATCGGCAACGAGATAGGGGGACCAGTTATTGAAGATCTGGAGACGGCCGAGCTTTACCTCGCGCTCCTGAACGTAGATCCAGCAGTCGGGCACGTTACCCGTGAGAGTCTTAACCTTGGTCTTGTTTTCAAGCAGGAGCTTGTCAACGAGAAGTCCGACGGTGATATAATCACGGTAAGGAAGTCCGTCAGCAACGCGCTTGACCTCGGCGGGAGCGGCATCGCCCATTCCGTTTACGAGATCGCGCACGGGCATCGTCGAGAAGAACTCGTCGCCCTTGAACTCGCGTCCGTCAGCGGAAATAACGCTCACGACCTTGCCGTCCTTGATATTGATGTCCTTAACGGAACAGTTCATCACGATCTCGCCGCCCATTTCCTTGATATCGGAAGCGAGAGTCTCCCAAAGCTGACCGGGGCCGAGCTTGGGGTAGTAATACTGCTCGATGAGCGAGGTCTCAACCTTGTCCTTCGGGCGGAAGGGCTTGGAAAGCACGTTCCAAACAGCCTTCATAAGCGAAAGTCCCTTGACTCTCTGCGCGCCCCAATCGGCGGAGATCTGCGAGGGATGGCGTCCCCAGAGGTTCTCGGTATAATCCTCAAAGAACATCTCGTAAAGAGGTCTGCCGAAGCGGTTGATATAGAAATTCTCGAGGGAATCCTCGGGCTTCTTTACGATACAGCTTCCAAGATAGCCGAATCCCGACTTCATAGTGCGCACAAAGCCCATATTGATGAAGGTCTCAGGCTTGAGCGAGATCGGGTAGTCGAAGAATTTATGAAGGAAAAGGATGCGCGAAATACGGTTACGAAGCAGGAATACTCTGTCCTCTTTTTCAGGATCGGGACCGCCCTCCGCGAGCTCCTTCTCCACTCCGAGCTTCTTGTCGTCATAGGCGGGCGCGCCCTGAAGGGGCATAAGCTCGCGCCAAAGCTCGTTGACTTCCTCGTTCTTCGAGAAGAAACGGTGACCGCCGAGGTCCATACGGTTGCCGTTGTAGCGTGCGGTACGCGAGATACCGCCGATATATTCGCTTTCCTCAAGAATGATCGGCTTGATGTCGGTTTCCTTTAAAAGCTTGTAAGCCGCGGTCAGACCCGCAGGTCCCGCGCCGATGATGATTGCTGTTTTCTGTTCGCTCATTTTTTATCTCCTGTATTGTACTACAATATATATGACGGATTTTGCCGCAAAAAGTTTCACGGTTTCCGAAAAAATTTTTATTTTTTTATTCAAGCGGCTCAAAGCCGTATTTTTCGAGGTCCTTGGGGTAGATCCACTTGTCGCTGTCGGCGTAAAGCTCGCCCTCCTCGTCGGGCAGGTAGATCGAATATTTATAAATATCGGTCTCGGAAAAATAACTGAAGCGGTTGACCTGCTTGATTTCAAGCCTTCCGCGCTCGGTCCAGCCGTAAAATATCTCATCGCGGCGAAGCTCGTACATCGGCGGCTCGTTATTATAGGTAGGCTGGTCGATCCTCGATGCGGTGTGGACTATAACGACACCGTCGCCGAACTCGGGTGCCACTGCGCCCGAAAGCTCCTTTTCAAGCTTGTACTCTCCGTCGCCCTTGTTCATATAGAAAAGATATCTTTCCTTCCCCTCGGTACGGACGGTCTGAACAATGAAATCCTCGTCGCCGTCGCCGTCGAGATCGAGAGGCTTGAAGCCGTAATTGTGATCCCCCTCGGCAAGCCACGGCTCGTTGACGCGGTAAGAGAGATCGATCCTTGCAAGGACTTCTCCATCGGACGAAAGCACCTCAATGCGCGAGATCGCGTTCGGCGTTCCGCGGAGAACGTAAGTATATTCAGCACCCGTGGCACGACAGAGCTCCTCCCCGCCAAGGCAGGAGGAGAAAATCATCGATAGAGAAAATAAAAATATCAGCAGTGAAAAAACCTTTTTTGCGTTCATAATTGTTCTTTCTTCAAAATAGCATAGTTATGTAATATATATTATACACCTAAAAAAGAGAAAAGTAAAGGGGTTTTTGTCGTTTTTTACATACGCGACAATACTTTTCACATGCTTTTTTGGTTGAAACGGGAAAAACGAAAAAAACTTCAAAAAAACCAAAAAAACTTTCAAAAAGGTGTTGACAAACGGCTTGACTTGTGGTATAATAATACCCGTCGCAAGCGCGGCATCAAAATGGGAGCATAGCTCAGCTGGGAGAGCATCTGCCTTACAAGCAGAGGGTCATAGGTTCGAGCCCTATTGTTCCCACCATTGATGGCCCGGTAGCTCAGTTGGTTAGAGCGCCAGCCTGTCACGCTGGAGGTCGTGGGTTCGAGCCCCATCCGGGTCGCCATCAAATAATACAGCCCTTGCTGTATGCCTCTGTAGCTCAGTTGGTAGAGCAGGGGA
>JAFOEU010000016.1 GCA_017387685.1 Clostridia bacterium
GCAGCTGCAAATGATCTTCCCGCAAATTCGTTATAGTCTTTCTGACCAGAATATACTCGTGCATAAATACCTTTTCGTCGTGAAATTCAATTTTGAACTGAATATCATTGAAAACGATTATGTATTCGATCGGTAAGGTCAAATAAGTATTCTTGATCTCTTCGGAATACTCGCCCGTATCCGACGGAAAGGCTTCGGGAGTTGTTTCTCTTAGAACATCGTAATACCAGGTCAATTCGGGTTCGGGTTCGACATTTTCTGTTTCCGCATTTGAGAGCTCTTTCTCGGTATCAGAAGTATCTGCATATATAGTCTCGTTTAGATTTTCCTGACTATCCGATTGACATGAAGAAAAAGCGGTCAGTAAAACCGACATAACTGACAGAGTCAAAATGATTTTCTTGATCTTCTTCATTATCGAGATCTCCTTTTTATTTATTCGGGAAGTTCTTCCCGTATTTTTATTTTACCATATCAAATATTCCTTTGTCAACACTATTTTATCCCACAATAACATTTTCGCCATTTTCACAAAACAAAGGCTCTATATTTATTTACATTACACAAAAAATGTGATATAATATGGAATATACCGTATCAGAACAGGTGAAACAATGAAAGAAATCCTATCAGTAGAAAATATGCGCCGAAGCGACGCGCACACGATCGCGACCGCCGTACCGAGCCTTGAGCTTATGTACCGTGCGGGACTTGCCGTGACAGAAGCGGTCGAATGGCGCGCGCCCGTGGGCATCGTTTGCGGTGTCGGCAACAATGCGGGCGACGGCTATGTCATCGCGCTTGAACTCAAAAAGAGAGGCATCGAGTGTACTCTCCTTCTCCTTGAAGAACGCTTCTCGCCCGACGGCAAATTCTATTTTGACAAATGCGTCGAGGAAAACATTCCTTATGAGATATTCACGGATTGCACCGACCTTTCGCGCTTCTCCACCCTCGTCGATTGCATTTTCGGCACGGGATTCAAGGGTGAAACACGCGGTCTTGCAAAAACGGTTATCGAAAAGTATAACTCTTCCTCTGCCTATAAGGTATCCGTCGACATCAACAGCGGTATGAACGGCGATACGGGTATGGGCGAAACCATTGCGCTCTCCGACCTCACCTGCTCGATCGGCTCGTTCAAGCCGGGTCATTTTCTGAACAAGGCAAAAGACGTCATCAAGGATAAGATCAACCTTGACATCGGCATCAAGCCTATCGATGGACCCTATTATCTCTACGAGCCGTCCGCTCTGCCCGAGCGCAAGAATTTCTCGAACAAATCAACCTACGGCTACGTTGCCCTGATCGGCGGCTCGAAAAAGTACAGCGGAGCTATCCGACTCGCCGCTATGGCAAACGCCGCAATGCGCGCGGGCGCGGGAGTCGCTATGCTTGCCGTTCCCGACTCGATCTCGCCCTACATCATCCCAAACATCCTTGAAGCCACCCTCTATCCACTCTCGGACAAGGACGGCGAGATAATTTTCAATGAAGATGAGCTCTCCGCGCTTGCATCGAGAGTGAAAACCATAGCCTTCGGTATGGGAATCGGTCTTTCCACCGAAACCGAAAAAGTACTCGGGTACCTTATTAACAATTATAAGGGCAGACTCATCATCGATGCGGACGGTCTTACCGCGCTCTCGCACCTCGGCACGGATATCCTCAAAACCGCGTCTTGCGAGATCATCCTCACGCCGCACAATATGGAATTCTCGCGCATCAGCGGACTGCCGATCAGCGAGATCCTCTCCGCGCCCATAGATCACGCCAAAGCTTTCGCCAAGGAATATAAGTGCACACTCCTTCTGAAAGGCCCTTCAACGATCGTCACGGACGGTGAAATCGTTTACATCGTCGAACGCGGATGCGCGGGAATGGCAACTGCGGGCAGCGGTGACGTCCTCTCGGGCATCCTTGCCGCGACAGCCGCATATATCCCCTCACCTCTCGAAGCCACCGCCCTCGCCGCTTATATCAACGGATCTGCAGGCGAGCTTGCTGAGTCGAAAACCAATCCCATCAGTATGACAGCGGGCGACACCGCTCAGGCAATTTCAGAAGTCATCGGAAACATCCTCAGCAATAACCGTTGACCGCAAAGACAATTTGTGATATAATATAACCAATAAAACCTCACGGAGGACGATATGAGTAACGAAAAAAGACAACCAAATGTGCTTTTCTTAATGGCTGACCAGTTCCGCGGCGACTTTATGAGCTGTGTCGGCGGACCTGCCAATACACCGAACCTTGATGCTATCGCAAAAGAGGGAGTAGTGTTTACGCAGTGCTCCACCTGCGCGCCCCTCTGTGTTCCCGCAAGAATCGGACTTTTCACGGGCAAATACGCCCACACAACGGGTGCTTGGGATAATCAGAAGTTCATCCTCTCCCCCGATGCCAACATCTGGTCAAAGCAGCTCCGCGACCTCGGCTACGCGACATCGCTTTTCGGAAAGACACATATCCACGGCGGCAGCGGTGATATCATCAGCCGTGAGCCTATGCTCAACCTTTACGGCTTCGACACCGTTGACGAGATCACAGGTCCCCACGCCTCCTGCAAATCAAGAACTCATATGACCGAGCGTTGGGAGGAGAAGGGACTTTTCGACGCATTCAAAAAGGATCTCAAGCGTCGCGGCAAAACACCCTTCGCAGAGCCCTCTCCCCTACCTCTTGAAGAATACTACGACGTCTACGTCGGGAATTGCGGCGTTGATTACTTGAAGAATTATGACGGCGACAAGCCCTGGTTCTGCCACGTCAGCTTCGGCGGACCTCACGAGCCTTGGGACGTTCCCGAGCCTTATGCCTCGATGTATAAGCTTGAGGATATGCCCGCGCCCCGTCCCGTTATGAAGAACGCCAACCCCGACCGTCCCAAGGGTGAAACCGACTTCCGTATGCGCAAGGAAAACATACATTGCACGCCCGATAAAGCCCCCGAGATCCGCGCCAACTACTGCGGAAACTGCACTCTGATCGACGAAATGATCGGCAAGATCGTTGATGTCATCAAGGCTCGCGGCGAGTGGGACAACACCGTCGTTCTCTTCACCTCCGACCACGGCGAAATGAACGGAGATCAGGAATTCGTCAACAAGCGTACCTTCCTTGACGGCGCGCTCAACATCCCCCTCGTCATCCGCACGCCCGAAACGATCGGCAAGGGCGGCATCAAGACCGATGCCCTCGTCAGCCTCATCGATGTCGGTCCCACTCTCATCGAGCTCTGCGGCGGTACGATTGACTATCCGCAATGCGGAAAATCCCTCTGCGGAGTCCTCGACGGAGTCGAAGAAAAGCCGCGCGATTACGTTCTCAGCGAGCTCAGCGGAGAGTTTATGTATATGGACGAAAACTATAAAGCTCTCATCAATACAAAGGGCGAGATATATATGCTCTTCGATCGCAAGAATGACAAGGACGAGCAATACAACCTCGCGGCATCCGAGGGGGCAGTCGATATTGAAAACGACATCCGCAAAAAGCTTTTGACGGCAATCGCTGAAAACATTATCATCCCCTCAACAACGGTTCAGACCGCAAAGGCAATTACAAAGTAATAATTCAAAAGGTGGATCTTTGATTTCTCAAAAATCCACCTTTTTATTAATTTCTTCCGAATTGCCGCAGCAGCCTTTTGATCAGCTCGGAAAGCGGAAGGACGAGCATTCCCGTGAAGATATTTGAAATGCCGTGGATGACGTCGAACATCAAGCCCGTCGATATCCATACGAGCGTTTGCTCAAAGTTAAAGCCATACATCAACGCCTGCGCGGGAGCGTAAAGCACGCCGAACGCAAAGCCGTGGAGTGAGCAAATGATAGGATATACTATCATTGCCGCTTTGGGCGGCATATTCTCAGGCATAAGCATCGTGATACCCCACAGCACCGTCCAGACATAGGTATATGGCACCCACCAGGGGGCAAAACCGGCATAGATTCCCTGAACGATAACGTAAAGATAAAGCGGGATCAATGCTTTTTTACGAAATACGACCGTTGTAAGCATCACAAGCATCCCGAGCAGGTGGATGTTTGGAAACGCCTCCATAATTATCTTCGACGTGAACATCAGAGCCGCAAACATCGCAAAAAGCACCATTTCAAAGATGCGGTTCGATAAGCGGCGTCTTCGTGCTTTATTTTGCGTAGGTGAACTCATAGCATTCGCCGTCAGCGATATCGGTCATATCCGCGCCCGTCATCATATACTCGCCGTTTTTGGTAAAATTCCAATATCTCTTATCAAGGTCGTAATCTGCACGAATACCGTTGACAAACTTGATGTAAAGACCGTAATCCCCCATATCGCCCGCGATGAGTCCGTGTGCAAGAAGCGCCTCGCCGAGAGTTTTCGCATCGGTCTTAACAGTGAAAGTCACCGTTTTATCCTCTGCAATGACCTTGACGGTAACCGTCTTCGCGCCCTCGCCGAAGGAGGTGTCTTCAAGATAAGTAGCGGTCTCCCAAAGACCTTCGCGAGCGATGGGGCCCTCATTTTCAGCAGCGACATCGCTCGTTTCGGGAGTTTCGGCTTCACCGTTTTTGCAGGAGAAGAGGCAGAATGTTATAAGGAGCGCCAAAATAAGCGCGAGAGTTGATTTGATCGTGTTTTTCATTTTTCGTTTTCCTTTCAGTACAAAAAGGATAAAGCAAAAAGCACTCTCCTTTGAGAGTGCACGAAAATAAAGATACCCTGCCCGTATCCCGATCGCACTACCCTCCCAAATTGCCCAAGAGTTTTTTCGCGTGTCACAGTCCGATAAGCATTCCGACTTTAACGGTAATGGCTGTTGCCGCGGATTTTCACCGCCGTTTCCTTATCCCCGAATGAAAGATCATCCGACAATGGAGTAAAATCACCCCAATGAACCGTGTTTATTCTTTTATTTGAACCTATTATAGCATAAAAAATCAAAAAAATCAAGAAAATCTTCAAAAAAATTCGAAAAAGGTATTGATTTTTTCTTTAGTTTGTGATATAATATACAAGTCGGCGCGAGCTGCCATGGAGAGATGGCTGAGCTGGTCTAAGGCGCACGACTGGAAATCGTGTTTGGGCTAATACCCCAACGAGGGTTCGAATCCCTCTCTCTCCGCCATAAAGAAAAGGTCTGAACCTTCGGTTCAGACCTTTTCTTTATGGCGGATCGATCGGATAATTCGAACTCTCATCGTGTTGCAAGCAACCAACGAAAAACAGAACAACAAACCCTACCGCAACACGATAAGGTTCGCGCCACCGCCGAATTATATTTTCGCACCCAATTATGCGCGAACCGTGGGTTCAGAAGCCCGTGGAATATTCAACGCTTTCGCGTTGATGCCATACAGCCTCTAGGCTGATTCCATACGCTCGCAAGCGAGCAATTCCATGCACGCCTTCGGCGTGATTAAGTTGCGAGTATCTTCGCCAACTTCCCCGCATACTCCCCAAACCCATCCGCATTCGGATGCAGGTCATCGGCAAAGTAGCGTCTTTCGTGCGGCACGAGGTCAAGTCCTCTTATGTGCTCCACGCCGCACTTTTCTATCTCCTCGGCAATAAACCGATAGCATTCCCACAGATTGCCCATCCTCTTCTCTTCACTGCCGCCCGATACCCAAATCGGCGAGATCGCGTAGATTTTACTCTGCTTGTACGTTTCCTTGACAAGTCCGAGATAAGCTCTTAGCTGCATAGCCATCTCGTCCTTCGTTCCAAAATGCCAAACATCATTTGTGCCGTATGCGACGATTACCGTATCGGGCTCAAATCCGCTGTCGGCAAAGGTCGAGGCGTGGTAATACGCACCGCCGACGCCCTGAATGACGCTGTCAAGATTGAGCGCAAACGAGGTGCGGTAAGCGTAGGAAAGCGTGTCAATGCCCGAATTCCATCCCTGCGTGATGCTGTCGCCGATGAAAAGCACCTTTTTGTCAAACTTATGGCGCACAGCACTCGCGCCGTCCGAAAGCTCTACGTTATCAATAACTCCTACATCGTGCGAGGGGAAAACGAGCGTCACGCGGCAGGGCGCGGAAAGCTCGATCTTTGCGCGACTGTCATTTATCGTCACCGTGCCTTGATAAACACCGTCGATAAGATACTCAAATTTTGCACCGCTTTTGACATCAAACGCAAGGAACTTGCTGTCCGTCTCAAAATCAAGCCGAATGCCCGTCGTAGTCTTCGCGCGGAAGCCGAGAATATCCGAGAGCGCGTAAAACGCATCTATCTGACATTTCTGCATTTTGTAAAAGAATATCCCGTCCGCCGTCTGCTCGATATCAACCGCGCCGACGGTCAATTTTTTTCTGTTCAAGAGTCAATTTCATACCGTTACCTCATCTTCCTGTTGCGGGGCGTACCCAAGGACAGGTCTTTTCGTTTACAAAATATATTTCATCAATCTCGCGCATAGCTTGCTGGCAAAGCTCCGAACGAATGGAATAGCCGTCGTTTCGGACGATCTCGGAATCTATCAGCGCGCGCAGATAGAAAAGTCTGAAATTGCGCGATGACGTAATGTTTTCGGGCAGGATCGAGTTGTATTTCTCAAACACCGCGCGAACCTCCTCGATCTTGCTCGGATCGGCGATCGTGACATGGATGTTCTCAAGATGCGAACGCTTACGCGCAAGCGTTTGTTCGGTCAACAGAAATGCCTCAAAAAGCTCGTCCGAATCGGTGCAGAATTCAAAATTCATATACACGCGCAGAGCGTCGACCGCGCTTTCGCACTCGCCCGAATAAAGCGCAAGCTCGATGAATTTGTTCGCATCCTCAAAAATACCCTCGGAATAGGGATACGCGCCGCTGTAGATCGCCTTTCCCGTTGTGTGATTGCGGTCAAGGAATCCAGCAAGGTGGCTCGCACCGTAGCCGCCCCAAGGCGAACAGGTCCACATGCTGATCTCGGGAAATTCGATAAACTTTACGCCCTCGGGCATTCCCTTTTCAAGCAGGACGGGAGGCAGCTCTCCGTTGGCAAAGAATGAAAGAATATAAGGAACGTCCTTAAATACTTCATCGCCAAGCCGATCGGTAAATCCCGCCCACTCACCGCTCGTGAATCGGTCGAAGTACCACGCCGAGACGATGACCTTCGTATTCGGCATCATTTCTTTGATGAGCGACTTGAAATGCGGCAAAAGCTTCAAAAATCCGTTTGATCCCCACGGAGCGCAGTCCTTGCAGGTGCATCCACCCTGATCGTAGGGCCAATAGACAACGTAGTCGATCTTCAGATCGGCAAAATACTCAAGCATCGCGCGGCGGGCGCGGAGTATTTCCTCTATTCCGCCCTCCTTTGAGGGACAGATCTCAACGTGATAATGCGAATCGGGCGAGGCGTGGTAGCCATTCTGCACCGCCCACTCGGCGCGGAGCTCGTTAGGTGAGGTGGAAAATCCCTCATTCGAGATCATCGTAAGCGAGCCGCCGATGCCGATCTTGTTAGCATACGCGAGGATCGCGTGCAGACGCTTTACAAGGCTTTGCGCCCCCTCGTCCTCCATAGACGTGAAGTGGTGCATATCGAACCAGACGAGCAGGCTGTTACAGCCTCGCATTGCAAGATCCTCGACCACCTCACAGACCTTCCCGATAGGCGCGGAGTGATAGAAATTATCAAAATGCGTGGCAAAATACATACCGCGAAGCTTTTTCTTCGGCGTGAAATCAAGTTTACCGACAAAAGGCTCAAATCCGCCGTTACCATCAAAGCGCGAAAGGCGCAAGAATCTGCCGAACGCGGCAAAAAGCGCAAGCGGATCGGCGGCGCGGAGAGTGCAAGAGTCGCAATCCGAGGTTATAATATATCTCTCGTCGCAAAGTCCGCAATCGACCTCGAGAGAAACGGTAAATCCGCCGTCAAGCCCGACCTTGCGCACGGAAAGAACACGCTCCACCGCGCTCATAAGGATGCCGAATACCTCTGCGGGCATATTTTTATTTAAAAGTTTCATAGCGTACACCCCTTTTTCGTTTTGATTAATTATATCACACATCGGAAGCATTTTCAATGAAATATCAAAAAAATCTTGAATTCAATAGCCGTAGGTGATATAATATTTATAATCACAAAACCGAGGACGAAAAATGAAATCTGTACTTATAACCGGTGCGGGCGGCGGAATGGGCCGTGCGGCAACCGAAAAATTCAGCGCGGAGGGTTGGCGCGTTTTTGCGCTTGACAAAAGACTCTGCGAAGCCGATGAAAATATAATTCCGATCGAAGCCGACGTAACCGATGAAGAAAGCGTTAAAAATGCTTTCGTTGCGGTTTTTGGGCATACCGATCACCTTGATGCAATAGTGCATTTTGCGGGAATATATATGCTTGATTCTCTCGCTGAAATTTCCGACGAGGCATTCAGACTGATACTCGACATCAATCTCCGAGGCGCATTTCTTATAAATAAATATTTTCTTCCAATGCTCGGCAAGGGTGGTCGAATCCTCATCACGACGAGCGAGCTCGCCCCTCTTGATCCCCTTCCCTTCACGGGCATCTACGCGGTCACAAAAGCCGCGCTCGATAAATACGCCTACTCCCTCGCAATGGAGCTTCAACTGCTCGGGGTCAGCGTTTCGGTTCTCCGCGCGGGGGCGGTCAAGACCGATATGCTCGGCGTTTCGACGACAGCACTCGACCGCTTCTGCGATAAGACCGAGCTTTATACCTGCAACGCAGAAAGATTCAAACGGATCGTCGACAAGGTCGAAGCACGCCACATAGAACCGCAGATAATCGCGGATAAAGCCTACGGTATCATAACGAAAAAGTCGCCCGCGTTTGCATATTCGATCAACCGCAATCCGCTTTTGCTTCTGCTCAACCTCCTTCCCAAACGCCTTCAGCTTTTGGCGATCAAAATGGTGCTCAAATGAAATATATAGACCTTCATACTCATACGAATTATTCCGACGGGGGAGTATCGCTTGATCATTCCCTCAAAGAGGCGGAAGCGGTCGGTCTGTCGCTTTTTTCCGTCAGCGACCACAACACCGTCGCGGCGTATTCCGCGCTCGATGAATCGCGCCATCTTTTCAGCGGTGCGATACTCCCCGCTGTCGAGCTCAGCACGACCTTCAAGGGTGACGTCATCGAAATTCTCGGATACGGTATCGACGTCGACAAAATGAGCACCTTGATAGGCGAAAACTATTATTCCTTTTACGATAAGCAGGTCAAGGAGGCACGGCTTGATGCCGAGGCAATGCTCGCCGCGGGAGTCACGCTTGATGCGGAATTCGTCCGCGCGATGACAGAAGAGCCTTGGACAATTTTCGATCCCTCACACCAAAACAACCGTCCGTACCTTCTTGCCGAAATGAAGAAGCATCCCGAAAACGCTCGTTTTTTTGAAAGCGAGGAGAAATTTTTGGCTCTCAACCCGACCCAATTTTCGCGGAATTATCTTTTTAACGCCCAAAGCGCACTATACAGCGATCAATCCTCATTGAGTGCAGACCTCCCCTCCGTTCTTGATATGATAAAGAAATGCGGAGGACTTTCCTTCCTCGCGCATCCGTTTATATATTCTAAAAATGTGCTATCCTCGCTCGATGTGCTCGCCACAGTCGGACTTGACGGAATGGAATGCTTCTACGGCACGTTCACGGCAGAGCAAAAAAGGTTTCTGTTCAATTTCTGCGAGGAAAAAGGACTTTACAAGAGCGGCGGAAGCGACTACCACGGCATAAAAATGCGCCCCAAGAATCCCCTCGGATACTCGGGCGGTGAAAAGATTCCCCACTCGCTGATCGAGCCGTGGTTCAAAAAGGTTGAGAGGAGCTTGATCTGATGAATAAATACCTAAAAAATCTCAAAAAAATCGAATTCGTGATCACCTACGCCTGCACGGGCAGATGCAAGCATTGCTCGGAGGGAGATCACAAGTCTTGCGGAGTGCATATTGATCCCGCAATCGCCGCCGATGCGGTGAAAAAGATCGCATCAGCTTACGACGTAAAAACGGTCATGACCTTCGGCGGTGAGCCTTTGCTTTATCCCGAATCCGTTTATGCCGTGATGCGTGCGGCAAAGGAATCGGGAGTGGCGCACAGACAGATCATAACCAACGGTTATTTTTCAAAAAATGAGGAACGCATCCGCGAGGTTGTGCGCTGTCTTGCCGAAGCGGGCGTCAACGATCTGCGCCTTTCAGCAGATGCATTCCATCAGGAATATATTCCGCTCGAACCCGTCAAGCTCTTTGCCGCAGAGGCAAAAAATGCGGGAATTCCGATCAGAATCCAGCCCGCGTGGCTCGTCAGCCGCGAGGACGGAAACGAATACAATCTCAAAACCAAAGAAATAATCGCGGAATTCGCCCCGCTTGGCATCGAAGAAGCCGACGGCAACGTCATCTTCCCCGAGGGCAACGCGCTGAAATACTTCGCAGAATATTTCACCGACACCGCGCCCGAAAATCCTTACGTCGAGGATCCCGCCGACGTCCGTTGCCTCTCCTTCGATCCCGACGGAGCGGTGCTCGGCGGAAACGTGTTTAAAACGGATATTCTGGAGATCATAAAAAACTACAAGCCATAAAAAATCGACCGATGAGCAATAAACACTCATCGGTCGATTTTTATATAATGATAGTGCAAAGTTTCATAAATTGTCAAAAAGTGTTGAAAATATAACCTAATGTAACCTATTGAAATCATAATCCATTTATGATATAATGTAGAAAGAGAAATTTGG
The DNA here is from genome assembly GCA_017387685.1 of Clostridia bacterium. Taxonomy (GTDB): domain Bacteria; phylum Bacillota; class Clostridia; order Oscillospirales; family CAG-272; genus CAG-390. The sequence goes on from JAFOEU010000016.1 coordinate 10,715, forward strand.
GTTATCTGAAATCATTTTATATAGGTCTTGAAAATAATTAAACAGCCGTCAGTTTCCCGGGAGGAGCTTTATTATGATCTTTATCGGAGATTGCTTTGCCATAGTTATCATCTCGATACTTTGCTTATTTTATTTTGAAAAACAATTTTACTTTACCCCCGCAAGCAAATATTTTGCGCTGTGCCTGGTCTTCAACGGCATCAACGCTATTTTGGATATTGCGTCCACAATTGCGATCTATGCGGAAAACGTTCCGATCGTTACCAACGCGGCGCTCAATCTGCTCTATTTCTCGTCCAATATTATAGCTACCACAACAATTGCTATGGTTCTCTTCTCCAAGATATTGGAGCACGTTCACAGATCCAAATGTAAAAAACGAGCAATGACGGGATTGGTGGTCATCTTCGCTGTTTATCAGTCGCTCGTTCTTATAAACCCTCTGACCGGATGGCTTTTCTACTTTGAAAACGGCGTATACACCCGAGGCGTGCTCAACAGCATCGGTTATATGGCGACCGTAATGCAGATGACTCTGGTAATCATTTGCTATATCAAGAACAAGGAAAGCGTTTCAAAGGCAATGAAGCGCGTTCTCTGGCAGGCATTCCCTATCGCGATCTTCTTTATCGTCGTTCAGCTCGTAATGCCCGATATCCTGCTCAACAGCATCGTTATGGCTCTGGTAAATCTCATCATTTTTATCAACTTCCATAACCAAAACGCCGGTACGCACGCGCTCACCAAGCTCAACGACAGACACCTTTTGCACAACCATATCGAAAACTGCATCAAATACAAAAAGCGTTTCAAGATATTCGTCATCAAGCTCAGAGACTTTGAGGTCTTGAATCAGAAATACGGTCACACGGTTGGTGACGAGCTGCTTTATCTGCTTGCCTTTTCGCTTGAAAAGAAATTTTCTTACGCGATGGCATTCAATATGGATAGCCTCAGCTTTGCCATCACCATCGACGAAAAAGACGGTCTCGACGATCCCAAGCACCTTCAAAGATTACGTGCATTTCTCGACAAGGGTATCGAATACGGCGATATCTTCGTAAATATCGAATATATGATCGTCGAGCACGTTCTGAGCGATGAATGCACGGATGCAAATCTCTTCTATGAGGAGCTCGAATACGGAGTCGACCTCGCAAGACAGTCGGGATCGAATTACCTCAAATACGACGAAGCGATGACGAGAGAAATGCTTCGCAGAAAATATCTGATAGATAAATTACAGCACGTTGATAACATTCACGGCTATGAGCTTTGGTTTCAGCCCATCAGCTGCGTCAGCACCTGCCGCTTCTGCTCTATGGAGGCGCTCATACGCTTGAGAGAGTACGACGGAAGCCTTATTTCTCCCGCGGAATTCATTCCCCTCGCGGAGGAAACCGATATGATCGAGCCGATCACCTGGTTCGTTATCGAGGAATCCTGCCGCGCGCTTTCGCAGAACAGATTCCTTGACGGAGTCAACGTTTCGATCAACCTCCCCATGAAGCAGCTTCTTGATCCCAAATTCGAAAACCGGATCAATCAGATCACCGCGCTTTATAATATCGAGCACAGCAGGATCTGCCTTGAGTTCACCGAAAGAGCGATGCACGCTGATTTCAACGCGGTCAAGCAGGCAATGCAGCGCATCTCCGCTCACGGATACCGTTTCTTCCTCGACGACTTCGGCACGGGTCTTTCCAATTTCAACTGTCTGCTTGAGCTTCCCTTTGAGAGCATCAAGCTCGATATGGAGCTCACGACCACGATCGACACCAATCCCGATTGCGGACTTGTAAAAATGCTAATCAATCTCTTCCACAATATGGATCTAACCGTTATAGCGGAAGGCGTAGAGACCAAAAAACAGGTTGACGCTTTGCTTGCGCTTTACGTTGACAAGATCCAGGGATACTACTATTCCGCTCCGCTTCCCATAAACAAGCTTGAGGAATTTTATAAAAATTATCAATAACCAAAAAAGCAAGGCAGCTTCGGCTGTCTTGCTTTTTACTTATCTCACTACCGAGGAATGGCTGTAAATATAGAACTCCTCCTGGCTCGGCATCCATTTCTTTTCCTTGGGCGGGAATGTCGCGTCGAAGGCTTCTACTGCGGCTACGTCGTCACAGCAATCTGCGGCGGTGGAGGCGATATACATCCACTTTTTGCCGTCGAGCACACCGGGCACGAGCTCGCAGACGAGGAGCGCGGTCGGATAATTCCCCGAGCGAACAAAGCTGACGTCCTTTTTCTTGCAGCTCACAAATCCGCGGCTGACGTAGTTTCCGGGATTGCCGAAATTGATATTGACGTCATATCCCATCTTTCGCGCAACATCAAAGGAATGCTCGATCAGAATCTTTCCGAGCTTCTGTCTTTGATACTTCGGTGCAACGCAAAGCGGGCCGAATGAGAGGATTTCTTTTCGGTTTCCGTCCTCATCCTCAAGCCACGCCTTGGTATACATAATGTTACCGATGATCTCACCGTCTTTTTCAAGCACAAAGGCGAGCTCGGGAATGAAATCGGGATGATTTCGCATCGTGTGAACAAAGTAATGCTCATCCGCACCGGGCTTGTAGACGTTCCAGAAAGCCTCGCGGGTGAGCTCCTCGACGGCTCTGTAATCCTTTTCGGTTTCGTTTCTGATAATAATATTTTCCATTGTCGTTACCTCGAATAAAATTGTAATTATATTATATCACAAAAGCCGGGCAAGGTCAACCCGATTGACAATCTTAGCCGAATATGTTATAATAAATCATATATTTCTCAAAAGAGGCAAAATATGAGCAAATATTTTTTAGGAATAGACCAAGGCACCACGGGTGTCACGGCGATGCTGTTTGATAAAAAGCTTGCTCCCGTGTCGCGAGGATACCGCGAGATCGCGCAGTTTTACCCCGAGAACGGTTGGGTCGAGCACGATCCCGAGGACGTATGGCAATCGGTGATACATGCCGTTTCGGAGGCTTTGAAAACCGCTTCGGCATCCCCCGAGGACATCATCGCCATCGGTATCGACCACGAGGGCGAGAGCGCGATGCTTTGGAACAAGGAAACGGGTGAACCGATTTATCCATCAATTGTCTGGCAGGATAAGCGCACCTCTGCACGCGCCCGTGAACTTGAAGCGGAATACGGCGAACTTTTCAGGGCTAAAACCGCACTGTCGCCCGACAGCTATTTCAGCGCAACGAAAATTGAATGGATCCTCAAAAACGTTCCCGAAAGCCGCACGTGCATTGCGGGCAATATGGATGCGTGGCTGCTTTATAAAATGACGGGCGGCAGGGCACACAAGACCGATGCCTCAACCGCCTCGCGCACTATGCTTTATAATATCGAGAGCGGCGAGTGGGATGCCGAGATTTGCGGTATTCTCGGAATTGACGTTGCTATTCTGCCCGAGATCGGCGACAGCACGCGAATTTTCGGTATATCCGATCCCGATGCGTTTTTGGGTATCCGCGCCCCCATCGGCGCAATGCTTTGCGATCAGCAGGCAGCTTTGCTCGGTCAGGGGTGTGTCAAAAAGGGTATGCTCAAAACCACCTACGGAACGGGATGCTTTATGCTGATGAACACGGGTGAGTGCCCCGTTCATTCTGAAAACGGGCTCGTCACGACCGTTGCGTGGCAGATCGAAGGCAAGCGCACCTACGCCCTCGACGGCGGAGTTTACGATGCGGGCACGGCGATACAATGGCTTCGCGACGGGCTCGGAATCATCAAGTCGGCGGGCGAATGCTCCGACCTCGCGCTGTCGGTTAAGGACAACGGCGGCGTTTATTTCGTCCCCGCATTCAGCGGACTCGGCGCGCCGCATCACGATCCCTATGCACGCGGGATGATGATCGGTCTGACGCGAGGAACCACCCGCGCACATATCGTCCGCGCCGCGGACGAGGCAATGGCGTATCAGGTTGCCGACCTCGTCAAATGTATGGAAAACGACACCGACACACCCATCACGCTAATGAGATGCGACGGCGGTGCGGTGCGCGATAAGTTTTTGATGCAATTTCAATCCGATATGCTCAATATCCCGATCGAGATACCCGACTGCACCGAAGCAACCGCCCGCGGAGCCGCGTTCGCCGCCGCTGTGGGTGTGGGAATGGCGAAGATCGAAGATGCGGAGAATCTATTTTCTGTCAAAACAAAATACAATCCCACAATGTCAGCAGACGAGCGCGAACAATTGCAAAACAACTGGCACCGCTCGGTCGAGCGAGCAAAGAATTGGATAGAATAAAAAATCGGGATGGATCGCATCCCGATTTTTTCATTTCATTATCTTAATAAACCTGAACATCTCATCAGGGCCCTCGTCGGGGTCGTGCTCGTCATCGTCCGGCATTGCGTGATCGGGGTTGAAATATTCGCACCGGAATTGATCTATCTGAAAGCCGCATTTGTTAACGTAGAAGTGGATATTCCGCTTCTCAAAATATGGTGTGCAGGTCTCCCACACCTCGGTTTCGGGGTGCAAAGCCTCAACGGCAAGCCACGCGCCGTATCCTATTCCTCTGCTGTGCGCATCGGGCGAAACAAAAAGGATCTCAAGATGATTGTGATTCGTTTCTTTGTCGATCTTCAGTATCACGCCGCCGACGTTTTTGCCGTCAACCACAATGCGGTATGTTTCATTGTTCGGATCGTCGATGCAATGCTCGATCGTCTTGCGGGAAATAATCTCACCTTCAAAGTCCACATGATCGTCACGCTCGCCGAATTCTATGAGTGCACCGTGCTTGAACGACCATTGATTGTCAATGATAAACTGCTCGCGGTCGTCAGCCGACAGCGGAATGAGATTTACTTTTGTGTTTTTCATATTACCTCCAAAAATAAAACTCGGGCATTGCCAAAGCAATAACCCGAGCTCACTCGGACACCTAATCCGGCAATTGAACGCTACGGCGCTCCGCCTCCGGTGACCACAATATTTTACTGATAGCATTATACCACAAAAAACGAATAATGTCAAGTACCAAATCAAATTCCGTAAGTTCCCGTCAGCGGATCAAGAAAAATGCCGATTTCGGGCGTTCTGAATGTGAACACGGCAAACAGCACCCCGATCGCGCAGAGTGCGGCAAATGCAAGCTTGGGCGACCTGCAAATCACCTTTTCCGAGTTAAAGAGCCTTGTTTCGCAAATATACACCGCGGCGGCGGAGATGAAGAAGATCGCGATATTTATCCAATCGGGCGACTTGCCGATTGCCCCGTTGTAGGTATAAAAGATTATCGGGATCAATGCAAGTCCGAGGAGAATCCCGCGAAGCTTGACGCACCAAAAATTCTCTCTGTCACGGAAGAAGAAGCTCTGCACTACCGAAAAAATGAACGTCGGCCAGAACAGCAGCTTCATGTGCTCCCAGGTCGATTCGTTCACGCCCGAAAAGGGCGCGATCCATTCTTTCCCGCCGAGCCAATCGTATAAAAAATGCAAAATCGTACCGCCCGCCGCCGTCACACCGAAGCCGATCCATTCGGAGATTCCTATCTGCCGCTTCATATTCCACCTCATATATAATGTTTTATATAATTATATTCATTAAATATACAAATAATATTGAAATCGGCGCGTTTTTTTGATATAATGATTGAAAGACACAAAGGAGTGACGCCCGAGATGACGTTTGAAACGAAACGCCTTACCCTCCGCCCGTGGTGCGAGGATGACGCAGAGGAATTATATAAATACGCAAGCAACCCCGAGGTCGGTCCTCCCGCGGGTTGGCTGCCGCATACGAGCGTCGAGAACAGCCTCGATATCATCCGCACAGTGCTTTCCGCGCCCGAGACCTACGCCGTTTGCCTGAAAGAGGACGGAAAGCCGATCGGAAGCGTCGGTCTGCACCGCAACGATATCGCCGAGGATGACGACGAATATGAGCTAGGATATTGGATCGGCAAGCCTTTCTGGGGCAAAGGACTCATTCCCGAAGCCTCGCGCGAGATGCTACGCCACGCGTTTGAAGATCTCGGTATGGCGCGCATCTGGTGCGGTCACTATGACGGTAACGTCAAATCCCGCCGCGTGATGGAAAAGCTCGGTTTCGTCTATCACCACACCACCGAAGGCATCGAGCTCCCCGCCCTCGGCGAGGTCCGCACGGGGCACGTGCTCCTGCTCACAAAAGAGGATTGGTTAAAATCTTATGAAAATTGAAAATAACGTCTTAAAATATTACCTGCGCAACGTCTATTTCATCACCGGCACCGCATACGCGGGCAAATCAACGATGGTAAAAATGCTCGCCGCGCGTTACGGTCTTATTGAATGCGGCGAGAATTATCATATGGCGGTGTCCGAGAAAGTAGCAACCACCGAAACGCATCCTGATCTCTGCTACAACCGTCTTCTGACCGATTGGCGAGATTTCGTCACCCGCACGCCCGAGGAATACGAGCGATGGATATACGCCGTCGGACGCGAGGCGGCGGAATTTGAGGTTGCAGGGCTGATTGCCATATCTCAAGATAAAAAAGTAATCGTTGATACAAACATCCCGCTCGACCTGCTCAAAGAAATTTCCGATTACGGTCACGTTGCCGTGATGCTCTCACCGCAGTCGATGAGCGTGGAGCGTTTCTTCGACCGCGCCGATCCCGATAAGCAGTTCCTTTTGAATGTGATCGACAGTTGCGACGATCCTGTCGCTGTGATGGAGAATTACCGCCAAGGCCTTGCGCGAATTAATAGCCAAGAACACTATGACGAATACGCAAACAGCGGATTTTTCACCGTCGTCCGCGAGGACAACGGCATCGATACCAGAGATGAAGTTTGCAATATTCTTGCAAAACATTTCGGATTTACGGAGTAAAAATATGTTTGATTTTAAAAATAAAGTCGCCGTCGTTACGGGCGGCGCGAGGGGAATAGGAAAGTGCATCTGCGAGCAATTCCGCGCGGCGGGTGCTCACGTTTGCGTCATCGACCTGATTGAAAACGATTATTTCGTCGGTGATCTTTCGGATAAAGCCACGCTTGAAAGGTTCGCCGAGCGTGTCATTGCCGATTACGGAAAGGTCGATTATCTGATAAACAACGCCGCACCGAAGATGTGCGGAATTGAGGGCGGCAGTTACGAGGATTTTGAATACGCCCTGAAGGTCGGTGTCACCGCGCCGTTTTATCTTTCAAAGCTCTTTGCGCCTCATTTTGCCGAGGGCGCGAGCATCGTCAATATTTCATCCTCGCGCGACAGAATGAGCCAGCCGAATACCGAAAGCTATACCGCGGCAAAGGGTGGAATTTCCGCGCTGACGCACTCCCTTGCCGTGAGTTTCGCGGGCAAAGCGCGTGTCAACTCGATCTCGCCCGGTTGGATCGATACGAATTATACGGTTTACGAGGGTCCGGATGCTACCCAACAGCCCGCGGGCAGAGTCGGAAATCCTCCCGATATTGCAAATATGGTGCTCTATCTCTGCTCGGATATGGCGGGATTCATCACGGGTGAAAACATCTGCATCGACGGCGGTATGACAAAGCTTATGATATACCACGGAGATCACGGTTGGAATCTTAATTAATAAAGGAGAAAAAACAATGAAAACAGGAATTTACGTCCCTCTTATTACCCCCTTCAAGGAAAACGGCGAAGTTGATTATGAAGTACTCGCCCGCGCGACGAAATTTGTTCTCGCAAAGGGCGCGGACGGTATCTACGCTTGCGGAGGTACTTCCGAGTTCTGTCTTTTGACCACAGAGGAAAGAAAGCGTTGCCTCGAGGTCATCATCGCAAATGCGGATGGCAGAGAGGTCATCGCGCACGTCGGCTCGCAGTCGACTGCGGAATCGGTCGAGCTTGCAAAGCACGCGGCAAGTGTCGGCGCAAATATGCTGTCCGCTGTCGCTCCATATTATTTCGGCTATACCTTCCCACAGATCAAGGAGTATTTCCGCAAGATCGCGCACGCGACAGAGCTTGAGCTTATGATCTACAACGCCGCGCAGGCGCGTGACTATTCTCTCGCCGAGATGAAGGAGCTTCTTGAGGACGAGAAGATCACCGCTGTTAAATACACGGGGCAGAACTTCTATTTCCTTGAGCGACTCATCCACTCCTGCCCCGATAAGAAATTTTATACGGGATGCGACGAGGCATTCCTCGCGGGCGCGGCGGTCGGCTCGCACGGCGCGATCGGCACGACCTACAACTATTACGCTGATAAATATATCGAGGCGAGAAGACTGTTCAAGGAAGGCAAAAATGCCGAGGCTCTTGACATCATCCACAGCCTCAACTCGATCACCGAGGCGATCATTTCGACAACCTCTTTGATCGCGGCAACAAAGTACATTATGAGCCTGCAGGGACTCGATATCCTGCCGATCTCGCGTGAGCCCTTCTCTCCCCTGACCGATGCTGGGAAGGCGCACGTCAAAGCGGTTTATGAAAAAGCATTCAAATGATTAAAGAACTTATGCACGATCCCATCTTCCTCGGAGGGAAGTCGGAGATAGCAACGAAAGAGGATATTCCGGTCGCAAACGATCTGCTCCAAACGCTTAAAGCTCACAAAGAGACCTGCGTCGGTATGGCGGCAAATATGATAGGCGTGCGCAAGCGCATCATCGCCTTTCTTGACGAAAGCGGAAAAACGTCGACATACACCGTGATGTTCAATCCCGAGATCATCAAAAAAGACGGCGCGTACGACACCGAGGAAAGCTGTCTCTCACTCCTCGGCGGTCCGCGCCCCTGCAAGCGGTATAAATCGGTCAAGGTGAAGTATCAGACCGCAGAAATGCAAACGCGCATCAAGACCTACACTGGATGGACAGCCCAGATCATCCAACACGAGATCGACCATTGTAACGGAGTACTGATATGACCGAGGTAGTTGCCGCACTCATTTGGCAAGGCGAAAATTTTATGATCTGCCAACGCCCCGCACACAAGGCACGAGGACTTCTTTGGGAATTCGTCGGCGGCAAGGTCGAGGCGGGCGAAACAAAGAAACAAGCGCTCATCCGCGAATGCCGCGAGGAGCTTGCGATAACGCTCGCTGTCGGTGACGTATTTATGGAAGTCATCCACGAATACCCCGACCTGACAGTACATCTGACACTCTTCAACTCCACTATATCCGAGGGAGAACCGCAGATGCTCGAGCACAACGACATCAAATGGATCACCCCCGCCGAGATCGATAATTATGATTTTTGTCCGGCGGACGTCGAAATTTTGAAGGAGATCATCAAAAGGTATGGGCAACGAAAAGATCTATAATATGGCGTTCTCGAAGGTTTTTCCCCTGCTGATCGCCAAAGCTGAAAAGAAGGGGCGTACCCGCGCGGAAGTGCTTGAGATCACATCTTGGCTGACGGGATATGATCCCGCCGATATCGAGTCGGCACTCGGAACCGATCTGACTTACGGCGATTTCTTCCGAAAGTCACCGACTCCCAATCCGAAACGCACGCTCATCACCGGCATTGTCTGCGGCGTGCGCGTTGAAAACGTGGAAGAAGACCTGATGCGCGAAATACGGTATCTCGATAAACTCGTTGACGAGCTTGCCAAGGGTAAGCCGATGGAGAAGATTTTGAGAGGCTAATAAATAAAATACGAAGTTATTAAATGAAAGGAACAATCAACATGCGTAAAAATTTCGGAGCCAAAACTTGGCTTTATCCCATGCCCGTGCTGATCGTGGGCACTTATGACGAAAACGGCGCGCCCAATGCTATGAACGCGGCTTGGGGCGGTATTTACGATACCAATCTCGTTATGGTCTGCCTTGCGGACGACCACAAGACCACCGAAAACATCAAAAAGACGGGTGCGTTCACCGTCAGCTTTGCGACTTCTAAGACCGTTGCGCCTTGCGATTACGTCGGCATCGTGTCTGCAAACGACGTCCCCGACAAATTCGAAAAGGCGGGATTCCACGCCGTCCGAAGCGAATTTGTCAACGCTCCAATTATAGAAGAACTTCCAATGACGGTCGAATGCAAGCTTCTCAAATTCAACGAAGACGGCATCTGCATCGGTGAGATCGTCAACGTCAGCGCGGACGAGTCCGTCCTCGATGAAAACGGCAAGGTCGATGCCAAAAAGCTCGATCCCATCATCTATGACAGCGTCACGCACGCGTATTGGAACTTCGGTGAAAAGGTCGGCAGAGCTTTCTCCGACGGAAAAAAGATCAAGTAAATATGAAAAATCATACAAAGATACTTAAAATGGTGATCGCCGCGCTCTTTTTGGCGCTTGCGTACCTTATGCCGTTTCTGACGGGTCAGATTCCCGAGATCGGCTCGATGCTCTGCCCGATGCATCTGCCCGTGCTCATCTGCGGATTTATTTGCGGTCCCGTGTGGGGCGCGGTGGTCGGCTTTATCGCGCCGCTTTTCCGTTCGCTTCTGACGGGCGGATTTCCGCCTCTTTTCCCCACGGCGGTTTGTATGGCTTTTGAGCTTGCCGCATACGGTGCGGTTGCGGGCGTGATGCATAAGCTTCTCCCGCGCAAAAGGGCATTCATCTACTGCTCCTTGCTCACCGCTATGATCGCGGGGCGCATCGTCTGGGGTATTGTGATGTTCGTCTGCCTCGGCACGGGTGGCTTTACCTTTGCCGCATTCCTCGCGGGCGCGGTCACGGGCGCGATCCCCGGAATCATTGCGCAGATCATTTTAGTTCCCGCAATAGTAATGCTTCTCGACAACCCCAAAATACTGAAACTGAGAGATTAAAATGGATAAAAACACACGCGCGCTTTTGCTTGAGCACTATCGGAACTACCCGAAGCTCGGGGCAGAGGACGTATTCAAATACCTCTACCAAAGCTCCTTCGGCTGTGAGCATCTGATATCAAATGAGGAAAGAGTGCTCGGCTACATCAAGCGCGAATACGAATCCTTGACCGTTCAGCTATCTATGACCGACAAGCTCGACGGCACATACACCCGCATTCATCTCTCCGCGCTGAAAAGCGGATTAACTCCCGAAACTCTTGCAAGGCTCTTCTTCCTTTCGGCAAAAAAGGAATCCGATGGTGAATCTGCGCTTGAATCGAAACTTTCCGCCGCACGAGAGCTTATAAAGGAAGGTCTGCTACCGCTCGACCTCAATGATTTTGATAAAAAACTCTCCGATTGGAGCGAATCGGGTTATCCCGCGATACACCATTCCGATGTCTTCCGATCGGAATACCGCCCTGCATACCGCGTAATTGCGGACAGATACGCGGAATTCCTCGCGCTTTTCACGGAAACTGACAAGCTCCTCTCCGGAGGAAGCGCGATAGTCGCCCTTGAAGGCGGCAGTGCGAGCGGGAAGTCCACTCTCGCAGAGATCCTTTGCGAGGTCTACGATTGCAACGTCTTCCACGCTGACGATTTCTTCCTCCGCCCCGAGCAACGCACGCCCGAGCGTTTTGCCGAGATAGGCGGAAACCTCGACCGCGAGCGTTTTTACGATGAAATCATAGTCCCTCTCACAAAAAACGAAACCGTAACGTACAGACCCTTTGACTGCGGATCTCAAACACTCGATGATCCGATTACCGTTCTGCCAAAGAAGCTAACGATCGTTGAGGGTGTATATTCTACTCATCCCGCATTTTCCCGTTATTACGACCTTGCGGTATTCCTCGATATTGCTCCCGAGTATCAAAAAAAGCGCATCCTCGCGCGCAATTCCCCTCGGTTTGCCGAGCGGTTCTTCAACGAGTGGATTCCTCTCGAAAACAGGTATTTTGAGGGAACCGATATCAAAAAGCGTTCCGACCTGATAATCAGCATCAACACTTGACACCGCGCGAACTGTGTGGTAAAATAGTATCAAACCAACCGAAAGGAACTATACGTTATGTCCAAGCTCTTCAAAGCCGGTCTGATCCTGCTCGCGCTCTTGATCACGCTGTCGGCTGTTTCCTGCAATTCCTCCGAAAACGGCACAGAAACCTCGTCCGACACAGAGGCACTACCCGAAACCACAGCAAAGCTCGAGTATAATACTACTCAGTTCAACAATCCCATTTCCTATTCCGACGCGCCCGACCCATTTATCACCTACGATCCCGACACGGGCTACTATTATGCGCTCCATACCCAAGGCGACCGCATTGAGATCTACCGTCACAAGCACGCCGCAGAGGTAATCATTGAAGGTGAAACCAAGGTCATCTATCGCGCAACGGGTGAAAATGCGGTATGGGGCGACATCTGGGCACCCGAAATGCACAAGGGGCCCGACGGTCTGTGGTACATTTACACAAGCAGCCGCATAACCAAAGATCCGGGCGAAAAGCGAATTTTCGTCCTCGGTTCGCTGACCGCCGATCCCTTCGGAGAATGGGAATACAAGGGCAAGCCCGCATATGACATTTTCAGCATCGACCCCACCGTCTACACCGCACCCGACGGAACGCAGTATATGTGTTACTCCCGAGTAGATCCTCAAAAGGGACAGGTGCTTGATATCGCAAAGATGATGAATCCTTATACCTGCTATAACGGTAAAACCATCGCCAAAGCCGAGCTTGAATGGGAGCTTGTCGAGCCCTATGTAGGAAGCAAAGCCATACTCGAGGGTCCCTTCTTCCTTGAAAGCAACGGCAGACTGTTTATAATTTATTCCGCAAACGGATGCTGGTCGAACCATTACGCCCTCGGCGTACTTGAATACACGGGCGGTGACCTCTGCTCCGCAAAGAGCTGGAAAAAGCATCCCGAGCCTCTTCTGACCTATGGAAATGACGTCTACGGCCCCGGTCACGCATCCTTCTTCAAATCCCCCGACGGAAGCGAGGTATGGTGCGTTTACCACGGCATGCTACTCTCCAACGATACGGTTACTCCCGCGGCACGCTATTGCCATATCCAGAAGGTCGAATTCGACGAGACGGGTTATCCCATACTCGGCAAACCGATCGGCTATGATGCCTTTATCGATCCCCCTTCGGGAGAAATCAAATAAACTCAAAGTAGGCGGAGGAAAGTTATGTTTTGGATCATAGCAGCAATACTTTCCGCATTTTTTGCGGGACTCACCTCAATTCTTGCCAAATGCGGCATCAAAAAGACCGATTCCGATCTTGCAACAGCCATCCGAACTGTTGTAGTACTGATCTTTTCGTGGATAATGGTGTTCATCGTCGGCTCACAGAATACAATTTCGGATATAAAGCCGATCTCACTCCTATTCCTCGTTCTTTCGGGATTCGCCACGGGCGCGTCATGGATATGCTACTTCAAGGCGCTTTCGATCGGCGATATCAATAAGGTCGTACCGATCGACAAATCAAGCACCATTCTCACCGTTCTCCTCGCGATCATCTGCTTTGGTGAAACTACAAACCTCGCAGCAAAGCTGATCGCAACTGCCCTCCTCGGCGCGGGGATATTCCTGATGGTCGAAAAGAAAAGCTCCGAACGCAAATCTGAGGGGCGCGGATGGATGCTCTATGCCCTGCTCTCCGCACTCTTCGCGGCACTCACGTCAATTCTCGCTAAAGTAGGCATCAGCGGAGTTGAATCCAATCTCGGAACGGCAATACGTACAGCCATAGTCCTCTTAATGGCGTGGGGCATCGTATTCTCGCGGGGAAAGCATCACGGAATTAAAACACTCGACAAAAAAGAGCTCGTCTTTATCTCGCTTTCGGGAATTGCAACCGGAGCATCGTGGCTTTGCTATTATTACGCTATCGGCGAAGGACTCGTCAGCGTTGTTGTCCCGATTGATAAGCTCAGCATCCTCGTCACAGTCGCATTCTCGTACTTCGTATTCCGCGAAAAGCTTTCAAAAAAGGCACTCGTCGGGCTCGCCCTGATGGTTATTGGAACACTTCTTATGGCATTCTTTAAATAACCGTACGCAAAATATCTACTAAATCTCACAAGAGGTATCACTATGCCGCTGAAAATAATCAGACAGGATATTACAAAGATCAAATGTGATGCTATCGTAAACCCGACCGATCCGTTTTTCTCGCACGGAGGCGGCACAGATGAGGCGATTCACGCCGCAGCGGGTGAGAAGCTTTACGCCGCATGCATTGCACACGGCGAGCTTAAAGTAGGTGAAGCCGTGCTGACGCCCGCTTTCGATCTTCCGAGCAAGTACGTCATTCATACGGTCGGCCCCATTTGGTACGGCGGCGCTTCCAATGAAGAATCTGAGCTCCGCGCTTGCTATTCATCCTGCCTGACGCTTGCTTTGAGCAACAAATGCGAAAGCGTTGCGTTCCCGCTTATATCTTCGGGAACATTCGGATTCCCCAAAGACCGCGTACTCAAGATCGCAACCGACGTGATCGGCGATTTTCTCCTCGCGCACGATATTTTCGTCTACATCGTTGTCTACGATAAGGATTCCTACGCCATCAGCGAAAAGCTTTTCTCGGACGTCGAATCCTTCATTGGGGACAATTATAAAGACATTGATATGTCGTTCTGCTCCCCCCTGCTAACGGAAGATGCTTCACTGCGTCCTCTCAAGAACAGAAAAACCAAATCATATCCGAGCGCGACTTGTACTTGTCCTATCCCCACTCCCAATCTCGACGATATGCTCAAAAATCTCGATTGCGGCTTCGCAGAAACTCTCTTCCGTTATATCGACGAAAGGGGCATCTCCGACGTCGATTGCTACAAGCGCGCCAACGTTGACAAAAAGACCTTCTCGAAGATTAAGTGCAACAAAAACTACAAGCCGAGTAAGGTAACGGCAGTTTCCTTTGCCATCGCCCTCCGGCTTGATATTAATGAAACCAATCACCTGCTCAATACTGTCGGAATGTCACTCTCGCGGAGCAATAAATTCGACGTTATCATCGAATATTTCATCACCACGGGCAATTACGAGAGCATTTTTGACGTTAACGAGGTGCTTTATAAGTTTGATCAAGTTACGCTCGGTGTTTAAAAGTCTCCCGCCGAGCGACCAAACCTCCCTTTCTTTGTGATATAATTAAGGCACAAAACAAAGGGAGGTTTAAATTATGAAAAACAATATCACAGAAATCGTATTTATTCTTGATAAAAGCGGCTCGATGTCGGGCTTTGAGGCTGATACTATCGGCGGCTTCAATTCAACGCTCGAAAAGCAGAAAGAGGGCGACGGCAAGGTCTACGTTTCCACCGTTCTCTTCGACAACAACTCCGAGGTCATCCACGACCGCATGGTTATCTCCGATATCAAGCCAATGACTCGCGACGATTACCGCGTCGGGGGATGCACCGCGCTACTCGATGCGATCGGCGGAGCAATCCACCACATCGGAAACATTCACAAATATGCCCGCCCCGAGGACATTCCTGAGCACACCATATTCTTCATCACCACCGACGGTATGGAAAACGCAAGCCATCGCTATCCGCGTTCCAAAGTCAAGGAAATGATCGAGCATCAGCGTGAAAAATACGGTTGGGAGTTTATCTTCCTCGCTGCAAATATTGACGCTGTTGAAACCGCAGAAAATATCGGAATAAGTCGTGAGCGGGCAGTAAATTACTGTCAGGACTGCTCAGGCATTCAGGTAACGTATGAAGCTATGAGCGATGCAATAACCACTATGCGCTCTTCACGCCCCCTTGACAGCGGCGAATGGCGCAAAAATCTCGACAAAGATAATAAAAGGAGAGGAAAATGATAGGAGCAATTTTCGGAGATATCGTAGGTTCTGTCTATGAATTCAATAATATCAAAACAAAGGATTTTGAGCTTTTCAGTGATCGATGCTGTTTTACCGACGATACCGTTATGACGGTAGCGGTCGCAGATGCTCTGTTGCAGCTTAACGGTAAGGATGATATCGAGCTTTTCAAAAAAATCCTCATAAAAACAATGCACAGATACGGTAAGAAATACCCTGATGCAGGTTACGGAGGTCGCTTTGGACTTTGGCTATATTTGGGACACACAGAGCCCTACGGAAGCTACGGCAACGGCTCCGCTATGCGAGTATCCCCCATTGCATGGTATGCAGATTCGCTTGAAAAAGCAATCGCATACGCCAAAGCATCAGCCGAAGTAACTCACGATCATCCCGAGGGAATCAAAGGCGCGGTCGTAACCGCAGGAGCGACGTATCTCGCGCGCAACGGTGCAAATATGGAACAGATCAAAAAATTCGCAAGCAAATACTACGATATCAATTTTACACTCGATGAAATCCGCCCGATCTACCGCTTCAACGAGACATGTCAGAACACCGTTCCACAAGCAATGCAAGCCTTCTTCGAATCAACGTCATTCGAAGATGCAATCAGAAATGGCATCTCAATCGGCGGCGACAGCGACACCCTCTGCGCAATATGCGGGGCGGTTGCTGAAGGTTACTACGGATTAAGTACGGATGAAAAGCATATCATTACATCATATCTTGATGAAGATCTTGAGAAGATAATTGAACGATTTTACAAAGTAGTAGTTCAGAAATGATAACGACGAGCACAGCTGGGATCGATAGAGGAGAATAATAAAACAACCCTGTTGCCGCCTGAGGCGGCAACAGCGCATATTGTAGTAAAGTAGCAACAAATCACGCCTCAGGCGTGTATATCATCAATTCCGAAGGAATTGTATATCATCGACACGAAGTGTTGTATATCATCAAGCCGCAGGAGTAATGCACCTTCGGTGATGAGATACGCCTTCGGCGATAAGATACACGCAGGCGCGCGATGATATACCAATCCTGCGGCTTGGATAACAAAAAGCACACCACGAAGCGATGTGCTTTTTGTTGGCTCCCCCTGCTGGGCTCGAACCAAGAGAGCGAAAAGTATAAAGAAGACAACCTGGATTAACCCAGTTGCCGCCGAAGGCGTCAACAGCGCATATTCTCTTGAGGTCCGAGGGACCTCATGCCGCAAGCGGCACCGAGAATAAGCGGTCAGGCTTGCGGCTAAAGCCGCAAACAGACTGTTAAGTATAGGTTGTAGTTGGTTCGAGCCTAAC
The DNA here is from genome assembly GCA_017387685.1 of Clostridia bacterium. Taxonomy (GTDB): domain Bacteria; phylum Bacillota; class Clostridia; order Oscillospirales; family CAG-272; genus CAG-390. Next base: position 27,657 of record JAFOEU010000016.1, read on the forward strand.
AAAACGAAGAGAAACAAAAACGAGTAGCTGATGCTACTCGTTTTTGTTTGGCTCCCCCTGCTGGGCTCGAACCAGCGACAACCTGATTAACAGTCAGGTGCTCTACCGACTGAGCTAAGGAGGAATATTGGATTTAACGATTACAAGGGAAACA
>JAFOEU010000017.1 GCA_017387685.1 Clostridia bacterium
AGTTCGTCAAACGCCTCGAATGTATTAATATACTATCATCGGCGTTTTCCTGCTGCTGACGAATATTTGTCAGCCAAAAAATCTCCGACCCGAGAGCCTTAATTTTTAGGTGATTTTGGGTGCGGAGGACGACGCAATGTATTAACCTTGCTAGGACGACAAGCCCAAAAGCGCCAAAAATTAAGGCTCTCGGGCTAGTTCGGATTATTCTTGTCACTCTATCCGAAAAAGATTTTTGAATACAAGAGAGAAGGGGAGAAATAAATATGATAGATAAGCTCAGCCGCGAGACCCTCGCGCTTCTTGACGATATCGAGGCGCGCATCGATCCCGAGGTAGAGGAGAATTATACCGATCAATGGCGCGATTTTCTCTACGATCGCTTCGACGGCGATATCTTCTCCCCCGTGCGCAAGAAATGCTCCGCACCTATTTCTGAAATTCCCGCGATCGACAACATAAACGATGCGATCGAAAGCTACGACAATATGCTCCGTCATCAGCTCGCGGGCGTTTCAAATTCCTTGGGCAAGAAAAGAGGCAATCTTTGCGTGCGCGCGAATTATGGCACGGGCATCCTCAGCTCGCTTTTCGGCGCGGAGATATTCGTTATGCCGAGGGAAATGAATACTCTGCCGACGACACGCGCCCTCAACGATACCGAGCTGATCCGCGCAAAGGTCGAGGCGGAAATGCCCGATCTTATGAGCGGCTTTGGCACGCAGGTCTTTGAATTCGGTGAGCTTTGCGCCGAGGTGTTTGAAAAATATCCGAAAATCAAAAAGTACGTAACGGTATATCATCCCGACCTGCAAGGACCGCTCGATATCTGCGAGCTTCTTTGGGGCGGCGAGATCTTTTATGCGATGTACGACGAGCCCGAGCTCGTTCACGCGATGCTTTGTCTTGTTACCGATACATATATCGCCTTTATCGAAAAATGGTTCAAAATGTTCCCGCCGAGCGAGGAAATGAATATCCATTGGGGTATGCTGCGACATCGCGGCGCGATAATGCTCCGCAATGACAGCGCGATGAACCTCCAACCCGATTTTTACCGAGAGTTTGCTATGCCCTACGACGGCGAACTGCTCGCGAAATACGGCGGCGCGGTGCATTTCTGCGGCAGGGGCGACCACTATATCGAGATGCTTTGCAGTCTGCCGGGGCTTTACGGAGTGCAAATGAGCCAGCCCGAGTATAACGATATGGAGATCATATATAAAAATACGGTTGACAGGGGCATCAAGCTTCTTGCATTCAACAAAAAGACCGCCGAGGCACACCTTTCCCGAGCAGGCGGCTTCAGACACAATCTCAGTATTTAATATAGCAAAAAGCGCGAACCGCTTCCGATTTCGGAAGCGGTCGCGCTTTTTATTAAAAGATCGGTTTAGTTGTGACTTGGTCTTAACACAACGAAAGCTTAACCCTCGATATCGGGGCCGCAAGCCTGAGGCGACTTCTTTGCCTGAGTCAGCACGGAGGAGTTAAAGAGGTTGCCCGAGAAATAAACCTTCTTCGCACCCTCGCCTATTGAAACTGACGACTTGGAGGTGTCGGAGTAGGAATAGAGGTAGAGCTCGCCGCCCATGACGTTAGCAAGCTTACTGTCGCATCTGATGGTTTTGCCGCCGATAACGAAAACCTTGCCCTCGCCCTTGAGGTTATAAACTATGCTTGTACTTCCCCAGGTAGCGGAGTTGAAAAGCTTAACGCTGCCGGTAAAGTCCTCGTTTGTGAGGATAATATCAAAATTGGTAGCCTTTCCCTGATCTCTGAGGTTAACGAGCTGGCTGTTGACAAATTCTGCCGTGCAATTTCCGTGCAGAGAAACCGCGATATCGCTGCTGTCAACGCCGAGACCGAGCACCTGAACGTTTTCTGCACCGTCGGTGAGCTCGATGCCCTTCTTGATGCAAATGGTGAAGTTGTTATAAAGGATCTCATTCTTGCTCTCGCCGATGAGGAAGGTGGTCGAGCCGTCCATCATCTTATTGAATACTCTGTCCCAATAATTTTCTTCAGTTCTGCTGTACCAGCAGTTGGTTGTGAAATGGCAATCGCGGATGATTCCGTTTTCGCTTCCCGCGCCGACGGCGATGGCGTTATTAAGGCCGACACCCCAGACAAACTCGATATAGTGATTGTCACAACGGTAGCTTGCAAAGTCGATGCCGTTATAGGATGTGGATGTGCTGACGTCGATGACGTATATATCGCTGCCCTTACCTCTGATCGAATAAGAATAGGGACGGAGCGAGTAGGTGGACTGCTTATCGTAAACTATTCCAATTCCGAAAAGTCCCGATCCCTCGTAAAGGTCGATGAGTGCCTCTCCGTTCGGATCGTCCTTACCGAAATCGGTGAAGAGCTTTGTTCCCGTAGCGGTAACGTGCGTGTATCCGGGAGCAATGACCGCGCCGCGAAGCTCAATGCCTGCGTGGACGTCGATGCCCGCGCTTAGATAGTAGATTCCCGAGGGAATGTAGACCGTACCGCCAGTCGCCTTGAGGTCGTCAAGAGCCTTCTGAAGCACGGCGGTGATATCCTCGTTTGCCTTTGCGTTATAGGGTGCTTCGGTGATATTGATATAAGCGTTCGACTTCGGCTTTGTAACGACGTCGCGGGTGTAGTCGACGTTGGGGCGAGTGGGAAGGGTATCGTCCTTCAGAATAGTGCAGCCTTGTTTGCTGCCCCCGTTGAAGGTGCAGCCCAGAAGCTTCGGAACCGCGCCCGTCATATTTGCAATGATGCTGCCGCTATTCGAGGAGAGAGTGCAGGAGGTGTAGGAAAGAACCGCCGAGGAATGGTTTACTACCGCGCTCTTGCCCGCACTTTCGATAACGCTGTCAACAAAGCAGATATCGCCCGGCTGATTGCTCGCGGAGATGCCTCCGCAGGAGGAAAGAAATCTGACAGCCGCCGCGCCCTCGCCCCCAACTGCCTTAAAGGTGCATCCCGTCATAAGAAGCCAGGAAAGGTCCTCGACGAAAATGCAGGAGTATGAATCTGTGATATTTACATTATAAGCGTGACCGTTGGTAACGCCGCCGTAACCGTCCTCACAAACCGAGCGGTTGGCAACGATGCCCTTGCAGTATCCCTCGATATAAATATCAGCGATGTAGGTCCAGTCGATACGCTCGATGAAGATTCCCGTGGCATTACGGATCATATAAGTTTTCAGAAGCTCTGCATCGGGAACGCCGGGAAGTCCGCTTTCAAGCCAATAATCGGGCGAGAAATGGAAGTTTTCAAGCTTGCCGATATCAAGGCTTCGGTCGTTGCGGTATCCGAGATTCAGGAACGTACCGTAGATATCTCTGGTATACTGAAGCGCGTAGATACCCGTGCCGGTATAGTCGAAGCCGTAGTAGGAGTTAACGAAGGTGACGTTGCGAACCGTAACGCCGTCGATCCATTCCTGCTTGATGGTTGCGGGATAGGGGATCGGCGCGCCGTTTACGAAGGTCTGCTCGGGATACCAGATCGCAAGATTCTGGATGGATGCGTTGGGACCCATAAGGAACGCGGATTTCTTGGGGTCTGTAGAGCCCTTGCCGCCGTAGATGCAGAGCACGGTACCTTCAGCCGTGCCGGGCTTGATCTCGCCGACGATGCTGACGTTATCGCCGACGGTCAGTGATTCGGTCAGACAGTAATATCCCTTGGGGACGTAGATAACGCATCCGCCGCGCGCGTTAGCCTCGGCGAGTGCCGCCTTGAATGCCGCGGTGTCGTCGGTCTTGCCGTCGCCCTTCGCGCCGAAGGAGAGGACGTTTAGCTCGGCAACTACGTTGTAGAGCGTATCGTATTCCGAAACGATAAGTCCTGTTTTGATCTCACCCGTGGGCGCGGGGGTGTTGGTCGCGCCGACGAAGCCTACCTTGTAAGCCTCGGTGTAGTCGAAGCCTTCCTTGACGGTAAGAAGCTCCTCGGTCGCCGCGCTGACCTTGTCATAGCCTGCGGGTGTCGCGGTTTCGGGCGAATACTGGCCGATAACGGTCGCATTCTCCGCGCCGAGATACTGCTCTTCAAACTCGGAGACGGCGAGAGCCAGATTCATCTCGTCGAGCGCCGCAATAACTATCTTATTACCGTCCTCACGAATGATATATCCTCCCTTACCCGAAAGCTCCTCCATTGCGCGTTGGCTTTCAACGCGGTTGGTGTCGCCGATGAGGATCTCAAGTCTTTGGGTGTTATCAATTTTATTGTCGAAGTCTGTGGTAATGGCGAATTTTGCGCCCGTTGCTTCGGTCATATCGACCTTTAGCTTGTTGGCAATGCTTGAAGCGTACTTCTCCGCCTTGACGGAGCAAACTATCACATAAAGCGGATTACCGTTTTCGGTGAATTTTGCCATAAAATCGTAAGGGGGCTCGACCTGCTCAGCCGTAGTGTCGGCTACGGGTTCGGTTTCGTTGCCGCCCGACGGATGATTGCAGGCGGCGATCAGGGGCAAGAGCATCGCTATTGCCAGGATAAATAATACAGCTTTGAACTTTCTCACGATATTGTTCTTCTTTCTTTATTTTGCGTTAAATAATCTGAAAACCTGATAAGCCGTTGCAGCGAGATTTTTATGCGCATTTGACTTATCAAGAGCCTCGTCAAGAGTTGTGATGCCTCTAATGATCGGGAAAAAGGCATCGATACCGTGAAGATTGCACTCCTCGGCGTCCTCGGTAACGCATCCCGCAAACGCAACGACACGTTTTTCGTGAAGCTTTGCAAGCTTCGCAACGCCGATGGGAGCCTTGCCCATAGCTGTCTGAAAATCTATTCTGCCCTCGCCCGTCACAACGACGTCGGCATCGGCAATATACCGCTCAAGCTCGGTCTCGTCAAGAATGATCGATATTCCCGATTCAAGCACGCCGCCGAGGAAAGTCATAAAGGCAAATCCGAGACCTCCTGCCGCGCCCGCACCGGGGTAGTTTGCATCCGCGTTCGGAAAGGCCTTTTTCGCAGTTTCGGCATACCTGCCGAGCCATTCGTCCATAATTCTGACCGCTTCGGGGGAGGCACCCTTCTGCGGAGCGTAAACCGCAGAGCATCCGCGCTCGCCGCAAAGGGGATTGTTAACGTCGCAAGCCACGCGGAAGCTGCACTCGCGAAGCTCGGGGATCGCATTCGCGCCCGAAACGGACGAAAGAAACTCAAGTCCGCGCGCGCCCTGCGCTATCGGCGTGCCGTTTTTATCAAGGAATTCAAAGCCGAGAGCCGAAAGCATACCCGTGCCGCCGTCGTTGGTCGCGCTTCCGCCGATACCGACGATGAAGGAGCGGCATCCGCGATGGATGGCGTCAAGGATCAGCTCGCCGACGCCGTAAGTGGTCGTGTTCATCGGATCGCGCAGCTCTGCGGGAACGAGCGGAAGTCCCGCCGCCTGAGCCATTTCAATAACCGCGGTTGAACCCTTTACGATGCAGTATTTTGCCGTGACGGGTGTGCCGAGCGGTCCCGTGACCTCACATTCGATCATATCGCCGCCGAGACCGATCGCAAGTGCCTCGACCGTGCCCTCACCGCCGTCGGCAAGGGGACGGATGATGACCTCGGCATCCCGATCAGCCTTGAGCACACCCTCGCGCACCGCCTCGCCCGCCTCGAGAGAGGTAAGGCTTCCCTTAAAGGAATCTATTGCAACTACTACCTTCATTTTACCACCATTACCGAAACGCCGTCGGGGATCGCCGCTATGCGAGCGGAGTTGCCGACCATTTGTTTCGCCTTCTCTATTGCTTCCCCGAGTGAATGCGCGGGGATCATATGCATTTCTTTGACTGTTTCATCGGGCATTTCCGAGACATAGATCACGCTCGCGTGCCTGAGGATCCGCAAAAGTATCTGTGTCTGCCATTGATCGGGAACAGTTTCATCGCGTCCGCGCGAGAGGAACTGCGCCATCGTCTTTGAAATATCGGGCTCGTCGGCAAGCTGATGATAGAAATGATCGCCGCCGATGCCGTCGTCAGAGCGGGCAAGCATAATGATAACGCCGCCTTTGCGAACCGTTGCCTCTGCCGCCGTCATGCCCTTGACAGCCTGATACATATTCTGATCGAGCGGATAACCTCCGTTCGTTGTGATGACGATATCGGATTCAACCGCATTCGCACCGCAGAGCGAGAGCAGAAAATCAGTTCCCTTCTTATGAGCCGCTTCGCAGTCGCCCGAAACGGCGTATATGACGTTCTTCTCGGAATCGAGAACTACGTTGACGATATAAGCAAGCTTCGCCGTCTTCGCCGCCCAGAGCATATCCTCGTGTATGGGATTGCCCTCGAGAATGCCCGTTCGCGCACGGGGATGGTCGATAAACTCGGAGCAATGGTTGGCAAGTACTGTCTTCCTTCCTGCCACGCCGGGGAGAACGCTCTTGCGCCCACCCGAAAATCCCGCGAAGAAGTGCGGCTCTATAAATCCCTCGGAAACGAGCAGATCGGCTTCGTAAGCGAGGCGATTGATCTCGCACTGACCGCCCGAGGGGAGAGTTCCGATATTCACGAGCATATCGCGCTCGTCGCAATCGTGGATGTAAATCTTCTCGTTTTTTACGATCTCCTCACCGAATTTGGCAATGAGCTCGTCCTTTGTGGTACCTCTGTGGCATCCCGTAGCGATCAGGATCGTGATATCCGCATCGGGATTGCCCTCCCTGATCTCTCTGAGCATCGGGGGGATTATCAGCTTACTCGGCACGGGACGGGTGTGGTCGCTTGCGATGATGACCACCTTTTTCTTACCGTGCGCAAGCTCCGAAAGCCTCGGGGATGCGATCGGGGCATCCATCGCGCGGCGCACAAGCTCCTTGCCATCTGCTTCGGGGGTGTATTCGTTGATCTTCGGCTCAAGCAGAGCGCAGAGCTCGTCGCCGAAGGCATAGCTTATTTTTTCTTTTCCGTAAGGAAATAATATTTCTTTCATAGTGCATACCTTTTAGAGTAAAATTATATGTTATAGTATATCAAAATAAGCGCAGAAAGTCAAGAAAAATAATAAAAAAGCCTGCTATCGATAGCAGGCTTTTTAAGTTAATCGAGCCAATAGAAGCAGGAAAGCGCGCTGTTGATGCTCTCGAAGCTTTCACCGCTGAAAGTTAAGCAGGCAAGATAACCGTTGCATTTGATCGTAACGAGCGTCTGGTACATCTTGAATTCACCGAGGGAGGAGGTTACGTTGAGGCAAACTACGTCGGTGTCGCCGATCTTGACCTTTCCGATCTCGGTTATGAAGTTTGTAAAGCCCATGTTGCCGAGCGACTGTTCAAGCGCAGGAATAGTGTTCTTTAGGTTTTCCTCAAGATCGAGAACAGCGAGTTGAACCTTGTCGACCTTCTCAAGGTTAACAACGACGGTGTTGATCTGATTTGAATGAGCCGCGTACATATCGTAAACAACGGTTGCATTCGCCATCATTTGTCTGAATTCCTCCCCCGCGAGACTTGCGGCGGCGTTGTTGATCTCTCTGATTTTCTCGTCCGAATAATACGTCCAATCCGAGCCGAGGGTGCATCCGATGCCGATAAAGGTATTTTCATATACGTTTCCATCAACCGTTCCGAGAGTGAATTCGGGTTCGGGTGCGGGCGTGCACGCGGGGAGTGTAAGAAGCATTACTGCGGAAAGAATAATTACAAATAAGCGTTTCATTGGTTTATCTCCTTATTATTTATTGCGATATACCCGCTCTGCTCGATTAGCGTCTGCCCCTCATCCGAGAGTATCCAATCGATCAGCACGGGAATGTTCGGATTTTTGTTATCGGCGCGATAGATGGCGTAAAATTTCGCAATGATCGGATAAGCACCGTTTTGAATGTTCTCTGCACTTGGGTAAACGCCGTTCAGCGCGATCATCTTGACGGATTCGTTGCCGACGATACCGTCCATATAATAGCGGAAGGAAAATCCGATCGACGCACCGAAAATGGCGAGCGGGGACTTCGGCGCGATCTTGCGATCACCCATAAAAGAGTCCATAGCGGATTGGCTTCCGCTGCCAGCAAGCCTTGTCACGGGATTGATCACGCGATTCGCACCCCCAACCTCGGACCAATTTCTGATCTCGCCCGCGTAGATCGAGCGTATCTCTTCGACCGTCAGCGAATCGACCGGGTTCTTTTCATTGACGAAAAAAACGAACGCCTCAAGCCCAACGGGAACGTAAACGAGCTCAACGCCCTGCTCCTCGGCATACTGCTTCTGCTCCGCCGAAGGTGCGGCGCAAAAAAGGATGTCGGTGTCGCCGTCAACGATTGCTTTATAGCCGCGGACGGTGTTTTTATATTGCATTTTCGAATCGGGAGCAAAATTCTCGCCGTAATAGTTGTCATCCGAGAATTTTCCGCCCTCGTACGTTACCGAGCCCGCGGGATAGACCGCATTGACGATGGCGGCGTAGACGGGCACAAGCGCGGCTGCGCCGTCGAGCACGGGAAGATCTTCTGTCAGCTTCAAAGATGAATCGATCCGCGCGAGATCGGAGCTTTCCTCAAAGGGAAGAAATTTTGCAACGTCGATCATCTTTGCCTGAGACGCCGAGCTGAAATTGTTCGCAAGCCGTGAGGTCAGCAGCGTATAGATGCTGAAATTAAAGAGAGCAAAGGCGAGTACGGTCGATGTCAAAGCTAATAATGCAGTTCTTTTCTTCATCACCAAAGCTCCTTGCCTATAAAGTATATGATCGAGCAGTGCTGATACGCCCAAACGGCGTAGACCACGTGTGCCGCAGTCAGTAAAATGCAGAGGGCAAGCACGGCGATGAGTATTTTATTAAAGGTTGCGGTCTTCATCTTACATAAAAGCAACTGCCGTGTAAAGCAGGACGACGAGGGCGACGATCATAGCGACGATCAATCCGAAAACCACGGAGCAAACGATAAAGGCGTTTTTCCTTGCTTTTAAAACACATTCACCGACGCTTCCCGGCTCGCGCTTATTCTTTTTCTTTGCCGAAAGATACATACAAAGCGTCACAATGAAGCCCACAAGTGCCGCTGTCGGCACCATCCAGAAGAAAGCCTGAGTCAGATAAATCATAATTTCGTCCTCCGTTTTTTCTTAATTATAGCACAGTTTTTATTAAAATACAATAAGTAAAAATCTTATTTTTATATTAAGATTCAATGCTTTCTCTCGGTTTTAATTCGGTTTCAACCACTCTGCCGTTTTCAAAACGGATAAAGCCGTTTTGCTTATAAACCTCGGGACAAAACGGTGTCGGATTGGCTTTTTCATCCCCTTGCCAAAAACGGAAATCAAAATCCTTGCCGATAGACAAGATTCCTGTGTAATCTACGGGAACAGCGCCGAAGGCATAGTAACAGCGTCGCTTGTTCGGATAAGGACGGCAAGGCTCTGCACCCATAATTTTGCCCACATTATATAACACCGCAGGCTCGAATTCCAATCTACTCAAATAAAGCGCACCGTTCCTAATCTCATAAACCAAGTCGTAATCACTGTTTTCAAGCTTTTTTATCTTCAGAGCGTGTGCTTTTACGTCAAAAAGCAGCGGCGGCTCACAGCCGAAAACCACAATATCGGCATCATAATTGTTAATTTGATTTGAATAATTGTATCCGTAAGCATCCTTACCGTAATGGACGCTGCCTTCCATATTGCCCTACCTCCGAGTTTTTTTCTTTAATTATATCGCATTTTTCATAAAAAGTCAATCGATAAATCTCATATTTTGCGCCAAACAGACAAAAGCAAAAATTTCCGCATAAAAATCAAAAAAACTTTCAAAAAACTATTGACAAATGCTCGCCTTTGTGGTATAATATCATTCGTCCAATACGGAACGCCAAACGCTGGTGTGGCTCAATGGCAGAGCAGCTGATTTGTAATCAGCAGGTTGTTGGTTCGACTCCGATCACCAGCTCCAAAAAAGTCCGCAGCGTAAAAGCGGACTTCATATGGGGGATTTCCCGAGCGGCCAAAGGGGGCAGACTGTAAATCTGTTGTCACTGACTTCGGTGGTCCGAATCCACCATCCCCCACCAACACAAAAGGCATCTGCAACGCAGAT
>JAFOEU010000018.1 GCA_017387685.1 Clostridia bacterium
GAAACAGCAAAAGCTGAAGAATCCTTAAAAACGATGGAACAAGACAAGGTGGATCTCCGTGCGTTTCTTGAAACGATTCGCCAATGTACTGACATTAAAGAACTAACACCCGCCATTGTCAATAGGCTCATTCGGCGTATCGAAGTGCATAATAGCGAAAAGATCGACGGAAGAAAGCAAGTACGTCTTGATGTTTACTTTACCGCGGTAGGGCTTATTGATATCCCCGGTGAAAAGGAACTTATTGAAATGATGCGAGAAATCCAAAGTGCCAAAAGCGCTTAAACAAAAACAAGAATACGGCATACCTCTTTCGAGATATACCGTATTCTTGCAAAACTGTCCTTTAGGGCACGACCCTAAACCGTCGGTCTTTTTGGCACCCGCACGCCGAATCCATCTTTGCGAGCGAAGCGAGCAAATATGGGTTCGCATCTTCGGCGCAGAGCGCGTCGAGCTCGCTCGTAAGCGGCAAGTCGAAAGATATTCGCCAAAGGCGAAATTCCCGTTTTTTCACTTTTGCCCGACGGTTTTGCCGTCGGTATTTTTGGTACCCGCATACGGTAAGCCGAAAGATACTCACTGCAGGCGAAATTTTCGACAGATAGTTTTATTCATAATATGTTTACTTTATAATCCTTTAAAATCAACTTCTTTTTTCTTAAAACCTATTGACAATTTTCGCATTCCGTTGTATAATAATATGCCGCTTGAAATCGGCTCTTTTAAGTGTGTCCTAAAGACACCGCCGAATGTACAGCGAGTCTAGAATGAAAGAGAGGTGCTTTCCAGTGTTTGCTATTATCACTACTGGCGGAAAGCAGTACAAAGTCACCGAGGGCGATATCATCTTTATCGAGAAGCTCGGCGCAGAAGAAGGCAGCGAGGTTGTTTTTGAGCAGGTTAATGCTCTTTCGAACGAGAACGGTTTCGTTGCAGGAACTCCCACCGTTGAAGGTGCAAGCGTAACTGCTAAGGTTCTTGCTCAGGGTAAGAACAAGAAGATCTACGTCATGAAGTACAAGGCTAAGAAGAACGAGAAGAAGAAGATCGGTCACAGACAGCCTTATACCAAGGTACAGATCGAAAAGATCGTAGGCTAATCCACAAATGACAAAAGTCGTATTTTACAGAAGCAACGGAGTTTTCTGGGGCTTTGAGGAAACGGGACATACCGGCTACGGCGACGCGGGTGAGGACATCCTCTGCTCTGCTCTCTCTGCTATGACGATGCTTATCGTCAACACGGTTGAGATCGCCTACGCTTCAAACATTGATTACGATATCAACGAGGGCGCAACGACGATCAAGGTGTCATCGAAGGCTGCTCTTCCCGAATTTGAAGATGACGAGCGCAAGAGATACGCGGTATCGGGGCTTTTTATGGCTTACTATTACCAGCTCAACGATCTTACGCTTGAATACGGAGATTTCCTTGAGGTCGAGGTCACCGACCGCGATTACATCTGATTACGACGCACCGCACATCCGCACGTTACGCGGAAAAACTTAACGGAGGAATTTTGAAATGCTTAGACTTTCATTACAGTTCTTTGCTCACAAGAAGGGCGTAGGTTCTACCAAGAACGGTCGTGATTCCGAGTCCAAGAGACTTGGCGTTAAGAAGACCGACGGTCAGCCTGTTATCGCCGGCAATATCATCATCAGACAGAGAGGTACCGCTGTTCATCCCGGTAACAACGTTGGCATGGGCACCGACCACACCCTCTTCGCTCTGATCGACGGTAAGGTCAAGTTCGAGCACAAGGCTGGTGGCAAGAAGCAGGTCAGCGTTTACGCCGACTAATTCTCTGCCCCACGGAGCGCGTTCTGCGTTCCGTCAGTAAAAGGCTATCGCGTAAGCGATGGCCTTTTTTCTTTTCATTTATATGTTCCAAAAAGTTTATTAACAAAATTAATGTTGACAATTAATAAGGATAGTGGTATAATACACTATGAATAATTATACTGTACGAAAGGACGGTACAAATATATGAACAGACAGTATAAGGTTCTGCTCTTGATCCTTGCTATGCTCTGTGTCCTCTCTCTCTGCATTGTCAGTGCGGGCGCAAACGAGATAGACGTTCAGGACCAGGGCAAACAACCGGCTCAGCTTCTTATCCTTACTTACTCCAATTGTAAAACGGAATATACCGAAGGTGAATACTTCGACGTTACCGGATTCCGCGGATACGTTTCCTGCTACGATCCTCAGTATTCCTTTTATATTGCATCCACCGCTCTCACCTATCTTGAGACAGGTCCCCTTACAACGAACGTGAAAGAAATCACCTTCGTTTACGAAAACGTAAAATGCAAGATTCCGATCACGGTCATAGCTGCGGAAGCTCCCGTAGTCCCCGAAACTACCGTAACACCTGAGATTCCGGAAACTCCCGTTGAACCTCCGGTCGAGCCTCCCATAGTCCCCGAAACTACCGTAACACCCGAGATTCCGGAACCTCCCGTTGAACCTCCCGTTGAGCCTCCCGTTGAACCTCCTGTTGATCCCTCTATTCAGATTCTTGGTATAGACGCAACCGCTTCAAAAACCGAGTTTCTTGCTCTTGAAAAGATCGATCCTTCTATTTTCACAATTGAAATTATCAATGCAGACGGTACTCGTACTATAGTAGATGCTTCCGCTTGCTCCTTCTCGCCCTCGCTTGACGACCCCATTTCGGCTTACGTTAAGGCTTTCACAGTCACCTACTCCGAAGGCGGCGCTACATTCTCCGATATCGTCGAGATTTCGGTATCTCCCATTCTTCTTGTTCAATTCGAGGGACTTGAAAGCGCATATCTTTACGAGGGTATGATCCCTTCTATTCCTCAAGGCTTGAAAGCCACCGTTTATTACAACGGTGCGCAGACTATTTCTCAGGAAGTAACTGAGTATGACGTTGAATATCCTTCGGATACCATAACTCCCGATGCAAACGGAAAAACTATCATCACTCTCGTATTTGATTCCAAGAGAGTTCAGGTCGAGGTTGCAGTTTCTCCCATCGTCAGCTACAAAGCTACGGGATTTAAAAACACTTATTACTACGGCGATCCCTTCAATTGTTCAAACGCCAAGATCGTGGCAGTATACGGTGACGGCACAACTCGCGACGTTACCGCAGAGGTACAATTCGATGCACCCGAGATCGTTACAGCCGGTTGCAAGATAACCGCCATTCACAACGGTTATGATCTCACCGAGCTTCTCGGATTCACTCTCCCCTCGGGCGAGCTGACTATCGTTACACCTCCCGCCAAGCTCCACTACGAAGTTGGAGAAAGCTTTGATCCTTCGGGACTGACAATTGCGATCGAATATTCCGACGGCGTTCGTAAAATGCTTGCTCCTTCGGATTATACAATAACCGTACCCGCAACTCTCGCTTCGAGCGACAAGGCAGCTACCGTTGAATACTTCGGTGCGAGCACCAAAATTGCAATAACTGTCGGAAACGAAGCTTATATCACATCCATCCAGCTCATTGGCGCGCCTGACGTAAGAACATATTACGAGGGTTATATGATCAATACCGCAGGAATCATCATAGAAGCTTATTATTCTGACGGTACGAAATCTACCCTTGATCTCGGCTCGCTTACCTTCACCCCCTCGCTTACCACCCCCCTTACCGTTGATATGACCTCGGTAACGATTTCGATTGGTGAAGGAGACAAATACCACGAGATCACGTATCCCATCACGGTTCAGGACAAATTCCCCACCGCACTTGCTCCTATCTCTTTCCCCAACAAGCTTCAATACAACGAGGGCGAAAGATTCGATCCGGACGGAATCGAGCTCAGACTTTACTTTAACGATGGCTCGTTTATAGTTCCCTCTACCTATAACTTCTCCCCCGCTCTCGGAACACCCATTATCCTTCGTTCCAACGTAACGGAGAAATACATCGTAGACGCAACCTATGAGTATGAAGGCAACACTTATTTCTATCCGATAGAAGTTACCGTAACCCCCGCCAAGGTTGAAAACCTCTTGATCACAAGAAACCCCGTAAAAACCGCTTATGAGATAGGTGAGCAATTCGATTCCACAGGAATCGATATCATCATCATCTATGAGGATCGCGCGCTCTCTATGGTTTCGATCCCCGAAGGATATTACACCTATTCTCCCACGGTTATTACAGAAACCACCAAGGAAATCGTATTCTCCTTCCGCGGATTTAACGTTTCGCTTCCCATCACTGTAAATGGTGTTGACAGCTCTGAAGATACCACAGGAACTCCCGAAACTCCTCCTGAGGAGACCACGATCACTCCTCCCGAGACAGAAACCGACACTATCACTACTCAGGAGTCCGAGGTCACTACCGACCCCAATGAAACCACGGAAGCACCCGAAGTATCCTCCGATCCTGAAACTACAAACACTCCCGAGACCACAACCTCTCCCGAAGACGTCACTACTGATAGCAGTGAAACAACCGACCCGGGCGATGACAAAAAGGATCCCGTGCCTCTCCTCTACATCTGGATCGCTGTAATTGCAATTATCGTTATAGCGCTCATCGCACTTATTATCTATTACAAAAAGAATTTCACCTAATTAAACAATAAAGCTCCGAGGCATCTGCCTCGGAGCTTTCATTATATTCGGTTTATTTTTCTGCGTTTTCTGCCGCGTAGAGCGTGTTGCAGATAAGCATTGTTACAGTCATAGGACCAACTCCGCCGGGAACGGGAGTGATGTAGCCGGCAACTTCCTTAACGGAATCAAAGTCAACGTCGCCGCAGAGCTTGCCCTCGGCGTTTCGGTTCATACCGACGTCGATAACTGCCGCGCCGGGCTTGACCATATCGCCCGTGATAAGTCCCGCTCTGCCGACAGCGGCAACGAGGATATCAGCGCGTCTTGTAACTGCACCGAGATCGGGAGTGCGGCTGTGTGCGATCGTGACCGTTCCGTCAGCGGCAAGAAGAAGTGCCGCCATAGGTCTACCGACGATATTGGATCTGCCGACTACAACGCATTCCTTGCCCGAAACGGGGATCTCATAATGCTTGAGCATCTCCATAATGCCCGCAGGAGTGCAAGGAAGCACGTTGCCCTCATCGAGGCACAAGTGACCTGCATCAAGCTTTCCGAAGGCGTCAACATCCTTCTCGGGGGCGACAGCGGCAACGACTCTCGCCTCGTCGATATGCTTCGGGAGCGGAAGCTGAACAAGGAGTCCGTCAACCGTAGGATCAGCGTTAACCTTCTCAACCTCTGCGATGACCTGCTCGGTCGTGTAGGTTGCGGGAAGGATATTACAGGTCGATGCAAATCCGACCTCCTCACAAGCGCGGAGCTTGTTTCTTACGTATACGACGGATGCGGGATCCTCGCCTACTCTGATAACACAGAGACCGGGCTTGCGTCCGTATTTCTTTTCGAATTCTATTCTCTTCTCGGTGACCTCGCCGCGAAGCTTCGCGCTGACGAGCTTACCGTCAATCAGTATTGCCGACATTGTTTTCATCCTCCTTGGAGTCTTCTTTATTTTCGGTTGTGTTTTCTTCAGCAAGCATTTCACCGTAGGCAGATACTTCGCCCTCCGCCGTAAGCATATTTGCTTGCTTTTTAGCACGGATGCCAAGCGTAATCAAAAGGATCGTTCCCGTGATGAAGCAAAGGAACGCTACCACCTGCGAGATACGGAAGCTGCCGACCATAAGGCTGTCGGTGCGAAGTCCCTCGATCAGCATTCTGCCGAAACCGTACCAGGTAATATACATCAAAAAGATCTGTCCGTCATACTTTTTCTTTTTATAGAACGAATTGATAACGAGGAATCCGACAAGATTCCAAAGCGATTCGTAAAGGAAGGTCGGCTGGCAGACATAAGTATTCGACCAGTTTCCGTGGCGAAGCTCCATTCGCATAAAATAAAGGAAGCTGTCTGCCGCGGGCGATTCGCCGAATGCTTCTCCGTTGAAGAAGTTGCCCCATCTGCCGACGATCTGACCGATCATTACGCCAAGGCTGACCATATCGAAAGCCTTCTGCCACTTGATCTTTTTGTAAAGGGATACTGCAAGAAGCGATGCCGCGCCGCCGATTATCGCGCCGTAGATCGCGATACCTCCGTTCCAGATCGCAAAGATCTCGCCGAAGGTGTATTTTTGACCCGAGGTGATAACGTAATAAAGTCGCGCACCGACGATTCCGCTGAGAACGGTGAAGATCGCGTAGTCAAGCAGATCGTCAAAGGAAACGCCTTCGATCTTCGAACGCTTGTAAGCGTAGAGGAAGGCGAGGATGATGCCGGTCACCATAATGATGCCGTACCATCTGACTTCGATGCTCCCGAACAGAGTGAATGCAACCTTATTGAAGCTGAATTCGCCTATTCCGAGGCCGGGAAAGGATACTGTAACCATAAACGGTCTCCTTTATGTAGATGATTTGTTGTCGTGCGAGGGATAAGCGTCGCCATCGATCGGGATAGCTTCACCGAGGAAGGTCGGCTCGGGCTTGACGAGGGCGTAGAAAAAGTCCTTCATACGCGCAAGCGATTCGCGGAAATCCTGATAGTCCTGCGAGCCGTAGCCGTGGAGCGACGCGCTGACGCCGTAAGCCTCGATTCCGAGCTTTTCGGCAAGATAGAGCGCACGGTAGAGGTGATATTCCTGCGTTACGATAATGATCCGTTCCGCGCCGAATATCTCCTTGGCGCGGTAGATGCTTTCGTAGGTTGAAAATCCCGCGTGGTCGGTGAAAACGTCCTTGCGGTCAATTCCGTGCTCTTCGGCTTTACCAAGCATATAATTGACTTCGTCATACACTTCTCTGCCGTGGTCGCCCGTCATAAGGAGCTTCGGGGACGCACCCATATCGTAGAGTCCGAAAGCGACGGTCAGCCTGTCCGCAAGGTACTGCGAGCGGATGTGACAGCCGAGGACGAGTATGCAATCGACGTCGCCGAGCTGTGCCGCGGTACCTGCGGAAAGGATTCTGTCCTTCGTCACCGACTTGATGGCGGCGTTAAGGGACAGAAGGGTGATTGCAAAAAGCAATCCGAATAGAAGAATGAGCACGACCGCGTTCTTTAACACGGCGCCCCATTTAATTTTTTTAAGAAGCTCGGGCATTATTCGGAGAGACCGAGTCTGTGCTCGATAACGGTAGCCGCGATATCGAGATAGTCAGCATCCATATCCTCGATCTTACCGCCGTCGCAAAGGGATGCGAGTGCGGGATCAAGCGGGATCTGGCCGAGAACGTCGTAGCCGAAGCTCTGCGCGATCTCGAGGATGTGGCTGTCGCCGTAGATATTGATGCGCTTACCGCAATCGGGGCAAACGGCATAGCTCATGTTCTCAACAAGACCGAGAACGGGAATATTCATCATATTCGCCATATTCGCCGCCTTGCCGACGATCATGGAAACGAGCTCCTGGGGGCTCGATACGATCACGATGCCGTCGAGGGGAAGGCTCTGGAATACGGTGAGCGGAACGTCGCCGGTGCCGGGAGGGCAGTCAACGAGGAGTACGTCAACATCGCCCCAAATAGTATCCTTCCAGAACTGCTTAACGGTGCCCGCAATAACGGGACCTCTCCAGATAACGGGACGGGTCTCCTCTTCGAGAAGGAGGTTAACGGACATCATCTTGATGCCGTGTTCGGTAGTGGGCGGGAACATTCCATCCTCGCTGCCGGTAACCTCACCCTTGACTCCGAAAGCCTTTGGAACCGAAGGACCGGTGATATCTGCATCAAGTACGCCAACCTTGTAGCCCTTGCGCTGAAGGAGTACTGCGAGCATACAGGTGACAAGCGATTTACCAACGCCGCCCTTGCCGCTGACAACACCGATTACGTGCTTGATATTGCTCAGCTTATTTGCGGGCTCGTGGAGATCCTGCGGCGCCTTGCGCGATGCGCAATTGGACGAGCAGGTGGAACAGTTGTGTGTGCATTCTGACATTGTTATATTCATCCTTTCGTTAAGAAAAATAATTATCTATTATAATTATACCCCCTTTTGCCGCCGAAGTCAATGGCTTGATTATTAACAAATTGATTTTTTCAAAATTTTTCTCCGATATATGAAAAAAATTCCTCTAATTTAACACAAAAGACTTGATTTTTTGCAAAAAATAGGTATACTATATAAGGTTAAACTAATTTCTCTAAAGCGAAAGGAATTTTTGCAATGAAAGAACTCAAAAAAGCCGCTTACGCTCCCGTGAAGGGTCCCGTTCTCACCATCGTTATGGACGGTGTCGGAATTGCTCCCGAAGGACCTACCAATGCCGTAAGCCGCGCATTCACTCCCACTCTTGACAAGCTTCTCTCGAATCATCCCTGCGTAACCCTTAAGGCGCACGGTATGGCTGTCGGTCTTCCCAGCGACGACGATATGGGTAACTCCGAGGTCGGCCACAACGCACTCGGCGCAGGTCAGGTATTCGCTCAGGGCGCAAAGCTCGTAACCCAGTCTATCGAGTCCGGTAAGATGTTTGCTTCCGAGACCTGGCAGACTCTCATTTCCAACGTAAAGACCAACTCCTCCACCCTCCACTTCCTCGGACTCTTCTCCGACGGTAACGTACACTCGCATATCGACCACCTCAAGGCTATGCTTGTACGCGCAAAGGAAGAGGGCGTAAATAAGATCCGCATCCACATCCTTCTCGACGGCCGTGACGTAGGCGAGACCTCCGCTCTCGAATACATCCTTCCCTTCGAGGAGTTCCTCACCTCTCTCCGCTCCGACGATCTCGATATCTGCATCGCTAGTGGCGGCGGAAGAATGAAGATCACCATGGACCGTTACGAGGCTGACTGGTCGATGGTTGAGCGCGGCTGGAAGACCCACGTCCTTGGCGAGGGCAGACAGTTTGCATCCGCAGAGGAGGCAGTTAACACCTACCGCGCAGAGACCGGCGTTATCGACCAGGATCTTCCCGCATTCGTTATCGCAAAGGACGGCAAGCCGCTCGGTACCGTTGAAGACGGCGACAGCTTCATCTTCTTCAACTTCCGCGGCGACCGTTCCCTTGAGATCTCCCGCACCTTCGACGAGGGCGAGACCTTTGATAAGTTCGACAGAGTTCGTCATCCCAAGGTAGTTTACGCAGGCATGCTCGAGTACGACGGTGACCTTCACATTCCCTCCCGTTACCTTGTTTCTCCTCCCGAGATCACCAATACCCTCGGCGAATACCTTGCAGGCAGCGGCATTTCCCAGCTCGCTATCTCCGAGACCCAGAAATACGGTCACGTAACCTACTTCTGGAACGGTAACCGTTCGGGCAAGTTCTCCGAGGATCTCGAGACCTACATCGAGGTTCCCTCCGACGTTATCCCCTTCGAGCAGAGACCGTGGATGAAGTGCGCAGAGATCACCGATAAGCTCATCGAGTGCCTCGAGTCGGGTAAGTATCAGTACCTCCGCGTTAACTTCCCCAACGGCGATATGGTCGGCCACACCGGCTCTCTCCTCGCTACCGTTTGCTCGATGGAAGCACTTGACCTTCAGCTCGCTCGTATTCTCGCAGTAGTTGACAAGCTCGGCGGCGTTGCAGTTATCACCGCTGACCACGGTAACGCTGACGAAATGGCAGAGCTCGACAAGAAGACCAAGGCTCCCAAGACCAACAAGGACGGCTCCTACAAGGCAAAGACCTCGCACACCCTCAATCCCGTTCCCTGCATCATCTACGATGCAACCGGCGAGGGCAGAATCAGCGTTAAGGCTGATAACGGTCAGTTCGGTCTTTCCAACGTAGCTGCTACCGTTGTTAACCTCCTTGGTTACGAGGCTCCCGAAATGTGGGATGAATCTCTCGTTGAGATTAAGTAATTCTATTTGAATAAATAATATGCCCGAGTGTCGAAATTGACACTCGGGCATATTGTTTTATATAGTTTTCTTCTTAAAGTACCTCACCGTGACGGCAAGTGCGACAATTCCGATCAGCGGGAAAACGGCTGTAATTATCATACCCGCTTTCATTCCGATCTGCTCGGTGGCAAGTCCGGTTTTGGTTGCGATATCAGCAGCAAAGGATGATACGGTTACCTTATCGACCACAATTCCCATAAGCTGCGGTGCGATGGATGCGCCGAGGTCGCCGCCCGATGCCATAAGGGCGTAAGCCGCGACTCCCGCGCCGGGGAGCTTTTCTTCCATAAATATCAGCGCGCCGGGCCAGAGCATTGAGGTGAACATACCCGTCAGCACACAAGCAATAAGCGCGATCACGGCGTTGGTCGAAAATCCCGCAACGAGATAGCACGCTACTGCGCCGATCATTCCGACAAAGAGGACGGGAGTAATGCTCTTTCCGAATTTCGCATACCCCATTCTCGTCAGCGCGAGAAGGACTGCGAACATTGCGGTACCGAGGATATCACCGACAGCCTTGTCGATTCCGATCGCGTTCTCAACAAAGCTTGAAGCCCAGTTGGACATAGTGTTCTCGGCACAGCTTCCAAAGAAAATGCAAGCCACGCAGAGCGCGAGCCCGACGATGTATCTCTTTGATTGGTTTCCTCCCTTTGACGTCTCCGAGGGGGTCATATCGGGCATTGGGGAGGTCATAAAGAGTATGGCGGTGAAAATAGGCAGGGCGGCAAACAGAAGTGTCAGGTAGCTCCAATTTTCGCTTCCGAAGAGCTTGAAGAAGACCGTGCTTATCAGGATGACCACGGTAACTCCAACACCGTAGAGGGAGTGCAGGAAGCTCATATCGCGTCCCGGATTATCGGACGGTATAGCCGCGACAACGGGGCTTACAAGCACCTCGGAAAGTCCCGCAGAGATCGAGAATATCACAGTTGCGATTGCAAATCCCGTGAAGACTGAATTCGGAAAAATCAGTGGCGAGAAAGCGTAGAACGCAAGTCCGAGCGAGGTTATGATCGGCATAACTCTAACCAAGAACTTTTCATTAAAATACTTTGAAAAGAATGAAAGTATCAGATCGACCGTAAGTTGTGTGCAGAAATTGATAAGCACGAGCGTTCCGAGGAGTGTATAGGAAACGCCGTACATATCGTGGAACGTCACGAAAAGCAGAGGCGGGAGCGCAAAAGCCGACGCCATAGTGATGTATGCGGAATAGCAGGCGAGTTTGGTTCTTTTATAGTTTGGCATAGTCAATCCTCTAAAATAACATCTGAAAATGTATCTTCAATATCGTCGTAAAGTTCGGAAAGGATATGAAATCCTTTGGCTTTTTCATAACAAGTGTTCCAATGTTCAGCCTTAGTATCAAAATGTTCAAGCATATAACCGAACAAGTCACCGTTCGGGGAGAAGATTACTATTCTGTAACTTCCGCCGTCGAAATATTTTACAGCTATAAGACCCGCGTATTTTTCAAGTGCATCCTTTCGGTGCATCTGCGCATATGCGGAATTCATTCTCTTGAGAGATTCTTCACGGATAACGTTAGCTTTGCCGCAAATCTTCGCAAATCCAAACGCCGCAACAAGTGTGACTACTTCAGCCGCTGCAAAAGCAGCAAAAATTATATCGTCACTTGCAGTAAAATCCCCCAGTTCGCGCCCTTCGGTAAGAATCGCACACCAACCGATATGCACAAAAAGCAAAGCAGTGGCTATGATAGTCGGAATCAAACGAACAATAGTTTTCTTGCGCCATTCTGCATATATCTTCTTCTCTTCTTCAAAATCAAGTTTGGAATTTTTCGGAGCGATAATTTTTTGCAGATATTCACAAATTTCCCGGGCGTTTGAAAGATTGCTAACAGTAATGCGCTCGGAAGCGGTTGTCAAAACAAGATGCCTACCGAAAAGCGAAACATCCGAAACCTCGTCAACTTCAAGATGATAGGAAGTGCCAAAATTACAGACGATCTGAATTGTCTTACCGTCTGTTTCAAAAAGAGCTTTTCTGTTGAAACTGAATATCAGTATCGACATAGAGCCAAAGGCAATACCGAGAATCATAAAACCAAAGCAGAATATCGCCTCGGCAATCCGTCCCTCTCGGACAGCATCAATTCCCCAAGTGCCCAATCGCAAAGCAATAACAGTACCCGAAAGTATAAAAAACGCTGACCAAAGGATCGAAAGCACGCGATTTCTCTTTTTGAATGTACCTGTCATATCCGTTCTCCTTTTAAAAGTTGAGTTTATTATACCACAATACAAATAATTTTGCAATACATAAAGTAACAATAAAACAGCCTCACATTAAAATGCGAGGCCGTTTTATTGTTCTAACCGTCGGCAGGGGCGCCGCCGGTTTGAAGCGCAAGGGGGAGAGCAAGCGAAGCTTGCGGGGTTGCCGTAGGCAACCGTTTTCGCCCCTCTGCGGAGGGCGACTTAAGGCGCTGCCTTAAGAATCTGCAACCTTTTAAAAAAGGTTGACCAAAACTTTCATTATTTCAGTTCATCAAGGAAATATGCTCTCGAATGTGCGGGCTTGCCCTTTTCGTCGCGGATGGTTACGCGGACGTAGTTATCGGTTTCCTTAAGCTCGAAGGTTGCCTCGGTGATGGGAGTGCCGTCAGCGTTTCCGAAGTATCCCGCGTGGCGCGAGCCTGTGCTGAATGCGATAGTGGCAACGGGTGAGGTCTTAACGGTCACCTTGCCGTCCTCGTAGCTGATCTCGGTGAAATCGGGGCCCTGAGAAGCATAATAATTGCCGTTTGACATTGCATCGGTGATCGACTTATAATCGAGCTTATCAGCCTTGATGCAGGTCCACGCGCCGAAGGAATCCCAAGTGATCTCGCCCGGGTGCTTGTTATGGTTATCATCGGTGCCAAGGCATCCGATACGGTCACCCGCGAGAAGCATATCATCATATACGCGGTCGTTCTGCTCGTTGTGTCCGATAGCTACGCAGCCGAAGTTGCAGATCTCCATAGCGTCCATACCGTGATACTTAGTATAGCGTGTATAGTCCTCCTGCGACCAGGTGGGGTGATTATATGTAACGAAAAAGCCTGCCTCTTTCACACGTGCGATGCACTCATTGATCGACTCGGGCGTGTATTCGGGCTTGAACTCGGGCTCATCGGCAAGGTTTGCCTTGTCCTCGTTCTTATTGAAATGCTTGCGGTGGAACCAGCATACCTGCTTTACGTTATCGGGATCCTTTGCGATAAAGCACATATGGCATACGCGCTTGACGTTGCGGATCGGATGCACCTCGGGCTCGGTGAAGGTGATCTCCCAGCCGTTGAGTGCGAGGAATTCATCATCCGAAAGCTCGGCGTGGTGGGGGATGAGAATGTCGTGATCTGTGTAAGCAACTACCGAATAGCCCGCATTTTTATAGAGCTCCTTGACCTCCTCGGGAGTCAGACAGCCGTCCGACAGCACGGTATGACAATGAAGATTTGCCTTGTAGAAATTACCCGATTCGGGCAGAAGATACTTTTTCATTTTGATTCCTCCAAAATTTTAGCCGCAAGTAAAAAACTTGCGGCATTGTTTTATTCCGCATTTTCGGCGGTATTTTCAGTTTTCTTTTTAGGATTGATTATGATCTTTATCTGCGACCAGAAGATCGTTGCGACCTGAAGAGGTGCGCCAAAAAGGAAGATATACCAAAGCGACCAATTTGCAATAGTGATGTAGGTCGCTCCGATGATCGTCCAGATTATCAGCGAGATAAAGAGGAAATTGAGCTTATACTTGCCCCAAATTGCGTTGAAAACAAGCAAGTCGATGCAAGTGGCGGGTACCGCCCACATAAAGGGCATCCAAACGTGCTTGGCTCCAAGGCTTTGCATAACGATAAATACTATCGTTGCAATAAACCACACGCCAACCGAGGAAAGTAGCGAAATGAGCAGTCGGTTTCTCTGTCCCGCTCTGACGGCTTCTGCATCGGGTGTCGACTCCGACTCGCCGTGATCGCTGATAAGCCAATCGACCGTTACGCCGAACATATCGGCTATCTGCCAAAGAACGGCTATATCGGGTACCGATTCTCCGCGTTCCCATTTTGAGATCGCCTTATCGGTATAGTTGAGCTTTTCGGCAAACTGCGCCTGAGTAAGTCCCGCGGCGTTTCGCATTGCTGATATATTTACAGAGATATTTTGCCTGATCTCCGTGATATCCATACCGTTCTCCTTTCGTTTTTATTTAAAGATGTTCCCCTTCGCATCGTGGATGGAAAGACGCTTGATCGAATAATTCTCTTCCTCGCGAAGGAAGATAAGACGCTTGCGGAGTGCTTCAAGCAGATATTCGGGGCTGAGATTCTGCACGCTTCCCGCGGCAAGGAGCGCGGTGATCTTGAGTCCGCCCTCACGCTTTTCGAGCTTGAATGACTTGATCAGCGGGAAAATATCGACCTCTTTATCGCCCGATTTTGTGTGCTTGAGCACGGTCAGCGGCGAGTTTGAGAGCACGCGATCGATCTTTTCGATCATTTCATCATCGACTTCGCAATCGATATTATATTCATAAAGCGCGCCGTCTATGTCGGCAAATTTGCGCTCTGCGGGGTAGCAGGCGAAGAAATCAAGATCGTCGACTGTTGCTTTGTGAAGTCGCGCGAGGATGTCCTCTGCGGGCATATCGCGGACAAGCTTGATATCCGCCATCTCGCAAACGCTCTCGCATCCTATCGGAAGCGGAAGTCCGAATACGAGCTTGGGGTGGGGATTAAATCCCTGCGTGTACCAAAGCGGAAGCTCGGCGCGGCTGAGAATGCGCTGGAAGGTGCGCTGAAGATCAAGATGCGAAATATACTGAAGCGCGCCCTTTTTGTAAAATCCGAGGCGGATCGTTACGGGAGTTTCAAGAGTCGGATATTCGCTTATTTTTTTGAATTCGGACAGCATGTATCCTTACCTCCCAAACAGTTTGCGCCGCAGCCCGAGCACTGCTCACGGCAGGAGGGCGTGGTCTTTTCTTCGTAAGCCTTCTTCTTTTCGCGAAGAAGGAATTCCTTTGTTACACCGACGTCGATGATATCCCAAGGAAGGACCTCGTCATCCGCACGGCGGCGGTTTGCGTAAAACGCGGTATCGATGCCCGAATCGGCGAATACCTGCATCCAAGCCTCGGCAGAGAAATATTCATCCCACGCGTCAAATCCAAATCCACGCTCGTGAGCGAGGAGGAGAGCCTTTGCGAGTCTTCTGTCTCCGAGCGCGAGCACCGCCTCAATATGAGAAACGCGGGCATCGTGGTGATGATACTTGATCTTGCGGTCGGTGATACAAGTGCGGAGATACTGCTGCTTGCGGACAAGCTCGTCAACTGTATCCTGTGCCTCCCACTGGAAAGGCGTGAAAGGCTTCGGAACAAAGCAAGAGACGCTGACAGTTACCGTGGGTGCGCGACGGCTGTGACCGGGAGTTGCATAGAACTGCTCGACGGTAGCCTTTGCAAGCTTTGCGATGCCCTCAATGTCCTCATCGGTTTCGGTGGGAAGACCGTTCATAAAGTAGAGCTTGACCTGCTCCTTACCCGATCCGAACGCGATCGAAGCCGAGCGCATAAGGTCTTCCTCGGTGACGTTCTTATTGATAACGTCACGCATTCTCTGTGTTCCCGCCTCGGGAGCAAAGGTGATCGAGGACGCGCGTACCGACGCGACCTTTTCCATCAGCTCCTTGGTAAAGGAGTCGATTCGGAGCGAGGGAAGCGAGAGGTTAACCTTCTTCTCATTCGTCCACTCGATAAGACCGTCGGTAAGCTCGGGGAGCTTTGTATAGTCGGAAATTGAAAGCGATGTGAGCGAAATTTCCTCGTAGCCCGTAGCTTCATAGATACATTTAGCCTGACGGAGCAGAGTCTCGGGGGATTTTTCGCGAACGGGACGGTAGATCATTCCCGCCTGACAGAAGCGGCATCCGCGAATGCATCCGCGGAAGACCTCAAGCATAATTCTGTCTTGAACCGTTTCCAGATAGGGCATAACAACTGCCTCGGGGAAATACATAGTGTCAAGGTTCTCAACAATACGCTTCTTGACGCTTGCGGGAACGCCCTCGTCATTAGGAGTATAGGATTTTACCGTTCCGTCGTCGTTATACTCAACGTCGTAGAGCGAGGGAACGTAAACGCCGGAAATGGTGCGTGCGGCTTCAAGAAGGAATTCACGCTTGCTTGCGCCCGATTCCTTCATCTTGACGTAGAGAGCAACGATCTCGGGGAGCATTTCCTCGCCCTCTCCGATATTGAAGAGATCGAAGAAGTCCGCGATAGGCTCGGGATTGACCGCGCAGGGTCCGCCGCCGATGACGATGGGGAAATCTTCCCCTCTCTCCGATGCGAGGAGCGGGATGCCCGAAAGCTCGAGAACGTTGAGGATATTGGTATAGCACATCTCGTACTGGAGAGTGAAACCAAGGAAATCGAAGTCACGGACGTTATCGCCGCTTTCGTGCGCGGTCAGAAGAATATTCTTCTCGCGAAGCTTGGCGGTCATATCCTGCCAGGGTGCGAATACACGCTCGCACCAAACGTCGTCGCTTTGGTTGAGAACGCCGTAAAGGATTCTCATACCGAGGTTTGACATTCCTATCTCATAGGAATCGGGGAAACAGAAGGCAAAGCGCGCCTTGATCTTTTCCTTATCTTTAATTATCTGTCCGTATTCGCCGCCCGAATATCTTCCGGGCTTCTGAACCGAACGCAAAAGTGATGAATCGTACATTTTTTATTCCTTATTTATTTAAGTAAACGCTTGAAAAGAAAATACAAGGCACTATTGAAAGCAGCTGGAAAATGAAGATATAAATCGAAGACATATTAACTATCGCTCCGATAATTCCAAGAATAAACGCCAGCAACGCACCTATGGAAAATACAACTATTCCCGCAGCAAAATTGAACTTTGTGAAAGCACTGAAAAATCTGCAAGCGTGAACAGTGTCAAGAACAGCCTCCGGAACATCCCCGTTGATAATAATTCCGCCGTCTATCAGCTCATCATCAGAGTCTGCTTCCGTGCGATCCGCATTGAAGGGCTTTCGGATCAAGGTGAGGTTGCCGTCGAATGAGCTCGAGAGTATTCTCAGGATAAGTTCAAGATTGACATTCGGATCGATCGTTTTCAAAACGATTCTCGTCTTTAAGTCAGCAAAATCATTTATTAGCGCGAGAGTATTGTGGAAAATGCTGTAAGTAAGATAAAGCTTAAATACCTCAGTACCGTCAACTGCGATATGGAGAACCACTCCCCCGGGATTGGAAACGATATATTTATCGTCATAATATCTTGTAACAGAAATTCCCTTAGAAGTGAGATATGCATCCGAGCCTACACAATAGCGTCTGCCGTCAGCTATTCCCTCAAAGCCACCATCGTCAACGCCAAGAATAGACACTTCATCCGGTGTATCACCGTCTGCGGTAGATGCTCTGAAAGCACCGGCAATTCTTCCGCCAATCATATTATACATAGCCGAAACAGCACACATGATATCAAAAACGTCATGCATCTGATTCTTATCACAAACCGAAATTCGGTTGATCGTCAGTGAAGTCTCATCAAAGAGATCAGACTCTTCGAAAACTACTGTATCCACGCGTCTGTTCTCATTAACTGCTGTTTCATTCAAAATCACAGCGTCCGAGCTGAGATTCTTGGTGACAAGCTTATAGAAGGGATAGCTCATAGAGACAAACATAAACGCAGGAAGGCTGAGCAATGAAACTCCGGCAAAAGCATTGACTGACTCAGCAAACGTTTTATCGAATGCAAGTGAAATGAAGAATATTATCAAAGCGATCGCCAATGCGGGAGTTATAAAGAACGCAAGGATTTTCGATACGGGATGTCGACGGTTCACATGTTTAAAATAGTTCGTCGCAAAAGTGCCCTTGCGGATGCGGAAAGCCTGACCAACGGCATCTGTGCCGTCAGCGCTCGCCTCGCCGAGATCTGCAGAAAGCATCACAGAGTCAACGCGCTCAAGAGTTACGATGCTTTGCCACGAAGCAAGTCTGTCAAAAACAGCTATCTCGCGCTCAATCGTGAAATAATCATGCAACGCGCAGAAAAGAAGAGAAATAGCCGCGGGGAAATTGCAGAGAGTGAAGGTTTCCGGAACAGTGATCGCCAATACGATATCATAAACAACGGCGATTATCACGGCAATTACGCTCACAGAATGAATGGTAAAATTACCCTTCAATATTTCGCTTGCTCCAACAAACAGTCTCTTTACAGAAAAAGCTGCGGCTATCAACAAAATCTGCAACGAGATCATGATATTTACAACGGGATATACAGTAGGATCAAGAGAACCGCCGAAATTTTTTCCAAAAACGTCGTAGATGCAGAGCAAGAGCGTAAACAATGCAGTTGCACCGAGTCTGACGATCGATTTCATTTTGTCCTGAGAATATTTAGACTTTATTGCCGCAGTTTGCGAGCGAGCGGTGTATTCCTTGCCATCATATCCAAATGCAAGCGAAAGATCAGAGATATTCTTGCTTGTTTTTTCCTTGATCACAGGCTTGGTTCCCTTCACGGCATTGGTATCCGAATAGCCAAGCGCGGCAAGAAGGGTAGCTGTATCCTCATCAATGGAATTTGAGGTGATTGGATCCTCCGAGGGCTCGTCCTCTTCTTCATCATTGTCGTCTGTAGCGAGATCCTCAAAAGCATCTTCGTCCGAAGCTTCGTCCGACGATCCGATATCATCCGATACAGACTCATTGTCTTCTGAAATTTCGTTCACCGACAGCTCTGCGTCTTCTGTATTTTCAACATCGCCGTCGCTTGCCGCAAGGTCATACAGATCATAATTTGCAACACCTTCAGCTGTAAGCTCTTCTAAACCGGGAATACCAAATTCCTCGGTTTCCTCGCCGGCTTCCTCTTTATTATCTCCGAAAAGCTCGGCAAGAGCCTCAGAGATATCCTCCTCGGGCTCCTCGGGGCTTTCAGTCATAACGTCTGACAGCCATTCGAGTGTTGAGTTGTTTTCCGCTTCATTGTTTTCAGCGTTCTCATTCAGCTCGGGATCGTTATTATCCGAAAAATCCTCCTCGGATTCAAAACATTTATCATCCGAAGGCTTTTTATTGAGAAGTCTGCTAAACAAAGCGTTTCTCTTTTTATCTTCTGCCATATCTTCCACCTTTATTTTACAGAATGCTTCTGTCTTGCAGCCTCAGTGAGCACCACGGCTGCTGCAGTAGAAACATTCATCGAATTGACCTTACCGTACATCGGGATCGAAACCTTGTAGTCGCTCTTTTCACAGACGAGTCTCGAAACTCCGCGTCCCTCGCTTCCGAAAACGAAAGCGGCAGCGCGGTTCATATCGACTCCGTAAAGATCATCTCCGTCAGCCTCCGCAGCATATACCCAAACGCCCGCAGCCTGAAGCTCCTCGATCGCAGCGGCAATATTTACCACCTTTGCGACAGCCATGTGCTCAAGCGCTCCCGCGGAGGATTTTGCAGCAGCGGGAGTAAGTCCTGCGGCACGTCTTTTGGGAATGATCACGCCATGCGCACCCGCGCATTCAGCGCAACGAACTACAGCCCCGAGATTGTAAGGATCCTCAACACCGTCAAGAATAACGATGAAGGGCTCCTCGCCTCTCTCCTCGGCAATACGAAGAATATCCGCGATCTCACAGTACTCTTTTTCCGCCGCCATTGCGGCAACGCCCTGATGGTTTCCTCCGCCGCAGAGCTGATCAAGCTTCTCGCGCTCAACGTCGACGATCGGTATTCCTTTTTCCGATGCCATAGCGATTATCTGAAGTACAGATCCCTCGCGATCGCCCTTACGAAGATATATTTTGTCCACGGCACGCTCGCTCTTAAGAAGCTCACGAACCTGATTTCTGCCGTATACGATTCCCTCGGCGACCTCGCGTATCGCGTCGCCCTCTCGCTTGATCGGACGGCGTCCGTTTTTGAAATTATTTCTGTTATCCATTAATTTTCTCCATTATTCAGCGATTATTGCGCTTTTGTGCTTTGCCGAAGGTGAGTGACCCCTCGCTCAGAATATTTATGTGATCGAGAGCCTTTCCCGTTCCTATCGCAACACAGGAAATCGCATCCTTTGCCACGTAAGTGTGAATGCCCGTAAGATCGGTGATAAGATTGTCAAATCCGCGAAGAAGCGATCCGCCGCCCGTCATCACTATGCCGTATTTGATAATATCGGCAACGAGCTCGGGGGGAGTTCGCTCGATAACGCTGCAAATTGCATCCACGATTGCGGTTATCGGAACAAAAAGCGCCTCAAGCATTTCAAGATTGCTAAGAACTACGTTCATAGGAAGTCCTGTAGAAACACTTCTTCCCTTGACCTCCATTTGTTCAACGCGCGAGGGCTTAAACACAGTTCCGATTCGGATTTTGATTGCCTCTGCGGTCCTTTCGCCGATCAGTATATTATATTTATTGCGAACATATCTGATTATCGCCTCGTCAAATTTATCTCCCGCAACCTTGATCGACTCGGAGACGACAACGCCATCGAGTGAAATAACCGCAATATCGGTCGTTCCGCCGCCGATATCTACGATCATATTTCCGTTCGGCGCAGAAATATCTATTCCCGCTCCTATAGCAGCGGCAACGGGCTCCTCGATAAGATATGCAGAGCGAGCGCCCGCGTTTCTTACAGCATCCTCAACCGCGCGCTCCTCAACCTCCGTGATTCCGGAGGGAACGCAGATAACCACTCTCGGAGGAATGATCAAAGGACCGCAGGATTTGCGAAGAAAATACTGCAGCATATCAAGTGTTCTGTCATAATGACTGATAACTCCGTCTCGCAGCGGACGGATGGTTTTGATGTTTTTCGGAGTTCGTCCGATCATCGTCTGCGCTTCTCTGCCTATTTCGATAACCTCATCGGTTTCTACGTCGACAGCCACGACAGAAGGCTCGGAAAGCACGATGCCCTTGCCCTTGACGTAGACAAGGCAGCTCGCAGTTCCGAGGTCGATTCCAATATCCTTTCTTAACGTTAAAATATTCATTTATTTACTCCACGGCATATTGCCGCCATTTTATAATAATACATTATAATTATACAATATTTAGTGATAAAATGCAACTGTTTTCAAAAAAATCTTATATATTTCTTTCATTTTTTTCACATAAGATATTCTGCAATAGCAAAAAGGACGCGCCTGCCGGCACGTCCTTAATCTATGAACGGATCATCAGAATTCTTATTATGTTTTAGCTCGGATTTTGCAATACAAAGGCATATTATCTCCTTAGCGCCCTCATCGTAAAGAACGCGTGCCGCCTCGCTGACGGTTGCGCCCGTTGTAACGAGATCGTCAACGATTATTACGTTTTTGCCTGAAACGGAATATTTCCGTGATGGCGCAAACATTCCCTTGACATTTTCTATTCGCTCATCGATCCGGAGATACTTTTGCTGTTTTCCGTGCTTCAATCGTACGAGAAGCGGCAAAGTGGGATACTCCATTCGCTGTCCGACAGCTTTGGCAAAAAGCCGTGCCTGATCATATCCGTCGCGAAGGATCATCCTTTTACTGCGAGGAATATAAGTCACCACTGTATTTTCGGCCTCGAATCCTCGCACCCGGGAAAGCTCAATCAAAGTCTTCGACAGAACCGCCGCAAAATATGCAAAGGTCAGACGGTCAGGAATCCTTTTCAGCCTTCGAATGATCCGATTCAAGGCTTCATCTGACTTTTGTGCATCGTAAAATGCATATTTTATTAGAAATTCAACCCGATTTTCGCGCATTATCGGTGAGGGACATAGACAGTCGCGCGCAAACGCCGAGCACTCGTTGCATATAAGAAGATGCGCTTTTTTCAGCTCATCCTCGCACTCAGGGCAAAGAAGACTCTCTCCACGGGTATTCATTTCACCGCAGGCAATGCATTTTTCGCCCGAGATCAGACAGCGCAACCACAGCAAGGCGCGCGTTTTGGGATACATTTTCATTTTTTCGCCGCCTCACATAGTCTTCGCGAAAGTCCGGTATATCTCAAAGCAGAGCGCATTCCTCCTACCATTGCCTGAATCGTTGACTCAAATCCGACGAGAATCACTCTCTTTTGCGCACGCGTCACCGCCGTGTAAAGCAGATTTCTCGTGCAAAGCATCGGAGGTACGCTTCCGAGCGGTATAACAACTGTCGGATATTCGCTTCCCTGGCTTTTATGAACCGTCACGCAATACGCGAGCTCAAGATCCTCGAGATCGGTGAATTCGTAGAACACTTCCCTACCGTCGAAATCTATTTCAAGAAATTTTTCAACGGTATTTATATCCTTGATCTTACCTATATCACCGTTAAAAATACCCATACCAATCTTTCCGTAGCGAGTCCATTCGAGTTCGTAATTGTTGCGGATCTGCATAACTCTGTCGCCCGTTCTGAAAATGATATCGCGGAATTTATATTCCTTCTTTCCTCTGCCTGCGGGATTGATCGCGGCTTGAAGAACGGAATTAAGCTTTTCCGTACCCGAATTTCCCCGTCTTGTCGGAGAAATCACCTGTATTCCCTCGGGGTCGCCGTATGCGCGGGGCAATCTTTCCGCACAAAGACTTGCAACAGTTGACGCGATCTGTGCATCGTTCTCGCGGGGCATAAAGAAGAAATCCTTGTCCTTCACGTCAAGTCGGGGCATCTCTCCGCGGTTTATCGCGTGAGCATTTGTGACTATAAGCGACTCTTCAGCCTGGCGGAAAATTTTAGAAAGCTTGACCGACGGAAGTGCGCCCGATTCAAGAATGTCACAGAGGATGTTACCCGCGCCGACAGACGGAAGCTGATCGGCGTCACCGATAATTACGATACGCGCGCCGGGGCGGATCGCCTTCAAGAGTGCCGAGGTCAATGCGGTATCGAGCATCGAAGCCTCGTCTATGATTATTGCATCCTCGTCGAGATAATTATTCTCTCCGCGGCGAAAAACGAGCGGTGCGCTGTCGTCGCGTTTTGAGGAGCCGTCGCCTTCACCGAAATCCACCTCGAGAAGTCTGTGTACTGTCTTGGCTTCTCTTCCTGTTGCCTCTGTCATTCGCTTAGCGGCACGACCTGTAGGCGCGGCGAGCGCGACTTCAAGCCCGAGGCACTCAAAAATATTGATTATTGCGGTAACTACTGTAGTCTTACCCGTTCCGGGACCGCCCGTAAGAACGAGAACGCCACTTGTCATCGCGTTAAAAATAGCCTTTTTCTGCTCGTCGGCGTATTCAAGACGGTTTTGCGCCTCCTCCTTACGGACAAAGGCTTCGATATCCTTGAAGTCGAGCGGCGCCGATCCACATTTGAGACGCCAAAGCTTTTCGGCTATATAGCGTTCGTTTTTATATTGGATCGATTCGTAAATATAGGTATCTGCTCCGACGGTCTCGGAAAAGAGTCTGCCCTTGATCACAAGCTTGTCCGTTTCGGCAGAGACGGCTTCCGCGGGGACCCCAAGCAGAGCCGCGGCGGCTTCAACAAGCTTTTCTCGCGGCAGGCAAGTGTGTCCGTTCTGCGCGGCGTTGAAGGTCAGAATATAGACGATTCCCGCTCCGATCCTTTCCTGCGAATCGCGCGCAAGCCCAAGCTTTTGCGCCATCAGATCGGCTTTATCGAATCCGATACCGCGCACCTCCTCGCAAAGTCTGTAAGGATTGTCCTTGGCAACGCTGACCGAATGCTTGCCGAAGCAATTATATATCTTCATCGTAGTCGCGGGACCGAAATATTCGCGGAAGAAGGTAACGGTCGCGCGGATGTCGTTTTTAGATTTGAAATCCTCGGATATTTCCATTGCGCGCTTAGGAGTTATACCGGGCAAGCGCGCAAGCCAATCGGGATGATTTTCGATAACGTCGACGGTATCGGCTCCAAATTCCGCAACGATCTTACGTGCCATTTTGGCTCGGATGCCCTTTATAGCGCCCGAGGCAAGATAGCGTTCAAGATCCTCGGTCTCGGTCGGAAGCTCGGTTATATAGTCGAGAACGCGGTACTGCTTACCGTAGCGCGCGTTATTCTCCCATTTACCCGTGGCGGTGATGCGGTCGCCCTCCTCAACTCCGGGCAGGATTCCGACAATATTGATAAGCTCATCCTCATCGGTTATTACAGTTGCCACTATGTAGCCGTTATCATCGTTACGGTAGAGTATTCCTTCAACCGTTCCTCTGATCTGATTTTGCGGCGCGGCGGGAGCTTCGTTTTTGCGACCGCCCCCAAGGGAAAGGCCGTCAACAAAAGCATCAAAGCCGCCCGCGCCGTATCCGTTATTATTGTTCATTTGCCTTTCCTTTCATTTTTCATAAACTATTTTTACATCGTGAAGCCCGAGTGCTTCAAGCTCTTCCGAACGATCATCCCTTTCGGGAACGATCAGAATGATCTCGCCGCGATTGCAGATAATTGCCTTTTTAGCATTTTCACAAAGCTCCGCGATCTCGCGAGCCGTTTCTTTGCCCGTGAGCCGCACGGACGGTCTTGGACGCGCCGACGCCGGAGTTATAAATCCGTCAGCCAAAAACTTTGCCGCACAAAAAACTCCAAACGCCGCAAAGCCCGAAACGATTATATCTAAAACCAACATACCGCACCCCTCCTGAACACAGTATATTCCGGGTGCGGTATATTGTTACTCAATTAAAGAAGCTCTGCCTTAAGAACTTCCGCAAGGTCGCGGCGCTCCCAAGGAGCATCGATATCTTCTCTTCCCATATGACCGTAAGCGGCAAGCTGGGAGTAGATGGGACGGCGGAGTCCGAAACGCTCGATGATAGCCGCGGGACGGAGATCGAAATGACGGTTAAGTGCATCTGCGATCTTTTCTTCTTCAACCTTTGCAGTTCCGAAGGTATCAACAAGCACGGAAACAGGGCGCGCTACACCGATCGCGTAAGCGACCTGGATCTCGCAACGCTCTGCAAGACCTGCGGCAACAACGTTCTTTGCAAGGTATCTTGCCGCATAGCAAGCGGAACGGTCAACCTTGGTCGGGTCTTTACCCGAGAAAGCTCCGCCGCCGTGACGTGCGTATCCGCCGTAGGTATCAACGATGATCTTACGTCCGGTAAGTCCCGAGTCGCCCATAGGACCGCCGATTACGAAGCGGCCGGTGGGGTTGACGTAGATCTTGGTATTTTCATCAAAAAGCTCTGCGGGAACAGTAGGCTTGATTACGTATTCGAGTACATCCGCACGGATCTGCTCAAGAGAAACAGCCGCATCGTGCTGGGAGGATACTACGACGGTATCAACGCGAACGGGCTTATCGTCCTCGTATTCAACGGTGACCTGAGTCTTTCCGTCGGGACGAAGATATGCAAGAGTACCGTTCTTACGAACCTCGGTGAGCTTCTTTGCCATCTTGTGAGCAAGAGAGATGGGCAAGGGCATAAGCTCGGGGGTCTCGTTGCAAGCGTATCCGAACATAAGTCCCTGGTCGCCCGCGCCGGTATCATACTGATCGGCGATCTCGCCGTTCTTTGCCTCGAGAGCCTTATCAACGCCGAGCGCGATGTCGGGGGACTGACCGTGGAGGGATGAAATAACTGCACAGCTATCGCAGTCGAAGCCGTACTTTGTGCGGTCGTAGCCGATCTTGCGAACGGTCTCACGAGCGATGGTCTGAAGATCTGCATAACCGTTGGTGGTAACCTCGCCCATTACGACGATGAGACCGGTGGTGCAGCAAACCTCACAAGCTACGCGGGACATAGGATCCTGCGCAAGAAGATTGTCAAGGACAGCGTCGGAGATCATATCACAGATCTTATCGGGATGTCCTTCGGTAACCGATTCGGATGTAAAAAGTCTGCGGTTCTTTTCCATTGTTCTTTTCCTTTCTCATAAAAAGAGGCCTCGCGCAGACGAGACCTCTCAAACTCATCTGTCAGGAATTAGCACCTTGCTTGAAAGTAGGTTGCTGCAACGTCACAGGGCCTGTCCCTCGGTTGCTCTTGATAAGAAACGTGTATTCTGAATTATTTAGCAATATATTATATCATATTCGACAATGAATGTCAATAGTTTTCGCAAAATTTATTCCGCATCTGCCTTCGATCTTATCTTTTCGCAAAGTATATTAAAGCAGAAGGATGCCGCCGCGCCGCAAACGATGCACACGAGATAGATACAGATGTTGCCGACGGTGGTATTGAACGAGGGGAGGATCATCAATGTTGTAGCCACTACAAAGCCCATTACCGCGTGCGAGGCGAGCGAATGATATTTATCAAAGACAAACTTCATCAGCTTAGAGAAAAGCAAAAGTGTTGCAAGCATCGCGCATCCAAGAGGAATAAGTACTCCGAAATCAAGATGAGAAATACCGTGCGACATCTGCTCGTAGATTCCAAAGAAAAGCAGAAGCGTTGATGAGCTGAAGCCGGGAACGATAAAGCTGAGCCCCCAAAGGAGTCCGCAGATGAGCCATCCGACGAAATTCGGCTCGATTGTAAGCTCGAGAACGTTCTTGAAGAGGTAAAATACTGCGGAGATTGCGATAAAGCTGATCACGAGCGAGAGAATCGAGAACTTATTTCTCTTCTCTCTTCCCGCCTCGCGCCAAAGCTCGGGAAGTGTTCCTGCTATAAGTCCTACAAAAACGCAAAGTACGACAGCTTCATTCCATTGTAAGAGCTTTTCGGTTATGCCCGCAAATCCGACAAAACCGAGGACACCGCCTATGCCAACAAAAACGAGCATCTTGAAATGCTTTTTGATACCCTTGAATGGATTCGAAAGCACCTCGAGTATTTGGTCATAAATTCCGAAGGCGTAGCAAAGCGTTCCGCCGCTGACTCCGGGGAGGATCGCTCCGAGACCGACGATGAAGCCCTGAACTATCCAAAGTATTGCTTTAAGTAAAAAATTCTTTTTCATTTTCAAAATTCCTTTGAGTGATGATAATATTATACATCACGCCTCACAAAAAATCAATACTATCTTGTAAACAAAACAGACCGAACAAGTCGGTCTGTTTAAAATGTTATTAAAGTTCAAAGCTTCCGCCAAGGCCAAAGATCATATAAATGATCGATGCTGAAATCAAAACGATCGATATAAGTATGAATACTAGCGAGCGCACACTCCAGAAAGACTTTTGGCTGTTAGCATTTTCGGATTTAGGAAGGAGCTTCGCTGCGCGAAGAGCGGTAACGAGCGGTTTATATAGAGCGAGAACAACTCCCGCATTGAGTACAGATTTTGCAAGGTTGAAGGGCAAAAGTAGTGTGGGGATAAGTTGAATCACCTGATCTGTATCAACCTTCATATATATAGGAGTGATAACAAGATTGCATATCATCATTACCGTTACTGTAGAAACAACGGTTGCGAAAAGCGAAATCGCAACACCGGTGATATTTCTGCGCTTCGAATAAATATATCCGGCTACAACAGAAAACGTTGCGGTGGAGGCAAAGTCCATGAGCCATCCCCAAAAACCGGTATCACCAATAGAGATTTGTTCGATAGTTGCTACAAGGAGCGAGATGATAGCACCTGCGCAGGGACCAAGTATCATTGCAGCAATACAAACTACTGCATCCTTGGCATCAAAGGTAAGAAAGCTTACCTTAATATGAAAAATAAATGTAACGGCATAAGCCATCGCTGCAAAAAGCGCGATCAGAACCATTTTGCGTATGCCGAATCTGTCTTTTTTCTGCATAAAAAAATCCTCCATTAATTTTAATGGAGAGAAGGTATTATAACGCACGCGCGAATATATCTTCTCCCATCCAGACTTTACTGTCGGTCAGGGAATTTCACCCTGTCGGCATCCAAAAAGGATGTTCACGGACTATACCGTCGGTACGGAATTTCACCGTCCCCAAAGATATTATTATTTTATTCTAAGCAAAGATCGGATGCACCGGAGTGCATCCGATCTTTTTATAAATCGAATTATTAAGTTAATTTAATAATTACTCAACGATCTCGGATACGACACCGGAACCAACGGTTCTACCACCCTCACGGATAGCGAAACGGAGACCGAGCTCGCATGCGATAGGAGTGATGAGCTCAACGCCGAAGGTTACGTTGTCGCCGGGACGGCACATCTCAACGTCAGCGGGAAGCTCGATGGTACCGGTAACGTCGGTAGTTCTGAAGTAGAACTGAGGTCTGTAACCGGTTACGAAGGGCTTCTTACGGCCGCCTTCCTTCTCGGTAAGAACGTAAACCTGACCCTTGAACTTGGTGTGGGGCTTAACGGATCCGGGCTTGCAGAGAACCTGTCCACGCTCGATCTCGTCCTTAGCTACGCCACGGAGGAGGCAACCGATGTTGTCACCAGCCTCTGCCTGGGGAAGAAGCTTGTGGAACATCTCAACGCCGGTAACTACGCAGTTTCTCTTCTCCTCGGTGAGACCAACGATCTCAACGGTGTCGGAAACCTTAACAGTACCACGCTCTACACGACCGGTAGCAACAGTACCACGGCCGGAGATGGAGAATACGTCCTCAACGGGCATAAGGAAGTCGAGGTCTGCCTTACGCTCAGGGGTGGGGATATAAGAGTCAACTTCGTTCATGAGCTCTGCGATGCAAGCATACTCAGGAGCGGAAGGATCAGTGCTAGCGGACTCGAGAGCTACACGAGCGGAACCACGAACGATCGGGATATCGTCGCCGGGGAAGTCGTACTCGGAGAGGAGGTCACGGATCTCCATCTCAACGAGGTCGAGCAGCTCTTCGTCATCAACGATGTCGCACTTGTTCATGAATACAACGAGTGCGGGAACGCCTACCTGACGAGCAAGAAGAACGTGCTCACGGGTCTGTGCGAGAGGTCCGTCGGTACCTGCAACAACGAGGATAGCGCCGTCCATCTGAGCTGCACCGGTGATCATGTTCTTAAC
>JAFOEU010000019.1 GCA_017387685.1 Clostridia bacterium
CTGACGAGCGGGAGATTACTTCCGCTCGTCTTCATTTAGTAGCGCAAAATTTGAGGACTCTTTATTTCCTTATTCGGTATAGCGGAGGCGGCTGTCAATTCGACATAATTTTCTTGTGATACTTTACCGTACATGAGCATTGGTATCAGTATGAAATCACGATTGAGCCAAAGTCGAGCATCACCAATACTGTTACAGCGCCCATTTATCCCGAAATAAACGGAAGATATGAGCCTTCGATTTATACCTACACCTATCTGCTCTCTCCTGCAAGTACGTGGGCGAGCTTCGGTGAGTTGGAGGTCGTAATCAATACGCCGTTCTACATTACGGAAAACAGCCTTGAAGGATTTACCAAGACCGATACGGGATACACGCTGAAGCGCAACGGACTTCCCGAAGTAGAACTTGAATTTGTACTGTGTTCCTCCGAAAATCCTATCAAACCGATCTCGCCATACTTTGATATGGGTTGGATTATTATTGTTGTAATCGTTGCTGTTGTTGTACTTGGTGGCGGCATAACCGCTTTTATGGTTGTTAGAAAGAAGAAAGCAAAAAAATAAATAAGTATACGCGGTAAGAAACAGCCCTCGTTCCATTACGGAGCGAGGGCTATACTTATATATTCACTTTACATACCGCAATACCGTAGCTTGTTTCCTTCTTCTGCATAAACTCGGTGGGGATCTTATTCATATACTGCTTGTTGAGCGCAGAGCTACCGAGGTATGCTTCGATGTTGGTCACGGGTAGGACACACCATTCGCTGTCATAAGGCTTGTTGGCGATATAGTATTCTGCGATGGTGGTCAGCACGTTCAGCGGAACACCGAGGGGCTGGATGCGCTCGATATAAGCCATCTGCTCGTATGTGAGCTTTACCGCCTCGCGTCGCAGAGCGCCAAGCTCCAAAGCATCGGCAATAGCGGCATCAAAGGACAACGCCCACTCCGCGCGAGTCGTTCCCGTGAAGATCGGCACTTGGTACTGCTTGACCTTATCTCCCCAACTCTCCTCCCACTGCTTGGTTCGTTCCGCAAGACAATGGAGGTGCTTGTTGACCTTGGTACGGTTGGCAGATATAAAATCGGCAACGGCGTGAACGTGGCGGTAATACCACCCTGCGCCGTCCTCGTCAACAAGCTCGGGAAACTCCTCGTGATACTCTGCAAAGCAGGTCTTGAATTGCCATTCCGCATTTGGAGTGGCATTTTTCTTTTTGTCGGGCATACTGCACCACGCACAGAGAGCGCGTCGGGCGTACTCGATACGTTCTCGCGGATCTCCGTCCTTCAGCGAGCCGTCGGCATTATGAAAGAGATACCCACGGGCGAGGATGGTGAAAATACGGGCAAAGCCCTTGAAATCCTTGATCATATCGGTGGTGAACCTGCCGAGAAAAGAGGTGTCCTTGCCGTTTGATACGGTATAGGTCGGCTGACCGATATAGGCTTTATATTCGTTCCATTCGTTTGTCACTTTCGGTCAACCTCCTTCTTTAATGCGAATTTCTCAACGGATTCCCAAAGTACGTCCCAAAGGAATGACCTCTTATTAAGCGCTACCACGTACTTGACCGCCGTGGCGGGTTTGCAGATATTCTTCACAAGCTCCAAGCACTTCTTGGCAACCGCCTCACGGTAATTCGTGCCGGAAAGCTTATCCGTGTAGGCTTTGAGCAAAGCCGTCATTTCGGGAGTGTCACCCTCATAGTGCAGCCTTGCGCGGTTCTGCTGAATGTTATCGTTGTCGGTATCCATAATGAGATCACCGAGCAAGCGGTAGCCTCCGCAACGGAAATCCGAGAACAGATCGTAATACTCGGTAAATTCATCCTCGGGCAGATACTTGCAAAGGAACAACGTTCTCTGATCCTCGGTCATAAAGTGCCACTTTTCCTCGCGTATCGCACGTCGGATCTCACTAACACGGTCGGCAGGGAGATTGACAAACAGAGCGTAAAGCTCGTCGGCATCGTAGGTGTTTTCCTCGTCACGCATAAACAGGACGCGGTTAATGCCTTTTTTCTTTGCCTTGGCGTTCGGAAGATGCTGACTTGCTCGGATGCGCTTCAGACAACTCTCATACGTTCCGACAAGCGTCTTGATACGTTCAAGGATATCGGGATCAAGCTTTTTCTCCCACCCCTGCTCGGTGGCAAAGGTGAAAAGCTCGGAAGCCTTGGCAGGCTTGCGTTTTGCCTTGGGAGTGTTCTTTTTGAGCATCTGCGCGTAATACGGCAGCTTCTCCAAGTTGGAGCTGACACCCTGCCAATCGGTAGAGCCGAAATATTCCTTGAACTGCTCGTCAAAGGTAGGCTCATACCACGGACGGCGCTCCTCGGAGCTTTCAAGAATGGTCTTATATTTTAGAAAACTGCTGCGCTTTATCTTCTTTTTGCTGAGATATTCAGACAGATCGGGCTTGATACCGCTTTTGGCAGAGTCGATCTCAAGTCCCGTAAGGATGGCAAGCGTTTCTGTTTCCTGCCTGCATTTCTCCTTTGTCTCGGAGTCGATGTTCTCATCGTAAGCGATGATACTGCGGTCAAGTGCCGCATTGGAAATCTGACCGACGCGAGAGGAAAAGGTATTGCGGATCGCCTCAAAACGAGCGTGCCAATCGCCGGCGTTGTGTATCAGCGGATCGGCAGAGGGTATCTGCAAAAGCGGGAGCGCCATTTGATTGCTGATGGCATAGTCTGCACCTGCATAGTTCTGCATCACGCAATCGTTCAGTATCGGCTCGGCTATGGTCTTTATCATATCGCCGTCGTAGTCCGCACCGCCAAGGCGTTCTGCGATAAGCGCCGTGGGAGATACCATTACTACGTCGGTCAAATGAGATAAGTATATGTCGCGGAGGTTATGCTCCGTTTCCTCTGCGGGTACTGCCAAGACCTCCTCATTACGCGCAATATGAGGATTACGGAGCAAGGTGTATCGTTCTTGGGAATCGTATGCGGCACCCGGCGCGTAGATCTCCGAGTCTTTGAGAACGCTATTCAGAAGTGACATCTGCAAGCGGTATGCCTTCTCGCTCACGTTTGCATAGGGCTGAACAAGATAATACAGAAAGGAAATGAGGTCAGCCGAAAGGAAACGGTTATCTCCTGCAATCAAGAGCTTGCCTACGGCGTAATTCTTCAGAACCTTTTCCGCAAGAGCGTCAAGCTCGTTCTCATAATAGGATTCGCGGATAAACAAGGGGTTTACGTACAGAAGATCTGCGAGTTTGCTTTCCTTTTTCTTCTTCGTGGCAAACCAATAGTCCTCGCGCTCTTGGAACATCTCACGGCGATAGTCTTCGTTGGCAACGAGATCGTAATATCTCTGCTCGGGTGCCTTGGTCAGCCAATTACGTTCCTCCTCCGATGGACTATGCTCCCAACCGAGAGGCAGATCAGCGGGACGGAACAGCTCGGCTTTCATGGAAACGGTGTTAAGGAACTGATAGTTCAGCTCGGTCACTTCCTCGGGAACTGACTTGCTGATGCCCGTCACATAGAGCGCGTGACGGTACATTTCACACACGCGAATGTATTTGAACCAATGGTATCCGCTTTCCTCAAGCCATCCAAAGCCC
>JAFOEU010000020.1 GCA_017387685.1 Clostridia bacterium
AATAGGGCAGATACATAATCACCTCGAAATCGCAAGAAAGAGAGGTGATTTTTTTAATGGCTTGCGAGAAGTTCAAACAGTACGCCATCGTTCGGAGTGACTCGGCAGAGACGTTTGAGGACAGACTCAATGCAAGGATGTTCGAATTACGAAACGCAGCACCTGAGGTTCTTTTCAACGAGCACGGGCAGACGCTGACGGCAACGATTGAGTACACCGTCACGAAAGCGATTGATCCTGTCGAGAGAGATCCCGTTACAGACGGAATCATTCTCAAGTGTGCCGATTGCCCGTATTGCGAATTTATCACAAAGCGGGACGGGTCGCCGGATATGAGGGCGAAAACGAGAAACTGCAAGTTTGCAGAGTACGGGAGAGTTTATCCGAACTCGGACGCTTGCATGATACTTTACCAGCTGATTATGAACGGAGGTGCGAGAATATGCTTAACAGAATCGGAACAATAATATACGGCATCGGAATAG
This sequence comes from Clostridia bacterium, assembly GCA_017387685.1. GTDB lineage: Bacteria > Bacillota > Clostridia > Oscillospirales > CAG-272 > CAG-390. Next base: position 486 of record JAFOEU010000020.1, read on the forward strand.
TTCTCTTGATGCTCGGAGCAATGGCAGCGGACAGCCCGTCGTTACTCGCTCCGTTTTCTCTGATCGCAGCCGGCGCTGGTTGCGTATATGTCGGGAGGAGGTTCAGCAATGATGAAGATAGATAGCGTTAAGGATCTCGTCTATATGACACTCAGAACGGAGCCAGCGACAAGGAACAGCGACAGGGTACTAATCTATTCCATTTATAAGAAGTTCGGCGTAAACGCTGGGGAATCATTCGAGGACGTTCTTTTCAACGAGGATCTCCCAAGTTTCGAGACAATCAGACGAGCAAGGCAGAAAGCACAGGCCGATTTCCCGGGCCTCAGAGCGGACAAGGCCGTCGAGGTGTTCAGAGCTGAAAGGGAGTCAGAGTTCAGAGATTTTGCGAGAGGAGTATAACGATGAATAGCGCAAAGACAAGGGGCATGATGCTCAATAACAAAAGAGACTACGTCGCAATGCTCGGAGAGGTTCTGTCCGCAATGGACGATTTCGGTTCTATCGAGTATGCGAACAGTTACGTTACGGAACAGGAGTATATCAAAATTAGCGACACGATCGGGAACGTCTGCTTTATGAACGTAACGGCGTTCTCGGAGTCGGAGATCCTGAGGGACGTCTGCAAGGTGGTCGCTGCCGGAGATCTCCCGTTTTCGATAATCACAGATACGGCGACAAAGAAAAAGATCGCTCATTTGTTCAGATAGGAGGTTAAGCATGAAATACATTGTAGAGTTAAAGCTCGTCGGATATAGCTACATCGACGGCGTAACGTTCACATTCGACGACCGTATCGAGGCACTCGATTTCGCAGAGACGGCACAGTTCAGAGCGGGCGAGGGCGTTCTCTCAAAGGTAGCCGTCTACATTGTCAGAGAGGGAGAGGAGGCCGACGCATGAGACGAGAACTCGAGGGCGATCCGCTCAAGATATTAAAACCTTATCTCGGGCATTGGGACGTGCCGGACGAGGGAGATCTCGTTCTCACTATCGACAAGATCTATGAGGACGAGGTCAAGAACTAGCACGGCACAGAGGTAAAACCAATCATTTACTTTATGGAGCCGGATGCAAAGCCGATGATCCTAAACAAGACTAACAGGGACTCGATAACCAAACTGCACGGGAGACGTACCAAGTCGAATAATTGGCACGGAAAGAAAATCGCCCTTTATGCAGCGCAAGAGTCAAAGAGTGCCGACGGGTTCGCTCTGAGGATCCGACCGTATCTGCCGAAAACGAACGAGATAATCTGCGAGGAGTGCGGTTCGGTCATTACCGATCAGGTAATCGACGGAGTGAAACGTTCCGCAAAGGC
>JAFOEU010000021.1 GCA_017387685.1 Clostridia bacterium
CCAGCACCAATCTCCGTCAAGAAATACGCTATTCGGCAAATCCTGTTTGAGCTGTTGGCACACAGTTGTTTTTCCAACTCCCATAGTGCCACCAATCATATATAAAGTTTTCATCATTCGCACCTGCAAATTCGAGTGTAGTGATTGGTTATATTATAACATAAGAACTGCAAAAAGTAAATGGGGCAATTAATAATTCCGAATTCAAAAATTTATTGCAAATCCCTCCGTTTTGTGCTATAATAAGGCTAATAATTACCTTTGGAGGCTTAACAATGGCGTTTTTTGCAAACTGTCATCTTCATTCGGATATTTCGGACAGCTTTCTTTCGCCCGAGGCGATCGTTGATATTGCCAAGGAGATCGGGCACAAGGCACTGATCCTGACCGATCACGATACCGTCAAGGGCGCGCACCGCTTTGACGTTGCCTGCCGCCGCGCGGGAATATACACGATGCGCGGAATCGAGTTCATCACAAAGGGTCTCGGCACGGGCTTCCACCTCCTCGGCTACGATTTCGACACCGAGCATCCCGCTATGCGCGATCTGATCGAGCGTTGCTCCTCGCGCCACCGCGAAAGATGCCATCTGCTCTTTGAGGAATCCCTCCGAGACGGCTCACTCCGTACCGGTGCAACGTGGCAAGAGGTGCTTGACGCCTTCCCCGGCAACGATTTTTACTACTACACTCAGGTCTTCACGGTCCTCGAAAAGAAGGGTATCTACGAGCACGCGGAGCATCCGCAGTTCATCAAGGATGCATTCACTCCTCCCAAGGAGCGCGAGCCCGAGCTTGAGGCGGCTATCGGCTACTTCACCCCCGACATTGAGGAATGCATCAAGATCATCCTCGCCGCGGGTGGCGTTCCCGTCATCGCGCACCCGCACGGAAAGCAGGAATACATAGAAGACCTTATCAAAATGGGCATCAAGGGTATTGAGGTCTACCATCCCTCAATTCTGCCCGAGGAGCGTGTTGCTTACGACGCACTCTGCCGCGAGCGCGGACTCTACGTCACCGGCGGCACCGACCACGCGGGCAGGATCGGCGGCTTTACCGACCTCTTCGAGAAAAAGAACAAGCCCGACGATTGCGGAGGAATGACGGAAGAGGATTTCTTCAGGCTTTATAGGAGAGAGTTGGGATAAGTCGCGCTTCGCGCGAGTGATAATGTATTTGCCTGCGGCAAATTTCGACTCTGCCTTGTCGGCTTCCGCCTCCATTTTCCTGCGGAAAATCGTCAGAGCCGTACGCCTTCGGCAAAATGGAAGGTATTTGCCTGCGGCAAATTTCGACTCTGCCTTGTCGGCTTCCGCCTCCATTTTCCTGCGGAAAATCGTCAGAGCCGTACACCTTCGGCAAAATGAAGGTAAATTTTTGCGCCGCAGGCTCAAAAATTATTCAATAAAAAAACAAGTGCAAACAAAGCCTTTTAAGCTATGTTCGCACTTGTTTTTTATTTTAATCCGGAAATTTCCGCAAAGCGGAAATTCACCTTCACTTTGCCGAAGGCAAATTATCACTCTTGCGAAGCAAGATCATCACTCTTGCGAAGCAAGATCATCACTCTTGCGAAGCGAGATTATCACTCCGCCGCAGGCGGACTTTGCCTTTTACTTCTTAGGAACGTAAATTCTGAGATGCACTACGTCCTCGTCCGTCATTACCTTTGTCGCTACTGCGGAGAGGTTGAATGCACGAATGGTGTAGTTGCCCCACCACGCTTCGGTTACCTGAACTGCGGCGGTCGTTACGTTGCCGGGACGGGGCGAGGTCTTGGATGTTTCGCTTACCCAGCCCTCGGGGCGGTACTGATATCCGCTGTCAACGATGATGACCGAGCCGACGGGGAGCTCTGCCTTTGTCAGGAGCTTCGATGCAATGAAGTTAGGAACGTTCGACGCACTGCTGGTCTGCGCGTTATAAATGCCGATCTGGTTCTTGGAGTTGTAATATGCCTGAACCTCGAGGAGCCAATCAAGTGCCTCGTAATCCGCGATATTCAGACCGAGGGAGGTAAAGATTTCGCCATCGGTCATACTCTCGGTAGCAGTCGGGAACGATGCGGGCTTTGCAGCCGTTACCTTGGTGACCTCAAAGGGCTTTGCAAGCGCGCCCTTTACAGCCTCGCGCATTGCGGGGAGGTGATCTTGGAGGACTGTCGCATAGTTTTTGGGCAGCCAATCTACCTTATCAACGTCGCCGCCGGTGAGGTATGCAAACCAAGTGAGCGCAACGGTATATCTGCCGTAGTCATAGCTCATGTGGTAGCCGTCGCGGGTGATGGTGTCGCCGATATAGGAGGAACGGAGATTCTGTACGGCAGTACCCGAGGGAATGGTGCCGACGATGCTCTCCTGAACCTTTACCTTGGAATCGTAAGCCTTGAGGATCGCGTCATACATCTTCATCTGATCCTTACCGTAGGTTGGGAAGGAGGAGTGGGTGCTGTTCTGCTGATATGCCCAGGTCAGATGCCAGTAAACGTCCGCGTTAGGCTCGTTCTCTGCAAGAAATTCAAGTATTTTGGCAAGAGGCGCGTACGAGGTTGCAACACCACTCGATCCGCTTGCCTGCTGAACGGTGACGATATCCCATTCTTCGTCCTGAAGTCCCTTCAGAACGCTGACGTTAGCGGTCTCTGTCCATCTGCCGTTTGTATTCTTGTAATACTTATATGCGCCGGAATTTGCCTTGATATTGCTGTAATGCTTATCGAGTGCGCAGCCGCCGATATAGAGGTTACCGATGATGATCTTCTCTACGCCGCCGTCCTTGGCGATATCCCAGAGATATTCGGTAGCGTCCTGGCTGAAGCTGTTACCGATAGCGAGAACCTTGAGGGTCTTGGTTGCGGGGATTGCTTCGGTCTTTGTGTCGCCGCAAGCGGAGCAGGTGAGGGTCTTTGAGCCGTCCTTGAGTGCTTTTGCCTTCTCGGTTACGGTCTCGGTGTAGGTGTGAGCGCAATCGGTCACGGGAGGCTCGGTTGCGGGAGTGGTCTGCTCAAGTGTAGTATCCGCGGGAGCAGCGGTGGTCTCTGCGGGCTCCTCTGTCTGATTGCACGCTACGAGCGAGAAAAGCATCAGGACCGCAAGCGTGAGTGCTAAAAACCTTTTCATTTTTAAGCCTCCAAAAATTAATTACTGCTGATAAGCGATCTTACCGTCAACGATGGTGACGAACGCTTCTGCGCCGACCGACTTGATCGGGTCTGCCGTCCAGATAACGACGTCGGCATCCTTACCGACCTCAAGGCTTCCGACGCGGGAGTCGATCTCAAGCGCGCGGGCGGGATTGATGGTGATCGCGCGCCAAGCGTCCTCGTAGCCGAGGCCTGCGTTTGCGGCAAGTCCCGCACACATGGGAAGATGATAGAGCGGAACGACGGGCGCGTCGGTGATAATACTGATATTCACACCCGCCTTTGCGAGATCGCCGGGGGTGGTGAAGGTCTTGTTGAGAAGCTCGACCTTGCTCTTGCCGCCGAGGGAAGGACCGACGAACGCGGGATATCCCTCTTTTGCGAGCTCCTCTGCGATACAGGAGCCGTCTGTGCAATGGTCGAGAGTGAGCTTGACGCCGAATTCCTTTGCAATTCTGATCGAGGTCAGGATATCGTCGGCGCGGTGTGCGTGAGCCTTGAGCGGGATCTCGCCCTTCATAACGGGGATCATAGCCTCAAGCTTCATATCGAAAACGTCCTTGCCCGATTCCTTGTCGGCAAGATATCTGCGCGACTTGAAAAGGAGCTCGCGGAGCATTGCCGCGGTCGCCATACGGGTGACGGGGGACTTCTTCGACTGACCGTAAACGCGCTTGGGATTTTCGCCGAATGCGCACTTCATAGCCGCGGGATGCTTGACGATCATATTATCAACGCGGTTGCCGACGAGCTTGATAACAGCGAAAGTACCGCCGACCACGTTTGCCGAGCCGGGGCCCGTGCAAGCGGTGGTAACGCCGCCCTGAATTGCCGTATCGAACGCCTCGTCCTGCGGATAGATCGAATCGATGGCGCGCATATGGGGAGTTATGGGATCGGCACTTTCGTTGTAATCTCTGCCCTCCCATCCGACAGCCTCGTTGTGAAGACCGATGTGACAATGCGCCTCAACGCATCCGGGGGTGACGAGTCTGCCCTCGGCATCGATAACGGTTGCCTCTGCGGGTGCTTCGATATCCTTGCCGATAGCGGCGATCTTGCCGTCATCGCCGAGGAGGATCGAGCCGTTTTCGATATCCTCGCCGACCATGGGCTTGATATATGCGTTCTTTATAAGTACCATAATTATACTCCTTTAAGCTTTTTTTCAATTATATCACAACAAAGCTGTAAAATCAAGCCGTAAAGCAGCTTTTTATCGACAAAAATTGTCACACTGCGCCCATACCCGACATAATATATTATCGAGGAGGAAAAATCCTCAAAAAACTTTTCGGAGGTCTACCATGAACAACTCTTGCCTTTGCGGTCTTTTCAACAACAACGAATGCCTTATCTGGGTAATCATCGCCATCCTCGTCGTCCTCGCTCTCACCTGCAACGGTGGTGACTGCGGCTGCGGTGCACGCTACTCCGGCTGCGGATGTTGAACTGAACCCCCCGAGGGCTTTGCCCTCGGGGGGAGTTGCTAGTTATTAGTTGCTAGTTACTAGTTGAAGGAAAAGTGCGATAATTTTATGCAGCTCGGATCAGATTTTGTGCTGTTCTGATCCGAGCCTAACACAACTAAAAGCTCGGATATCAGAGGCTTCGCCTCATAATATCCGAGCGTTTTATTTATTAATATCTGATTTTCGAGCAACGCGAGAAAATCTTCCATTCACTAGCAACTAGCAACTAGTAACTAGCAACTTTTTCCTCACGCCTTTCTCGCCTTCGCCGCATTCCTGCTATACGCAGTATATTCCGTGACGTTCGGAATATATTCACCGTCGATCTGCATTGCGCAGGGGACATCGAATTTGACGGTTACCTCGTCGCACCTTACACACTCGATATATTTAGTGTGACGCAGATGCGTGCCCTTGAAGATCTCGGGGAAGATCGGGAGGATACGTGGACGGGAGAGATCGTGGACGATAATAAATGTGACCTTGCCGTCGGGATCGAGCCTGTCCTGACCCGGTGCGATCTTCATTCCGCCGCCGAAATACCTTCCATTCGTCGTCGGAGCGAGCCAGACGCGATCGTATTCCTTGGTCACGCCGTCGACTGTTACCGTTGCGTGGCAGGGTGAGAACTCGCCGAGAAGTCCGCGCAGAGCGATGGCGGTATAATTGATCGCCTTTTTCTTCTCCTTGCGCTCGCGGTTGCCGGTTTCGCAGACGTATCCGTCAAGGCCGTATCCCACGTTATTGATGAATATAAGGTCTTTTCCGTTGACACGGACAAAGGGCAGATCCTTTATGTATTCTCCGATATCAAAAGGCTCTGCACCCCGACTTTTGCCGAGATCGTTGAGGAAATCGTTGCCGCTTCCCGCGCCGTAATAGTAGATCTTCTGCTTGATCTTAAGACCGCGGGTATCGTTGACGAAATGATGGAGCGTTCCGTCGCCGCCCGTGAGGATGACTATGCAATCGTCGTCACAGGAGACGAAAAAATCATAATAGCTTCCGAGCACGGAAATATCAACGAAGCGCACCTCGCCGTCCGTCAAAATATTCTCGAGCGCGAGAGCTGATGCTTCAGCCTTACCGTTATTCGCCAGCGGATTGTAAAGTACAACGTAATTCTTCAAGGGGAAAGTCCTCCGAAAAAATCAATTTAGTTCAATTAATATATTGTACCATTTTTTGTCGACTATTTCAAGGACTATTTATTAATTTTATTGTTTTTTGCACAAAAAAGCGGTAGGGACCCCCACAAAATGCGGAAGCCCCCTGTGAAAAATAATATTCAATTCAATGAGAAAATTATTTCGGGCACTCGTCCCTCTCCACTTGGATTTGTGCCTTCACTTATATAGTAGCTTTTTTTCGCAAAAAGTTGCGATTTTTACCGAAGTTTTTTTGAAAAAAGCAGCTTTTTGTAGATTTGCACAAAATCAAGCGGTGAGATTTGTTGAATTTAACAGCGCATCAAAAGCGCGTTTACATATTTTGGATATAATTTTATTTTTCGATCTCAAGACGGTATATCTCCATCTGACCGGGCGCAAGCCAAGTGCCGCAGATGATATTACCGTGCTCATTGATGCGGTAATTAGAATCCCAATGGTCGGTTGCAACATCGTGCTCAACGCCGCCGAAGCAGGTTCTCCACAGACGCTTGACCGAAGGATCAAAGATAAGATGGAACATTCCGCTTTCTTTCTGATCGTTATTGAGGATCGCGACGTACTCGTTGCCCTCGTCATCGGTAAAGCGGCTGAAAACGCCGTCGAGGTTGTGGTTTGAGATGAAATTGATCGCGTAAGGATGAACGCCGTCACGCCACTCATCCCATCCGCCGTATACTCTGCCGAGATGCCAGCTTCCCTTGTGAGTGAGTCGCATCATAAGCGGGCCGTAGGTCTTGTGGAACAGACGGAGCTGACGGGAGAGCCAGGTCCAGGTCTCGGTCTTTTCGCCAAGCTCGTTGACGGGCGCGTTGCGGTAGTTGATATGTGAGCGCATCATTCGGTAATAGAACCAAATTACACCCTTTGCGCCGTGAATGACCGAGGTATAGAGCTGCCAGCGGATATCATCCTCATTCGGGCAGCGGTAGCGGAAGTGACCGACCGAAAGGACTATGCTCCAGAAGGGGACGTTCATCACAGCCGCCGCCTCGGAATAAACGCGCAGGCCCATATAATAATCGTCAATGCCGAGATCGTCACCGACGGGATTCATCTGAGTATAGTTATCAACCGAAATAAGCGGAACTCCGAGGCTCGGGATGACCTCGTGTGTCCATTCCTCAAAGCTTTCGCATCCCCACAGCGGCAGATGGCGTGGCCAGCCGGGGAAATGGTTGAGGTAGGGGATCAGATGAGGCGCGAGCTCAAGCTGAATTTTTGCCGCCGCCCTGATATCGTCAAAGCTTTGATGCGTCGGCTCGTCGCCGAGATGGAAGCCGAAAACTGCGGGATGGCTGCCGAAATCCGCAACTGCCTCTGCAACGCGTGCGCGGTATCCCTCGGGATCGGTCGCGGCACCGCGCCACGTCGTGCGGCTGTCGGAGAGGATCAGACGGATGCCGAATTTATGGCATTCGTCGAGGAGTGCAAGTAATTTTTTCTTACGCTCGGGGTCGGGTGAGTAATGCGGCGCGACGGTCAGAGTCATTCCGCAAGCCGCCCAATCGGCAACGTCGGAAAGCGGTACGTCGTCAATGGCTTGGGTTCCCCAGAAGCCCATAGGGAATACGTTGTTCATTGTTTTGCTCCTTTCAAGTGCAGAGTTCAGAATGCAGAGTTCAGAGTTATGGTAATTTTTCGCCGTGGCGAAAAATATTCGCTTCTTTAAAACGCAGAATAAAACGTATGTCTTATTCTCGGATGAACGTATCTTTCCTTATTATTGAGCATGTGCTGTGCGTAAAATAGCGAGGTCTTCGTTTCGGGGTCGATGATCATATACGAGCCCGCCGCGCCGTGCCAGCCGAATTCGGAGGGCGACGCCATAATTCCGTAGGAAAGATCGGGCTCACAGCGCACGCCGAAGCCGTAGCCGAAGCCGTCAAGGACGGACCACTTTTTGTGGTAAGCCTTCTTCATCTCGTCGGTGATGCAGTTGGTGCGCATCATTTTGAGCGTGTTTTCGGAAATAATACGGTTGCCAAGGTAGCTTACGCCTCCGCAAGCGAGGGCATCGGTGAATTTTATATAATCGTTCACCGAGGAAATGAGTCCCGCGCCGCCGCTTTCGTATTCGCTGCCGGGGACGTAGGGATTCGTCAGATCGACACGCAAAGCCTTTTTGCGCGCATCGTTGTAGCGGTACTGCGGAGCCATTCTCGCGCGGATCTCATCAGTTGCGATGAATGTCGAATTGCTCATTCCACACGGATCGAATATGTTCTTTTTGCAGTATTTGCCAAAAGTCATACCCGAGATCACCTCGACGAGGCATGCGAGGACGTCGTGGCAGAGGCTGTACTGGAACTGCGTTCCGGGCTCGAAATCGAGCGGAGCTTTTGCAAGCGAGGCGATAATCTCGCGGGTGGGTGCTCTGCCGTTCGTTTTTTCAACGACCTCGCGGATATGCGGGGTAGTAAGATCGTAATTAAGCCCCGCCGTCATCGTAAAGAGGTGATAGAACGTGATCGGCGTTTCGCAATCGACCGAGAAGCTGCCCTTTTTAACGAAAAGCTCGTCGAACTCGGGCAGATATTGCGAGATAGGGTCCTTCATAAGGAATTTTCCCTGCTCGAAAAGCTGAAGCGCCGCAATGCAGGTGACGACCTTGGTACAGGAATACATATTGTAAAGCTCGTCCCCGCGCAGAGGATCGCCGACCGAGTAACGCCATATCTCCTCGTGATCGCGGTAAACGATGATGTCCGACGACGGAATGCCGTATGCGGGGAGGGTGTCGATGAAGTTTTTGAGATTGGTGAAGTTCATAGTTTGCTCCTTGGTTGATAATTGTAGTACGAGAGCTTTTATAGTGGTTTTAGCTAATTATATTACGAGTCTGTAGGGGACGGCGCCCTCGACGTCCCGAGCCCAATGATAAATTTTATGAGCACATAATCAAGAAAATATTATTACTGCTTATAAACTAAAACAAATAAAATCTTTCGTGCTGTCCGGGACGTCGAGGGCGCCGTCCCCTACGGCTCGCAATATTATTTTACGATTAATTACAAGTATTTTCCCGTAATGAAGCTACACTTCCTCGATCCGCTTGCCAATAACTTCCGCACAGATTCTCTCCGCCGCTTCGGTATCGAGCGAATCGGTGTAGACCTTGCAGTCGGTGACTATTTCGCCCTTGACTGTGAGGTGCAAAGTAAACTCCCCCTCTGCGGTGCGGTATTTGACCTCGTCGGTGAATTCGGGATCTTCTCCGAGAAGCCATTCGCGCGATCCGAGGAATTCGGCGCGGGAGGCGTAAAGTGCCTCGTTTAGCATCGGGAGTGTCATATCGGGTGCAAATGCCTCAATAAGTGCACGCTCAAAGGCTTCAACTGTCATTTCGGGGGCAAGCTCGGTAAGGTTGACCACTCTTGAGCGCACCGATTTGATTCCTTTGGCTTCAAGCTTTGTCTTTGAAACGGTAAGGTAATTCGATAGCCTTCCCATATCGGATGCGATCAGCACCGTTCCGTGGTGGCATTTGTTCTCACCGACCGAGTAAAATGCGTTGCCCGAAAACTTTCGTCCGTCGGCTTCAATATCGTTTCTGCCCGTGGGCTCTGCATCTATTCCAAAAGCTCGGCAAGCATTCGCGATGACGGAAAGCTGGCGCGTGACGTTGTGGATTTTGGCGTGCGAGATGAAGCTGAAGCAGAGGTTTCCGAGATCGTGGAAGACCGCGCCGCCGCCCGACAAACGGCGCGAAAGAAGAACGCCGTCCTCCTCCATTTTAGAGAGGTTGCACTCGGCGCGCGAATTCTGATTTTTGCCTATGACAACGGTCGAGGCGTTCTGCCAGAGAAAGAGGATCTCCGTCCCCTCTCCGATATTTGCAGTAAGAAATTCCTCCGCCGCAAGGTTGCGGTGAGGATTTGTTGAATTTGATTTTATAATGTATTTCATACCTTCATTATACAACGAAGATGTGGCTTTGTCAATATTCTTTTCCAAAAAAGAAACATCTCGATGTAATTACAGCTTTACATTCAAAAAAGAAACGTCCAAAAAGAACAATTTCCTTGACTTGTTTCCTATAATATGTTATACTCTTATAGGCGCAAGCCAGAAGTATGTAATTACATTAAAAGGAGATATAAAACAATGCCGGTTATGCCGAACAAGGAAAAAGCACTTGGTATGTACCGCAAGATGTACGAGATCCGTCAGTATGAGGAGACGGTTAAGTACCTCTTCTTCGAAGGTATCATGCCCGGAACCATTCACCAGAGCGCGGGAGAAGAAGCTTCCGCTGTAGGAGTTATTTATGATCTTCGCAAGGAAGACGTCGTTTACTCCACCCACCGTCCCGCAGGTCACGACCTCGCTAAGGGCATCTCTCTCAGATCTATGATGGCGGAGATGTTCGGTCGCGTTGACGGATGCTGTAAGGGTAAGGGCGGCGCAATGCACACGGGCGATATGTCCGTTGGCGTTCCCCCCGCAAATGCAATCGTCGGCGGTAACATTCCGATCGCCGCAGGTACTGCACTTGCATTTATGATGCAGAAGAAGGACAACATCGCCGTTTCCTTTATGGGTGACGGTGCTACCAACGAGGGTTCCTTCCACGAGGCGATCAACTTTGCCGCTACCTGGAAGCTCCCCGTAGTTTTCGTATGTGAAAACAACCTCTACTCCGCAACCACCTCCATCCACCTCACCACCCTCCTCGAGGATCCCGCAGCAGGACGTGCAGCATCCTACGGATGCCCCGGTGTAGTTGTTGACGGCAACGACGTTCTTGCAGTCAATGAGGCTATGGCTGTTGCAGTTGAGCGCGCTCGTTCGGGCGAAGGTCCTACCATTCTCGAGCTCAAGACCTACCGTAAGTACGGTCACTCCAGAAACGACGCCTGCGGTTACAGACCCAAGGAAGAGGAGAAGGAATGGCTTGAGGATCGCGATCCCATCAAGACCTTCCGCGCAAGACTTCTGAACGAAGGCGTTGCTACCGAGGAAGAGATCGAAAAGATCGAGGAAGAAGTCGATGCAGCTATCGACGATTCCGTAGAATTTGCAAAGAACTCCCCCGTGCCCTCGCTTGAGTCGGCACTCGAGGATATCTATGCGGACTGATTGTAAGGAGGTAATTTACTATGGCAGTTATGTCAATTGCAGATGCGCTTAAAGCAGCTATAGCCGAAGAAATGCGCCGCGACCCGAGCGTTTACGTGCTCGGTGAGGACGAGGATATCCCCGGCGGTATGGGCGGTGCCTTCACCGTTACCAAGGGTATCGGCGACGAATTCGGCAGACTTGAAAATATTAATGGCGAGATGAAGGAAGGCCGTTGCATCAACACCCCCATCTCCGAGATCATGATCTCCGGCGTTTGCGTCGGTTCCGCTATGTACGGTATGAGACCCGTTGCAGACCTTCAGTACTGCGACTTCCTCTTCTGTATGATGGACCAGCTCGTAAACCAGGCGGCTAAGATGAGATATATGTCGGGCGGTCAGCTCAGCGTTCCTATGGTTATGCGTTGCCCCTCGGGTGCTACCAACCGTGGCGCACAGCACGCACAGAGCCCCGAGACCTTCTTCGCTCACGTTCCCGGTCTTAAGGTTATCTGCCCCTCCACCGCTTACGATGCAAAGGGTATGATGAAGCAGGCTATCCGCGACAACAACCCCGTTATCGTATTCGAGCACAAGCTCCTCTACGGAAGCAAGCGTAAGGAAGTCGGCGCGATCAACTCCGCTGGCGAAGTTCCGGACGGCGATTACACCGTTCCCTTCGGCAAGGCAGCTATCCGCCGCGAGGGTACCGACGTTACCATCGTTGCAAACCTTCTTATGAACTACAAGGCACAGGAAGCAGCTGCTGAGCTTGAAAAGGAAGGCATCTCCTGCGAGATCATCGACCCCCGCTCTCTCCTTCCCTTCGACTACGAGACCGTAGTTGAGTCGGTAAGAAAGACCGGTAAGCTTATGATCGTTCACGAGGATAACTACAACTGCGGTTGGGGCGCACAGGTTGCATCCTACTTTGCAGAGAACGAGATCTTCCTCCTCGACGCTCCCATCGTCCGCATCGCGGCGAAGGACACCCCCGTTCCCTTCTCCCCCGAGCTCGAAAACTTCGTTATCCCCTCCAAGGAGGATATCATCGAGGCGGCTCGCAAGCTCGCTCGCGCATAAGGAGATTTCGGAATGGTCAAGAAAGTTGTTATGCCCGCCGCCGGTCAGACGACCGACGAGGCTACAGTTACAAAACTTCTGGTCAAGGTTGGCGACAGCGTAAAGAAGGGCGATACCCTTCTTGAGGTTGAGACCGACAAGACCGTTCTCCCCATCGAAAGCTTCGCGAAGGGCTTCGTAACCGAGATCTTCGTTAAAGAATTCGACAAGGTAGACGCAGGCACCGCCCTCCTCGCTATCGGTGACGAAAAGGATCTCGAGGCGGCAAAGAGCGGCGCAACTGCAGCAGCTCCCGCACCCGCGGCAGCTCCCGCCCCCGTAGCGGCTGCAGCAGATGACGATGAGGACGATTTTGCTCCCATCATCCCCGGACAGGCGCCCGTTGCTGCTCCCGCAGCAGCTCCCGCTCCCGTCGCTCCCGTAGCAAAGGCATCGGGCGACTACAAGGCTATGCCCAATGCGAAGAAGCTTGCGGCAGAGCTCGGCGTTGATCTCTCCACCGTTGCTCCCGCAAACGGCGAATTCATCAAGGCGGCTGACGTTAAGCTCGCGGCAGAAAACAAGCCCGCAGTTGCAGAAGCTCCCGCTCCCGAAGCTGATTACGTTGACGAAAAGCTTCCCAACATCAGAAAGGTTATCGCAAAGGCGATGCACAACTCCCTTTCCACTATGGCACAGCTTACGCTCAACACCTCCTTCGACGCGACCAAGATCCTCGCTCTCCGCGAACAGCTCAAGGCAAACGCAGAGAAGTTCGGTCTTTCCAATATCACTCTCAACGATATGATCCTCTTTGCCGTTTCGAGAGTTATCCTGAACCACAGAAGCCTCAACGCAAACTACCTCGATGATACTATGAGATTCTTCAACACCGTTAATCTCGGCATCGCAGTAGACACCGAGCGCGGACTTCTCGTTCCCACCCTTATGCACGCAGAAAAGCTCTCTCTCAACGAGCTCTCCGCGCAGGCTAAGGCTCTCATCGGCGAGGCTCAGAAGGGCACTATCGCTCCCGATAAGCTCAAGAACGGTTCCTTCACCGTAACCAATCTCGGCTCGCTCGGTATCGAGTCCTTCACTCCCGTTATCAATCCTCCCCAGACCGGTATTCTCGGCGTTGACACCATCACCCGCAGAATCAAGGAAGTAAACGGACAGGACGTTACCTATCCCGCAATGGGACTTTCCCTCACCTTCGACCACAGAGCACTCGACGGCGCACCCGCGGCGAAGTTCCTCAAGGAGCTCGTCAACGCGCTTGAAAACTTCGATATGCTCCTCATCAAGTAAGCGAGGAAAATATAAATGTACGATCTTATTGTGATCGGCGGAGGACCGGGCGGCTACAGCGCCGCCCTCTCCGCTGCTAAGGCAGGCAAGAAGGTCTGCCTCTTTGAAAAAGAAAATCTTGGCGGAACCTGCCTCAACGTAGGCTGTATCCCCACTAAATACATCCTCGACCGCGCAACTGCTCTTGAAAAGATCAGACATATGACGGGCGAGGGTATGCTCCGCAACGCGGGCGAATTTTCCTTCAAGAAAATTATGACCTCGAAGGCGGGCGCGATCGACAAGCTCATCTCGGGCATCGCAGGTATGCTCAAGGCATCTGGCGTTGAAGTTGTCAAGGGACTCGCTTCCTTCAAGAACGCAACTACCGTTACCTGCAATGGCACCGATTACGAGGCTAAGAACATCATCATCGCAAGCGGCTCGACCCCGATCAGAATCCCCTTCCCCGGCAACGAGCTTTGCCTCGACTCTACTGCGGCACTCGCGCTGACCAAGCTCCCGAAGAAGATCTGCATCATCGGCGGCGGCGTTATCGGTCTTGAGCTCGGCTCTGCATTCGCCGCTTTCGGCGCGGAGATCGTTATCGTTGAGCTTATGGACTCCCTCCTCCGCGGTGAGGAAAAGGCGGCGAGCGATCTGCTCATCCGCAGCCTTTCTTCGAGAAATATCGACATTAAATGTTCGACAAAGGTCGAAAGTGTTAAAAAGAACGGCGCGTCGTACACCGTTCACACCTCCGCGGGCGACGTCACCGCAGATTGCGTGATCTCTGCCGCAGGCAGACGTGCCAACACCGAGGGCCTTTGCGTTGAGAACGCAGGACTCACTCTCGAAAAGAACGGCACAATTGCAGTTAACGAATATCTCCAGACCAAGACAGAGAATATCTACGCTATCGGCGACGTTATCGGCGGCTATATGCTCGCGCACGCGGCTTACACCGAGGCAGAGGTCGCAGTTGACAACATACTCGGCGAAAAGGTTGCTCTTAACCACAGCATTATGCCCCGCTGTGTATACACCATTCCCGCGTTTGCCGCTGTCGGAATCTCTTCGCAGACCGCCGCTGACAAGGGTATCGAAACCGTTGTGGCGCGCTTTGACTACCGCGGAAACGGTATGGCAGTTGCCGAGGGCGAGCAGGGGTGCGTATTTGCCGTTATGGAAAAGGCTACCCGCAAGTGCATCGGCTTCACTCTCGTAGGCGCACAGGCACCCGAGATGATCACCGCCGCTTCGATCGCGGTTGAGCGCGGATATACTCAGGAAGATTGGCGTAAGCTCACAGTTGCGCATCCTTCCCTTTCCGAAATGCTCCGCGAAGCAGTTGTCAACGCGAGGTTTTAAGATATGACGACAGTTTATATCGTCCGCCACGGCGAGACAGATCTGAATCGCCTTTACCGCTTTATCGGAAGCACAGACCATCCCCTCAACGAGCGCGGCATCGCGCAGGTTGAAACTCTCCGCGAGCCGATGTCCAAGTTCCACCTCGACCGCATCTATTCAAGTCCTCTCAAGAGAACCATGATGACCGCCGAGCGTATTCAGAACGGTCGCGACATCGAGATCGTTCCCCACAACGACCTCAAGGAGATCCATTGCGGTGGCTGGGAAACCCTCAACCGTGAGGAGATCGAGGCAAAGTGGCCCGGTGAGATCGAGCTTTGGGAAAAGAAGCCCGACCTTCTCCACATGGAGGGCGGCGAGACCTTCCTGCAGGTTCAGGAGCGCGCAATTCGCGGCATCATCGACATCGTAAACCGCGAGCGCGGAAAGAGCATCGCTATCGCTTGCCACATGCTGACCATTCAGCTCATTATGGCAAAGCTGCTCCGTGTCCCGATCCGAGACGTATGGGAAATGGTTCGTCTTGAAAACACCTCGATCACCACGATGAATATCGAGGACAACGGCGACTTCGAGGTCGTTCGTTGGGCAGACGACAGCCACCTCCCCGAGGAGCTCAAGAACGCGAACGTAAAGGTCGCGGGCATTCACAACACAAGCTTTGACGCAAAGTACGACATTACCGACGTCGAGGGCAAACACCACTTCGACGGATTTGCAAAGTAATTTTCAGAAAGGAAATTTGTTTTTCTCAAAATTGAATCAGCTTTTATAACAAGTGCAAACAAAGCTTTCTTGGTGTCCCCTCATCACCCGTTGCGACGGGAGCTTCTCCCAGGAGAAGCCTGGGGTTTTAGTTTGCGTGATAATTCAATTTCTGCGTTATTCTATCACAAGCAAAAATATAAAAAACCGAACATAGGCTCAATGCTATATGTAAGCAACTTGGAATTAGCAAAAATGATGTTTAGAAAAGTCCAAACG
Source organism: Clostridia bacterium (assembly GCA_017387685.1). Taxonomy (GTDB): domain Bacteria; phylum Bacillota; class Clostridia; order Oscillospirales; family CAG-272; genus CAG-390. Next base: position 15,560 of record JAFOEU010000021.1, read on the forward strand.
GCATTAACAGTAACTCAAGGCTTCTCCTGGGAGAAGCTCCCGTCGCAACGGGTGATGAGGGGACACCAAGAACACCTATGTTAGCACTCGCTTATAAGCTGTATCAAAGAGTAAAACAATAAAAGTTAAAATGAATAAAAATCTTGTAGAAGGCAAAGTTGCCGTTGTTACCGGTTCCGGTCAGGGAATCGGCGAGGCTATCGCGCGCAGACTCGCTGAGTTTGGCGCAAAAGTCATCATTACAGATATTAACACCGAGAAGGGTCAGGCTACCGCAGACGCTCTTTGCGCTGAGGGCTACGAAGCAACCTTCAAGTATTTCAACGTTACCGATTTCGACAACCTCAAGTCCGAGATCGAGGCTATGCGCGACATTTACGGCAGAATCGACATCTGGGTAAATAATGCGGGTCTCACCGGCACTCTCCGTGTTGACGAGATCACCATTGAGCACTGGGACAAGATGCAGACCATCGACATCAAGAGCGTATTCTTCTGCACTCAGGCTGTTTACGAAATCATGAAGGAGCAGAACTACGGTAAGCTCGTTCACATCTCCTCTATGGCAGGCGAGCGCGGCGGACGTTCCTCCTCCTGCGCTTACTCCTCCGCAAAGGCGGCAGTTCTCAATATGTCCAAGTGCTTCGCTCTTTCGGGCGGTCAGTACAACATCACCTCCAACTGCGTATGCCCCGGCAGAACTCTCACCGCTATGGCACAGGGTCTTTCCTGGCTCACCGACCCCAAGGACGATCCCAAGCTGACTATCCCGATGTGCCGCTTCGGCACTCCCGACGACATCGCAAACGCAGTTCTCTTCCTTTCCTCCGATCTTTCGTCCTATATCACCGGCGATATCATCGACGTAAACGGCGGACTTTATATGAAATAAGTTATTAGTCGTTAGTTATTAGTTGTTAGTTAAAGGTAGATTTTTGCAGAGCAAAAATCTTTCATTAAAAATGAAAATTTCCGCGCCACCGGCGCGGAAATTATCCTTTAACTAATAACTAACTGCTAAAAACTAACAACTATCTCTTAAGTATAACGCTGTTATGCTCGATCAGCACCGGCGGAAATACCATTCTCTTCGGTGCGCCGTCGGGGTTGGTTATTCTCTCGAGCAAAAGCTCTGCCGCCGTGGTTCCCATAAGGATGGGATCCTGCTCGAAGGTTGTAAAATCGATCGGACAAGGCATATAGTCGCGGCTGTAATCGTCATTACAGATGACGCTTATGTCATCGGGCACGCGAAAACCGTAGCTGCGCAGAGTATCGACCATTCCTGCCGCCATAAGTCCCGTCGTTGAAAAAACGGCGGTAAATCGCTTTTCGGGCTCCATTGCCGCTATCTGCGCTCCGAACTCACATCCGCTTTTATATCTGCGGTCGCCGTAATATACGCAGGAGCGATCAACGGTGAATCCGTGCTCGTGCATTGCGTCGATATATCCTTGCGTTCTGTCACGGCAGGTGACGGATGTTGAGGGACCCGCAATGTGCGCGATGCGCTTGTGCCCGCGGCCGATCAGATATTCGGTCGCAAGATAACCGCAACGGTAATTATCAACGGTTACAACGTCGGTATCGACCGTGTGCAAGAAGCGGTTGACGAATATCATAGGCGTTTTTATATCGGGGATCAAAGAAACAAGCTTTTTGCTCTCAATCGCGTTGAGCAAAAATATGCCCGAAAAGCCGTTTTTCGAGGCGTATTTAAGCGCGTCGCATTCGGCAGACGTGTCGTAATCGCTAAGCGAAATGACGGTGCGCATCCCCTCCTTTGCAAGACGTTGGCGTATGCCGTCAATGAAGCCAAGGATTATCGGGTTGTGAAGCTGTCCCGCTATAACGAGTACGGTGCCGCTTCCGCGAAGCTCGGCAGACCGTCTGCGGGGGCGTTTCTCATATCCGCTTTCTCTTACGGCTTGCAGTACTCGATCCCTCGTTTCGGGCGAAACACAGTCCTCACCCGTCAGCACGCGCGAGATCGTGGCGGTCGAAACGCCGATCTCCTTTGATATTTCAAGCAGAGTTTTTCCCATTTTGCACCCCCGAAATATGTTACATCTATATTTTACATTAATTACATCAAAAAATCAAGTGTAATTTCATAAAAATTACGAGAAAAGAGGCTTTTTATGAAAAAAAGATTATTGGTACTTTCGGTTGACGCGATGGTCTTTGAGGATCTTGCGTATCTCCGCACAAAGCCCAACTTCAAAAAGTATCTTGAGGGCGGAAGCTCGGTTGAGCGCATCCGTTCTATCTACCCGACCGTCACCTACCCCAACCACGTCAGCATGATGACCGGTTGCTATGCAGACAAGACCGGCGTTTACTCTAATTACAGATTCACCACAGACTCTAAGGAAGACACCTGGCAGTGGTTCCACGACTGTGTTAAGTGCAAGGATATCTTCACCGCAGCAAAGGAAAAGGGTTACACCACCGCATCGATCTTCTGGACCTGCACGGGCTGTCACCCCGACGTTGACTACCTTATCAACGAATACTGGATGCCGAACAAGGGCGACACTCTTGAGTCCTCCTTCGCAGACGCGGGCTCGTCCCCCGAGGTCATCGAGATCATCAAGAGCCACGCCGATCTTCTCCACCCCGACTACGTCAAGGGCGGCAGAAAGAACTTTATGATCCACCCCTACGATGACGAATTCCTCATCGCTTGCGCGGCTGACATAATCAGAAAGTACGCGCCCGAGGTGACCTTCGTTCACAACGGTCAGATCGACGGTATTCGCCACACCCAGGGTGCATTCGGTCCCCACCTCTACCCCGAGCTCGACCGCGTAGACAAGCATATCGGTCAGCTTTGCGAGGCTCTCGAGGATGCGGGCGTGCTTGCCGACACCGATATTTTCGTTGTCAGCGACCACGGTCAGATCGAGATCAAGCGCACCATCAAGCTCAACGCTCTCCTTGCAGACCACGGACTCGTTGACGTCAACGAAAAGGGCAAGTGCGTCGATTACCGCGCATACTGCCTCTCCAACGCAATGTCCTCGCTCGTTTACCTCAAGGATCCCACCGATAAAGAGCTTCACGACCGCGTATATAAGCTTCTCTGCCACCTCCGCGACGAGGGCATTTACGGCTTCTCGAAGGTATGGACACGCGAGGAGATCGCCGAGCTCGAGCACCTTGACGGAGACTTCTCCTTCGTACTCGAATCCGACGGATACACCTCCTTCTCGGATAGCTGCAAGCGTCCGCTGATCGCGCCCGTTGACCTTACCGACTTCCGTTTCGGCAGAGCGACTCACGGCTACTACCCCGATCTCGGCCCTCAGCCCACGCTTATCGCGAAGGGACCGCACATCAAGGAAGGCGTAGTTATCGACCGCCGTCCGATCGTCGACGAAGCACCGACCTACGCAAAGCTGCTCGGAGCAGAGCTTCCGGATGCGCAGGGAACGCCGATTGTGGAGATACTTAAGGATTGAGAAAAACAAATCGCGCTTCGCGCGAGTGATAATCTTGCTTCGCAAGAGTGATAATCGGCTTCGCCGAATGATAATTTGCCCTTCGGGCAAAATGAAGGTTAATTTCCGCCCCGTTGGGGCGGAAATTTTCAATTTAAATAAAAAAGCACAACAGTGAAAAAGTTTTCGTCCACCTTTTTCAAAAGGTGGCGCCGTCAAGGGCGCGGAGCCCTTGTCGCCCTCCGCAGAGGGCGAAATTTTCCCCTGCGCTTCGAGCCGACTGCGCCCCGCAGGCGGTTCGGAACACAAGCAGTCCTCACGCCAAAGCGTGAGGACTGCTTGTGTTCATAATTTGTTAATCCTACTGAACAATTTTACATAAAATCGAAAAATCTTTCAGTAGTACTGAATATTTTTACTCAAAATTAAAAAATCTTTCAGTAGTAGTAAATATCCGATCAGCAAAAAAGTTTCCGCTTTGATTGACAAAAGGCATAAATTGTGGTATAATAGTAATGCCAAACCAACTTAATATTCGCAAATGCCCCTTCCTCTTCATATAGGGTAACTATACCCTTTTTCCATTCTATACATATTGAATTTGTTAAAAATGCAAATTCCAATTATGTATAGAATGTAGGAAACTATCATTTGCATAAGTTGGTTTGGCGACTAACGGAGTTTGCGTTTTTTGTGCGTCTGCTTCGGTAGGCGCACTTTTTATTTTTCGGGGGGCGCGACATGATCGTAATGTTTTGTGGGCATTCGCAATTCACAGGAACTGCGGAGTTGGAAGAAAGATTGGCAAAAATACTTTTGGAAAAAGTCGGTGACGAGCCGGCGGAATTCTTTCTCGGCGAGTACGGCAGCTTTGACGCATTCGCTTATCGATGCTGCAAGGCATATCAAAGAAATCACCCACATACCAAATTGATCTTCGTAACGCCTTATATAACTGCCGAGTATCAAAAAAATCACCTTGAGTATCAAAAAACAAGATATGACGAAATAATTTACCCCGAGATCGAGGATAAACCCAAGAGATTTGCAATCTCGTACCGCAATAAATGGATGGCGGAGCACGCAGACCTTGTAATTGCCTTTGTGGATCATTCTTATGGCGGGGCGTACCAGACCTACCGCCACGCGCAAAAAATGAAAAAAGAAACAATCAACTTGTCGTATAAATAAAAGAGGACGATTACAGCAAATCATCCTCTTTTTCGTTTATTCAAATTTAGTGCACTCCTCGCAAACGTACCATCCCTCACCGTCGTCGTGGCAGATGACGTACATCGATCTACCGAATCCGATCCTGAATCTGAGCTCGACGTTCACGGTTTTTACTCCGTCTGCGTTGGTGGTAATATTTCGTCTGTAACTGTTAAAGCGAATATCATCCTCGGTCAAGCCGAGCTCGGCAAATTTGTCGCTTTCGATAAGATAGCTGTATCCGAGCTGATATTCGGGAGTATCCTTGCTCAAGTCAAGTGCGGCAAAAACAATGCCCACTATCAATCCTGCCATAAGGATCATTGCCGCAACTATCGCGCAGACGATGGCGATAACCGTCTTTTTGCCGAGCGGCGTGGGCTTATAGTTTTTGATCGCTTTGTCACCCTCGGCGGAAAGTTCGCTTCCTTCTATTATATAGTGTCCCGCAATCAGCTCCTCGGGGCGGACTTCAAGTATCTCCGCCAGTTTGAACAGAACTTCCACACGGGGCTTCGACGAGCCATTTTCCCATTTTGAGACCGCAGCCGCGGTGACGCCAAGCATCCCCGCGACGTCGGCTTGGGTCAGACCCTTTTTCTCACGGAGCATACAGACAAAGTTGCCGAAATTGTAATCGTTCATATGTTTTTTCCTTTCGTTTTGTCAGCTCAATTATATCGCAAAAGTCGGGGAAAGTCAAGGGGTGGGGTGTTGAATATTGGTTGATATTGCAGTTTTTAAGGGTGAATAAGCAAAACCTCCCGCGAGGGAAGGTTTCGCTTATTCCAAGCGGTCGGCAGGGGCGCCGCCCGCTTGAAGCGCAGGGGGAAGTTTCGCCCTCTGCGGAGGGCGACTTAAGGAACTTTTTTGAAAAAAAGTTCCTTAAGAATCTTCAAAAAACTTTTCGCTGGGAAAGATTTACTTGAATCTGTCAAACCACAATGTCAGCTCGTCGCGCATAACTTGTGTGGTGGTGTGTCCGACACCCTCGAGCAGGTGGAGCTCTATGTAGCATCCCGCGCGGCGGACGGCTTCGGCGTAGCCTACCGAGATCATATAGTCGATCGTCCGGTCAGCCGTGCCGTGCCAGATCTTGATCGGGCAGGGCGGTATGACAACCTTTTCGCCGTCGGAGTTGGTAAATGAGCGGGTCTTATGCGGATTGAAGCCGATCACATTTCTCTCGCACCATTCCTCGCTCGGAAAGCGGTGGGTGACTCTGATGCGGTCGCGAGGCGAGTTGCCGGCTTCAGCTTGCATCACGGTCTTATCCCACGAGCCGAGGCAGGAATGACCGTTCACCTCGACGGTATCAAGATTGAGTCGGGGGAAGAAAATGCCTGCGGCTGTGACGATATTCGGAAACATTCCGATAAAGTTGAACGCGCTCTGACCGCCCATCGAGCCGCCCGCGACAAGCACCTGACGCGAAAGGTTGTATTTTCTCGTGACGTATTTGTATGCACGGTATGCCGCCATAAGGTGCTCGAAGCATCCTTGTGTGCGCCCGTGCGGCTCCGAGCCGTTGACGTCGAGCGCGGCGTAGCCCGCCTTGATGCACTGTGTGACGAAGGAAAGTCCCCCGATCATATTATCCTTTTCGCAAACGCGCGAGCCCGAGCCGTGGAAGGAGATAATGAGCGGAGTTTCCTCGCCGTCCTCGGTATAGCTGTCGGGAAGCGCGAGAACGCATTCGCATTCCGCGGGCTCATAGCGATCGCGCACCTCGTTATCAACAACGTCGCTGACGTCGCGGAAGTGGTTATATTCTACGTTAAAAAATATGTATTCGCGCACCGAATCGTCGCTCATCGGCTTACCCTTGCTCGATATGGGACGGATGGTCTTTCTGATCTCCATTTAAATCTTTCCTTTCAATCTTTCCATTATTCTGTTGCCGCCCTTGCCAAAATAGTCGTGCAGAGCCATATATTCGGCGTAAAACCCGTTATAAGCTTCGTGATTTTCGCGATTTGGCGTGTAGATATCAAAATCCTTGACCGACATCGCATCAACCGCCCGCTCGATATCGGGATAAACGCCCGCAGCGACAGCGGCATTGATCGCGGCACCGAGTGCGGGGATCTGCGGACACCGCCCCGCCTTGATCGGCAGACCGATGACGTCGGCGTAGATCTGCATAAGCAGTTTATTTTTACCGACGATTCCACCCGCGGCGCGTATCTCGCGGACGGGAACGCCGCTTTTTTCGTAATTTTCAATTATCGCGCGAGCACCGAACGCGGTCGCCTCGATGAGTGCGCGATACATCTGCTCGGGCTTGGTGGAAAGTGTCAAGCCGATGAAAAGTCCCGTAAGATTTGGATTTGCAAGGCAGGATTTATTGCCGCCAAGCCAATCGAGAGCCATCACTCCGCCCGAGCCCGCGGGTAGAAGTGCGGCTTTTTCGGTCAGCAGAGCCTGAACTGAAAGCTCTTTTGCCTCCGCTTCGCGCTCATAGCGCGAGGGGATACAGTTTTCTGCAAACCAACCGAGCGCGTCGCCCGTGCTCGTCTGCCCCGAGGCGTAACAATGCTTATTTTTTATACCGTATATTTCGGGGAGCGATGCCGTCACGCCCTCGACGCGCCTTGGCTCGTCGCTCATTATCATAATTCCCGTCGACGTTCCGACCGTCATTATCATCTGCCCCGGGGACTTGATGCCGATACCGAGCAGGGGCGAATAGGAATCCGCGGTGCCCGCAGAAACGGCGATACCATCGGGAAGTCCGAGCTTTTTTGCCATTTCGGGGCAGAGCTTGCCTGCTGCTTCGCCGGGAATTGCGACAATTCTGTCTTTGAACGCGTACGTCAGTTTATTCGGCAGACCGACGAGGTCGGGATCAATCGCGCGGAGGAAATCCGCATCGGGATAGCCCGTTTTCGGATCATAGAACGCCTTTGACTTCATTAAAGGACGGCTGAAGATCGGCTTTCCCGCAAGGAGTGAGGTGACGTAATCGGCAAGCTCGATGAAGCACGCGGTCCGATCATAGACCTCTCGGTCGCGCTCAAAGGCTTCGATTGCTTTCAAAAAAAGGCTCTCGGGGGAAATACTTCCGCCGTACCAATCAAGATAGGGGCGGTCTTGTTCTATACAAATTTGTTCAACGCGCTTTGCCATCGGTGCGGCGCCGTGATGCTTCCACATTTTTGCAAAAGCTTGCGGGCGCGAGGCAAATTCTTCAAGCTCGCAAAGCGGGAGAAAGTCGGCGGCGAGCGCGATAACCGTGCTGACCGTTGTGTCGGCGGCAATTCCGACGATATTTTCGGCATTCTCACAACCGCCGACAAGCTCTCGGACTACCGCAACCATAGCCTCGCGGAAATCGCGCGGATGCTGAAATGCGACGTCGCCCTCAAGCAGAGTGCCGCCTGTGAGCTTTTCCGTCATCACTCCGTGCGGATACGCCATCACAGCCTCGGCACAGATTCGTCCGTCCGAGGTGTCGACGAGGATTCCTCGGCAAGAAAGCGAGCCGAAATCAAGTCCTATTGTGTATTTCTTCATTCTCTTGCAAGCTTGTATATAAGGTCAAAGGCAAATTCAAGATCTTCGATAGAGCAATGATCTTGAACGAAATGCGAGGTGCAGGTTACCCATCTCTTGCCGCGAAGCTTACCGAAAACGCGGCGGATCTCGGCTTCAAGCTGATCGCGGGGCAGAATACCGATCGCGGTCTGGACGCAGACTCCGCCCATTATGGCAAAGGAATCGGCGTATTTATCGAGATAGAGATCGTAGGACATTCCCGCGCTCTCCTGCCACGGGTGGAGGAGGTCGATTCCGAGCTCGGCGAGGTCGTCGGTGACCTTCGAGATGCATCCGTCGGAGTGCAGACTGCAAAGCGCGCCGCGCGAGTGAACGTGGTCGATCACCCGCTTCAGATGCGGACGGATGATCTCACGCCATAAATCGGGGGCGAACATCATATCCTTCTGCGAGCCCCAGTCGTCCGAAATATGTATCATATCAATGCCGAGGTCGATGCATTTATCTGCAAATTTAACAGTCCATTCAGCCTGACGGCGGTAGAGCTCATTGAGTTCATCGGGATAGAGTATGAGCCACATAAGCTGATTCTCGATGCCGAAGACGCTGTTGAAATTTTCGAAAAAGCCCGGGGTCTGCATATAGCAGAATCTGCCTCTTTCCTTGTGATGAGCGAGGGATGCCTTGATCCTTTCATAAGAAGCACGCTCGGGATCGGTGAAAATGTTTTCCTCTATCAAAAGATCGGGGGTCAGCTCGTCGTTTTCCGATGCGATCCGCTCGATAAGCTTTTTATCCCAAGGACGCGGACCGCCGAAGATGTGCGCGGCGTCGAATTCATATTTATCCTCAAATACGGCAACCGAGCCCCAGCGTTCGGTTATCTGATCGGTAAGATTGGCGGAAACCCAGCCGTAGATCGGCTGACGGTCATATTCCTTGCCAAGTATTGCGGCGCGGACGCGTTCGGTGCTGTTCATCTATGCTTTCCCTCCGGGGGTGATTTTTCTTTATTATAGCATAAATTTAATAGCATTTCAAGCGGATGGGGTATAAAATATGGCGGTTTCTTAATATGGACAAAATCAAAAAGGAATATTTTATTTGAATCGGATTCCGATCCTCAATAAAATATTCCTTACGGTTATAAATTTAATTGATCACAAAATGGTTATTATATCTATTATACAATATTCCTCATAAAATGTCAATACATAATATGGAATAAAATTTTCCTCACAAGAAATTCTCCCAAACCACCATAAAATAATAATATAATTGTAGAAAAATTTTGCTTTTCACTATTGACTTTTCGGACAAAATATGCAATAATATTAAAGGGAAACCTTTTTTTATTTCCCCACTTCCTTAAATTTAAAGGGGTGTATAATTATGAAAATATTACTTGGCGGTCTTCATCAGGAGATCAATTCTTTCGCTCCCGGCAGAACTACGATGGCGGAGTATAAGAGAAAGCAGTGTTACTTTGGGCAGGAAATGCTCGACTATGCCGCAGTGCATCCTCGTTGCAACGAGGGCGCGGACGGAATCGCTTCCTCTTTCCGTGTGCTTCGTGATGCGGGAGCTCAAATTATTTCGGGCGGTTTTATGAGCGCACAGCCCGGCTCCATCATCGAACAGCCTGTGCTCGACTACTATATCGAAGAGATCAAGAAGGCAGCTCGCGAAAATCTTCCTCTTGACGGCGTTGTGCTCTTTATGCACGGCGCGGCACAGAGCGAGCAGAGCGACGATCCCGAGGGCGACATTGTCCTCGCTGTCCGTGAGATAGTAGGCGAAGACGTTCCGATCACTGTCGGACTCGATCTGCACGCTAATATCAGCGAGCGCATGGTCAGAAACGCAAATACTATTTCTATCTATCAGAGATATCCTCACGTTGACGTGTGGGAGACCGGTGAGCGCGCGGCGCGCCTTTGCCTTGACATCGTTTCGGGCAAGATCGCGCCCAAGATGGCTTACGTTCAGATCCCCATGATCGTTCCCGCGAGCTCCTATACCACCGAGACCGAGCCCTTCCACTCGCTTATGCAGAAGGGTCACGAATACGTCAAGGCGGGCAAGCTTCTCGATTTCTCGATCTCGCAGATGCAGCCCTGGCTCGACGTTGAAGGCGGCTATTCCTCCGTTGTTGCCATCGGCGAAGACGGCGAGGCTGCCGCAGATATCGCCAAGGAGCTTGCCGAGGGTCTTTGGAATATGAGAAAAGAATTCAAGACCGATCTTACAAGCGTTGACGAGATCATCAAGATCGCGGAGAAGAACGATAGCGGCAAGCCCGTTATTATGAACGACTTCGCAGATTCCTCGAACGCAGGCTCCGCGGGCGACAGCCCCGAGGTCATCGAGCGCATCCTCGCTCTCGAAAGTGACGTCAAGGGTCTTATGTATATCAATGACGCTCCCTTCGCTCTCGCTTGCCGCGAGGCGGGTGTCGGAAACACCGTAAAAGCCAACCTCGGCGCGACCATCAGCACAAAGCTTTATACTCCCGTTGCCGTCGAGGCAGAGGTCAGAGCCGTTTTCGAAGGAAAGGTTCCCTTCCACGGAATGTTCGTTGACTTCGGTCCCTCTGCGGTTGTCAAGATCCGCAATACCTACGTTGTCGTTACAACACAGCATCGCTATAACGGCGATCCCGCGCTTTACCGCGCTTTCGGATACGATCCCTGCGACTTCCAGATGGTAGTTGTTAAGGCTTGCACATCCTTCCGCGCTTTCTACGGTCCTCTGACCGACCTTATCTATCCCGCATCCACCAAGGGCGCTGCAACCGCAGACCTTCTCTCGCTCCCCTTCGAAAAGATCCCCGAGAGCTTCTATCCCTTCTCGGACGGAGAGTTTACTCCCGTGGCAATAGTAAAGTAATTTATTTTAAAAACATATAAGGAGAACACGATGAAAAAGACAGACATTGTCATCATTGGTGCAGGTGCCGTAGGATCTGCACTCGCGCGTGAGCTTTCCAAGTACCAGCTCGACGTTACCGTTGTTGAAAAGAACGCGGACGTTGGAGGTTGTGCTTCGAAGTCCAACTCCGCGATCATCCACACCGGCTACGACGCAAAGCCGGGTACTCTTGAGAGCAGACTTGTAGTTGCCGCAAACCCCATGTACGATGAGATCTGCAAGGATCTCGACGTTCCCTTCAAGCGTATTGGTGCGATCCTTCCCGCATTCAACGACGAGCAGATGGAACAGCTCCCCGCTATCAAGCACAAGGCTATGGAAAACCGCGTTTATGACGTTGAGTACAAGACCGCAGCCGAGCTTCTTGAGATGGAGCCCGAGCTCAATCCCGAGGTAAAGGGCGGACTTTTCATTCCCCGCGAGAGCATCATCGACCCCTTCCTCCTCTGCATCGCACTTGCAGAGAACGCGGCTGACAACGGCGTTCACTTCGAGCTCGCTACCAAGTGTATCGGTATCGAAACCAAGGACGGCGCAGTTACCACCGTTAAGACCGACAAGGGCGACATCGAGTGCAAGTACGTAATCAACGCCGCAGGTCTTTACTGCGACGAGATCGCTTCTTACGTTGGCAAGAACGATTACTACGTAAATCCCCGTAAGGGTCAGTTCTACATCCTTGATAAGAAGACCTCCTGCAAGGTCAACTATATCGTGCTCCCCATTCCTACCAAGGTTACCAAGGGTAAGCTGATGTGCCCCACCATCCACGGCAATATGCTCGTTGGTCCCACCGCAGAGGATCTTACCGACAAGCTCGACAAGAGCACCAACAAGGAGGGTCTCGACTCGATCGCCGCTGACGTTCGCAAGATGATCCCCAACGTAAACCTCCGCGACACCATTACCCAGTACTCCGGTCTTCGTCCTCAGCGTAATCCCGAGGGTCTCAACATTGATATGTACGACGATCTTAAGGGCTACGTTAACATCTCCGGCGTACGTTCCACCGGTCTTACCAACTCGGTTGCAGTTGCAAAGTACGTAGCCGATCTTCTTATCGAAAACGGTCTTAAGGCTGAGCCCAAGACCAATTTCATCAAGACCCGCAAGGGCACTCCTCACTTCGTTGATCTCTCCGCTGAGGAAAAGGCAGAGCTCATCGCTAAGGATCCCCGCTACGGTAACGTTATCTGCCGTTGCGAGACCATTACCGAAGGTCAGATCTGCGACGCTATCCACCGCACTCTCGGTGCTACCACCGTTGACGGCGTAAAGCGCCGCCTCCGCGCAGGTATGGGTCGTTGCCAGGGCGGCTTCTGCGGTCCCCGTGTAATCGAGATCATCGCACGCGAGCTTGGCATTTCTCCCGATGAAGTTTGCAAGAACGACAAGGGCTCCGAAATGCTCACGGGCTTCGTAAGATAAGAAAGGAGAGGACTAAAAATGGCTGAAAAAATTTATGACGTGATAGTTATCGGCGGCGGACCCGCAGGTCTTGCTGCAGCAGTCGGCGCAAAGGAAGCAGGCGCAGAAAAGGTTCTCATCGTTGAGCGTGACGTAAGCCTTGGCGGTATTCTCCAGCAGTGTATCCACCCCGGCTTCGGTCTTAAGCACTTCAACGAGGAGCTTTCCGGCCCCGAATATGCATACCGCTTTATCGAAAAGGTAAAGGCTACCGATATCGAAGTTAAGCTTAACACTATGGTTCTTGAGGTTGGCACCGACAGCGTTGTCGGCATCAACCCCATAGACGGTCTCTTTACCGCAAAGGGCAAGGCTATCGTTCTCGCAATGGGTTGCCGCGAGCGTACCCGCGGAGCTATTATGACTCCCGGTACCCGTCCCGCAGGCGTTTACACCGCAGGTGCGGCACAGCGTCTTGTTAACCGTCAGAATATGATGGTTGGTAAGAAGGTCGTTATCCTCGGCTCGGGCGACATCGGTATGATCATGGCTCGCCGTATGACCCTCGAGGGCGCACAGGTTCTCGCAGTTGCAGAGATCATGGACTACACCGCAGGCCTTACCCGTAACCGCGTTCAGTGCCTTGACGACTTCGGCATTCCGCTTCTTCTCTCCCACACCATCGTTGAGATCAAGGGTCACAAGAGAGTTGAGGGCGTTGTGATCGCAGAGGTAGATCCCGCGACCAAGCAGCCCATCGCAGGCACCGAGCAGCTTTACGAGTGCGATACTCTCCTTCTCTCCTGCGGTCTTATCCCCGAAAACGAGCTTACCCGCGAGGCAGGCATCAAGATCAACCCCATCACAAACGGCCCCGAGGTCAACCAGTTCATGCAGACCAGCAGCGAGAATATCTTCGCTTGCGGTAACGTAGTTCACGTTAATGACCTCGTTGACAACGTAACCGACGAGTCCCTCCGCGCAGGTAAGTATGCTGCACAGTACGCGCTCGGCACTCTCCCCAAGGCAGAGGAGATCCCCTCCGTTACCGGAAACAACGTTCGTTACATCTGTCCTCAGAGAATCTGTCCCGATACTCCCGCAAAGCTCTTCTTCCGTGCAGGCGCTCCCAAGCTCGGCGTAACCATGAAGGTTTATGCTGACGATAAGGAGATCTACTCCAAGAAGCTCATCAAGATCAATCCCGGTGAGATGGAGCACGTTGAGGTAACTCCCG
>JAFOEU010000022.1 GCA_017387685.1 Clostridia bacterium
CATATCAAGCAATTCGGGAATAAGCAGATTCAGACGGATATAGCGGAACACTTGGTCACGACTTTCTCCCGCCGCATTCCCAATCTCTGCTGCACTGTCGATTGCCGACTTTGTTGCCATTGGCGACAAAGTAAGGTCAGTCCGTTCGCCTTGTCTTTTCATCGCGTCCATCTTCATCTTGTAAGCCTTGGCTTTCTCGCTCGGGAGAATATGCTCTCGGTGCAGATTGGAGTCCACCATTTCAAGAATGGCGTCCTCGCGGCTAAGCTCCTTGACGATAGCGGGGATAGCGGCAATGCCGAGCTTCTGACAAGCGTACAAGCGACGGTGTCCCGATACGATCTCATACTCGCCGTTATCCAACGGGCGCACGGTGAGTGGAGTGAGTATGCCTTGGGTATAGATGCTTTCCACAAGACTCGCCATTTCCTCGTTGTCAACCACCTTGTAGGGATGCTCCTCAAAGGAACGGAGCGCGGTAATGGGTAATTCGGTTACTGTAATTTTCTCTTTGATTTCTGTCATTCAAAGTCCTCCTTATTATTGATCTCGATCATCTTGGCTCTTGCCAATGCTTTACGTTCCTCTGTATACGGCGCGGTGAGTCGGATGGAGAACCTGTCCTTATCAATTTCAAAGGAAAGATATCCAAGCTCATCATTGTCGGTCAGACGGCAGAGGTTGGGAAACTTCGCGGCAAAGGCAAGGAGCCGCTTCTTCAAAGCGGAGTTGTGTGTTCGTATCACGACGGCTGCGGGTGTTTCATCAAAATAGATTTCGGTTGTCTTTTCGTTCTTTTTCTTATTTGTAATCATAAAGTCCTCCTAATTTGAGTTGTTTTTTGAAGTAAGGCGTTTTTCGGTCAAAAAGGCTCGATCAAGAGCGTTGAAAAATGCGGATTTTCCAATAGAAAACGCCTTTATGATGTGGGATACGTTTTGGGATATTAGAAACGGAAAAATGCTGTTTTCACTCGGTCAAGACCGTAAAACTGCTTCTTCGGGCAGTAAGGAAATAATACAATCAAGACCGTGCTTTTATCTATCCTCGCGTCCATTCTTTTTGAGCGTTGCTTTCCGCTTTTCTTGCTCCACGAGCTGCGGAAATTCAATGCGCTCGACGGTCTTTTCAATATCATCACTGCGGTCGTAAATATCCTTGCACATGGCGTACTCCTTGCGAAGCGGCTTGAGCTTGTCCGAGATGGCAAAGATCTGATCACGTATCGGCTGCATCTCGGCGGGATCCTTCATCCATCGCATTTTGTTGCGGAGCTTCTGCCGTTCCTTGCAGAGCGCTTCCATTTGCGCACGAACCTTGAGCGCGTGTCGTATGAGATCATCCTTCGTATCAAGGAAATACTTGCCGAGGAATTTCGCCTGCTCCGAGTACATACGGGCGCGGCGCACGTCCTCTTTGATGGCGGCATAGGCTTCGGGATTCTTTGGAATTACCTTTGGTATTACGCCAAGGAGATAACAGTAGTGGAGATAGAGCGCGTAAAGTCCCGTTGGTTTCTCTCGCAAGGTCGGTTGGTAAAACGGGATCGGTATCCATTGGCGATTGTGAGCGTTATTCCGTATCCTCGCTTCAATATCCTCCTCGGTATATCC
>JAFOEU010000023.1 GCA_017387685.1 Clostridia bacterium
CAAATTCCAATTTGTCGAGCTGAATAGGCGTTAAGCGTTGGTGTGATTTTGGTGCAAATTTGGTGCAACACTTTATGCGACGATACTCACGATATTCACGATATCGCACGAAATCACACGATAAAGCTACGATATCACACGATATCAAACAGTATTACTAAAACTCGAAGAGATAATTTATTATTTCTTATATACAAAAAGCTCTGCTTCTGCAGGGCTTTTTGTGTTTTATAGAGTGTTTTGATTTGTAAAGAATAGAACATTATTATTTACTTTTGTGGTTTTTTATGATATAATGTAATTGTTAGATGAACTTGAATTTAGCAAACCGGTGAAGGAGCAATAACATGAAAAAACAAGGAAATAAGAACACGAAAAAGAGAACTTTAATAGAATTGATTATTACGATTACTATACTTTTGGTATTCGTTTCGTTTCACCAAATTTTGCTAAAAATCGAGAAGCCGTTGAGAACTCCCTTGGGACAGCTTGTGGAAGTAGACGGACATAAAATGAGTGTTTATGCTGAAGGTTCCGGCGATAAAACCCTTGTATTCTTGTCCGGCTCCGAAACTCCCTCGCCTATATTGGACTTTAAGTCCTTATACTCATTACTTTCCGATACGCATAAAATTGTCGTCGTAGAAAGATTTGGTTACGGTTTCAGTGATGTGGTAGATACACCGAGAGATATCGACACAGTATTAGGTGAGACCAGAGCAGCTCTGGTTGCGGCGGGCGTAAACGGACCGTATGTGCTGTGTCCCCATTCTATGTCGGGACTTGAAGCATTGTATTGGGCACAGCAATATCCGGAGGAAGTTGAGGCGATTGTTGGACTGGATATGGCTGTACCGGATGCTTATGAAAGCTTCAAAAACAATGCATTTATGAATGCAACGAGTCAATTTAATGCCAAGACCGGCATAATAAGACTTGTTCCTTTGCTGAATGAGTTGGATTGCGTGGAACATGGAACTCTTACAAAGGAAGAAAAAGAGATTGTTCATGCCTTGCTATATAAAAATTTCAGCAATAGAACCACCATAAATGAATTGAAGTACATCAGCGACAACGCAAAGATTGTTGGGGCAGGAGAAATTCCGCAAGTCCCAATGCTATTATTTATTTCCAACGATACCTCCACAACAGAATTGACAGATGCTACTCAAAGGTATGCAAATACTGTAGAGAATGCTAAAGTTATCCAACTGGATTGTCCCCATTATGTCCACGACTACGAGTACAATATGATTGGTGAAGAAATCAAGAACTTCCTGCAAGCGACAACAAAAGTAACCGAGTAAATTCCAATTTGTCGAGCAGAACGGACGTTAAATATTAGTTTGAACTTGGTGCAAATCCGGTGCCATGCTTTACAGTGCGATATTTCACGCTGTTGGCGATATCAAACACAATCTATTTGAACGATTACGCGGAGGTGCGATATGTATAAAATTGCAAAAATGACGTTCAAGCCGAGCGTTGCGGGCTTGGAGGGCGTGCAGGACAAGGTCGATGAGATACTCGGAATGCTCCATAAAAACGGTCAGATACTTGATTGGATCATTGAGGATCACGCGCCTTCATACGTTGCGACGGTGAGCACCACCGATGACGATTCGCTTGACGAGAAGTATTTCAATCAGTATATCCGCGGCGCGATCGCAGATTTCGAGATCGAAACCGAGATCGTTTGCGATGACGCTTTGGCGAGCGATTGCTGTCACTGCGCCGATCACAGCTATTATATTTTCGCTATCTATCCCGATCTGTCATCAAGTCCCGTATGGTGCGGCGACTGCGGAAACGAGATACCGCTGACGAGAATTCCTTATCTTTTCGGGGAAGAGGAGCATTATTCGATCCTGAATTTTCAGCAGATGTATAAGGCGGTTGACACCTTGTGGATGGACAGCCTCTCGGACAGATTTACCAAGCGTCAGCTCGTCAACCACAAATCCGAGCTGAATAAAAGAGGAATGGAGATCCGCGCCGAACTTGAACGGCGGCTCGGAAAGCCGGTGTATTATCTGCTTGCCAACCCCATCGGCGGGTGGTACGAGCTTGAAAAGAATAATAAGCATTTAGAGGTCTGCCCGAAGTGCGGCGGTGAGCTTGAGAAAATTGATCACGCTTGCGCAAATAAGGTCTGCAAAAAATGTAGATTTGCTTTTGTCGATCCCGAGGAATAATGATGCAAAATGAACTGATCGCCCGCACGGCGGCGTATGTGAAAGAAAAATTTGAAAACGAATACAGCGGGCACGATTGGTTTCATACCCTGCGTGTTTTCAGAACGGCAACGCGAATTGCCGAGGCTGAGGGTGCGGATGTGGAAACCGTTCAGCTCGCCGCGCTTCTGCACGACGTTGACGACAGAAAGCTCTCGCCCGAAACTTATGCGGATAAAGCAAATGCAAGAAGTTTTCTGTTCGCAAACAATGTTGACGAAAGCCGGATTGACGAGATATGCCGAATAATCGGTGAGATATCGTTCGCGGAAAACTGCGTTCCGTCGACTTTGGAGGGCAAATGCGTTCAGGATGCCGACAGGCTTGACGCCATCGGTGCCGTCGGAATCGCCCGCGCCTTCGCCTACGGCGGAAATCACAACAGACTGATGTATCATCCCGATATCGCGCCGAATCCGAATATGAGCAGGGAAGAATATGTCAAAAGCAACTCAACAACGGTGAATCATTTCCACGAAAAGCTTTTCAAACTGACCGATATGATGAATACCGATACGGCAAAGGCGATCGCGAAGGAAAGAGATGCGTATATGAAAGTCTTCATCGCGGAGTTTTTGGATGAGTGGGAAGGTAAGAAATAGTTTATTCAATGCAATTTATTTGGTAAAGGAGATATAGCTATGTATAAATACGAATACGAAACGGTGAGCTGTTATTTTGAATCCTTTGGATTTGGTGTGGGCCACCTCTACAAGACCGATGATTTCCGCTCGATAATCGACAAAAGAGCCGAGGCGGGATGGAGATACGTCGGATTTATCCCGACCGCACAGCGCGCAACGGGATATACCGAAGAAATAGATCTGATTTTTGAAAAGGAAGTCTGATGCTGTGGCGTTAGGTGGTAAAATGACAACAAAGCTTTTCATTTCAGCAATTACAAAATTTCTGCTTGGAGTCCTGCTCGTCGGACTTCTGCTGTTTTTGCCCGCGGGAACCTTCAGTTGGCTCGGCGGGTGGATGCTTATGGCGATACTTTTCATTCCGATGTTCTGCGCGGGGATCGTTATGATGATAAAAAATCCCGGCTTGCTTGCCTCGCGCCTTGACGCAAAGGAAAAGAGAAGCAAGCAGAGTGCGGTGGTCAAGCTCAGCGGACTGATGTTCCTTTGCGGCTTCATCGTAGCGGGCCTCGGCGTGCGGTTTGGCTGGTATATGCTCCCGATGCCCGTTTGTATAGTCGGTGCGGTACTCTTTATAATTGCTTATATGCTCTATGCCGAGGTTTTGCGTGAAAATACCTATCTCAGCCGCACGATCGAGGTGCAAGAAGGTCAAAAAGTCATCGACACGGGACTTTACGGCATCGTGCGCCACCCGATGTACAGCGCGACGCTTCTGCTGTTCCTTTCAATGCCGATAGTGCTCGGCTCGGTTTGGTCATTTTTGATCTTTCTCGTGTACCCCTTTATAATCGCCGCAAGGCTCAAGGATGAGGAAAAGTTCCTCGAGGAGGAGCTCGAGGGCTACCGCGAATATAAGAAAAAGGTGAGATACCGCCTCATCCCCTTTATTTGGTGACCGAATGATTAAAATTACTTACCTTCAAATGGTTATGGCGATCAGCGTGTTGTGGATCGCCGTCCGCGCGTTTTTTGCGCTGAGAAATAAAAAGCTTATTGTCAAACGCGAATTGCAGTTGATCTTGGTCTATATCTGTCTGATAGTCGTTGCGCGATTTACTTTTTGCCCGCTTCGTAAGGTGGACGGAGTTATTCAACCGCTACTATTCGATCCTGCCAATATTCTTCCGTTCCGCATTAATCTGATTCCGTTTGTCAATCTTTTTGATTATGATATTTTCTCCGAGGCAATCATCAACTTTATCGGAAACACGGCGATGTTCATCCCGCTCGGAATAGTATGGCCCGCCGTCTTCAAGGAGCTTGACACGCCACTTAAAACCCTCGCCGCCGGCGTGGGATTTTCACTTCTGATCGAGATCCTTCAGCTGCCGTTTTTTGACCGAGTCAGCGACGTTGATGATCTTTTGCTCAATACCCTCGGGTTTGCGGTTGGGTATGGTGTGTATAGGCTTGTAATAAAAATAAAAAAGGTGTAATTACACAACCGCCGCCGATTTGCTGATGCGTTCGGTGGCGGTTTCTATTGACATATCGAGTGAATTTTATTATAATTATTACAATACAATCAGAAAGGTCGAAATTATGGCTATTAAGGTATTCATATCAAAAGACAAAAAGCAGTTTAAGGCAAATCTTCATTGCCACAGCACCATCTCGGACGGTAGACTGACTCCCGAGGAGCTTAAGGAAGCGTATAAAAACGCGGGATATCAGGTGCTTGCTATCACCGACCATTGCTCGCCCCATCCGCACAACGATCTGACCGATGATGAATTTCTCCTTCTCACCGGATACGAGGCATATATCCGCCCCAACAAGAAGGCAAAGAGCGACCGCTATCTGCCCGAGGTTCACCTTAATCTTTTCGCGCGCGACAAGGATAATGACAAGTACATCTGCTACAACCGAATCTACTGCAAGTATTTCAAGGACGATCACGAAAAGCTCAACCGTGTCGGTTCTGAGGAGCCCCGCGAGTATACCACAGAGTACATAAACATGTTCATTAAGACCGCGACCGAAAACGGTTACGTTGTTTCCTACAACCATCCTGTTTGGTCGATGGAGTCCGATGAAAAGATATTTGAGCTTGAGGGCTGGCAGAGCCTTGAGCTTGACAATACGGATTCCTATCTGATAAGCTGTCTTGAGCACAATGAGGTTCTTTATGACAAGCTCCTTCGCCGAGGCATCAGAGTTGGTTGTCACGGTGGCGACGATAACCACAACAAGCAGCCCTTCGGTCATCCGCTTTGCGATTCATTCGGCGCGCACACTATGATCGTTGCCGACGAGCTCGAATACGACAACGTCTTCTCCGCATTTGAGAAAGGCGATTGCTATTCGTCAACCGGTCCTCGCATTCTTTCGCTTTCCATCGAGGACGGCAAGACCGTTCGCGTTGAGACGACGGATGCTGACCGTATCATTATGTTCCACGGCACCAAGAAGTCAAATGTTGCGCTTGATGAAAACTTCGGAACCGTCAACAGCGCCGAGTTCGAGCTTCACCACAAGGCAAATTACTTCCGCATAACCGTCATCGACAAGCAGGGTAAGAGAGCTTGCTCGAGAGGTTATTTCAGGGATGAGTTTTAATAAAAATGAGGATTGAGCCGCGGCTCAATCCTCATTTTTATACATATGAATGCTTCTGATGAATATTTGTTGTACCTCAAAATTCTTATTGAGCACAACGATATCCGAGTCGAGTCCAACTTCAAGCTTTCCGGTATTAAGACCGAAAAGTCTTGCGGGAGTTGCCGAAAGCATTGTCGATGCCTCGGAGAGGGTGAATCCGCATTCGTTCACGAGTACGCGCAAAAGCACATCGGCGGTCGCCACGCTTCCCGCGAATGCGCTTCTGTCGGAAAGCTTTGCCACGCCGTCCTCGATGATGTACTCAACACCGCTCATAACTCCGCAGGTCGCCGGTGATCCCGCAACGCTGAGGCTGTCTGTGACGGCGGCAACCTTATCAATGCCCTTGATCTTGACGATCATTCTGACGAGATCGGGCGGCAGATGCTTGCCGTCGGCAATGATCTCGGCACAGATCTCGTCGCGAAGGAATGTGCTTTCGATAACTCCGAGTGAGCGGAAACCGTGGTCGCGTGTAACTGTTGAGGTGCAGGAGTAGAGGTGAGTAACAAGGCTCAATCCGTTCTCGATGGCGAGTGCCATGTCGGAGTATTTTGCATCGGTGTGACCTGCCGAAGCAAGGATTCCGTGGGATTTGAGGAATTTGCAGAACTTGCAGTCCTTATCTCGCTCGGGGGCGTATGTCCAGCGGATTATCGTGTTGCCGGTTTCCTCAACGAGAGGAATATACTCCTCCGGCTTCGGCTCGGTGATATGGCCGGGGGCCTGTGCGCCGCATTGAGAAGGCGAAAGGTACGGTCCTTCCATATGCGCGCCGAGAAGATTGCGTGCAAGCGGATTTTTCTTTGCAATTTGAATATTCTTTACCGCCTCACGCATAATGGGGAATGCACCGGTGGTGACGGTGGGAACGATGGTGGTCGTTCCGTGTGTCATATGGAATACGCATCCGTCCACGATCTCGTCGGGCGAGGATTCGGTGAAGCTGAAGCATCCGCCGCCGTGGGTGTGGATGTCGATGAATCCCGCCATTACGTAGTTCCCCGAAAGATCGGTGACCTCGCATTTGGGCGCGTTAGCGGTAATTTCGGCTATCTTGCCGTCTTCTATAATAACGTAACCGTCAAAAATACCGTTCGGGAGAACGATAAGGTTACTTTTCAGAGCCTTTTTCATTGTCTTAAAGAAGCGACGCGCTGTCGGGATCGAGGTAGAGGATCGAGCCCTCGCGCGTGCGGAGCACCGATGCGGGGCAATGCTCGTCGATGGAGGCGGTCAGGGTTTCGCGTACGGCCCAAGCCTTTGTCGGAGCGGGAACGATGCAGAAGAGGTTCGGCGCGCTTACAAGCATCGGAACTGTCAGCGTGATGGCGTATTTCGGAACGTCATCGATCTTCGCGAAGCATCCGTCGTTGACCTGCTGGCCCCGGCAGACCTCGTCAAGCTTTACGGGTTTGACGAGCTTGGTATCATTGAAATCCGCAACGGGCGGATCGTTGAAGGCGATGTGTCCGTTCTCGCCGATTCCCATAACGACGATGTCGATCTTGGTTGCGGCGAGCAGGGAAGAGTAGCGCGCGGATTCCTCGTCGGGATCGGTGGCGTCGCTCTTGATGTAATTCACGCTCTTGAAGGGAACAAGTCCGAAAATGTGCGCGTCAAGGAAGTTGCCGAAGCATTGCGGCGCGGAGGAGTCGAGACCGATGTACTCGTCCATATGGTAGGCGTTGATACGGTTCCATTCGATAGACTTGTCCGCGACGAGGGATGCGAGCACCTCGTTCTGCGAGGGAGCAGCGGCAAAGATCATAGAGATCTCGTCCTTTTCCGCGAGCAGTTCCTTTATCTTTGCGGAAATATCCTCAGCCGCAGCCGCGCCCATAGCGGTTCGCGAATCGTATATGTTGACCTTGAGTTTGTCCCTGAAGTAGGTTTTCATTGGTTTACCTCACTTTGTTTGATGAGATTATTATAGCATAAGTTTGAGATGGTGTCAATTACTATATAAGAAAAAGTACGAATCGTCGGGGACTCTGAACCCGAAGCTCGCGCATAATGCGGTGCGATAGTATCATTGGGCGGTAGCGCGAGCTCTTGTGTGATCGCAACCGATGTTTGTACTCCTGGATATAATAGGTAGGCGCGATCACACGTGGGTTCGAGTCCGTGTGGGACAGCAACACAAAAGCCCCGCGCGAAGCGCGGGGCTTTTGTGTTGGTGGGCCATCGGGGACTCGAACCCAGGACCGACCGGTTATGAGCCGGTAGCTCTGACCAACTGAGCTAATGGCCCTCAGTTGACCATAATATTATATCGCAAATGGGGGCGTTTGTCAAGTCTTTTTTGAAAAATATATCCTCTATTTACCGCAATAAAGATAAATAATCGACTTTTATCTTGACTTTTCGGTTCTGCCGTGATAAAATATTACATAGGATTTTTATCGAATGGAGGGTAGCGTATGACTAAAAAAGCGCTGATCGTGATTGCCGTTATCGTTTTGCTTCCGATAGTTTTCGTCGGATATAAGCTTTTGGGATTTAAGGACGGAAACCAAGTGGTTGCACAATACGGTGAGAACGTTGATATAATTGAATATGACGGTAAGATCCTGCATAAGGTTGACGGCGTGGAATATAATTTCAGATTTGGCAAATATCTCGGCAAGGTTGGTGACAGCCTGACCGGCGCACCGCTCTATCTTGTGGCAGATGATGATGGTGGCGAGTATTATGCTATCGCTGACGGCAAGAAAAAAATACTTTTTACCGAAAGCGGTGAGCTTGTTGACGGCGTCAGGACTCCTTTCAGCCGCGTTACGAGATTCGTTCTTGACGATTATCTCGTTTGTGAGGAGGAAGTACATAATATAAATGCCTTGATCGGAATTCACGATCGACGGGTTTCTATAGATCTTTCTGATTATGCAAAGAAGTACCGTTACTACGACGTCTATCTTTCTTTCGACGGATCTGCGATACTGACCGAATATTACGGAAGATTCTTGTATCTCATCGAAAAGGACATCTGGCTTTTTGTAACCGCTTCTGAGGTTGCTGCGGCAGAGGAGGAGTACGGAGATGAGCTGTCCGAAACCGTATACGTTGCAGAAATGCTGGCTGAAGGAGAAGCAAGGTCGCTCCTTGATTCTTATTTCAAAGCTGATTGATTTGATAAGCACAAAACATATAAAAAGCGCTCCTTCGAAGCTCTTCGCAGGAGCGCTTTTTTATCTTTTTCGATAGTTTAAATTGCACGCTTTCGGTCAAAAAATGAATTTTAAAAAATATGTAATAAAATGTAATAACAAACAAAAAAAGGCACTAAATGACATCAGAGACCGCACCTGTGTCGAAAAAAATCACACATTGCGAACGATTTGTGCAAATTGCACAAGTCCAAAGAAAACACATCCATTTTAAGGCAAAAATCACCCACCTAACACCCATCAAAATAGTTGCGCGCGCAATCATTTGAAAAGTGGTGTGTAAATTTTATTTACCTCAAATGCCCTTTGAATTGGTGAGAGCGGAATTTGATCCGCATTTTTACCGCTGAAGGGCGTTTTTTACGCTTGATTTGTATCGTATGGTAATTTTAAATTACTGCCGACGGCGATATTTTGACGGTTATGTGACAAAGTGACGAAAAAGCGTATTTTTCTCATCACTTGACCGCGAAATCAATTTTCGCAAACAATAGGCAGAAAAATGCTGAAATGAAAATTAGTTAAATAAATAACTGTTGACTATTTTTGTTTTATGTGGTATTATATCGTTATAAATTTTATGGCATTTTGCCGCCTTGAAGTCGAAACGTTGCCGCACAACCTCGATTTCGGGAAGCAGAGCCGCAAAATTTGATGCCCGTCGGCGACAGCCTCGCCAACGGCTGCCGATTTTCGGGCAAAAAACGAAACAGCAGAGAGGATCTTCCGCTTTCACTCTGCAAGCGGTTCGCGGCAAAACGCGTCAGCGCTAAATCAGCGGAAATTTATACTCGCGCCTGCTTTCGGCAGGCAAAAACAACACAGGAGGAACCATTTATGGCAACGAAATTCAAAAGAGCAGTTGCTCTTTGCCTTGCGATCCTGACCTTCTGCTCGACGTTCTTCGTATCGGTTGCGGCAAACGATACTAAAGGCGCGATGAGTGCAAGCTCGGTCATTTCAAATGCAATCGCTTCGGCTAAGGAACTGCTTGGCACAATTTCGTACGAGGAATACGAAAAAATGTATTCCGAGTACAATCCTGGAGCTGCAGAGATCGTTATAAACGGTCTTGACTACATTGCGGATGCGTCCCTGACCACCGCAGAGGTAGGAAAGAACACTTATGACGGCATCGAAGCTCTCGACACCGGCGACAGCGGAGTTGTTTCCTGGAAGGTAAACATCCCTGCTGACGGTATGTACGCTATCAAGGTTGATTATTGGCCCATCGCCGCTAAATCGACTTCCATTCAGCGTATTTTCCGTATTGACGGTAAGGTACCTTTCTCGGAGGCTTATTACATTACGCTTCCCAAGGTTTGGTCCACAATTTATGATGCTGCAGATGAGCATGATTATGACGGTCACACCCGTTATAACCGTACCGACATCGACGGCAACGAGATCCGCGGTCTGATGGAGCAGACTCCCGAATGGTCCGAATACAGCCTCAAGGACGTTGACGGCTTCTATAAGGACAACTTCGAGTTCTTCTTCACCGCAGGTGAGCATACTATCTCCCTTGAGGGCGTTGCTCAGCCCGTAGCTATCAAGGAGATCACCCTTTACCCCTACGTTGCTCCTATGTCCTATGCTGATTACATCAATCAGTATATGAACGAGCAGAAGGGTATGTCGGTTGTTAAGATCGAGGCTGAGTACACCACTCACACCTCTACCAACACCGTTTACCCCATCGAGGAGGCTTCCTCTTCTGTAGCGAGCCCCTCCAACACTCAGGCTACCGTTCTTAACACCATCGGCGGCGACAAGTGGCAGACCTCCGGTCAGAGACTCCACTACACCTTCACCGTTGATCACAGCGGTATGTATCAGATCATCCCCAGATACATCCAGAACATCACCGACGGTATGTATTCGTCCCGTACCCTTTACCTCTACAGTGACTCTACTGTTGCAGAGGGCGCAAAGGGCTATTACAACGGTATCCCCTTTGACGAGGCTCGCGAGCTTCGTTTCAACTACTCCACCGACTGGCTTGCTGATCCTCTTCGCTTCGGTACCAAGAGCGATGATGAAGAAAATGCCATCGACTACACCAACTGCGAATTCTATTTCGAGGCAGGTGTAGAGTACACCATGATCTTTGAGGTTTCTCTCGGTACTATGTCCGAGATCGTTCGTCGAGTAGACGCTGCCCTCACTGCGATCAACAATGACTACCTTAATATAATGCGACTCACCGGTGCAGATCCTGACCAGTATCGTGACTACTACTTCCAGAGTGTAATGCCCGATACCATCATCGACCTCTACCGTCAGTCCACCGTACTTAAGGCAGTTGCAGAGGAGCTCATCGCTCTCGCGGGCGTTAAGTCCTCCAACGTTGCTACCCTTGAAAAGACCTACATCATCCTCGAGGATATGTCGAGAGATGAGGACGAGGTTGCTCGTAACCTTGAGCGTCTTAAATCCTATATCGGTAACCTTGGTACTTGGGTCAACGACGCTAAGAACCAGCCCCTCC
>JAFOEU010000001.1 GCA_017387685.1 Clostridia bacterium
CCGGCTACGTTGACGAAGGACTTTCGGGTATCTCCACGAAGAAAAGAAAACATTTCAACGAAATGATTGCAGATGCAAAAGAAGGAATGTTCGACCTCATAATCACCAAGGAGATCTCCCGATTCGCCCGTAACACTCTCGACTCTCTGCAATACACAAGAGAACTTCTGAATATGGGTGTCGGCGTATTCTTCCAAAACGATAACATCAATACCCTCGATGAGGATGCGGAGCTTCGCCTTACAATCATGTCCTCGATTGCACAGGACGAGCTTCGCAAGCTGTCCTCGCGTGTAAAATTCGGCCATCAGCAAGCCATCAAATCAAGCGTTGTGCTTGGCAACAGCCGCATCTTCGGATACAAGAAAGAGGATAAGCGCCTTGTCATTGACGAGAGCCAAGCCCCTATGGTACGAGATCTGTTCCGTCTGTATGCCACGGGCGAATACAGTATGAAGCAGCTTGAAAAGATTTTTTACGATCAGGGCTACCGCAATTACAACGGCAACAAAATTGCTCACACCACAATGTCGGGCATCATATCTAACCCCAAATACAAGGGATATTACGTTGGCAACAAGGTGCGCATAGTCGATATGTTCACCAAGAAGCAGAAATTCCTACCGCCCGAAGAATGGGTAATGTTTAAGGACGAAACGGGGGAGATCGTTCCTGCCATCGTATCCGAAGAAATATGGGATAAGGCAAACGAGGTGTTGGCTCGCAGAAGTGAGGACGTAAAGAGCCGTCAAGGCATCTGCAACCACGCCAACCTGCTGACGGGTAAATTGTATTGCGCCCATTGCGGCACCGCATACTACCGCCGTGAATCCAAGAGCAAGGACGGCAAAGTAAACTCCAAGTGGGTATGCTCCAACAAGATCAACAACGGTGCGGATGCCTGTCCATCCTTCCCAATATACGAGGACGAGGTCAAGCCCATCTTGTTCGAGGTGTTCAGCGAAACGAGAGTGGATGTGGAAGCACTCCTTGCAAGTTACGAGGAAATGTTCAAGTCCATGGAAGCGGATGACGAAACCGCCAAGCAGATTGAAGAACAGAAGCGTATCATAGAGCTTTCAGATCAAAAGAAAAACAAGCTCTTGGAGCTTGTCACGACAGGTGCTATTACAACGGCTAATTTCAAATCCATGACCGCAACCTGCGACCGAGAGGTAGAGGAAGCGCAGAAAGCTCTTGCTGAGCTTGAGGAACAGTTATTCACAAAAGAGGAATACCGCAAGCATATCGGAGAGGTAAAAGCAAGGCTTGATGCAGCCATCAAGGATGCAAGTACAGGCATTATAACAAACGAATTCGTAGCCCAATATATTGACAAAATCTTCGTCACATTAACCGATGATGATACGGCGAAGCTTGAAATCAAGATATTTACGGGCAAAAGCACCGAAAAATGGCTTAAAAAGCTCAATGCACGGAGTAGAAGTCGTACGGGTGTCACGTCTAAGAAGATGGTCGAGAAGTACGAGAACGACCTTCAGGGCAAGAACTGATAAAAGCTTTTGAATGAAAGAGAGCGGGCGCGCAAGCGTCCGCTTTCTATTTTGTTAAAAGTATTGAAATACCGTTCGAAATGTGGTATAATATGAAAAGAATTACAGCTCGGAGGAGAAAATGGTATATTTATTCCTTACGAAAAAAACGGACTCTACGGATGCGGCTGTCGCACACCTTGCGCGCGAATATTGCGCTCTTGTCGGGGTGACTGAGGGTGATTTTACCGTCGCACGCGCAGAGAGGGGAAAGCCGTATTTCCCGAATACTCCGTCGATCCATTTTTCGGTCAGCCACAGCGGTGATATATTTGCTTGCGCTTTTTCTGATGAACCGGTAGGTGTCGATATTCAGGAATATAAGAACCGCTCTGACGAGGCGGAGCGATGCCGCAAAATCGCCGCGCGTTTCTTCCACCGCGACGAGGTCGACGCACTTGATGCGGATACCGTTTCGGCTTTTTACAATATCTGGACTGCGAAGGAAGCGTACGTTAAGCTGACGGGGCAGGGAATTGATGAAGATTTCAGAGAATTTTGCATTTTCGATCTTGACGAATACCTTTTCCAGACCGAAATTTCGGGTTGCTCTCTTTCTGTATGCACACCTGATTTTTGTGAAGTTGAAATAATTGACAGGAGATAAAATATGATACTCTTTTACGTTCGCCACGGCGATCCTATTTACAGCCCCGATCAGCTCACGCCTCTCGGACACCGTCAGGCGGAGTCGGTGGCGAAGCGCCTTGCGCTTTTTGGCATCGATGAGATATACGCATCTACCTCGACACGCGCTATGCAGACGGCACAGCCTACCTGCGAGCTTATCGGCAAAGAACCGATCCTGCTCGATTGGATGCACGAAAAATACGCTTACCGTGAAATGGCACTCCCGATCGACGAAAAATCCGATACCTGGTGTTGGGCGAACCCGATCTATTCGCAGATCCTTGCCTCTCGCGAGGTCAGATCAATGGGCGATAATTGGCACGAGCATCCGAAGCTTGCCGAATTCAACCTCGGCGCGGCTTGCCGCCGCATCGGCGACAATCTTGATGCGTGGCTTGCTGATCTCGGACTTGAGCACGACCGCGAAAAGGGACTTTATAAGGTCACCAAGAACGTCAAGGATCGGCGCATCGCGCTCTTTGCGCACGAGGGCGCGGGAAAGATGTTTATGAGCGAGCTGCTCGATATTCCGTTCCCCTATTATTCCACACATTTTGAAATGAAGCACACGGGCGTGACCGCGATCGCTTTTGATGAGGGCAGAAATTGGACCTTTGACGGTTATGCTCGCGCACGCGTGCTGACTCTGTCGAATGATTCCCACATTTACCGCGACGGGCTGCCGATGATGCACGCAAGCACCGCGCTCCGAGAAAGATATTGATACATAAAAGGCAGAATCCGATACGATTCTGCCTTTTATATTATTCAAAAATACCTTCGAGATATTCTCTGAAAGCCGAGGTATTCTTTACCTTATACGCCGGGGCGTTGATATAGCTGAATATGATCCACATTTCGTCAAGATCCTCGTTGAACTCGATCATGACGTCCATGTAGTTTGGATGGTCGATGTATAGAGAGTAGGAATAAGTACCCATATCGTGCGTCTCTCGCGGCTTGTCTATGACCTTGATCCCGCTCAGAATATCGACAAGCTCCGCAAGCTGCGCTTCATCCTCGATTTTGATGCTGACTAACTCGCTGTCGGGAGATTCTTTGTGATGGACTGATATATAATTGATCACCCATCCCTCGGGCTCGGGGTTGTACTGCTGCTGCAGCTCGTTGTATCTCGTATGGGCGTCAACGTGATCCCAGAAGGCAAGCGTTTGCGGCTGAATGAGCCACAATACCGTTCCGCCGACGATTATCAGCAGTAGGATCACCGCCGCTGGGATTATAATTTTTTTATTGTTAATCATACGCTGCTCCTTTTTGATTTTTTTCATTATATCATAATTAAGGTCGTTTGTCAACAATCAATGATTGACAAATGGAAGATTTTGTGATATCATATTAAGGAGAATTTTATGGAGCGATAAAATGATTAACAAAGCATATCTTGAAATAACGAACGTCTGCAATCTTTCCTGCACTTTTTGCCACAAGACGAAAAGGACGAAGAAATTTTTGACAGCGGAGGAATTTGATACTCTGACCGACCGTCTGCGTGGTAAAGTAGAATACCTTTTCTTCCACCTTATGGGCGAGCCGACGCTCCATCCGCTTTTGCCTGAATTCGTAAAAAATGCGAGCGAAAAGGGATTTAAGCCGATGCTGACCACGAACGGATCTCTGCTTTCAAAATGCGGAGAAGATCTGCTTGCCGCGCCATTTTATAAGATCAGCATTTCACTCCACGCTCCCGCCGCAAACCCCGCGTTCGCAGATCCCGCGTACCTTGATAACTGCGCGGATTTTGCTCTGAAAGCATCCGAAAAGGGGATATATACCGTTCTCCGCCTTTGGAATCTCGGCTCGGAGGACGAAAAGACGAACGAGGCGGTGCTTGCGCGCCTGCACAAAAAATTCCCCGAGGAGTGGAAGCCGATGCGCGGCGGCGACAGCTACCGCTTGCACTCACGGCTTTTCCTTGAATTCGGTGACAGATTCGATTGGCCCGACCTTTCCGCGCCGTCGATAGGCGAGGGAGGAGATTGCTTTTGCCACGGTCTGCGCGATCAGTTTGGCGTACTCGTTGACGGAAGCGTCGTACCTTGCTGCCTTGATTCGGAGGGTATCGTTACACTCGGAAATCTCTTTGAAAGTGAGATAGACGATATTCTCGCAACTCCCCGCGCCCGTGCGATCTATGACGGCTTCACCCGCCGCCGCGCGGTTGAGGAGCTTTGCCGCCGATGCGGCTACGCAAAGAGATTTTCAAAGAAATAAATTTTGGAGGGAAAAGTTATGTTACTTTCCGCAAATGCAAATATCAGAAAGATAAAAGAGCTCAAAAGGCTTGGTTACGATGCTATTGACGTCGGCTTTACCCGCGTTATATACAACGACGATCCCTATCCGCACGAGGATATCCTCGACTCGGAGAATTGGGAGAAAAATCTCGATCCGTACATAGAGGAGGCGAAGGAGTGCGGCATTAAGATCGTATCGACTCATCTGCCCTACCGTTACGATTACACCGACCCCTCGGCTGAAAGATTCGATTATTTTCACGAAATGGCGGTCCGCTCGCTCAAGGCATCCGAATATCTCGGCGCGGAGTGGACGGTTATGCACGTCAACACCGTCGAGGGCACTGTCGAATACGTCAAGCGACTCGTCGCCGAATCGGGAGTAAAGGACATCGGTATTGCGATCGAAAATATGGCAAAACGCCCGATAAACGAGCTGATCGAGGCGGTCGACATACTTGCTGCCGAGGGTTACAAGGTCGGAATCTGCCTTGACATCGGTCACGCGCATATAAATAAATTCTTGGAAAATGACCTCCCCGAGGTTATCGCGACTATGGGCAAGCGAATCAAGATGCTCCACGTTCACGATAACAACCGCGCATCGGATATGCACAAGGCTCCCTTTATGGGCACCGTCCCGTGGAAAAAGGTCATGACCGCGCTTAAGGAGGCGGGCTATGAGGGCGAATTTAACTTTGAGCTTCAGCCCGAAAAGGTTCCCCACGCCGCGTCAAGAGAACTTTACGAGCAGTATTCGGTAGAGATAGGAAAATACCTTATCGAGCTTTTCGACAAGGCGTAAGCGGGTAGCGTTATGAAAAAGTTTTTATTGACGTTTTTAGTGTGCGCCGTGCTCCTTTCCGCTTTTGTCGCTTGCGAAAAAGAGGGCGGAGAAGAGACTACGGCATCAGCAGAAACTACCGCGGAGGCGGTGGAAAGCGAGGCGGAAACAATGCTTAAATTCAATCCCTCAGATTACCTTATAATATACCCAAGCGATGCATTTAAAGAGAAATACCTCGCTTTGCTTGCCTCGAACGAGTTCGGCGGAATTTCCTATCTTCCCGATGCGACCACTCCTGAGCGTGAGTGCGAGATACTCATTGGTGAGACCAACCGTCCCGAGAGCCAAACTGCACTTGCGGCGAAGGGCGAGGCGGACATTGTTATCTCGGTTATCAATAAAAAGATCGTACTCTGGGCGAGTAACGATAACCTGTACGAAGCTGTTATGTTCCGACTTGTGAACGCGATGACCGACGGAGCGTTTCCCTCCGATCTTTATATCGCTCAAAACACAACCGACCTCGATAAGATCGCGGACGGCTTCCCGAAGGACAGCGCGCTTTCCTTCACCACCGCTCTCGGACACAAGAACAGCTCCGTTGAGATCCGCTTCGGTGATAGCTACGTTATCGGGATCGACAAAAACGGCGTCGGACTTTATACTCAGGAAAAAAAGCGCACCGAGCTTGCTTATAAGATCCTTCCCTCCGAGATCGGCAAGACTTATGATGTTTTCTGCCACTTTGACGGCGAATATCTCCGCGCATATCTGAGCGATCCCGAATCCGGACTCGAGCCGTGGGCGGCATTTGAGCTGAAGACTCCCGATCTCGCGGGCGAGGTTCGCGTTGGTGAGGTCAGCGGATACGGCGCAGAGCTTTCAGCGCCCGTCATCGAAACCAAATCCTTGGCGACCGACGGCAAGACCTATCAAAACAACGTCATTCAGAACGCCGCCGACCCCGATATCATCTATCACGACGGCTACTATTATATGTACGTCACGGGTGACAAATACCCCGTTTACCGCTCCGCTGACCTTGCAAAGTGGGATTACGTCGGCGTGTCACTCCCCGAGGTTTCCTGGAATATCGACAAGAGATATATGTGGGCGCCCGACGTTGAGTATATCGGCGGCAAGTTCTATATGGCGGTTTCGATGGGCGAGGCGGGCTTTGGTATCGCGGTTGCCGATAAGCCCGAGGGGCCCTTCGTTTGCGCGGGCGATATGCCCTTCCTGACCAAGACCATCGACGGTCATATTTTCGTCGATGAAGACGGCAGAATTTATCTCTATTACACCTCCTGGTGCGACGGCAGAGCTTACGGTATCTGGGGCGTCGAGATGGAATCCGATTGCCTGACCCCGAAGTGGGAGACCGAAAAGCTGATTTTCACGCCCACCGAGCCGTGGGAGAACACGATGAAACGCGGCGGTGTCGTTGAAGCGCCCTATATGCTGAAAAAAGAGGGCGTTTACTACCTCGTTTACTCGGGCAGCCACTTTGAGGCTGATTATGCAGTTGGATACGCGACATCGACAAATCCGCTTGAGGGATTCGTAAAGAGCGCGAACAACCCCATCCTCCGCGGCACGGCAGATACTCGCGGCACGGGCCATTGTTCAATCATCGAAACTCACACAGGCGGAATGGTGATGGTTTATCATACCCATAACACACCAACCACAGTTCAGCCGCGCCACGTCGCCATCGATCCCGTACGCTTCGTCAAGACATCGGACGGCTACCGCCTCGAGGTCTGCGGACCGACAACGTCGAAAATACCGCTTGATATTTTTGAATAAGAATAAACCGTTTCGGCTTTCGCCGAAACGGTTTTCCTTTTATATCTGCGGCAAGATGTGCTTCCAAACCGCGTCGAGGATGGGCTGTACGTTTGAGTTCATAGCCTGTGTCGCGATGACAGCATTCTTTTCGGGGAGGATTATGATGAACTGTCCCTCACGTCCATAGCACCGATAGGAACCGGTTGCCCCGTGATTGAGCCAAAAGTAGTATCCGTAGCCCATTTGCTCGTCGATGCCGTAGCCCGCGGGATTGAGCACGCAGGAGTCAATGTGTTTTGTTGCGACAGACTTTACCCACTCCTCGGAGATCAGTCGCTCGCCGCGGTAGCATCCGCCCGCCGCGTAAAGCTCGCCGAGCTTGACCATATCGGTGATATCAAGGTAAAGATCACTCGCCGCAAAGGTGTGTCCCATGGGGTCGGTATCCCACTGTGGCTTGGCGATGTCCATCTGCTTCCACATTTTCTCGTAAAGATAGTCGCAGATCGTCATTCCGACAGCTTTTTCGAGCATTCGCCCCGCAACGTATGGCGCGAGATTACCGTAAGAGAATTTTTCTCCCGGCTCATATGGCATCGGACGGGTAAAAGCGAATGTCAGCCATTCATCGACACCCTCCGCGCGCAGCTTCTTGCGGTCAACGACCATAAGATGCGCCGCGCCGTGTCCCGTGGTCATCGTCAGCAGATTATGAAGCGTTACGCGCTCCCATTTCGGGTCGATGCCCTCGGGGAGAATGTCGCGAAAAAAGTCGGCGGGCTTGTCGGTCAGCTTCAATTTGCCCTCGTCGATGGCAAATCCGATTGCTGTTGCCGTGTGGCTCTTTGCGACGGAAAAGACGTTGTGCGCCACCGTGTCCGAAAAGCGATGCAAACCGAGAAGCGCGCCGTCACGCATAACCGCAACGGCATCCATATTTATATTCTGTTCCTTGACGGAATCAATGAAGCTACTAAGATCAAGCATAATTCCACCTCGCTCGTTTGATGGATTTATTATAGCACGAAGCGCGCGAAAAGTCAAGAAAAGCGGCCTTGAATTTTGCGCCCAAACGCCCCAAAAATCGCCGCTGACTACCCCTCCCAACCCTCCCCGCAAGCGGGGAGGGCTTAAAAAAGGACACATCATCGGTTACCCAATGATGTGTCTTTTTTATTGAATTCAGAACAATATGGTCTGAAAGCAGAGCTTACTTGGAAGCCTCTTCGATAGCAACTGCAACAGCAACATGTCATAATGGAATGACGGGTGCTGATAGTTGCCCAAAGTTTAGCGGTTTAAGCTTATTTAGAAGCTTCCTCAATAGCTACAGCTACTGCAACCGTCATTCCTACCCTGGGGTTGTTACCTGCGCCGATGAGACCCATCATCTCTACGTGAGCGGGAACCGAGGACGAGCCTGCGAACTGTGCGTCGCCGTGCATACGTCCCAGAGTATCGGTCATGCCGTAAGAAGCGGGGCCTGCTGCCATGTTATCGGGGTGCAGGGTACGACCTGTGCCGCCGCCCGATGCCACGGAGAAGTACTTCTTGCCGTTCTCGATCGCCCACTTCTTGTAGGTGCCTGCAAC
>JAFOEU010000024.1 GCA_017387685.1 Clostridia bacterium
AGACTTCTACAACAACGAACGTATCCAGCTTAAAACAAAACTGACACCACTCGAAAAGCGATGTCAGTTCGTTGCTTAATTGTTTGTTATACCATTACCGGGGGGCTTTTTGTACTGTCTGTACAATTTGGGGCAGTTTACGTGCGGGAGGGGGATGGGGTGGGCAGTCAGCACCGCGCGAAAGGTTTCGGCTGAAACAAAATCAAGGACGAAATATATCACTACAATAAGATCGGGGCAGATACAAGACCGTGCCCCGTTTTTTGTTATGCAGGGATTATTTAATCGTCAATAGTCATAAAGCCTATCGGCATGACGTAAGTGACGTCATCCCTTGCCTCCAGTATTTTTGCCTTTTGTTCAAGCTCATACAATGATGAGACTCTTTGAAAATATACTCGCCAACAATACTCGCCATTTTTCATCGACGGATTATCTTTTTCTAAGTAAACGCAACCTATATCGCTGAAATCGTTAACAGTCATAATGCCCGTCTTGGTCCTTACCGTCAGGCGATTGAGGTACGCTCCCACCTCACGGTCCTTGTTATTCGTAGTCTTCAAGGCTTCTATGAAGTACCTTTCAGCCGTAGCATATATCCCCTTTACATGTCCGAGCGGTTTATAAAGATCTCCGTCCTCGACAGTCGAATCAAATTCCTCAACGAAATCATCCTCATAAACGTAATAACTTTTATCCGACGCACCGTTGAAACCGATGATATAATATGCCTTTTCATTGGCGGTACGGTCAAGCCCTGTGATGTACTCCGCATCGGTTAGCAGCTTATATAATCTATAACCGGAATCAGCCTTTGCTTTGACGTACGCGCTGTACGGCTCACTCGAATAAATGGAGCAAAAATAACCGTTCGATTGACTTCGGACGTTGAAAAGCTCCACTATCTTTTGGTACAGTCCGTTCGCGTTGCCGAGGCGGTCGTAGTATTCCGACTCGGCGGATCTTTGCGCCGTGTTATCGTTTCCGGTCACGCGGTATTGGTATTTACGTCCGTTTTCGGGATCAAGATCGGATAGCTTCACGCCCTTGAGATCATAACGCTCAAATGAAACTACAACGTAAGGATCGGACATTATGCTGTCGATAACTTGCTCGTCATATTCGTATTCCGTCATATACGCAAACAGCTCGTTAGCTGGCGCACCGTCCATCTTGAAAGAGTCAAGAAGCTCATTATCACCGGTATACGCCTCAACTGTGCAAACGATACGCTCTCCATTCAAATGTACGTCACCGATCAGCGCCCCGTCTCCGATGCCGGCGCATGAGGGTAAAGTAAGCAGCAAAACAGCGGCACAAATGAACGCCTTTATTCTTCTTTTCACTTTTCTTTCCCCTTATTTTCCTTCAAGGTACCGCTCAATCTCGGCGAAAATTCCTTCTCTGTAGCCGTCAACTTTAGTAGACAGGACTGAAATATTCACTCCGCGTTTCACAACAACCACAACGTCATTTTCATAGATACAAATCGTAGAATCCACTCTATCCCCGCTGTAATAATTAATTACAAAGTACGCGCCCTCGCCCTTTTTAGCATCGCCCTCTGAGGAAAAATCCGCTCTTCCGCGATAGCAGGCTATCTGCCAGAGGTCAACACCCTCAAATTTCAGATTCACCTCATTGCGCAAGCCGTAACTCTTGATATCGCAATAATGGAGAAAAGTAAGACCGCTTTCGATATAGAGAGCATTTGAGTCTTCCAAATTAATAAAATTCATCAGTTTTTCATATAAACCTATAATTTGACCTTTGAAAACGTATCCGGTTTCGGACTTCTGACCAACACTTCCGTCCGAATAAATAATGTATACATCTACAGCGTCCGCGCTTGAATAGAATGATATTTCAATGTAAGGCGTACCCATATCTATGCTAGATTCTATAACGTATTCACCATGAAGAAGCTCCCAATACATTTGGGCACCTTCTTTCGCGATAACGGCTTCTGCGTCGAAATTGCCCGACTGATCATAAAACGCTATTTTCGCCTTATCAATAGATACAGAATCGCTTTCAACGCTTGGGTTAATATTACCTATCAACGCCCCGTCCCCGATGCCCTCGCAGGAAGCGAGGACAAGCGGGAGCAGGAGTGCTATAATTAATAAAGGTATAAATTTTCTTGTAGTCATAGCGGTCACCCGTTACGATGCAAGCTTGAAGCAATATTCGCGTGCAGTCGTGAGTGCGGCAAGCTCGTCGGCGGTTACGTAGAATACTACGTTGCCATCCACGGTGATCTCGATATAACGGACGAGGGGCGCGAATTCGGCGTAGACCTCGGAGGCGTCGCGATAGAGGTTCGAGCGCATAATTTCGATAGTTTTGTTAAGCTCGACCGTACCGAGGTCGAAGCGTGCGGCGTCGAAAACGCCGTCCCAAAGGTAATCGTTGACCATTGCCTCACCGCAAATGGCGATCGCCGTCTGCAATTTTGCGGGATCTGCGGATGCCGCTTCGAGTGCCGCGCGGTATGCGGGGCGTTTTGCCGCCTCGGAGAAGAGCTCAAGGTAGCTTGCCTCGTAGTTTGAGCGGTCGATCATCTCGATGAATGCTGCGGGTTCTGCGGTGATGGCAAAGAGGACATCCTTATTTTCCTCGTTTTTTGCAAGCTCTTGTGCAAGCTTATTCGAAACGAGCTTACCGCGCCATTCGGCAACAGTCGGGATCTGCGCGAAGGTCATATCATATTTAGTTGCCTTGGAGAATTTTACGCCGCCGATACCCTTGATCGCAAGGAGCTCTCCCTCGGTGACAAAGATGATGAAGGAATCGTCTTCCTCAACAAATTCAATGCCGAAATCGTTCAGAGCCTTGCGTATTGCGGGCGCAAGTCCCTTCCAATAGCCGTTTTTGATATTGACGCACTCGTTCCAAAGCTTTTCCGCCTTTTTCATAAGCGCATCGATATCACGATTGAGCAGAGCCGCTTCAAGCTCACCGCTTGCGAAATACTTATAGATCTCGTCGAGCTCATACTTATCCTTATTAGCCTCGTAAAGCGCGTCGATATCGAAATCCTGCTTAAGCTGCGCGTAGACTTCAGCTAGCGCGGAAAGGTCCTCCGCATCTGCCTTTGACATCCAATAAGCAACCTCGCGCTCGATATATTCCTCGGTCATATAGAGGTTGGGCGAGACGTCAAGCTTCAACGCCCAAACGCGGTCGGGATCATTGCTTGCAACCATACTGTCATAAAGCTCGCGGTCAAGCTCGAGCTCGTTGACAGTTGCGTATTCGTTATTAGGCGCTCCGCCGAACTGTGTTTCGATCGTCGGATAATTGCCGCTGCCGTAGATCGTGCCGGGAGTGACCTGCAGAGTCGTGGTGACGTTTCTGATGACGGTCGCGTCCTCGGGAGGAAGGATCGAGATCGGTCCTCTGCCGCCCGTGCGGGAGAATGCCGCGACTATACCGCCCGCGATGAGCGCAACGGCGAGTGTTGCCGCGATGAGTGCGACGGCGAGCTTGCGTCGGGTGACTCTGCCCGCAGTCTTTTTCTTCCCTTCAAGCGCATCTGCGATGACGTCCTCATCAAGCATACCGATCGCCTGATTCATTTTTTCCTTGTTCATACTTGAAAACCCTCCTTATTTAAATAGATACGAAGTTTTTGTCTCATTCTGAAAAGCATGGATTTGATCTTTCCGACGCCGAATCCCTCATCCGCCGAAATCTTCTCAAGCGGCTCGAGGGAGAAGTAATGACGGACGAAAACGCGTCTTTCATCGTCGCTCACTCCTCGCAGAAATTCCGAGATGAGCTTTGCCAGCTCCTCGGCGGACCTGTCCTCCTCGACTCCGATCAGCTCCGCAAGCTCCTCGGTCGGCAAGAGCACCGCGCGGCGCTTTTGCGCGTTCATATACTCGAGCCGCCGCAGCGCATGGTTTCGCGCGATCTTTGCGGCGTAAGCCGAAAGACGGTGCGGCCGCGCGGGCGGGATCGATGACCAGAGCGAGAGGTAGGTATCGTTTTCGCATTCCTCCGCGTCGAGGTCATTGCCGAGGATCGTCCTCGTAATTTTTCTGCAAAGCGCGCCGTATTTCGCCGAGAACTCTTGGAGTGCGCGCTCGTCCCGCGCGAAAAACAGCTCGATAATCTTCTTGTCGTCCAAAATCTCACATCCTTTGCTTCGTTTTCACCCTATAAGACCGAAAAACTCGGGGAAGGTTTCACTTTTTTTGAAAAATTCACAAATTTTTTTGAAGTTTTTTTGAAAGGTAAATTTTCGCCGCGGCGAAAATTTACCTTCCTATATTATTTGAGGCTGAGCGCACGTGTCACTCAGCCTCGTTTATTCTATTACGAATATTTATCGGTCGCCTTGATGGGTGCGCCGGAGATTACCTTGCCTGCGTCCTCGGCTACCTTCTTAGTGAAGGAACGGAGAACTCGGAACTCGCCGTCGCCGTCGTTGACCGTGATCATTGCCTGACGCTCGGAGTAGTTATAATACTTATACTCGTATACGACGTTCTTCTTGGTATCGGGATCCACATAGGTGGTCTCGACCTTGATGCGGACGTCGTAGTTCGCGCGGTTCGCGAGAATTGCATTGACCTCTTCCTCGGTCAGACCGTTGGTTCCGTCGTGTACGCTTCCCTGCTTCGATGCGTAAAGGAGTGCGGAGAAGAACTTACGGAGATTCGACATACCGTAGCGCATATACTCCTTGACGAGCGCGCCGTCGTGTGTCTGAATACGGATCTGATTTGCGGTAACGTAGATCTGATAATCCGCGGTGTCGATATAGCCCTCAAGGACTATTACCTTTTCATCACGCGCGTTGTAAGCATAATAGCCGCCCGTGATGTTGACGCGTTCGCCCGCAGAGTTATAAGCCTTGACGCTTTCGTGGTCGATCGTCCAGGTGAAGCCCTTCTTATCGACTACGGTAAGCTGCGAGATCGCATCCATAGTGTTGCCTTCGGAATCGTATGCGTGAACCGTCATCTTATCCGAGGTGATGGTGCCCTTCTTCTTGGCGTCCTCGGAGTAGGTGGGGTTGGACATAGAATCGGAGAGCGAGTTGTCAAGCTCAAAGGTGTAGAGCTTGCCGTCATACTCGACCTCGATATTCTTCGCCCACGCGAGGTTCATCGAGAAGTAAAGATCGTTTACCCAATCGTTTCTCGTATAATTAAGGAAGGGAAGCTTCGAGCGGTCGACCTCTACGATGATATCGTAGATGCCCGAGGTCATATAACGCGTGCCGCGTTCGGTCTCGGCGCTGATGAAGATGAGATGCTCATATTTGCCCTGGAAGTCGAAATAGACAACGTATTCGGGCTCAACGAGATTATACGTCTTCAGATCCTCCTCGGTGATGCCGAGCTTGACGACGCCGAGAGTGGACATCGTGTAGAAGGACTGCAGGGTGGTGTCGATCGCGTTATCGTTTGCGACGTATCCCTCGGGGTAAGCGAGGATATAGGGGGTGTTCGCATAGAAGGTGCCGGTTCTCTCCTCAAGATCCCAATAGGTGAAGGATACGATTGGATCAAGATCGAGCTTTTCAAGCTCCTCATCGGTGATGTTCTCGGGGATGGAGTTGAATTTATCACCCTCCCAGAGAGCAAAGGCGCGGACGTCGAAGTAGTTGTTGAGCTCCATGGGGTAGGTTACCATGGGGGTAACGAACTTCTCTATCGGAACGTGAAGCACGCTCTCGATGGTGTCATAGACCTGACCGTCGTACATACCGAGATAAGAGCCGTCGATGCTGTAGTTCATTACGTATACGGCATCGCGGTCGGTCAGCTTGACGTAGTAACCGGTGTTGGAAGGAACTGCATCGCCGATATAAACGGTGTGGGAATTACCGTTGATGTCGGTAATTCTGTACCAATAGGGAGAGTAATCGTATTCGTTACCGTTCTCGTCAACTCTCTTTTCGGGTGCAAGTCCGTATTCGGTGTAAAGACCGTTTTCGTCCTTGATGGGATCCTGAATCTTTCTCGTCGAAAGGGTATATCCGCAGGAAACTGCGAGCGAGGAGAACATTACCTGAGAATAGGGAACGCCCTCGTGGCCCTGGATCTGGAAATCGCCGTCCTTGTCGACGTAGAAGGTAAACGCGCCGTGTGCGTTGTGGACCTCGATCTTGTCGATATCAGCCTGCTTGATCTGCTTGAACATCTGAATTCTGTCAGAAACGCCGACTTCCTCGCCGTCCACGGTGTCAATTACCGAATAAACGGTATTGATACCCGTATCGGGATCGACCTTGACCTCGGTACCGAGCTCGGTCACGTAAATATAAGTGTTCTTGGAGGTATCCGCGGAAACCGAAAGATCGAGCGTGTCGCCGTTTGAATCACACATAACGTAGATACCGTTTTTCTGCTTGATCTGATACTTCGCACCGTCGTAGTCCTCAAAATATACGATATTTACGATATAATCGACTACGATGAATGCGGCGATGAGCAGAACGGTGAGCACGGCGAGCGCGATTATCCAGTTTCTCTGCATCTTCGCTACCGAACGGCGGCGGCGAAGACGCGCGGTGCTCTCGTTTATTGCCTTGCCGTTTGTCATCTGTACTTTCTCCTTACGAGAACGTAAACGCCTGCAATGGCGGTGATGAGGGTGGGAGCAACGATGAGAGCAATAGTATATCTGTTAGCTCTTGCTGTGGTAAGCGTTTCGATATCGGTAGATGCGAAGGGCTTGAGCTTGAGTCCGACGGGGATAAACTCACGTCCGGTTGCGCGGAGTGCGCTGAGCATCAGGTCGGTGTTACCGTAGGTATTCGAGAGAAGGAGAGTGCTCGAGAGGAAATCGGTCGAGCCGCAAGCGAGAACGTAGGAGTAATCCTCGTTTTCGTTATCTATCATTCTCGATTCACGGGTAATGGTCATAAGCTTGAGGGGATCCTGCTGGGTTGCTTGACCGACAACGGTGGTGTCAACGACCTCGGTTGCTGTGAAGGGAGAAACGAACACGTCGAACATCGAGCGGGATACGCCGTCCTTATAATAAGAACCGTAGCTGAAGGTGTAGGACTTGTCATTCTCATCCTCATACCATACGGTCTCGTAGGTGTCGGAGTAGGAGATCGCCATAGCGTTCTTGAAGATGACCTTGGGAGGATAGGTGGTTCTCATATCCTTATGGAGAGAAGCACCGAGACCGTCGGTTGCATAAGAGCCAACGAGAGTAAGGCCGTCCTCGGTCAGCGAGTTGTTATAGTCGCGGACGGTAGTGCCGAGGGTATTGCCCATATTGTTGGTGTGGCGGTTGAACTTAACGCCCCACTCCTCGAGGTATTCCTCAAGATTGGGAAGCACGGGAGTCGTCGGATTGACGAATACCATAAGCGCATTGGTGCCGTCGAGGAAGCGGTCAAGCTTCTCGATCTCGGAGATGTTCGAAACTCCGTCGGCAACAAGGAAGTCGTCCTGAGGATCGTAAACCACCATAAGGCGGCAGTCCTCGGGGATCTCCTGATGTGCAAGGTCGATGAGCTCTACCTTATAGCCGCCGTCCTCAAGAAGACCGAGCATATACTGAGTCTCTGCGAGTGCGCTTTCGGTCATAAAGGGCTCGCCGTGGTTAACGGTTACGCAAGCGATGGGGGATTCAGCCTGAGTTACGGCAAGAATACCCGAAACGAGCTTCTTCTCGCCCTGATATGCCCAAGGAGTCTCGGAGTTGGTTTCGTTGAATACGAACATCGAACGGAGCTTGTAAACGCGGAACTCTGTGCCCGAGTAGACGATGACGTCGGTCGAGTAGATCGAATCCTTCGAATTGGTCTTGAACTTATTGACCGCCGAGGGCTCGCGCCAGATATTGACGGTCTCTACGTGGATATAGTCGTTCTTCTCTGCAAGGCCGAGCGCGGTCTTGTAGATCATCTTGCTGTAATATTCGCCCTCAATATTGTCGGGATCGTCACAGAAAAGGATGTGAACGTCCTTGTCGATGTTGGCAACAGCCTCGACTGCAACGTCGGAGAGAGTATAGATCTCATCGCGGGTGAGATCGGTGTACCAGAGGTACTTGTCCGCGAGCATCTTGAAGATGCCGTTGAAAAGGATAACTGCGGCAATGATAACGCAGGTAAGTGCGACGGAAAGGCTTCCGTACTTGAACTTACGGGAGGAAAGTGCAGAATTCTTCATTTTTCGTTCCTCACTTTCTCTCAAGCCCAACGGCGGCGCTCATAAACGCGCACAGTAAGATAAATTGCGATAAATGTCATAGATACGTAGTAAAGCATTGCAGACCAGTCAAGGATGCCGTACTGGAGGTTGGTAAAGCGCGAAACAACGCTGATCCAGTCGATAACGTAGCGGACTGCATAGTTATTGATAAGACGGGTGCCCGCTTCCTCGGTTCCTACGTTATTGAGGATGTTGAGGATGAGCATTACTGCGAGAACCGCGATGGTAACAACAGCCGCGGAGAGCTGGTTTTCGGTCATCGACGAAATGAGAATGCCGATCGCGATGAATACCGCGCCGACGAGAAGCACGCCGAGGAGGGAGCCGATGATCTCGGGGGTAACGGGACCCTTGATGGTCAGACCGTCGGGGTCGAGCGCACTTTCTTCCTTACCGATGATGTAAAGAGGGATGAGATTGATGCAGGAAACGAGCAGGCTGCCGCCGTAGATGGTCATAGCGGCGAGATACTTGCCCATAACCATTCCCGTGATCGAAATGGGAGCGGTCATAAGCATCTGCTCGGTGCGCATTTTACGCTCCTCGGAGAAGGTTCTCATTGTGAGAAGCGGGATGATGATGATCATACTGAGTATGAGCCAATAGTAATAGGATGCGGTGCTGTAAGTATTGCTCTGGAGAGTGGTATAGCAGCAAAGTCCTGCGGAAAGCGCAAGGAAAACGCCGATAAACACGTATCCAACAGGGTTGATGAAATACGAACGCATCTCCTTCTTATAAATTGCAAGCATTGCGTTTGAATTCCTTTCTGTTATTCATCTTTTTTGTCGTCGGATGCGAAGGTGTCTTCCTTGATCGAGTGATCCTCGTAGTAAGCGGAATCGGTGCTCTCCTCTTCAAAGGAAACATTCTTCTGCTCTTCTACGGTCTTATCAACGATATCGGATGCGATCCCCTTCTCTTCCGCCGCGCGAACGCCCTCGTATCGGGTCTTCTTCTTTGCCTTCGCCTGTGCCTCGGGAGCAGTCTTATCGACAACGGCGATGAAGATGTCCTCGATGCTCATGCCGAGTGCCTCAAGACCGATAAGCGGCCACTTCTTATCAGCAAGCGCCCAGAAGAGTTTCTTGCGGATGTCGATGCCGACCTCGCTCTCGATCATATAAGTATAAGCGTCGCCGTCGCGTGCCGCGAGAACCTCGGCATAGCAAATACCGGGGAGGTTGCGGAGGAGCGAGAGAACGTCGCGCTGAGGACCGCTGATCTTGACGTTGAAGCGGCGGGTGTTCTCAACTGCGCGGGAGATGTTCTCGGTCAGCTCGTTTGCAACGATCTTACCCTTGTTGATGATAACGATTCTGTCACAGACCGCCTGAACCTCCTGCAGGATGTGGGTGGAGAGAATGACGGTGTGCTCCTTACCGAGGGTACGGATAAGGTTTCTGATCTCGATGATCTGCTTGGGGTCGAGACCGATGGTGGGCTCGTCAAAGATGAT
The DNA here is from genome assembly GCA_017387685.1 of Clostridia bacterium. Classification (GTDB taxonomy): domain Bacteria; phylum Bacillota; class Clostridia; order Oscillospirales; family CAG-272; genus CAG-390. Next base: position 9,652 of record JAFOEU010000024.1, read on the forward strand.
GACGGGCGGGTTGCCGACGAGTGCCTGCGCGATGCCGACACGCTGCTTGTAACCCTTCGAGAGGTTCTTGAGCATACGGTGGTAAACGTCTGTGATCTTAACGACCTCGCAGATCTCGCGGAGGTGTTTTTCCTTGTTGAGCTTACAGTTCTTGAGGTCGTAAGCAAAGGAAAGATACTCTTCAACTGTCATATCGGGGTAGAGCGGAGGCTGTTCGGGGAGATAGCCGATCAGTCTTTTTGCGTTCAGCGGGTCGTCGAGCACGTCAACACCGCCGATCTTGATCGAGCCCGAGGTGGAGGAAAGATAGCCCGTGAGCATATTCATCGTGGTACTCTTGCCCGCGCCGTTGGGACCGAGGAATCCGAGAACCTCGCCCTTAGCAACCTCAAAGCTGATATCATCCACGGCTGTGAAATTGCCGTAGTTTTTCACCAGGTGAGAAATTTTAATCATTTCGGTGATCCTTTCAATTAAGCTTCCGATTATATATAATAATCGCATTTTGACACATAGTATAGTATACCATAAATATATTAAATATATATGAACATTACACAAAATCGAGAGAAAAGAGGGTGAAATATTGGTGTTTTTTGTGTGACTTTACAAATTCAAAAAAATATGATATAATTTTTAAAAACCATGCAACCAAATTCAAAAGCGCCACACTATAGGGGTGACGGGAGGTGAGAGGAATGATTCAAGCGGATAATATGCGTGATCGGCTTATCAAGGAATTTACCGAGAACTATATGGAAAAGCTCTTTTATTTCTGCCTTAAAAAGACGGGAGATCACTACGAAGCCGAGGATCTTACGCAAGACATCGCACTCCAAATCATCACATCTTTACACGGCGGAACTGTCCCGACGAGCTTTTCCGCGTGGGTATGGCAGATCGCACGCAACCGTTATTCGGTATGGGCGGCACGAAAGCATAATCGCAACGAGTCGGTAACCGGTTCCGACATCGGCGATTATGAGATCGAGGACGAGAGCGACAATATCCTCTCCGAAATGATCCACGCGGAGGAAATGTCCTTGCTCCGCCGAGAGCTGGCTTTCATCAAGAGCGATTACCGCGACATCGTCGTTGCCTACTACATAGAAAGCAAAAGCGTCCGCGAGATCTCATCGTCACTTTCGCTCCCCGAAAACACAGTAAAGTCACGGCTTTTCCGTGCAAGAGAAATTTTGAAAGAAGGTATGGATATGGCAAGAGAATTTGGTGTAAGAAGTTACAAGCCCGAGGAAGTGGATTTCACCTGCAGCTGCAACTCTTTTGGTGACAAGGGACAGCCCTGGAACGTGCTCACCCACAAGATCTACAAAAATATTTTCCTTGAGGCTTACGGCAATCCCTCAACAGCAGAAGAGCTCTCTCTCGAGCTCGGCATAGCGATCCCCTATATGGAGGACGAGCTTGATTATCTGACAAAGCAAACATTCTTAATTAAGAACGCAGACAAATACGAAACGGCATTTCCCATCGTCAGCAAAAATGCGCGGGAAAAGGTTTGGAACTATAATTACCGTGTGATCCCACATCTCACAGAGCTATTCACAAAGCTTATCGACAACTTTACCGCCGCTTGCAATGCTCACGGCATCAATTATTTCGGGAAGTATCAGAGTTATGAAGATGCAAAATGGGTACTTTTGATGCGCGCGTTTGATAAACTTATGTATTCCGCATCGCCCGATAAAGAATTCGCTTATACCAAGCGTCCCGACCACGGGCAGTGGGATATCGTGGGATACCAGAAAAGCAACGTACCCGATATTCCTTGGATTGGACTGCACGGATGCCCCAAAGAGCGCGAGGATAGACCTGCGGTTCATTTTCAGCAGTTCAAATACAAGTATAAAAATATTATGAAAAATACCCCCGATTATCTCAGCCACGACGAAGCATTGACGCTTAAATCGGTGGCTGAAGGAAAATCAAGCGAGTGCGAAGAATACTATCTTAGCAGACTTGCCGATTACGGTTATATCGTGAAAACCGATTCGGGATATGAACCGACATTCATCGTATTTGACGGCAAAAGCAGCGAAGAATATCTTGCCGAATTCACCGATTCGGAAAAAAATTCTATTGCAACTACCGTCGCAGAGATCCGCAGAATACTCAAAGAAGTATCTGAATACGCTTACAAAACAACCGCAGAAGACCTTCCCGCTGCTATCGCAAGCAACGAAAATATGTGCGTGTTTGCGTGCCGCGACAATGCATTTGACAGATGCTACATTCTCGATCAGGCTCTAAACAACGGTTGGCTCAAATATGACGAGCACACAAGCCGTGTAATTGGCGCTTATATGTATCTTTAATATCGACCGCCGAGAGCGACATTTTGCCGCTCTCGGCATTTTTGCATACGAGCAAAACGATTGCCATCCGCAGACAGTAAGGCGCCTTTGAAATGAGACCGATCAACAAGACTGCCCTCCCGCTTGCGGGAGGGTTGGGAGGGTATAGAGCGGGGCGCGGGATTTTTAGACTAAAGAAAGTCAGTGACGAAATATAATAAAAAGAGGGGGACAGAGCGCAACACTTCCCTACATTCGGGAAGTGTTGACTCTGTCCAAAATCCCGAAGCGGGGCTTCGTGATTTTGAAAGTGCGGTGGCGCGAGCCGAGGCTCGCGCATTAAATCGAGACGCTGTCTCGAGCTCTGCTAAAGAAACTTTTTGAAAAAAGTTTCTTTAGAATCTTCAAAAACTTTTATTATCCGGTGGTCAAATATTGCTCTCTCAAATTCACATTTGACTTTTTCCTTAATATATGGTATAATATAATGATTTAATATGCATTCATTTTCGAAAGGAGCTTTATTCAATGAACGATAAAAAGTTACGGCTGATACACACCGTTTGCGGTTGCGTGATCTCTGCCGCGCTGATCGTTGCCGCCGTTTGTCTGATCGTTTCGGCTTACACGATCTATAATCTGGGTGATTCGCCCTACACACCCGAAAGCATCGGTGCGGAATATGCCAAGATCGCAGTTCCGCTTGGGGTTGCGATTTTTGCCGTGATTGCGGGAATTGTGCTCAATATTCTACTCCCGATGCCCAAAATCAAGTCAAAATCCGACAAAGACCCCTTTATTAAGCTTCGTATTCTGCAAAAGAAGCTTGGCGAGGGCAACGAAACAGTCAAGATCAAGCGTGAGCGCGAGTTCCGCAAGCTGATGAGATTCATTTGCGCGATCCTCTGCCTCGCATCCTTCATCCCCGCCGTGATACTTCTCACCTGGTTCGATCACTTCACCGTTGACAATCTTACTCCCGCTCTCCTCGAAACGGTTCAACTGCTTCTTGTCGGTGTGGTCGTCTCCGGCGTGCTCCTTTTCGTCCTTTCCGTCATTGAAAGGAAGAGTGCGATGCACGAAATCGAGCAGACAAAACTTGCTATATCTTCAGCTGATAAATCAGACAAAAAGCCTGTCAAAAATAACGAAAACAAGGTAAAGATCGCCCGTCTTATTCTCGTTGGAATTGCTTGCGCGCTCATTGTCATCGGTCTTACGCAGGACGGATTTTACGACGTTCTGCAGAAAGCAATACGCATTTGCACCGAGTGCATCGGTCTCGGTTAAGGAGGTAGAATGATGAAAATTAAAGAATGGTTCGCCTCTCACAAGCCGAGCAAGCGACGTCTTATCCAGCTTTACGCCGCGCTTCTCTTCAATGCAAACCTCAAGGGATTCGGCAACGGACGCATCTATCGCGGAAGTCTTAAAGGCATCTGCGCCCCCGGAATCAACTGTTATTCCTGCCCCGCGGCATCTGCCGCCTGCCCCCTCGGTTCGCTTCAGAACGCGCTGACGGCGGCGAATAAATCTATCCCCTACTATATGGTGGGCATCATTCTGCTCTACGCGCTCCTACTCGGAAGATGGATATGTGGATTCCTTTGCCCCTTCGGACTCATTCAAGATCTCATTTACAAGATCAAAACACCGAAGATCAAGAAAAATCGCTTCACCAAAATACTTTCGAAGCTGAAATACGTCATTCTTGCCGTTTTCGTCTTCGCGCTGCCCCTCATTTACTCCTTCCGCGAATTCGTTCTGCCCGCATTCTGCAAATATATATGCCCAGCGGGAACGCTTGAGGGCGCGGTCGGACTCCTCTCAAACCCCGAAAACGAGAATATGTTCTCGATGCTCGGCCCGCTTTTCACCTGGAAATTTTTCCTTCTCGTTGTCTTTATGCTCGGCGCGGTCTTCATTTACCGCTTCTTCTGCCGCTTTTTCTGTCCGCTCGGACTGATCTACGGTCTTTTCAACAAGATCTCCTTCATCGGCGTTTCGGTTGAAAATGACAAATGCACCGAGTGCGGACGCTGTCTTTCGGTCTGCAAAATGGACATCTCAAAGGTCGGCGACACCGAATGCATTCAGTGCGGCGACTGTATCTCCGAATGTCCGACATCCGCGATCTACCGCCGAGGCCCGCGTTTCCTGATCGATCCCGGCACTCCGAACGGCAAGATCGACGAAAAAACCGCGAAAAAGAACCGTATCGGTCAGCGCATCGTCGCCGCGATCCTTGCAGTTATCCTCTGCGGCGCGCTTGTTTACTACAACTTCATAGATAAAGTACCCGAAACCACAACGGGTGCCGAGGTCGGTCAGATGTGCCCCGATGACGAGATTTCGCTTTACAATTCGGATCAGACGTTCGGATTCAGCGTAACCACAACGAACAGCAAAGTCCGCGTTATCAACTTCTGGGGTACCTGGTGCGGTCCTTGCGTAGCTGAACTCCCTCACTTTGACGAGCTTGCAAGCGAATTTGACGGCAAAGCGGTGTTTATCGCGATCCATTCAAGCTACGCCGCAGATACCGCGCTTGACTTCATCCATGAAAACTACCCCGATTCAAAAATGCTCTTCGGACAGAATGACGAGAGCGACTCCTACTTCTACGCCCTCGGCGGCGGCGATACTTGGCCGATGACCCTCGTCCTCGACTCCGAAGGCGTGATCACCGCACGCTTCGACGGCTCGGTCGATTATGAAACACTAAAAGCCGCCATCGAAAACGCACTCAACTAAAAAAGCCAAAAGTTTTCGTCCACCTTTTTCAAAAGGTGGCGCCGTCAAGGGCGCGTAGCCCTTGTCGCGCTCCGCAGAGCGCGAAACCTCCTCTGCGCTTCAAACCGACTGCGCCCCGCAGGCGGTTTGGAATAACAAAGCCCTCCCGCAAGCGGGAGGGCTTTGTTATTCATTTCATTTATTCCGGAACAACCTCGTTGACAGGCGCGCTTGTTGTCGCCTCGACAAGACCGTCATCGGCGTATATGCCTTTTTCGGGATGAGCGCTCCTCTCAAACAGATCCCACAGCGAATCTGCAGCGTCCGCTCCTATATCAAAGATAGCTACGCCGTCGCCTATGCCCTCGATGGCTATCGTTCCGTTATCAAATACATAGATCATATGAGTAAATCTGCTTGAAGTCTGAAGATGGAAGGTAAGCTCGAGTGCTCTCGCACCTCTCTTGAGACGAACACCGGCCTCTTCGTAATACCCCACGATCTCTCCGTCGCCGTCAAGCGAGAGCAATAATTCGGAAAAAGCCTCGCCCGCGCCGTCGCTAAATCGGTATTTATCTATTCTTATCGACTCCGACTTGTCCTCGGGAACCTCTAAAAGAATAGCGTAATCAGATAAATTCAAATAAACACCCGCATTTAGATCGGTAAAGAAGTCCGCAAGAGTGGTCAGCTCGTAATTTTGGTTGACGGCATAATAGTATTTATACGAATAAAAATCGTTGTCAAATATACCCTTCTCGAGATATCTGACCGCGACCGCCGCCTTGCTCGCAACTCCGCCGATCTCGTAAATCTCAGCCTTGACGGTCACAACATTGCTTTCCGTGCCGTCGGCGTGATGATACCAACCCGTCCTTATCTCGATCTCGCCGAGCTTTTCGCCGATAGTCACGCCGTTCTGAGCCGTCGGAATTACCGAGCCAATGGTATAATCCGCGTAATCGTCGCTGATTATTTCAGCAAACGCCGATTCCGCAATAACGATCTCCGCTTTGTTCGAGGGATCAATCTCGCCCGAGATCAAGCCGTCTTCGTTTCTAGGCGAGAACATCGTGAAAATATTTGCCCAGACCACAACGTCCTTGATCGTCTCATCACCCTTCAGCATCGAGGGCAATACCGCGATCGTTAAGCCCGCAAGAAGCGCAAACGCCGCCGCGATCGCCGCGATCTTTATCATCGGACGTTTTCTGACAGCCTTTTTGTCGGCGCGTTCGATAAGCGCGGGATCGATATTTTCCATAGCATCAAAAAATTCATTCGTTTTCATAGGGTGTAACCTCCTTTTTCAAGTGCCTTTTTCAGCTTTTTTCTTGTTCTCGAAAGAATAACGAGGACGTTCGGCTCTTTTACAGCAAATCTATTCGCTATATCGGCTGTGGAATCGCAGTAGAAATAACGGCGCACGAAGATATCGCACTCGCGGTCGGGTAAAGAATGTAAAAATGAATTCAAAAGCTTTGTAAACTCGCGCTTTTCATATTCTTCCGAAACGCTTTTTGTGTCCGTAAGAAACTCTTCCGCTTCTTCAAGACAGAGCGAGACCTCGAATCCGCCGCGCTTTTCTGCCGCCATTCTTCTGTATCTGTCAAAAGAGAGATTTCGCGCGAGCGTGCCGAGGTACACTTTAAGCGATTTCGGATTTTCGGGCGGTATCGAATTCCACGCGCGGAGCCATGTGTCATTTGAGACTTCTTCCGCATCTTCCTTGCTTCCAAGTATATTTTCAGCAACAGCCTCGATATATCTGCCGTATTTTTGCTGACTCTCACTCAAAGCTCTTTCATTTCGAGCGAAAAACAATTCGATTATCTTATTGTCATCCATGTCATTCTCCTTTCCTATGATGGCGCCTCAACCTATAAGACGAAGTTTTTTGGAGATTATAACAATACTTTTCAATTTTTCTTGAAAAATCACGATTTCGGATTATGCATCTAATATTTTTGCCATTTGCGGCAAAAATATTAGATGGAGCTGTTATGGAGATAAAAATAGATATATATTTAAACAGGCTTATCGTCAGGAAGCACAATGGATTTATCAAGGTCATCACCGGAATTTGCAGAAGCGGAAAATCGTATCTACTCAACGTTTGGTTTCACAATCGCCTCGTCGAGGAGGTGATTGACGACAGCCATATTATAAAAAGATCATCATCGTCGAAAAAAGCATGAAGCCGAGGCGTGATGAAAAAGGCTACGTTATGATGGGTGTTAAAGAATTCTTGCTTGACAAAGACAGTCTCGATGCTTAATACTGTTAAAAAAGGCTGATACACTTGTGTGAATCAGCCTTTTTCATTATTAGTTCTTTTCAAGAACGATGGTAAGCTCCTTACCGCCGTTTTCGAACCAGTATTCCTCGGTGGTGTCGACCGCGTAGCCGTCTACGGGTGCAGCGATGAGAACGTGGAAGTCGCTGGTTTCAAAGTCAAACTTTACGGTGCCGTCCGCGCCGGTTGCCTTGGGGAGTCTGCATCCCTTGGAGTCGCACATCTGAACCTGAACTCCTGCGATGGGGTTGCCGTCCTTATCGGTAACGGTTACGGTATAGCCCGCGAATGCGGGCTCGGTCTCGGCAGCGGTAGTGTCCTCTGTGGGAGCTTCGGTTACTGTGGGTGCTGCGGTGGTTTCGGGTGCTTCTGTGGTCACTTCTCCGCCCTCGTTACAGGCAACGAAGGATGCCATAAGCACGAGCGCGAGCGTAAGAACAATAATTCTTTTCATTGAATTTTCCTCTTTTTTCTTAAATTATCGTCCTATTATATCATGAGAGGCACTCAATATCAATGAATTTTTTGTAAAATTAATTGCACTATTTTTTGCAAAAAATCCGATTTTATGAATGACTTTCCGCCATAAGGGAAACAAATTGTTATATATTATATGTAGGTATTGATATTTCAGCGCTGTTGTGGTATAATTGTTCAGTCGCGCTAAATTTATTATATATATATCTTTATAATAATTGCTAATATTTAATTATATATTATATATTTATCGTAACAGAACTATGCGAAAGGCAAAGGAAAAATGAAGAAACAAACGAAAACAAAAATCCTGTCGGCAGTGCTCTCGATGCTTCTGCTGACATCGATGATCGTCGGAGTTTGCATTGATGCGGCGGGAGACGTCGCCGCAGAGACCTACATCGGTCTTTTCAACGGCAAGCTCAATCACGACATCTCGCAGTATTTCTCGAGCGCAGTCGTTGCTCTCCCGAATACCGTCCGTGACGATCAGGTCATCTCGATCATTATCGAGAACGGCGCGGAAAGTCTGCTTGATGCCTACGAGGACTCCGACAAGACTATGAGCATCTCGGAATTTGCAGAGAGCGACGAGGCTGCCGCGATTCGTGAAGAAATCGCGAAGGAAAACGCAGAGCTCATCGAAAAGCTCAATAAGGCGGGCTACTCCTACGAGCTCGGAATCAGCTATGATACCGTCCTCGCGGGCTTCGAGATCCTCATCACCGCGCGTGATTTCGAGGACGTCTGCCGCACGCTCGGCAACAAGACCGACGTGATCGTCGGCGAAGTTTACGAGTCGATGGAAAATCAGCTCGTTGACAACGCTGTCAACGTTCAGGACACCGGTATCTTCAACAGCATCGGCTGCGGATACGACGGCACGGGCACGGTAGTTGCCGTTCTCGACACGGGTCTTGACTATTATCACTCCGCTTTCTCGCTCGAAAACTTCACTGCGAAGTCCGACGAGCTTGGTATGACCTTCTCGGACGTTGAAGGCTTCGTAAATGAAACCGCCGCGTCGAAAAAGCAGTCGGGTCTGACCGCTTCAGACGTTTATATCAGCGAAAAGGTTCCCTACGGATTCGACTACGCTGACAGCGATGCGGACGTGTTCCCCATCCACTCCGACCACGGAACTCACGTTGCGGGCGTTATCGCGGGTAAGGACGACGTCATCACCGGCGTTGCTCCCAACGCGCAGCTTGCAATTATGAAGATCTTCTCGGATATCGAGGACACCGCGCGCACCTCCTGGATCCTTGCGGCTCTTGAGGACTGCGTAGTTCTTGAGGTTGACGTTATCAATATGTCGATCGGTACCTCCGCGGGCTTCTCGCGTGAGGGCGACAAGGAAAAGGTCACCGGCGTTTACGACCGTATCCGCGAGCTCGGTATCAGCATGGTAGTTGCGGCTTCCAACAGCTTCACCTCCACCTACGGCTCGGAGAAGAACGGTAACCTCGGTCTTACCTCCAACCCCGACAACGGTACCGTCGGCTCTCCCTCTACATACAAGGGCGCGCTCTCGGTTGCATCCGTTAACGGCGCGAAGACCCCCTATATGCTCTTCGGCGAGACCATCATCTACTACATCGAGTCCACCGACCGAGTTTCCGAGGAAAAGGAATTCGTTGCCGACCTGCTCCCCGAGGGAGTGAACGAGGCTGAATACGAGTTCGTCACCATTCCCGGCGCGGGCCGCTCCGCGGACTACACGGGCATCGACGTTTCGGGCAAGATCGCGCTCGTCAGCCGAGGCTCTACTACGTTCGAGGAAAAGGTACAGGTAGCCGGTCAGAAGGGTGCTGCCGGTATCATCATCTACAACAACGTAGCGGGTGACATCAAGATGACCGTCGGCGACGCGAAGCTTGCAGTCTGCTCGATCAGCCAGGACGAGGGCGAAATGCTCGCCTCCCTCGGCACGGGCACGCTTAAGATCTCCCGCTCGCAGACCTCGGGTCCCTTCATGTCCGACTTCTCCTCCTGGGGTCCCTCTCCCGACCTTGAGATCAAGCCCGAGATCACCGCGCACGGCGGTATGATCCTCTCCTCTGTCCCCGGTCAGGCTTATGACAGAATTTCGGGCACCTCGATGGCTTGTCCCAACGTTTCGGGTCTCGTTGCCATCCTCCGTCAGTACGTTCGTGAGAACTTCCCCGGGGTCGCCGACAACAACGTCGAGATCGCGGCTGTCGTTAACCGACTTCTCATGTCCACCGCTGACATCGTTATCAACAAAAACGGTCTGCCCTACGCCGTAAGAAAGCAGGGCGCGGGTCTTGCAAATCTGACAAGCGCGATCGCTACCGACGCCTACATCCTCACCAAGGACCGTAAGGACGGTAGTATTATGGACAAGTCCAAGATCGAGCTTGGCGACGATCCCGCAAAGAAGGGCGTTTACACCCTCAATTTCTCAGTATATAATTTCGGTTCTTCTTCTCTTTCCTATGATATATCAGCAATCGTTATGACCGAGGGTATCAGCGATACCAAAACAAACGACGGTAAGTACACCGTAAATGAGCAGGGCTACCTCCTAGATGGCGGCACCACCGTTGAGATCACAAGCGTTTCGGGCGGCACTCTGAACGGCAAGAACCTTACCGTTTCCGCGGGCGCAACCGCGGACGTGACCGTCACCGTGACCATCTCCGATGCGGATAAGGAATACCTGGGCCGCTTCGAAAACGGTATGTACGTTGAGGGCTTCGTAACTCTCACAGCAACCGCGGGCACCGAGATCAACCTCTCCGCTCCCTTCCTCGCTTTCTACGGCGACTGGACGAAGGCTCCCCTCTTTGATATCGACTACTTCGAGACCAATGCCGACGAGATCGACGATTCTATCGACCTTGCCGACAAGACCCTTCCCGATGCGTACGCGACCCGCCCCGTCGGATCGCTCTATCAGGATTACGTTTCCTTCCTCGGCGGATATTACTTTGAGCAGAACCCCGCATCCAAGCTCATCGCGGCAGATCGCAAGTATATCTCGATCTCGAACGTTGAAGGCACGGTCCACGCGCTTGAATACGTTTGGGCAGGTATGCTCAGAAGTGCCGAGCGCATCGAGATCACCATCACCAACGATGCAACGGGCGAGGTAGTTTTCTCAAAAACCGAAAATGACGTTCGTAAGTCCTACGGCGACGGCGGCTCGATCTACCCCTCGAACGTCGAGATCGGCTTCGACGCTTACGAGCAGGAGCTCGAAAACAATACCCGCTATACCGTAACCCTCAAGGGCTTCCTTGATTACGGCGACGGCGGTGAGAGCACCAACCTCAACAACACCTTCTCCTTCCCGCTTTACGTCGACTTCTCCGCACCCGCGGTTACCGGCGTTGAGTACTACACCGAATACGACCGTTCCGCTGAAAAGACCCGTCTTTACGCCAAGGTTGCGGTTTATGACAACCACTATTCGATGGGCGCACAGTTCGGTTACGTTGCAGTTGACTCGAACGGCGAATACGTATTCAAGGCGTTCGACAGATACATCACCTCTATCTACTCGGATTTCAACTCCACCTCTTACATCGTATACGAGCTGACCGATTACGTTCAGCAGATCAAGGCGGACGCGGCTAACGCGAATACTCTCGCTGTCGTAACCTACGACTACGCGCTCAACACCGCGACATACGAGCTCTCGCTCCCCGATGAGTACGTTGATATGTACTTTGAGGAGGAAAGCATCACCCTCTCCCCCAATCAGACCTACGATCTCCGTCCCATTCTCTACCCCGGCAGCGAATGGAGCGAGCTTCTCAAATATTATTCGACCAATATGACCGTTGCCGATATCGTGGGCAACAAGGTCATCGCTCTCGAGCCCGGTGTGACGAGAATCGTTGCATACGATCCCGTTACCAAGAAAACGGCTCACCTCGCGCTTACCGTTCTCGGTGAAGGCGACGAGGGATATCAGAAATTCGACAAGCCCGTCACCGACAACTTCGTACTGACCGGCTACTACACCAAAAAAGCATACTATCAGCTTGATTCCACCGAGCGCGACCTCGGTGCGGACGGTGACGAGCGTAAGTTCGTCGGAGAGAACTACTTCCTCTCGATGTTCCCCTCCGAGTCCGTCATCCTCCGCTATCAGCTCGATGCGTACTTCCCGAAGGACACAAAGGTAGTATTTGAATCGAGCAACGAAAACATCGTCACGGTTGACGAAAACGGCACTATCACGGCTGTTGCCGAGGGCTTTGCAAGCATTTCGGTCAACGTCCTGCTTGACGATAAGGCTACCTACTACTCCAAGTCGATCTCCGTTGAAGTCAAGGAGCCCTGGATCACCTCGGGTCCCTCTCTCACTCACTACTTCGGACTCGGCGGAACGGTAACCTTCCCCTCAACCCTTGCGATCACCGAGATAGGACAGTACGCATTTGCAAACTTCGACTACGTTCCCAAGACCGAGGAGGACGAAATCTCCGAGGAGGTTCCCGAGACTACCAAGATGTGGTATCTCGGCGACAACACCATCGAGGAGGTCATCATCCCCGAGGGCGTTGAGAAGATCGGACGCTTCGCGTTCGCTAATCTGACCGCACTCAAGCGTGTCGTTCTCCCCTCCACTCTCACCACCATCGACTACGGCGCGTTTGCGGGCTGTATCTCGCTCGTTTCGGTCGAAGGTATCGGCAACGTCAAGTTCATCAACGAAAAGGCGTTTATGGACTGTAACATTTCGGGCGCCATCACTCTCACCGAGGGAGTTGCGCTCGGCGAATACGCATTCGCAAACAACAAGAATCTCCAGAAGCTTACCCTTTCCGAAAAAACCAAGTCGGTCGCTTCCTACGCCTTCTCGGGCTGTACCAAGCTCAAGACCGTCGTTATTGAGGCTGAAAAGATCAAGCTCGGCAAGTACGTCTTCGCAAAGTGCGAGGCTCTCAAGGAAATTTCGGTCAACGCATCTGTAATTCCCGCGGGCAGCTTCGACGGATGTAAGAATCTTACCTCTGTAACCATCGGTAAGGATGTCGCCGTTATCGGCGAATACGCGTTCCGCGGCACAAAGATCGAAACCTTTACTGTTGCAGAGGGCAACACCACCTTCAAGGCACAGAAGAACGGCGAATATCTCCTTTCTTCGGACGGAAAGACTCTTCTCCTCTGTGCACCCACCGCAGAAAGCCTCGAGCTTCCCGCTACCGTTACCGCAATCGGCGACGGCGCGTTCTCGGGTAACAACTACATCACCTCCGTCAAGCTCCCCGGCGTGACAAAGCTCGGCAACTATGCGTTTGCAAATTGCGAAGAGCTTGTAAGCGTTGAATTCGGCAAGCTCACCCACATCGGCGACTACGCGTTCATCAACACCGGCATCAATGCAACTCCCGATCTTTCTGCTGTTAAGTACGTCGGCGCAAGCGCATTCAGAAACACCGCTGTCACATCCGTCAAGATCGCGGATAACGCAGAGGTCGGCGCGAACGCCTTCCGCGATTGTGCAAAGCTTGAGACCGTCACCATCGGTAACGGCGCAGTTATCGGTCAGAGCGCATTCCGCTCCGACGTTAAGAACAACTGGACCTACGAATATTACAGACTCGAGGATAATTCCCGTATCTATTATTACGTTTTCACCTCGCCCATCCACTCACTTACCATCGGTAACAACGTAAAGATCGGCGATTACGCCTTCCACAGCGCGGCTGAGCTTACCGAGATCAAGCTCGGTGCAGGTGCTGAGATCGGCGACTACGCATTCTACAATACCGCAAAGCTTGAGCGGATCGATCTTTCCAAGGTCAAGTCGATCGGTGCTTACGCATTCTCGGGCGATGCTACATACGAATATCTCGACAGCTCCTTCTCCACTATTGCAACCGATAAGAATAACGAATATCTCTATCACTACCACGCTCCCCTTATGACCTCGATCGACCTCTCCTCCGCCGAAAAGATCGGCGAGGGCGCATTCTCCTATATGAGAAGCCTTAAGTCGGTCAATTCGGGCGCGGCTCTGACAAAGATCGCGGACAGCGCGTTCTACTACTGCTCCGCACTTGAAAATATGACCTTTGCAAGCGTTTCGGAGATCGGTAAGAATGCATTTGCTTACACCGCGCTGAAGTCTGCAGACCTCTCTAAAGTCACCGAGATCGGCGATTACGCCTTCACGGGCGCAGAGGCACTCACCTCCGTCAAGTTCGCGGACGGTGCGAAGATCGGCGAGGGTGCGTTCGGCTACTGTACCGCACTTACCACGCTGACAAATGCGGATAAGATCGCATCCGTCGGAGATTACGGCTTTGCGTACTCCGCGCTCACCGAGATCGATCTCTCGGGCGCAGAATCGATCGGCTCTCTTGCATTTATTAAGGAAGAAAAGACCCCCTTCAAGGTCACCCTCGGCGAAAAGCTCGCAAATATCGGCGACAACCCCTTCGCAATGTGCTCCCTTGAGCCCTTCGCGAAGGTCAACAAGGTCGACTTTGGCGGCAAGGTTTACGATGAGATCACCCTTGACTACGATCTCTCCGAGAGCGTAAAGGTCATCGGCGGCTCGCTCTACCGCATCATCCCGAACGGTCTCGAGCTCATCACCTACGCAGGCGAGGGCAAAAACGCAGTCGTTGCAGACGGCACCGCAAGAATTTCCGCTTGGGCGTTTGCAGGCAGCGACTTAAAGAGCGTCGAGCTCCCGAAGGAGGTTGCCTCGATCGGTCACAAGGCATTCTTCGCTTGTGAAAACCTCACCCTCGTGACCTTCAAGAGCTACAACGCTCCCATCCTCGAGGAGGAATTCGATTACAACTACTTCGCATCATACGAAAATATCCCCGCAACCGGCGATTACGATTTCGTCGATCAGAACGGCAAGGAGCTTATCTTCAAGGGTCTCGGCATCGTTGACTACTTTATGTGGAACGCCGCAGAAGCTCCGTACGTTGTTTACTACGGTGCAAACTTCGTCGACTATATCGGTCACGTTGAAAACAAGATCACTATGGTACGCCCCGCAAACGGCAAAAACTACGACAGCTTCATCCTCGGCAATTACTTTGATAACGTCCTCCTCGGCGCAGCGGCGGCGGATGACGTAACTCTTGCGGCTATCGAGCTCATCGACAAGCTCCCCGAAACGGTTTCGCTCGACGATAAAGCAGCAGTTGAGGCTGCTCGCGCGGCATACGACGCGATCTCTACCATCGAACAGCGCGCACTCGTCACCAATTATCAGAAGCTCACCGAGGCTGAGTCGAGAATCGAAAAGCTTCTCACTCTCGAAAACGGTGAGGTGACCGAGCCTCCCGTCGAGGAGCCTACCGAGGATAAGACCGATGCTACCGAAACCATTATCATCGTACTCACCACGCTTCTTGTATTCACTATTCTTGCGCTGATCTTCAAGGACAGCGTTACCGGCAAAAATGCCGATAAGACAGAGGAAGGAGAAAATAAAGACAAAAATGAAAACGACTAATATCAAGCTGATCGCGATCCTCGCGGCTATGCTCACCGTCCTCTGCACCCTCGCGGGATGCTCCCAATGGGAGCTCCCCTACGAGGAGCTCAATAGGGAGGGCTACACGGTAAGCGTTCGCTTCGATCCCTGCGGCGGCGCATTCGCCAACACCGAAAACGTTCAGGTTGTTGACACGTTCAAGCTCGCGGATGCAAAGACAGACACTTCGGGCAATTATCAGCTCAAGCTTCTCACTCCCGATGACAGCCGCCGCGGTGACCGCGCGTTCAGCATATCGAAAAACGGCTGCTTCTTCGCAGGCTGGTACCGCGAATGCTCCCTTCGCACAGATGCATCGGGCAATCCCCTCGATGCATACGGAAGACCGACCTCCGAGTCGGGACTTGAGCAAGGCTACACCTACTCGGGTCGCTGGAACTTCGAAACCGATACCCTTTCGGTTCCCGAGGGCGATTACAGCTCCGCAGAGCCCTTCCTTACTCTCTACGCGGCTTGGATCCCCTATTTCAACTTTGAATTCTACGTTCAGAACGCAGAGGGCGGCTTTGATCTTTATAAGTCAGAGCAGCTCATCTCGCTCGACATCCCCGCCTGGGATCTCAACTCGGGCAAGCTCAATATGAATTTCTTCCCCGAGATCGCGGGCAAGACCTTCGTCGGCGCTTATCTTGACAAGGAAATGACCCTGCCCGTTACCGAAACGCTTTCGGGTGACATCGACTACGAGCACGGAATCGGCGCGACCGAGAAGATCTGCGTTTACACCAAATTCGCCGAGGGCGAATGGTATCGCATCTCCACCGCGGAGCAGTTCGTCAAGAACAGCAAGCTCGGCGGATGCTACTACATCGAATCAGACCTCGACTTCACGGGACTCAACTGGTCTGCGGCTCTCGCAGGCGGTGCATTCACCGGCAAGATCGAGGGTAACGGCCACAAATTCTCAAACATTACCTTTATTCAGGCAGATAACTCTAAGACGGGCGGCGGTCTCTTCGGCTCGATCTCCTCGGGCGCGTCGATCCGCGGCGTGAGCTTTGAGAATATCAAGTACACCCTCGCCGCAGGCTCGCGTATGCAGGCGGCTCACTTCGGTCTCCTTTGCGGTCAGCTTTCCGCAGATGCCACCCTTGACGCTGTCAGCGTAACATCGTCCGAATTCATCATTTCGGGCGACATCTACCCGCAGGAGTACTCCCTTGGTGCGCTCGTCGGAAACGGCGACAACCGCGGTATGTCCCTCTCGGGCATCACGGTCAAGCTCGCAGAAGGCGCAGAAGCAAAGCTCTCGATCGTTACCGATCCCGCCACGGGCGAGATCACGCTCACTTTCCTAAACTGAAATTTTTAATTTGAAATACAAATTGGAGGAAACAAAAATGTCAAAGAGAATTCTCTCACTGATGCTTGCCGCCGTTATGCTCTTCGGTGTACTTGCATCGACAACCGCGTGCAGCAATACGGGCTCTGCACCCGACGCATTCGTTATTATGACCGAGGAGCTCGACGGTCTTTTCAACCCCTTCTACTCGACCACGGGCGCTGATGCCAACATCGTTGCTATGACCCAGATCGGTATGCTCGGTTCGGATTACGTAAACGGTGACGTTACCGTTGCTTACGGTAAGGATCACGCCGTTGCAGTTCTTGACTACGTTACGAACTACGATTCCGCTACCGACAAGACCACCTACACCTTCGTTCTTAAGAACGATATCGTCTACTCCGACGGTCACCCCATGACCATGGAGGACGTCCTCTTCAACCTCTACGTTTACCTCGATCCCGTATATACCGGTTCTTCCACTATGTACTCGACCGATATCGTAGGTCTTCAGGACTACCGCACCCAGACCATCGGCTCCGGCTCCTCGAGCGTTGACGACACCATCACCGATGCTGCAAACGACCGCGCGCAGAACCGTCTCAACGAGCTCATCAACCTCTTCCGCTCCGTCGGCAAGACCCAGACCGCAGGCAGCTACAGCGCAGACTACGCAAAGATGGTTGATGCCATCAATAAGCACACCCTCTCCTCCGGTTACGTCAACGCAGTTTCGAACAACGCCGCTGAGGTAACCAACGCAAACCTCCTCGCTGACTACGAGGAAGCTCTCCGCCTCTTCAAGGAAGAGCTCGGCACAGACTATGTTTCCGCCAAGGAAGCATACCTTGAGGAGCCCTACAAGTCCACCGGCGAATTCGACGAGGTAACCTCCTTCATGTACGCAGAGGGCTACGTTACCGTTGAATACGCTAAGGATCCCGCTACCAACAAGGATATCAAGTCGCAGATCGAAAAGGTCACCCGCCTTTACAACGCAGACGTTGTTAAGGATATGAACTCCGCTATCGACTACGTTTACAACTCCAAGATCGAGCAGGAGCTCGACATCATCCTCTCCTACTGGGCAACCGCCAACAAGCTCCGCACCACCTACGCCGCAAAGGCAAAGGAGGTCATCCTTCGCGCTAATATGAAGGACGGCGAGCTTACCGTTCCCAATATCGCAGGTATCGTTTCCCTCGGTCACACCACCGACGTAGCTACCGTTACTGCTTCGAACGGCACCTACACCGTTGCTCACGAGCACGATGCAAACGGCAAGCCCGTAAATGCTGAGGAATACGACGTTCTCCAGATCACCATCAACGGCACCGACCCCAAGGCTATCTGGAACTTCGCATTCTCCGTTGCTCCTCAGCACTACTACGCAGAGGGCTACACAGTTGACGTTGCAAACAACAAGTTCGGCGTTGATTACGCATCCTTCGGCTATATGACCGACGTTATTCAGTCCAAGAGAAACATCAAGCTCCCCATGGGTGCAGGCGCATACAAGGTTACCGACGTTCAGAACAGCGACAACCCCGCAGAGGGCGACTTCTTCCTCAACAACATCGTTTACTTCAAGGCTAACAACAGCTTTATGATGGGCGAGCCCAAGATCCAGAAGCTCCGTTATCAGGTGGTTTCCGCTTCCAACGCTATCTCCGCACTTGAGGCAGGCTCCGTTCACTTCGTAACTCCTCAGTTCACTCAGGCTAATATCGACCTCATCAACGGTCTTGCACAGAAGGGCATCGAGAAGACCTACACCGATCAGCTCGGCTACGGTTATATCGGTATCAATGCAGGTAAGGTTCCGAACATCTACGTCCGTAAGGCTATTATGTCCGCTATGAACACCTCCCTCGCGCTCTCCTACTACTCGACCGGTATGGCAGAGACCATCTACTGGCCTATGTCCACCGTATCCTGGGCATACCCCAAGGATGCAAGCGGACAGAGCAGCCGTGATAACCTCCACGACTATCCCGCAATCTCCTTCAACCGCGAGGATGCAAAGGCTGCAGTTCTTGAATATATGCAGCTCGCAGGCGTTTCCGCAGGTGACTCCGCACTCTCCATCAAGTTCACCATCGCAGGCTCCAACCTCACCGATCACCCCACCTACCAGACCTTCCAGTCCGCCGCTGACCTTCTCAACGAGTGCGGATGGAACATCGAGGTAGTTCCGGATACTCAGGCTCTCACCAAGCTCTCCACCGGCTCGCTTGCAGTTTGGGCAGCAGCTTGGGGAACCACCGTTGACCCCGATATGTATCAGGTATACCACAAGAACTCGACCGCAACCTCCACCCTCGCTTGGGGCTACCGCGAGATCCTCGCTTCTCCCGCATCCTATCCCGAGGAGACTCAGATCCTCACCAAGCTCAGCGACGTGATCGACGATGCGCGTGAGATCAACGATCAGGCAGAGCGTTCCGCACTCTACCGTGAAGCTATGGGCTACGTTCTCGACCTCGCGATCGAGCTTCCCGTATATCAGAGAAAGGTTCTCTACGCTTACAACGCAAAGGTTATTGATTCCTCCACTCTCCCCGGAGAGATCAACCCCTACACCTCTCCCCTTGATAAGATCTGGGAGATCGACTTTGCTAAATAATAAGGCAGAAAAATGTTAAAGTATATTGTAAAAAGACTCGCGCTTGCCATCCTCATTCTGCTTGGCGTTTCGCTGATCATTTACGTTCTTATCCGCTGTATGCCCGTCAGCTTCATTGAGGGCAAGATCGCGGAAATGAACCAGGGCGGAGCAACCATCCCCGAGGAAACCGTCGAGAATATGAAAAAGCTCTACGGTCTCGAGGACGACAGCTTTATGGGTATCCTTAAGGGATACTTCAACTGGCTCGGCAAGCTCGTCAGGTTCGATTTCGGCACCAGCTTCAAGTACGGTGCGCCCGTTATCGACGTTATCGTCGACCATATGGGTGTCTCATTCGCTGTTGCCCTGATAGCCACGGTCTTTGAGTTTATGATCGCAATACCCCTCGGTATCACCGCGGCAACGCATCAGTATTCGATCCGCGACTACGTTGTTACCATTGCGGTAATGATAGGTATTTCGCTTCCCTCCTTCTTCTTCGGACAGGTGCTCAAGGACTTCCTTGCCAACAAGCTCGCCCTCTTCCCGCCCTCGGGTCTGGTTGACGCAACCGCGTCAAATACGGGCATCGCCCTCCTCGGCGACTACTTTATGCATATGTTCATCCCGATCCTCACCGTCGTTATCCTTTCTATCGGCGGACGAATGAGAATGACCAGAACCAATATGCTCGAGGTTCTCAATTCCGATTACATCCGCACCGCGCGTGCAAAGGGTCTGAGGGAAAGCGTTGTTATCAACAAGCACGCCTTCCGCAACACGCTGATTCCCCTTGTCACCTCGCTTGCGGGACTTCTCCCCTCGCTCTTCTCGGGAGCGATCATTACCGAGCAGGTCTTTGACCTGCCCGGTATCGGTAACGTAGCATTCAAGGCAATGATGCAGGCGGATATCCCCTTCATTATGGGATACAATATGTTCCTCGCGCTCCTTTCCGTTATGGGCGTTCTTCTTGCCGACCTTATGTACGTTATCGTTGACCCGCGCGTCAAGCTGACCAAGTAAAGGAGGTAATTATCATGTCTCAGGAAAATGAAAAAGTAGTTACCTCAAAGCCCGAGGCGACCGAGCCGCACGACAAAAACGTCAAGCTCCTCTCCCCCGGCAGAATGGTCGCGCGCCGCTTCTTCCGCTCGAAGCTTTCGATGGTCGGACTTCTTATGATCGTCGGACTCTTCCTCTTCTGCTGGCTCGGACCGATCATTTACCCCGTCTGGGGCGAGACACAGCAGGATTTCTCGGGCAAAACCGAGTACACCTACTCGCTCGTTACATACGAGGAAAACGGCGAGACCCACTCCTTCTATCAGATCGTTGAAACGGGCAAGGAGATCAACTCGCTCGCCGCGCCCTCGAAGGATCATATTCTCGGCACCGACAAGGACGGCCGTGACGTCTTCACCCGTCTGATGTACGGCGGACGAATCTCGCTCGCAGTTTCCTTCATCGCCGTTTTCGCCATCAACGTCCTCGGCGTTGTGCTCGGCGGTATTTCGGGCTACTTCGGCGGAGTTATCGACGACGTCATTATGCGTATCTGCGATATTCTGATGTGTCTGCCCGGATTCCCGATCCTTCTCATTATCTCGACTCTGCTTGACGCGGCAAACGTCGCGGCAAATATGCGAATCTACTTCCTTATGGCGTTTCTGACGCTCTTCTCGTGGCCCGGAACCGCTCGACTCGTCCGCGGACAGATCCTCTTCCTCCGTGAGCAGGAATATATGGTCGCGGCAGAGGCAATGGGTTATTCGACCTCGCGTAAGATCTTCAAGCATCTTATCCCGAACGTAATGCCCCAGCTCATCGTTTCGATGACTCTCTCCCTCGGTAGTATGATCCTCTACGAGGCATCGCTCTCCTACCTCAATATGGGTGTTCGCGCGCCCTTTGCGGCTTGGGGCACGATGATCAACATCGTTGCTGAGGACTCCAACATTCTCCAGAACTTCTTCAACGTCTGGGGACCTCCCGGCGTTTGCATCATCATTGCCGTTCTCGGCTTCAACTTCGTCGGCGACGGTCTGCGCGACGCGCTCGACCCCAAGCAGAGGAGGTAACTGAATATGGCTATTAATAATATAGGAAAGAAAAAACAGAACGGACACTACCTTTCGGGTAAGGAGGTACGCGCAATCGCCAAGGCAAACGCCAAGGTAATGCGCGAGCTTGAAGCCAAAAAGTTCCGCAAATGCCCCGAGAGCGATTACCTCACCGAGATGAAGAATCCCGATAACATCCTTGAGATCGACGGACTTCACTCCTACTTCTTCACCGATCAGGGAGTTGTCAAGGCTGTAAACGGCGTTTCCTTTGAGATCCCCGCAGGCACCACCGTCGGCGTTGTCGGTGAGTCGGGATGCGGTAAATCCGTAACCAGTATGTCTGTTATGCGACTCCTTCAGGGCCCCACGGGACAGATCGTTGACGGTCATATCCGCTTCCGCTCAAACGACGGCAAGGTCTACGATATCGCAGAGATGCCGATGTCCGAGATCCACCGAATCCGCGGCAACCAGATCTCGATGATCTTCCAGGAGCCTATGACCTCGCTCAACCCCGTTTTCACCATCGGTGAACAGCTTGATGAGGTAACCCTTATCCACATTCCCGGCGCGACCAAGGAAAGCGCGAAGGCAAAGTCCCTCGAAATGCTCGAGCTTGTCGGCATCGCCGCTCCCGAGCGAGTTTATGCATCCTTCCCCCACGAGCTTTCGGGCGGTATGCGTCAGAGAGTTATGATCTCGATGGCGCTCGCTTGCAATCCCCGTCTTATCATCGCCGACGAGCCTACAACGGCTCTCGACGTTACCATTCAGGCGCAGATACTCGATCTTCTCCGCGATCTTAAGGAAAAGATCAACGGCTCTATTATGCTCATCACACACGACCTCGGTGTTATCGCCGAAATGGCAGACTACGTTGTCGTTATGTACGCGGGCAAGGTAATCGAGCGCGGCACGGCTTCCGAGATCTTCCACGATCCCCGCCACCCCTACACCATCGGTCTGCAGAAGTCGAAGCCGACTATGAATTCGGACTCCGACACGCTCTTCAACATCCCCGGCAACGTCCCCAACCCCGTAAATATGCCCACTCACTGCTATTTCAAGGAAAGATGCGACAAGTGCATCGCGAAGTGCTCGGGCGATTATCCCGGAATGATTCAGGTCAGCCCCACGCACTACGTTGCCTGCCACCTCTACGGAAAGGAGGAAAAATAAATGTCTGACGAAATCAAGACCATACTCCCTCCCGATCCCGAGGCGATACTTGAAGTCCGTAATCTTCAGAAGCGTTTCGTTCTCGCAAAGACCTTGATGGGCAAGCCCACGAAGGAGCTTGTTGCGGTCGATAACGTATCCTTTAAGCTGAAAGCGGGCGAAACGCTCGGCATCGTTGGCGAGTCGGGATGCGGTAAAACCACACTCGGCAGAACGATCCTCCGCCTCCACCCCTCGAGCGGCGGCGAGATCTACTTCAAGGGTCAGAACATCGCTGACCTCAAGGGTCAGGAGCTGCGCGATCTGCGAACCAAGATGCAGATCATCTTCCAGGACCCCTATTCCTCCCTGCCTCCCCGTGCGACCGTCGGTGACATCCTCTCCGAGCCCGTGCTCGTTCACGGTATAGTTCCGAAGAACGAGGTCAAGGATTACGTTCTCGACCTTATGGAAAAATGCGGTCTGCGCGACTATTACTACGAGCGTTACCCCCACGAGTTTTCGGGCGGACAGCGTCAGAGAATCTGTATCGCGCGTGCACTCTCGGTAAAACCCGAGCTCGTTATCTGTGACGAGCCCGTTTCGGCACTTGACGTTTCGATTCAGGCGCAGATCATCAACCTGCTCAAGGAGCTTCAGCGTTCGATGAACCTGACCTACCTCTTCATCTCGCACGATCTTTCGGTCGTCAAGTTCATTTCCGACAAGGTCGGCGTTATGTACCTCGGCAAGATGATGGAGTTCGGCGCAAAAAAGGATATCTTCGACAACCCGATGCATCCATATACGCAGGCACTCTTCTCGGCGATCCCCAACCCCGATCCCGACGTCAAGATGAAGAGAATCCACCTTGCGGGCGATATTCCCTCCCCCGCGAATCCCCCCTCGGGATGCCGCTTCCATACCCGTTGCCCTCACGCAACCGAGGAATGCGCGAAGTCCGCGCCCGAATACCGCGAGGTCGAGCCCGGTCACTTCGTAGCTTGTCACCTCTGCAAGGGATGCTCAAATGAGTAAGAATAAGAAAAAACGCGAAAAAGTGGTGTGGATCGACGACGGCAGAACTATAGCCGATATGTCGAACCTTCCCACGCGCGGCCTCGGCAGAAGCCTTTCGGATGCACGTCCGAAAAAGGAAATGAGCGAAACCGAAAAGCAGTTTTATAAGGCACAACCCAAATGGCGCGAATATCTCGCAACATACTTCGCAGCCGTAAGAATGATGTTTCTCCCGATGCTTGCCGTGATCGGCATCATATCGATTGCGTTCCTCATTCTTTTCGTGCTCTCAAAACTCGCATAAGAAAAGCCCGACTCGGTGAGTCGGGCTTTTCTTATGAGAATGATAATCTCGCTGCGCGAGAATGATAATCCGCTGTGCGGAATGATAGTTTGCCTTCGGCAAAATGAAGGTAAATTTTCATCATAATCAACAGCGGGAAAGTTTTTGAAGATTCTTAAGGAACTTCACGCTGCTGTTGTCTATTGTTCGAGTTTGGTCGCCTTAAACTGTCCTTCCGAAGCAAACACAAAGAGCTTTCCGTCGACTATCGTCGCTCTCGTCACTCCCTCGTCCGAAACGCGGTCAAATCTCACGTTTGCGACGGGAACCATCGCGCCGCCGTTGAAATGGACGAGAATATAATCGCCGACGTCCGCTTTTGAGGTCATAAGCCCAAAGAGATTATCCTTCCTATTTATATAATAGGATTTGTAATCCTCCGAGAACTCAACTCCGCGGAGCTCATAGGTGCAAACTGACACGACCATTCCGTTTTTCTCCTCATAGATTTCAAGCTTGAGATGATCTCTCGTATTGCCGTAGCCGATTCCGAGCAGATAACCGCCATCAAGCTCAATGAGCGAGGTCGAGAAGCCTTCGATCACTCCCGTGTCGGTGTAGGTGATATTGCTCATATCCGAAAGGTCGAAGAAGAACACGGGGTCGGTAAAGCTGACCACTACTGCGGTACAGACGTATGCGCTGTCACCGTCGAAGCGTACCGATGCAACCTGCTCTCCCTCGGGGGCAAAACCGATGACGCTGCCGATTATCTCGAGGGTCGAAAGATCGATGCAGTAAAGATCGGCGCTGTTGTAACGCTCGACCTGAACGTAGCTATATACCTCTTTGTCAACCGTCAGATAACGTTTTCCGATGCGCTTGTGTGTCTCGGTCACAACGCGGAGAACGCCGTCCTTTTCGTCGAGCGAATACTGATCGTTAAGGAATCCGTCAACTCTGACCACGCCCTTGTTTTCAAGCGTGCCCGAGGAGTAGGAAATGGTATAAATATTGGTCTGATTGATATTTTTCGTGATGATTTCATTGTCATTCTCACCGGACTCTTCGGTATATCCGTAAAAATTACAGCCGAGGAAGATGTTGTTCTCGGAAACCGAAACGACCCAGGCATTGTCGAGCACCGCAAGGCTTCCGAGCACATCGAGGCTCTCGGCATCGAGCATCACGGCGACGGTATAGTAAGCGTTCGTGCAATCTTCGTTATAGAGAATGTCGGGCGCGGCAAGGCTCTCGCACTCGCCGTTCTTCGTGATCTGCGGCAGAAATTCGCTCTCATCCGAAAAATCGGGCTCGTTATAGATCGGCATTCCCGTGATGAGAAGGAGCTTACCGTCCTTCATACGCGAGGAGATGACGCTTCCCGAGATCTCAACGACCTCCGCCTCCTTGATGTAAGCTGCATCTGTAACATCGAGCATCACGGCGATAGTTTTGTTGTAAGCAGGGATAAGGACGGTCACCTTTGTGCAATCGGGAGACAAGAAGATCTCGCTTTCCCAACTTGCGCCTGCGTACTTGCCAATAACTTCGCGCACATTGAATTCGTCAAGCTTGCATTCGCCCTCAATCGAGTAGGAATAAAGAATCAGATTGTATGGATCAAGATAGAAAATATTCTTGTCGCTGCGCTTGAAAAGGTCGCCCTCGATCACGCCGTCATACTGATTGTCGGTGACTTCCTCATATTTATCTACATTCAAATCCATCGATGCGTTCGGTACGGCACTTTCTCCCGTTGCAGAATCAAATACTCTACCTATCGACATGACGTACTTTTCAAAATTGTTCGCATAACGGTAATTTGCCGGTCTGCAGGCAAGCTCTTGCACCTTGAGCATCAAGCCGTAATACTCGCTGTTCGAGTATTTTGAAAGATCTTCAAGCTCGCCCGAAAAGGGCAAGAAGAGCCAAAGGCTTAAAAATACAGCAAAAACGCTGATGCAAGCCGCTAAAACAGTCAGTTTTCTGCGTTTTACGCCCGAGGTGGGCGCGGTGGGGTCGGCTTCGCGGATGTATTTTTCGTCCACGTTACCTATTTCGCGGTAAATGTCTTTATTTTTCATAGTTCAAATCCCTCCTTGTGTAGATGTTCCCTGAGTTTTTGCCGTGCGCGGAAAAGAAGCATCGTGACGGCACTTTCCTTAAGTCCGCGCGCCACCGCGATCTCGCGCACCGTGCAGGTGTAAAAGTATCTTTGCATAAAAACGATGCGCGTTTTCTCGTCGAGCGAGGCAAGAAATGAGTCGAGCGCCTCGCGCAGAGCAAAGCTTTCGCCCAGCTCCTCACCCGCGGGGTCGGAGAGACACTCGGAAAGCTCCTCGATCACGAGCGCGACCTCGCCGCGCTTTTGAGCCGACCTTTCCTCGATCCGATTCAGCGCGATATTGCGCGCAATTCTGCCGACGTAGGGCTTCAGCGGATCGGGCTCGTTCGGGGGAATGCTTTGCCAGAGCTTCACATAAGTATCGTTTTCAACTTCCTCGGCGTCCTGATCGTTGCCGAGGAGACGCAGGGCGATATATCGGCAATATCTGCCGTACTTCTTCGCCACCTCGGAGATAGCACTCTCGGCGCGCGCCAAAAAGAGTTCAACTATTCGTTTGTCGTCCATTTTTATGCTCCTTTCTTCTGTCATAAAGGCCTTTCATCCTAAATAACAGGAAAAATGGGGAGGGTAACACTATTTTTTATAATTTTAGCATATTTTTTGAGAAAAAGCAATATCTCGCTGTGCGAGGATCAGGCTACCGAGTCATTTTTTATCGGATAAACGATCGCTTTTCTATTGACTATTCCCCGATACTATGCTATAATTATCTTGCCAAATATTTATCAGGAGACAAAAAACATGAAACGTACGTTATCAGCAATTATGGCTCTTCTTATGCTTCTCGGCGTCGCCGGCACCGCTATCGCTTGCAGCGATCCCACGGGCGGCGAGGATACTGCGGCAACCACTACCGCGGCAGCGGTCATTGATGGCACCGTCGCGGAAGAAACCGTCGACGACCGTTACGACGCCGACGGCTATCTTAAGGATGAGCTTGACCCCACCCTCAATTTCGGCGGCGAGACCGTCAGCATCTTCGCGTGGGAGCACACCCTTCCCGAGTTTGACGTTGAAGAGCAGTCCGGAAACATCGTTGAGGACGCGGTTTACAACCGTAACGCAAGAACCGAGGAGAGACTCGGCGTTGAGCTTGAATTCACCCTCACCAAGGGTAACAACACCGCCTTCAAGGATTTCTGCCAGACCCTTTCCAACACTATCAGCGTAGGCGAGGGCGCGTATGACCTCATCGGTTGCTATCTGCGTTCCGCGGGCGTTCTGACGATCGAGCACATGCTCGTTGACCTTCTTGAGGTCGATCATCTTGATTTTGAAAAGCCCTGGTGGTCGGATAGCCTTCTTGAGCTCAACACCATCAACAACCGCCTCTACTTCACCTCGGGTGATATCGCTTCTACCCTCATCTATCAGATGATGTTCATCGTTTACAACAACGATCTCGGTGAGCAGCTCAATCTCACTAACCCTCAGGCACTTGCTCTCGAGGGCAAATGGACTCAGGAGCTTCTCATTGAAATGTCCAGGGGCGTTTACTCTGACCTTGATAACGACGGCGCGAAGTCGGAAACCGACCGCTACGGTCTCTTCTCGATCACCCATCCCCTCCTTGATATCTTCTATATGGGCGCAGGCATGAACTACGTTATTCCTACCGCAGAGGGCGATCTTACCCTTTCGGAGGACGTCCTCAGCGATAAGTCCTTCGCCATCATCGACCGATTCAACGATCTCTATCACAATTCAAACGACGGATTCTTTATCAAGACGGCTTCCGCAACTCTCTACGCAGAGGGCAATTCCCTCTTCTACAACGTATCCGGTCAGCATCTCGCGCAGCAGTTCCGTAACTCGGAGATCAATTACAGTATCCTTCCCGCGCCCAAGTTTGACGAATCGCAGGAAAATTATCGCACTCCCGTTGCCTTCACCCACACGATGTACTGTATCCCGATTGATGCGAAGAACACCTCAAAGTCGGGCGCGGTGCTTGAGTGTATGGCTTCCGAGGCATACCGCACCGTTACCCCCGCGCTCTTTGAGACCGCTTTCAAATATCAGTATTCCAAGAACCCCTACGATGCGGAGCTCTTTGAGGTTATCCGTGACAACGTAGTATTCGATATCGGACGTCCCTTCTTCGATTCTATCGGCGGCGATTCCTCGAGCCCCATCCGTGTATGGAGAATGCAGATCGAGAACGGCGTCAACTCGCTCGCTTCTGCGGGTAAGGTTCAAATGAGAGGCTGGAACAGATCCTTGACGAGCCTCTCCGAAGAATTGAAGAACACTAACTAATTATTTAATTTAAAAACTCCTGTTTAAAACCCGCACGGACCAAGCCGTGCGGGTTTTGCTTTTCAATTTATTCTGCTTCGTTGTAAAATGCGATCACGTTGTCGTTGCCTTTTCTCAAAAGGAACCATCCGCTTCCGCATGCCGATACGCCGTCATATCCTGTAACCGAATCCGAAATACGATTGAAGCTCTCGTCGATTACGAATATCTCGCCGTTTTCCTTGACAGCCGCAATACCGCCTGAGAAATAGCACGCATCATCGTACATCTTAAGAGTCTTTCCATCGTAGGAGAGGAATCCCCATTTGCCGTCCGAAGTGCTTACAAGTGCATATTTTTCTGTTTTGCCAAAGATATTATAGAAGTTTCCGCTTGCAAATTCCTTGTCATAAACTGCGGCAGAACGAGCGGGAATGATCATCCCCTTCTCGTCAACCTTGCATTTGGCAACGTCGATCAGATAATATCCGTCCGAAAGCTTTCCGTTCTCAACGATCTTGGCGAAAATGAGAGTTCCGTAGTTTCGGTTATCATAAACGTAAGCCTTGTTGATCAGATATGAGGTTTCCATATCCTCGCTGAGGAGGAGATGATAATAATCATCCGAGGAGGAATAGATCTCGGTATCGATTATAGTATATCCTCCGGGGAAATACGACATATAATGTCCATCGCCGATCGATGCAAATATCATACTGAAATACCAAGGCTCAACGAGAGGATGCTGCTCTACGAGGTGACCTGCGGAGACGATCTTTTTACCCGTCCGATCGACCGCAAAGATCTCGCCCTCAGAGTTGATCAGAACTATTTTTCCGTTGATATACGCGCCGTGCGAGATGAGATCACCGTAATCCGCGACCTTGTTGCCTTGGCTGTCGTAAATGTGAAGGGTATAATAGTTGCGCGCCAGTCCCATATAATAAGGATCATAGGTTATGGTAACGAGCATTCCGTCGGTGTAGTGCTCGATATACTCGCCGTCATAGGTGGATTCATAGAAGGAGTCGGTTACCGATCCCGTTCTTTCGAATATTATCTTACCGGTCGAATCAATGACGTAGGAAACTGTCGTGGTCTTTACAATGTCGTACGGGGTGCCGTCGAATTCGTCAAGCCCGACACCGACGACCTCCTTCGTGCGAACGAAGCCTACTGCATAGCCCTCGGAATCGGGACAAACCAAGCCGTCAAAGGGGCCTGCAAGTACCTTGCCTGCTTTATCAATAACGTAATATCTTCCGTCGTACTTAACACCAATTGCATTGCCGTCAGACCAAGAGGTCCATTCGGGATTAACGCGATC
The DNA here is from genome assembly GCA_017387685.1 of Clostridia bacterium. Lineage (GTDB taxonomy): Bacteria > Bacillota > Clostridia > Oscillospirales > CAG-272 > CAG-390. The sequence continues at coordinate 39,090 of JAFOEU010000024.1, forward strand.
GGGAATTATGGAAACAGTTCCGTTTCGAACGCTTGGCGCGGTCTCTGCACGGTAAAAGAGCTTGTAATCGGAATATTCGGTGATCGATCCGTCGGGCTCCGTCATTTTGATCAGATTGCCATATTCATCATTTTCGTAGGTTATAACACCGTCGCCGTCATAATAGTTGGTGGTTTCCTTAACGAGGAAGCCGTTTTTATCGTACTCATATTTCGTAACGGTGTTGCCATAGAAGTCGATCATCACAGACTGAGCAAGCTTGCCGTCATCCCTATAGGTATACTCTTCGGTATACGGCATATATATGCTGTTGTTTATTTCCTTTATCAGTCTGCCCTCTGAATCGTATTCGTAAAGAATATCGAATTCCGAATCCTCGTAGCTGAGCCACCTTACCTGCTTCTGAAGAACACCGTATTCGTCGTAATAATAGCTGACAACAACGTTCTCATCCGTTCCCACCTGCCATCTTACGGTTTCATGCAGAAGGCCGCCCTGATCAGTCTCGTAAAAGTATTTTGTGATATAGGTTACTCCGCCGTTGTTGGTTTCTTTGGTTTCCGTAACGTATCCGTTTTCATTTACCGTGTGTACCGTATAAGACTTATAAACGCCGGATGCGTTGCTGAAATTCTCCTTGCCGCAGACCCATACGAATCTGTCCAGATATTCGCTCACGTCGCGCATATCCTTGATGATGAAGAACTTTTTATAAGCATCCTCGTATTCGCCGTTATTCAAAAGCTTTATCGCTTCGTTATATATCTTTTCGGGGTCGATCGCCGAGGGATCTGCCTCGCCGCAGGTGGCACAAGTGCCGTTTTTATAGCTGTGACCTGTAGCCTTGACCTCGCTCTGCTTTACTGTTACGGTGCCGCAGACAGAGCAATGCTTGCCCTCGGTCATACCCGCAACGGTGCAGGTGGCAGAAACCGCCTTATCAACGACCTCGGTGTGGCCGAGCGGTGCGATGGTATTGGTCTCCTTTTCACCGCAAGCGCAAATTCTTTCCTCGCTGCCCGCCTCGGTACAGGTTGCAGCCCGGGTTACGCTCGGGGATGAAAAGGAATGTGTATGAGAAGGAGCGGTGGTTTCCTCGGGAGTGTCCGTTGTTTCGGGCAGCGCCGTTGTATCGGGAGCTGTAGCTTCCACGGTCTCGGGAGGCGCGGTGGTTTCTTCTACGCCTTCATCGCAGGAGGTGAACAGCATTGCAAACGCAAGCAATGCCGCAGCGATAAGGAAAGCAATCTTTTTCATTTATTGTTTCTCCTATAGGTTTTTCTTTATTATACTCCCAAAACAGCTACATGTCAAGTTTTTTGGCAATATTTCACAACACTTTTACTTTTCATTTCCCCAAACAAATTGAAAGAATAATATTGACTATTCTACAATTTCGTGATATACTTAATGCAATACTATTTAAATCGGAGGACAACCCTATGATCCGTGCTGCTATGATCGGCTTCGGCGGTATCGCCCAGTCGCATAAAAACTCATATCTCTCCCTTGAAAAACGCGGTATTCCCGTAAAGCTCGTCGCTATCTGCGATATCGATCCCGAGGCTTTTAACCGCCGCCTTACAATCAATATCGAAACCGGTGAATCGGGTCTCGGCGGCGATTTCCGTACTTATACCGACCTCGAGGAAATGCTCGCTAATGAACAGATCGATCTCATCGACATCTGTCTGCCCACTCCCCTGCACTGCGAATACGCGATCAAGATGCTTGAGCGCGGCTATCACGTTCAGAGTGAAAAGCCGATGGCTCTCACCGAGGAGGACTGCCGCCGCATGATCGAGGCGCGCGATCGCTCGGGAAAACAGCTTATGATCGGTCAGTGCCTGCGCTTCTACCGTCAGTATGAGTTCCTCAAGGCTTGCATCGAGGATGGCAGATACGGCAAGGTCACCGCGGCACACTTCGACCGTCTCAGCGGACCTCCCAGATGGGGCTGGAACAACTGGTATATGAAGCCCGAGCTTTCGGGCGGCGTAATCTACGACCTCCATATTCACGACTGCGATATGATCCGTTGGCTCTTTGGCGAGCCGAAGGCTTTCTCTGCAGTTGCGGCTGCTAATTTTGTAAAGCACGATACTGTTTTCGTTCAGTATTACTACGAAAACCTCCCCGTCAGCGCGGTTGCTGAATGGTCGCTCAAGGGAACAAAGTTCAACGCCGGCTATCGCGTAGGCTTTGAGAAGGCTTCCGTTATCTTTGACTCAAACGGCGTTAACGTATATTCCAAGGAAGACGGATCGGTCGAAAAGATCGAGATCGCTCCCTACGGCGGCATCGAGGCTGAGATCGAATACTTCGTCGATTGCATTGAAAAGGGCATCGCCCCCGAAAAGAATATGCCCGAATCCTCCGCACGCACCGTAGCGATCGCAAATAAGCTCCTCTACTCCGCCGACCATATGGGCGAGAGAATGGAATTCAACCCGACTATTTAACACCCAAAAGCCTCCGCACCCCACGGAGGCTTTTATCCTAAAGGACTCTTCTTATGAATAAACAAGATTTTCTTTCATATTGCCTTGAGGTCTTCGGCACGTCGCCCGATTATCCATTTGACGAGGATTTCGAGACCGCCGTACTTCGTCACGCGGACAACCGTAAGTGGTACGCGATCGTGATGCGCGTTCCGCGCCGCAAATTCGGTCTTCGGAGCGACGAGGTGATCGACGTGGTCAATCTCAAGCTGCCGACCGAAATGTTCGGCTCATTCGATGCATCCGACGGAGTCTATCCCGCGTATCATATGAATAAGCACCATTGGATCTCTGTCCTCCTCCCCGACGCGCCCGAGGATATCGTGCATTTTCTCACAAACGTCAGCTTCGAGGCAACGAGAGCAAAAAAGAAGCGTACGAAAACCGCACAATAAGTGCAGCTTTTCTTCCATATAAATATATCATCAACATAAATATATCATCAACGGAAAGGAATTTGACTATGTCCTATTTGAATCCCCGAATCGCAGGCGCCGACGTGCGCGTTATGTCCAGCAATATTCTATTTGATAAAACCCTCCCCGACCGCCTCTCTCTGATTGCAGATTATTACCGTGCGAGCGATGCAGATCTGATCGGTATGCAGGAGGTAAACCGTGTCGGAACGGCACTTTTCGACACGCTGGGCGACATCTATGCCACCGTCGCGCTCCGTCACCCCGAGGATAAGCATTGCTACACCCCCATTCTCTACCGCCGCGACCGCTTTGAGCTGATCGAGGGCGGCAGCGAGCTTTACCGCAGCCGCGGCACCGACACGAAGTCGATGGCGTGGGCTGTCGTCGCCGACAAGCAGAGCGGCAAAAAGCTCGCAGTCATCAATTCTCACGGCTCGCTGATACTGAAATCCTACAACCTCGAAGCCACCAACGCCGTCGAGGGCGAGATGTGGCGTGTTGACAACGTCTGCCAGATGCTTGAAAAGAAGGACGAGCTCCGCGCAAAATACGGCGCATCCCTCCCCGTTTTCGTAACGGGCGACTTCAACGCCTACGCAAGCAGCGAATCTATTCAGAATATGAAAAAGGTTCTTCCCGACAGCGCGGAAGTCGCAACAGTCAGCGCGACCGCGGGTATCAACTCCTTCCACCGCGTTCCCGGACAGCCCTGCCCCGAGGGCACACCGATCGACTTCATCTTCGTCACCGATGATGCGATAAAAGTCCTCGTCCACTCCATCCCCACCGACGAAACCGCCCTCACGATCTCCGACCACTGCCCCGTCTGCGTTGATGCGAAGCTGAACTGACGTATCAAATTTACCCCACAAGCCAAAGCCTCGGCAAGGAAAAATCCTTGCCGAGGCTTCTATTTTATAGCAACATCAATAAAAAAACATTTTTTGTCAAAGAATTCAATAAGTTTTATATTTTTTGACAAATTACACAAGAATATCTACAAATACAACTCAATTTGTAACTCGCATGTTATATAATATAGGTCTAAAAGGAACAAATATGACGTCACGTTTCTTTTTTTTGCCGCAAAACCAAATATATCAAAACAGCGGCAGCCTCGTACAGAAAGAGGTTCGAACGTTCTGCACGAGATAATGAATGAAATACATGAAAAAGGCAAACCTTTCGAAAGGGGGGACGCAAAGCTACGGGGCCTAAGGTATTAAATTACCTTTTGTCCAAAGAATAATTTAATACTATGGCAGCCCGGCTGCCAGTGTTTTGTTCTCTTTTAAATATTCAAAGGAGAATAACAAACATGGCAAAACAAATTTTCAAAAAGGGTTTGTGTGCTCTGCTCGCCGCTCTTATGTGCGTAGGTGCTGCTCTGCCTGCATTGGCAGAAACCGTATGGCAGGGTGACGATGCAAAGATTAACATCGCAGCCGGAGAGGATCCCTACGTGTATGCAATCGCGCAGGATCCCGAAAACAATCGCTGGTACTACGAAACCAGTAACCACACCGTCAAGAAAGAAGTAACCGGCGGCGGAGCTATACACATCTTCCCCATAGTTGACACAACTAAGGTTACCGGTGACTGGACTCCCGACGGCATTTACAACTGGGGCGTAAGCAACTACGACGTTATGTACTGCTGTGATGCTGTTACCGGCACGGATAACGAAGCTTACTATAAGCGCGTAAACCTTGAGGACAGCGAGTACGTTTCCGAAACCGATGCAAAGAGACTTCGTGCTATCGTAGAAAACGCTTATCCTTACGTTTCTGTTGAAGCAGCGAAGGCAGCGCTTAAGGAAGCAGGCTTTGCACAGGCTGAAGAGCTTGACCGCTCTGAGCTTATTGCTGCAACTCAGGCTGCTATCTGGACTATTGCTAACCCTGACAGCGGTGATTCCTATCGCTACAACAAGACTGCAACAACCGCTCAGAAGCTTACTTGGGGCGGCTATATGCACGAGTTTGCAGACGAGATCACTAATTTCACAGATAGCAAGACCTCGGCAAAGTACCTCTCCAATCCCAACGGTGTTGGCACGCGTGTCAACGCTCTCATTGACTTCTATCTTGCAATGGAAGGCGCTGAGGCAGAGGACGGTCAGATCGTTATCACCAATCTTGACGTTTCCAACTCCAAGATTGCAAAGTCTGATAATCTTTATGCAGTAGAGATCAACGTATCTCTCAACCACGGCGCAGATGATAACGATAATATCACCCTTAACGTTTACGTTGACGGTGTGATCACTAACATATCCGTTAATGTAACCAACGAAACCAACTATAAAGTAAATCTGAATGCAAAGGCAAACTCTACCATCAAGGTAGTTGTTTCCGGTACTCAGAATCTTGAGCGCGGCGTATATTTCTATATTCCCGAGCCTAAGGATATCAACGGCGACGGTATCGCTACCTCCCGTGAGGTTTCTCAGAACCTTATCGGTCTTGCAGCAGGTGAAACCCCTGTTTACGCAGAGGAAACCGTAACCCTTCGTAAGATCGACAAGACCGCTGACAATTTCGATGGTGAATTTGTTGACGTTACTCTCGAGGTAACCGGCAACGTTGAGTATAACCCCGGTGGCAAGCTCCCCGTAGATATCATCTATATTCTCGGTAGATTCCTCTCTCTGGAAGACATTCTTGCAGACACAATGATTCAGGCGCTGACCGAGACCTTCCGTGAGCTGATCAACGACGGAGTTCCCGTAAACTTCGGTATCGTTCCCTTCTCCTCTACCAAGTATCCCGTAATGCCCCTCACTCCCCTTACAACTGAAGCAGATCTCGAGGCTCTTCCCGCGACCATCGCTACTGCTATTGCGGAAGCAGGCAACGTTTACGACGGTGTAAACATGGAGAACGCGCTCCTCACCGCAACCGAGATGTTCAGCGCATCCGAGCTTGGTCAGGCAGGTCGTACCGACCGTCAGCACCTCGTAATGATCGCTTCCGGTCATACATACTACTTCAACAGCGGCGATAACAATGAGTATATCTCTACTGTTCCCGTAAGCTTCAAGAATGGCAACGTAGATACCAACGAGGTATTCTATATGGAAAAGGCTTGGATGCGTGCGCGTAACAACAGCACCAACTCCTATCCCGTTCCCAAGGCTATCTCCGAGTACTACAAGGCAAACGCTGATAAGTATGAAAGCGAGTGGGATTGCTACTGGAGCCTTATCGATGCGTGGTCAAAGGCAGATATTGCTGCAGGCGACACCGTCGTATACGAGGCAACAACCCGCGAAGCAGGTGATTTCATTAATTGGATGAACTCCGGTAAGTATTCCTCCAACACCTCCACCTTCTCTTATTCCGGTAACGGTGCGGTTGTTTCCAATCTCGGCAACAACAAGATCGAGGACGTACTTGAATTCGATATGACCAGCAGCGCTGAAAGAGGCGTTGTGCACGGCGTATCCGGTCCTAACCCCTTCATCGATGAGTCCGCAGCTCACGCAATCAGCTACGAGCGCGCTATGTGGGAAGCTTACACCTTCATCCAGGAGAATATTTCCGGCAAGGGCATCAGCTTCTATCCTGTATATGCTCCTCTCCGAATCAACGGTACAGCATCTAACGGTTCTCATTATGACTATACCTGGACCACTAACTACATCGGTCATTGCTTTATGAACATGCTTGCAGGCGGCGAGGCAATCTTCTTCGATGCCAACAACGTAACCTTCTTTGACGATATCAAGGCTGAGATCATCGAGGGAAGCACCACCGCATCCGGCGAACCTGTTGTTCCCTTCGTAGAGGACTTTATCGGCGTTGACTTCGACTTCACCGGCGAAAAGATCGTTCTTACATTCAACGGTGTTGCTTATACCACTAACGTGATCGCAACCGCAGAGGGCGCAACCGCTTCTTATGCATTCGTTGGCGAGAACGGTAAGGTTGGCTTCACCATGGATTACTTCAAGGGTGAGACTCCTGCAGAAGAGCGCTTCGTTTGGTACTTCTACAAGTCCGTTGGCGCAGAGGATACCGTAGCTCTTACTTATCAGCTCAAGCTGGTAAACAGAAACGAGACTCCCGGCAAGTGCTTTATCGCATACACCAACGAGTCCGCTACTCTTTATCCCAACGGTGACAGAGATTACGGTCAGGAATTCCCCAAGCCCTTCGTTGAGTACTGCAACCCCATCAAGACTCCTCCCACGATCTCCTTCAATTCCGGCGAAGCTTCTAACATCAGCTTTATGCTGGTCAACAAGGCAACCGGAAAGGTTACCTTCGTTAAGAAGATCGATATCGGTAGCGAGACCTCCTTCGTGATCCCCACTGAGGAAGGCTACGTTTCTGCAGTATTTGTAAAGCAGTCCACCTCCGGTATGTTCTGGGCATCTGAAGAGCTTGATAAGGCAACTCAGAACGCAGTTATCGCTTGTCTGAAGGCTAACAATCCTTCTTACAAGGGACATTGGGACGAGTTCTTCTTCGGCGCAGGCGACTGCACTTGGGAGTTCAAGAAGAACAAATCGATTACCTACACCTTCACCGGCGATATTGTAGTTACCGACTCCGACAAAGAGCCCGCTGAAGAAATCGTTGATACACCCGCAGTTGAGGAAGAAACCACTTCCAATAAAAACAACGGCAACAACGGCAACGGTAACAACAAGAATAAGGACAAAAACAAAAACAAGAACAAATAACTTATATTTTTAATTTAAGTTACTTCCGCTATAAAAGCGGATCGCCTATGCAAAAAACAAGCAAGGCGAAAAGCCTTGCTTGTTTCAAGCACAAACAAAAAGCACAATGGACCTCGGTCCATTGTGCTTTTTGTTTAAAACGACAGGAATCAAGAACCTACATTTGCGCGCTTTATTGGGTGTAATAGTATGATTCGGCGGTCGCGCGCAAATGATTGCTGTTGCTAAAGCAACAGCAAGAGCTTCGAGTCCGCGGGCAGTTCGGGCAAATATAAAGGGGATGGCTCTGCCATCCCCTTTATATTTGGTCGAAGTGACAGGACTCGAACCTGCAGCATCGTGCTCCCAAAGCACGCGCGCTACCAATTGCGCCACACCTCGATATTTATTTGGTAGTAAACACACGAAAAGATCATTTCGTGCGTTGCGCGCTACCGTTTCGGGACAGCCGAAATGCTTGCGCACTCACCTCGATTTGCATTCATTTTTTCGTACCTATATATTATACCACGAAATCGCCTCGTTGTCTACATTTTTTTGTAAAAACCTGCGATTTTTTCTTCATTTATTTTTACATACGTCGCCGGCTTCGCGTTTCTTTTCAATTCACAACTGTACGCGCAATATTTCATAAATTTCCCTTGACTTTTTCCTTAATTTATGTTATATTATAATAGTAATAATATGCTCTCTTATTAGTTTTTAAAATTAGTTTTATATAAAAGGAAAAAATCATGGCAAATTACAGACGCGGCAGGATCAACGATGAGGTCCGCAAAGCTCTCTCGGAAATTCTTCGAGAGGTCAAGGATCCCAGAGTCAGCTCCGCCTTTATCAGCATCACGGGTGCAGACGTTACACCCGACCTTAAATTCGCAAAGATCTACTACTCCCTCCTCGGTGCGGACGGCAACGCCGAAAAGGAAAAGAAGGTTGCCGAGGGACTAAAATCAAGCAACGGATACATCCGCCGTGCACTCGCGCGTGCGGTCGATCTTCGTCAGACTCCCGAGCTGACCTTCATCCTCGACCGCTCGGGCGCGAACGGTGCACACATCTCTTCTCTCCTCCACAAGGTTGAAACAGACAGCGCAGAAAGAGCCGCAAGGCTCGGCATCACCACCGAAAAATCCGACGAAGAAGGTGACGAGTAATGCGCAATCTGACCTTCAAGGCCGCTTGCCGAAATCTCTACGAGCTTTCAAGACGCGGCAAGCTTGCGCTCCTCGTTCACGCACGTCCCGACGGCGACTGCATCGGTTCAGCTTACGCCACCGCGGTGCTCCTTGAAGCTATCGGTTGCCGCGCACACGTCGTTTGTGCCGATCCACTCCCCGCACGTCTGCGTTTCATCGCGGAGAACGCAAAACAGGACGGCAGCATAACGCTCGACACGATTCCCGAGGAATTTCAGCCCGGCAAGGTTACCGCGGTCGCGCTTGACATCGCGGCATCCACGCAGCTCGGATGTCTTGAGGGCAAGTACGACATTGCACTTTCCTTCGACCATCACGCGCGTTCGACCGCTTTTTCAGACCGTTATCTTTCCGCCGACGCCTCCGCGACCGGTGAGATCGTCTGGCGCATCGCACGCGAATGGATGAGAATGGGCTATATCGACGCGATCCCCGAGGGTGTCGCGCCCGCGATTTATGCCGCTATCAGCTCGGATACGGGCTGTTTCCGTTACTCAAACGTAACTCCTGCAACCCACCGCACTGCGGCACAGCTCATCGCACTGATCCCCTCGCACGCGGACATCGACCGTCTTCTCTTCGAAACCAAAACGCCCGGCAGACTCGCGGCGGAAAAAGCGGCGCTTGACCTGCTCACATTTGCGGCAAGCGGAAAGATCGCGGTTTGCTCGATCTCGCTTGAACAGATCTCGGAGCACAACCTTGCGGGCGAGGATCTCGACGCACTGATAGATATTGCCCGTTCGGTTGCGGGAGTTGAGATCGCGTTTTCGATCCGCGAGGAAGCGAAAAATCATTTCCGCATTTCTGCGCGCTCCAATTCGACGGCGGACGTTTCCGCGCTTTGCGCCCACTTTGGCGGCGGAGGACACGTTAAGGCGGCAGGATGCACGATTTCAGCCAGCACGATCGAGAGTGCGCGCGAGCTTCTTATCGAGCGCGCCGAGAAGCTGATTTCCTGAAAACGAAATTTTTCGGCACGGTTCACGTTTTTTACTTATAATATGTTCCGTTTTTGGAATTTTTTCAGTATTCGCATCGTTTTGCACGGTGCGAATACTTTTATTTTTCCGATTTTGGAATTTTTCTTTGTAAAAGTACTTGACAAACGCGCGAAATGGGTGTATAATGTAATAAAATAATTCCAAATTTCGTTTTATAAGAGGTAAATAAAAATGGCAACTAAGAAGAATGCGGCGACAATGCCCGCTGACGGCGACGCAAAAAAGAAGGCTCTGCAGACGGCTATCTCGCAGATCGAGCGTGATTTTGGCTCGGGCGCGGTAATGCGCCTCGGAGAGAATGCGCATATGGAGGTTCAGGCGGTTCACACGGGCTCGATTTCGCTTGATATGGCACTCGGAATCGGCGGACTCCCCAAGGGACGTATCGTTGAGATCTACGGTCCCGAGTCCTCGGGTAAGACCACCGTTGCGCTTCACGTTGTAGCCGAGGTTCAGAAGACCGGCGGTGAGGCGGCATTCATTGACGCAGAGCACGCGCTCGATCCCGTCTACGCCAAGGCTCTCGGCGTTGACATTGACAATCTTCTCGTTTCCCAGCCCGATTGCGGCGAGGATGCGCTTGAGATCACCGAATCCCTCGTCCGTTCGGGCGCGGTTGACATCGTCGTTATCGACTCTGTTGCGGCTCTCGTTCCCCGTCAGGAGCTTGAGGGCGATATGGGTTCGTCTCAGGTCGGCGTTCAGGCAAGACTTATGTCGCAGGCTATGCGTAAGCTTTCGGCGGCTATCTCGAAGTCCAACTGCCTCGTTATCTTCATCAACCAGCTCCGCGAAAAGGTCGGAGTTATGTACGGCAACCCCGAGGTCACCACGGGCGGTCGTGCACTTAAATTCTATGCATCTGTCAGAATCGACGTCCGCAAATCCGAGCAGCTCAAGAACGGCAATGATATCTACGGAAACCGCGTAAAATGCAAGGTCGTTAAGAACAAGGTAGCGCCTCCCTTTAAGAGTGCGGAATTCGACATTCTTTACGGCAAGGGCATTTCGCGTGCGAGCGAGATCGTTGATATGGGTGTAGCTCTCGAGGTAATCCAGAAGAGCGGCTCGTGGTTCTCCTACAATGGCGAGAGAATCGGTCAGGGACGCGAAAACGCAAGAAAGACCATCGAGGCAGATCCCGCACTCTTTGCAGAGATTGAGGCAAAGATCCGTTCCCTCGCAGATAAGCTTTCAGATGAAGACGGAGGCGATTTCGAGCTCGACGATGACGATCTCGATATCGATCTTCTCGGCGATCTTGAATGATTAAAATAACCTCACTCCGCGCCTCGGACGGGGGCGGAGCTTACCGAGTTGACGTAAAGCGTGAGGATGCGGCGAAAGCGGAATGCTTCTACATCCTCGCCGCACATCAACGAGAATATGAATTTGCAAAAGGTGAGTACCCCGACGGGGCTTATGAGGTCCTTCGTCGGCTTGACGGCGTCTGCCGCGGAGTAAGATCGGGCAGACGAATACTCGGCTACGGTGCAAATTCCCGATCGGCACTGCGAATGAAGCTGATCGGCAAGGGTATCGCACCCGATCACGCAGACGAAGCAGTTGAAATACTCATAGCCGAATCGGGGCTTTCCGAATCGAGCGATGCACAGCGTCTTTGCGAATTACAGATCGCCAAAAACGTCGGCGCGAGACGCATACTGTCTTATCTGCGCGGCAGAGGCTACGGAGATGAGGCACTCGCAGAGGTCAGGGAATATCTCGCCGATATTGATTTCGTCCCGATCTGCCACCGTGCAATAATGAAGAAATACGGCGGCATACCGAGCGATCTTGACGTTAGAAAAAAATGCATTGATTATCTGTTGCGCCAAGGCTTTTCTTACAATGAGATCAAAAAAGCCTTTGACGCAAATTACGGTGAATAATTATGCCTAAAGCAACAAAAGGAGGAGCGATCACACTCTCCTCTCCAGTAACGGTTCTTTCAGGAGTAGGCCCCGCAAAGGCGGCATCTTATGCAAAAGCAGGCATTGAAACACTCGAAGACCTGCTTTTGCACGTCCCGCGCGCCTACGAAAACAGAGGTGATATCCGCAAGCTTTCGGATGCGCGGACGGATGGAGGAAAAACTGCGGTCGTGCTGACCGTTGCAACAACTCCCCAAGCGGCAAAGCTTCGCGGCGGACTCACTATCCTTAAATTCCGTGCTTTTGACCAAAGCGGCAGCGCGGAAATTCTCTTCTTTAATATGCCATTCTTGCGCCAGATCTTTACTGTAGGATCCGAGTGGCGCTTTTTCGGCGTTGTTGAGGCAACGCCGGTGCGTGGCGGGATGAAGTATAAGATGTCCTCGCCCGCTTACGAGCCCTATGCGGAGGGCGCACTCCCCGATTTCAGCGCTGTCTATCCCCTTTCGGAGGGCTTAACACAGAAAAATCTTTTCGTTCACGTTTCAGAGGCTATGCGGCTCTGCACTTCTCTGCCCGACGTACTCCCCGATGAAATCAGGCGCAAGCGCAGTCTTTGCACAATGGCTTATGCAATTCGCAATATTCACAATCCCGAAAGCTACACCGCACTCGCGGCGGCAAAGCGGCGCTTGATCTACGATGAATTCTTTCTTTTCTCGCTTTCGATGTCGATGCAAGGGAAGAAAAAACGCGTCTCAAACGCTTTTCCGCTGACGAAGCAGAATATCTCTCCCCTACTTTCAGAGTTTCCCTACGAGCTTACGGGAGCGCAGAAGCGTGCCGTTAAGGATATCGCCACCGATCTTAAGAGTGAAACGCCGATGCGCCGAATGCTGATAGGTGACGTCGGATGCGGTAAGACTATCGTCGCGGCGGCAGCAATACTGATCGCTGTGCTAAGCGGCAGACAAGCCGCACTTATGGCACCCACCGAAATACTCGCGCGGCAGCATTACGAGGATCTTTCCGAGCTTTTCGGCAAAATCGGAATTAAATGCGAACTTCTCATCGGCGCAACACCTGCAAAGGAGAAGCGCAGAATCTATGCTGCACTATCGGCAGAACATCCTGATGCCCGTGTCCCGATTGTTATCGGAACTCACGCACTTTTGTCAGACGGAGTCCAATTTGCGGCACTTTCGCTCGTTGTAACCGACGAACAGCACCGTTTCGGTGTCAATCAGCGAGCCGCGCTGACCGAAAAATCCGAGGGCGTTCATTTGCTTTCGATGTCGGCAACGCCGATTCCCCGTTCGCTTGCGCTTGTGATGTACGGCGACACGGACATTTCACGCATTGATGAAATGCCTCCCGGCAGACAGCGAGTTGATACCTTCGTAGTTGACGAAAATTATCGGCAAAGGCTTATTGCATTTATCAGAAAAACCGTCAGCGAAGGCGGTCAGGTATACGTTGTTTGTCCCTCAATCGAGGAATCCGATAAGCAGGACGATTGCGGGGTTTCACTTTACGATATAGGTGATGCGGGTTTCACTAAAAAACCGCCCCTCAAGGCGGCGATCAAATATGCAGATGAATTAAGCGAAGCGCTCCCCGAATTAACGGTCGCATTCTTACACGGTAAGCTGAAGAGCGAGCAAAAGGATGCAATTATGACATCATTTGAGTGCGGAGAAATAAACGTTCTCGTTTCGACGACCGTAATCGAGGTCGGCGTCAACGTGCCGAACGCGTCGCTTATGATAGTCGAAAATGCCGAGCGATTCGGACTTTCACAGCTTCATCAGCTTCGCGGACGAGTCGGGCGCGGAAAGAGAAAATCTTACTGCATCCTCGTTTCCGACGATCCCGCCGAAACTGCGAAGAAGCGTTTGACCGTTATGAAGGATAACTACGACGGTTTTTCGATAGCGGAGGCAGATCTTGCGGCGCGAGGTCCGGGTGATTTTCTCGCTTCAAATTCGAACGAGATCAGACAAAGCGGCGGACTCAAATTCAAATTTGCCGATCTTTGCGGCGATGCGTCGATCCTCGCACACGCGACAGAGGATGCAAATTTCATTCTCAATCAAAATCCAACACTTGACGAATATCCCGCGCTTTCAGATGCCGTATCAAAGCTCGGCGCGGGCACAAATGCAGATTAAGAGGTAAAAAAGATGAATAAGAATCGTGGAATTATAGTACTCGATCCCGGACACGGGCAATTTGGCAACAAACACACCACTCGCGACGGATTTTACGAAGGCACGCAGAATTACATTCTTGCCTCCTTCCTCAAAGCCGAGCTTGAGGCGATCGGATTCGACGTAAGAATGACGCGCGAGCGTGTTGAGGATGATATGGGCCTCGTCGAGCGTGGAGCTATGGCGGGCAACCTCGGTGCGGTAATGTTTCTTTCGATCCACTCGAACGCACCGGGCGGAAATCCCGGTGAGGATCGTTATGCTAAAATTCGCGGCGCGGAGACATTCTATTCCGTCAGCGACTGCGAAGGCAACGCCCCCATCGCACGCGACCTGACCGACGCCGTTGTCCGCACAATGCAGACCGAGGACCGCGGCATAAAGACCCGCCGCTACCCCGACAACGAATCGGTAGACTACTACGGTGTCCTCCGCTCCGCCGCCGCATCGGGATGCAAGCGCGCTTTCCTCATCGAACACGGCTTCCACACCAATCCCGAAGATTCGGCGTTTTTGCAGAATTCGGATTGTCTTGCAAAGCTTGCTAAGGCTGAGGCTGAGGTTATTGATAAGTGGTTTTGATTAGTTACTAGTTGCTAGTTACTAGTTGCTAGTTGAAGGTAAATTTTCGCGGAGCGAAAATTTTCATCTATAAATCTATTATAAAAAACTCGGATATAGGAGCCAAAGTCCCCTATATCCGAGTTTTATTTGATTTTCGAGCAAAGTGAGAAAATCTTCCTTTAACTAGTAACCAGCAACTAGTAACTAGTAACTTTACAAACTAATGTCCAACATATGCGCAGAATTCTTCCCGCTCGTCACGACAAAGAATCCACATACTTACAAGCCGCCAAAGCCGCGCAAGCACCATCGGAGGTTGCAGTTGAGATCTGGCGGATGCCCTTTTTGCGGCAGTCGCCCGCGGCGAAAACTCCCGCGCATCCCATATCACCGTCATCGCTTGCAATAAGGTATCCATAGGGATCGATGGGCGCGATGTCCTTGAAGATCTCGGTTGCGGGAGCCATACCGACAGCAAGGAAGATTCCGTCGACCTTCATCTTGGTAAGATCGCCCGTTTCCGTATTCTTAACGATAATTCCCGTCAGCTCGCCGCCCTCGGAAACGTATTCTTCAACGACGGTATTATAGATTATTTCTACGTTATCCATTGATTTGAGCTCTGCCGCTGTGCTTGCCTCGCAGGTCAGGTCGGGGAGGTTCTGAATGATGGTCAGCTTCTTGACCACCTTTGCGAGCAGGAGTGCTTCAACTGCAGCGCTGTTTCCGCCACCGATGACCGCTACTTCTCCACCCGTATAGAACGCGCCGTCACAAACGGCACAGAAGGAGATTCCGTGTCCCACAAGCTCTTCTTCACCTTCGAGACCAAGACGGCGGTGGTGTGAGCCGACCGCGATGATAACACTCTTTGCCTCAAAATCGCCGTCGGGCGTGGTGAGGGTATAATATTTTTCATCTTCATTGAACGAAATTGCGGTAACCTCCGCGCATTCGATCTCCGCGCCGAGTCCGAGCGCCTGCTCGACCATTTTATCGGCAAGCTCGTTGCCCGAGATCTCGGAAAATCCGGGGTAATTCTCGATCTTGGGTGAGAAGGTCATCTGTCCGCCGAATGTAGACTTTTCAATAACGGTTACGCTTTTGCCTGCACGCACTGCGTAAATTGCCGCGGTAAGTCCCGCAGGACCCGCTCCGATTATAATAATATCTTTCATTGCTTCCTCTTTTAATAAAAACAAGATTTTCGCGACAGCGAAAATTTCCTATTCACTAACAACTACAATCGGGCAGACCCATTTTATATGAGTCTGCCCTGATGTCTTTATGCCTGAGCGGTAGTCTTAATAAATTCCTTGACACCCGCGATATCGGCAAACGCGGTGAAGTCCTCGCCGACGATATAGAGCAGAGTGGGAGCCTGACGGGTTCCGTACTTCTTCGCGAAGTCGGGATCGTCCTCAAAGTAAACCTTTTCGAACTCGATTCCCGCCTTTTCAAGGAGAGATGCCGCAATCTTGCACTTGGGGCAGGTCTTGGTTGCGAAGAGAACTACGCGGCCGTCCTCGTAAACAGCGTCAGCGGCGGGAGCGGATACGCTCTGCTTGCTGATGTTGCCGTGTCCGCGCTCTTCGAAGTGGAGCATGGACTGCTCGGGATCGTACTCAACTCTTTCTCTGTACTCCTGAGACTTACCGTCGTTCCAGTTCTGAACGGGGCGGTAGTAGCCGGTGATACGGCTATAAACCTCGGTAACCTTACCGCACTTGGGGCAGGAGAAGTGCTCGCCCGCGATATATCCGTGCTCGGAGCATACCGAGTAGGTGGGAGAAAGGGTGTAGTAGGGGAGCTTATAATTCTCCGCGATCTTGCGGATGAGAGAAGCCGCCGCCTTCCAGTCGGGAAGCTTTTCGCCGAGGAAGGTGTGGAATACCGTACCCGAGGTATAGAGAGTCTGGAGCTCGTCCTGAATATCGAGGGCGGCAAAGACGTCGTCGGTATAGCTTACGGGAAGGTGGCTGGAGTTGGTGTAATAGGGAGTTTCGCCCTGAGAAGCGGTAATAATATCGGGATATCTCTTCTTGTCGTGCTTTGCAAGACGGAAGGAGGTGGACTCTGCGGGGGTAGCCTCGAGGTTGTAGAGGTCACCGTACATTTCCTGATAGTCGGAAAGTCTCTCGCGCATATGATTGAGAACGTCCTGAGTGAACTTCTGCGCCTTCTTATCGGTGAGATCCTTCTTGATCCAGCCGGCGTTGAGGCAGCACTCGTTCATACCGACAAGACCGATGGTGGAGAAATGGTTATTGAAGGTGCCGAGATAGCGCTTGGTGTAGGGGTAAAGACCCTCATCAAGAAGCTTGGTGATAACGTTTCTCTTGATCTTGAGCGAGCGAGCCGCTACGTCCATAAGTCTGTCGAGCTTACGGTAGAAGTCCTCCTCGTTCTCGGCGGTGTAGCCGAGACGGGGCATATTGATGGTAACAACGCCAACGGAACCCGTGCTCTCGCCGCTTCCGAAGTAACCGCCCGACTTCTTGCGAAGCTCGCGGAGGTCAAGACGCAGACGGCAGCACATCGAACGAACGTCGCTCGGCTCCATATCGCTGTTGATATAGTTTGAGAAATAAGGAATGCCGTACTTCGAGGTCATCTCGAAGAGGAGGCGGTTGTTTTCGGTATCAGACCAGTCGAAATCGCGGGTGATCGAATAGGTGGGGATGGGATACTGGAAGCCTCTGCCGTTGACGTCGCCCTCGATCATGATCTCGATGAACGCCTTGTTGACCATATCCATCTCAGCCTTACAGTCACCGTAGGTAAAGTTCTGCTCCTTGCCACCGACGATCGCGGGCTTGTCGATCATATCGGGAGGGCATACCCAGTCGAGGGTAATGTTCGAGAAGGGCGCCTGAGTACCCCAACGTGAGGGTGTATTTACGCCGTAAACGAAGGACTCGATGCACTTCTTGACCTGATCGTAGGTAAGGTTATCGGTCTTTACGAAGGGAGCGAGATAGGTATCGAAGGAGGAGAACGCCTGCGCGCCTGCCCACTCGTTCTGCATGATACCGAGGAAGTTGACCATCTGGTTGCAGAGGGTAGCAAGGTGCTTTGCGGGTGCGGACGAGATCTTACCGGTGATGCCGCCAAGGCCGTCCTCGATAAGCTGACGGAGCGACCAACCTGCACAGTAGCCGGTGAGCATCGAAAGGTCGTGAAGGTGGAGATCTGCGTTCTGATGCGCCTGAGCGATCTCATCGTCGTAGATCTCGGAGAGCCAATAGTTAGCGGTGATCGCGCCCGAGTTGGAAAGGATAAGTCCGCCGACGGAGTAAGTGACGGTGGAGTTCTCCTTAACTCTCCAGTCGGTGCTCTTAACGTAGGAGTCAACGAGCGCCTTATAGTCAAGGATGGTGGACTTCATATTACGGAGCTTCTCGCGCTGACGGCGGTAGAGGATGTAAGCCTTTGCAACATCCTCGTAGCCCGCCTGAGCGAGGACGGACTCAACGCTGTCCTGAATGTCCTCAACCGCGATCTTGTCGCCGTTTACCTTCGGCTCGAAGTGGGAGGTGACGCGGAGAGCGATAAGGTCTATCACGTCGGGATTATATTTTCTGTCGCATGCCTCGAATGCAAGCGTTATCGCCTTAGATATCTTCGAAATGTCAAATTCGGTGGTTTTGCCGTTTCTTTTAACTACCTGATACATACTTGTGTTCCTTTCTTGTTTTTAAATCTATATATAGTGTGTTTGTGCGCTGGCGAGTTATATTATACTATATATTGGGGTTTTTGTCAATACCCTATAACAAGATATTGTGCCGATTCTAAAAAATCGGCACAATATATAGTTAATATTCCGTTTTTTTGGTTACTTTCACCAATAGCTTCAATCAACGCCGCGAATTTCGACCAATCCGACCGAATCTCTTACGATATCGGCAAAAGCTTCGATTTCATGTCTGTCGAATCCGTGAAGTCCGCCGTAGAGGACAGCGCCCGAATCGACGAAATTCTGAAGATAATAAGCCTTTGCGCCGCGGATGAATTTAGCGATTCCGCGCATGGAATCGGCATCGTGAAGCTCGCGGACGAGGGTGGTGCGTAGCTCGTAGTCGATGCCCGAGAGCATAATGAAGGAGAGCGACGCGCGGATGAGCTCAACGTCGAAATTGCGGACACCGACCGTCTGCGCGTATTTTTCGGGGGAATTTTTGATATCCATCGCGACCTTGTCGCAAAGTCCCTCGGAAATTATGCTTGCAAGCCGTTCGGGGTGGGTTCCGTTAGTGTCAAGCTTGATCTTATAGTCACCGATATCGCGGATCTTGCGAAGGAAATCCTCAAGATCGGGCTGGAGAAGTGGCTCGCCGCCGCTGACAGCAATGCCGTCGAGTATTCCCTTACGCTTTTTCAGATGCTCGAGCACCTCCTCGACGGTATATCCCTCTGTGCCTCTCGGATCGAGGACGAGCGGGGAGTTATGGCAGAAAGGACAGCGAAGGTCGCATCCGCCCGTAAAAACGGTGCAGGCGGTGAGTCCCGGGTAGTCAAGGAGAGTCACTTTATTAAAGCCTTGAATGTTCATTTTTCACCTCAATTGTATTCAGCGAGGAAGGTTCTCGCTTTATAGAAGGCTCTGCCGTCGAAGGTGTAGGTCTTGGCGGTAGCTTTGCTGCCTTCAAAGCTGAAGAGCTTGAAGCGGTCGGTGTCGTGGTCGGCGTAGACCTTGGTTGCAACAGTAAGCGCGGCGGTGCCGTCGGGGAAGGAGCAGATACACTTAACGCTCGAGGTGCTGATCTGTGCCGAGCCCGCGTAGTTCTTATCGATCTTACCCGTGGTCTTATCAAAGATGCCGACGAAGCTGCCGCCGACCCAGACACGGTCGTCATCTCCGCAGATCGCAGAAAAATCGTGGCCGCCCTTCATATCATTACATCCGTAGGATGCGATCTTGGTCATCGTGGGAGCGGCGGAATCGTTTCCGATCTCATATGCAACGATATCGGAGTATCCCATCGCCCAAAGGATCTCGCGCGTTTCATCCCAAAGGACGGCATGTGCGCCGCGCAAGAGCTTTTCAGCGTATCTCTGATCCTTTTTATTCTCTGCAGAATAAACTCGGATAAATCCCTTCTCCTCCGCACTTCCGCCCGAGGATGCGATCGCAACCATACCGTTCGGGAGATACTCGCTCGAATGAGGTGAGGTTCCGCCGAGCTCCGCCTCCCAGAGGCATTCCGCGGCAGGATAGGAGGCTACTCCGCAGTAGCCCGAGGACGAGTTGAAGAGTATTATATAAGTGCCCCATTTTTCGCTGTAGCGCAGGCGAGCTTCATCGACGCGGTGACCGTAGCCCGTAAGTGAAAAGCCCTTTGAGGTCTGCGGAACGAATTCGTATTTGAGCACGGGATCAGCCGCCGAAATATCGTAAACCGCGATGCTTGCGTTTTTCTGATCGGCAAGAGCTATCGGCTTTGCACCGAAATCTGCGAGTGTGGGATAGGATGCACGCTCGAATTTGATGGTTTTTGCCTCGCCGAGGGTAAGCGCGACCTCGGTTTGTCCCTTCGGGAAAAGTCCTTCAATAAGATCGCGTGCCGCGCGGACGACAAGTCCGCCCTCGCCGCAGAGGATCACGTTACCGTTTTTCACACCAAAGACGTACTCGGAATCAGCCGCAGTTACGTCCGCGGCTCTTCCTATAAGAATTTTTTTGCCGTTCGGAGCTTTGGAGAGCTTTACGGTCGAAAGCTTTTTGCCCGTTTTGCCAAGGATGCTGTTAGTGATCAGCTCTGCCGCGTAATTTTCGTCGGCATCTGCGCTGTCGGGGATAACGAGCGTATAGGCTTCGATCGGTTCGCCGTTGAGCAGACAGCTTGTTACAGCGTACTGTCCCGCGGAAAGATAGGAAAGATCGGACGCGATCTCGCCGCCCTGCAGGCAGAATTCAAGAAAATGTGAGATTGCCTTCACCGTCGACTCGTCATCACCGCCGATGATGGCAAGACGGCGACTTTCGGGGAAATACTTGATTGCAAAATCGTTAGCAAGAAGAGTTTCCTTCAGCTCGATACTCTCGGGGCGGTTGGTGTCGCCGATGAGAATTTCAAGTGCCTCTGCGGGAAGCTCGCCCGCATTTTTATTGTACCAATCGTCGCCGATGGTCAAGCCTCCCGCAACCGATTCAAGTGTCTTTTTGAACTCGACCGCCGCCGAAACTATCGACCCCGATGCATCTTCCGAGCGAATGACCTTATAGCCCGCCAGAGAAATACTGCTCGGTGCTTTGGTGATTTCCGAGGTAGGAAGCTCCTCCTGCGGCATAGTCACTATCGGATCGAGAACGTCACCCGAGCAGGACGAAAGCAAAAGCATTATACTAACAAGTAAGGTTATAATTCTTTTTTTCATTTTATAGTCCTCCATACCATAACATTTTACAATTTTTCGTGCAAAAAGTCAAGTCTAAAATAAAAATTTTCGCGTTTCCTCTTGCGGTCGGCGCGGAAAAGTGGTACAATTATTACATATTAATATTTGGAGGTCTCCGATATGATCTATGAAACCATCGCTCTCTGGGATAAGCATCCCGAGGCTACACTTACATCCTACTGCATCACAAGCACTGCCGAGCTCAAGCTCTCGCCCCGCCGCGCCGTTGTCATTTGTCCCGGCGGAGGATATCATTTTCTCTCCGACCGCGAGGCTGAGCCGATAGTTTTCAAGTTCCTCTCGGCGGGATTTAACGTATTCCTTCTCCGTTACAGCATCAAGCCGAACGCTCACAGCTACGCACCCCTGATCGAGGCGGGTATGGCGATCAAGTACGTCCGCGAGAATGCGGAAAAGTACAATACCGATCCGAACTACGTCTTCATCGGCGGCTTCTCTGCCGGCGGACACCTTGCCGCAAGCGCGGGTACCCTTTGGAACATTAAGCCCGTCCGCGAGGCACTCGGCATCGAATCGGGCGAAGCTCCTGAGGGAATCAACCGCCCGACCGGTACAATTCTCTCCTACCCCGTAATTTCGGGCGGCGACAAGGCGCACAAGGGCTCGATCAAGAACGTTTCGGGATGCGATCCGCTGACCGATGAGGCAATCGAGGCATTCTCCCTCGAGCTTCACGTTGACGAAACCACATCGCCCGCCTTCATCTGGCACACATTCACTGACAAGACGGTTCCCGTTGAGAATTCCCTTCTCTACGCCTCTGCACTCACCGAGCACAAGGTTCCCTTTGAGCTTCACATTTATCCCGAGGGCAAGCACGGTCTCGCGCTCTGCAACGAGATCACCTGGTCGCAGAATCCCGACAGCATCGTTCCCCACTGCGAGGGTTGGATAGACCTCGCGATCAAGTGGGCTTCGGAGCTTAAATAATGCCTAAAAAGCATCCGCGGCTCGCCTTTTGGCTGACGGTCATCCCCGCCGTGATCGGCTCGGCACTTGCAGTCTACCACCTTATCGTGGTTGCTCTGACCGTAGCCGATCCCGCTTACACCCCGATGCTCGGCGGTTTCACGGGCGGAATTTACCTCGTTTTCGACTATTTTGCGATGTCGCTGCCCATCTGCATCCTGCTCTTTGCCGCGCTGCTTCTCAATCTTATTTGGTCGCGCGCGTTGTCGAGGAGTTGGAACTGCACCGCACTCGCATCCTGCGCCGTGTTTCTGATCTGCGGGATAGCGATCATCATCAATAATACAACCGCACCGCTTGCAGTTTCGCTGAACCTCGCCGCACGCGCGATCGCGGAGGCGGTGACGGCGGTTACGCTCGTTCACAGCTTAACCTCAAATAAAAAGAAAAACGGCTGAAAAAGCCGTTTTTCTTTTTATTCTTCAACAAGCTCGATATCCGCACCGAGTGCACGAAGCTTGCCTACGATATCGTCATATCCGCGCTCGATCTTTTCGACACCGTATATCACGGTCTCGCCCTCTGCGGTCAATCCCGCGATGATGAGCGCCGCGCCCGCGCGGAGGTCGGTTGCGGTGACTTCTGTGCCGCTTAGCACGGGAACGCCGTATATAGTCGCGCGGTTGCCGTCAACGGCAATGTCCGCTCCCATCTTGCAGAGCTCCTCTACGTACTGAAATCTTTTTTCCCATACGCTTTCGGTCACGACCGAGGTGCCGTTTGCGGTTGCAAGAAGTGCCGAGAACTGAGGATGCATATCCGTGGGAAATCCGGGGTAGAAATAGGTCTTTACGTTCGCGCTTCCGAGGGGACCGTAGCGGGATACCGTGATAATATCCTCGTACATCTCAACGTCCACGTTCATTTCGAGCAGCTTGGCGGTTACGGTCTCAACATGCTTCGGGATAACACCGCGAATACCGACTCTGCCTCCCGCCGCCGCTGCAGCCGCCATATAAGTTCCCGCCTCGATCATATCGGGAAGGATGGTGTAGTTACAGCCGTGAAGCTCGGGAACGCCCTGAATCTTGATTACCGACGTGCCCGCGCCCGTAATTCGCGCGCCGCACATATTGAGGAAGTTCGCCACGTCGACGATGTGGGGCTCGCGCGCCGCGTTGTCGATGGTGGTCTTGCCGTTTGCCAAAGCCGCGGCAAGCATTACGTTGATCGTCGCGCCGACAGAGGCGATATCGAGATATACCGCCGCACCGTAAAGACCGCCGTGCTCGGCTTTTAATATATTGTATGTATCGTCATTCTGATATTTCGCACCGAGAGCAACGAAGCCCTTGATATGCTGATCGATCGGTCTCGAGCCGAAATCGCAACCGCCCGACGAGCCTACGCAAGCTTCGCCAAAGCGTCCAAGCTCAGCGCCGAGGAGATAGGTAGAGCCGCGAAGCTTCGAGACGAGCTCCTTCGGCGACGTGCCGTTCTGAAAATTCTTCGTATCGATCGCAACGGCGTTATTGCCGAGTCTTTCAACGGTTGCCCCCATCTTTTCAAGAATCTCAAGCGACAGCTCAACGTCGCTTACGGGAGGAAGATTTTCAACGACGCATCGCTCACCGACGAGAATGCTCGCAAAAATTATCGGAAGAGCGGCATTTTTCATACCGCTTATATTTACGTTTCCGTACAGCGACTTACCGCCGCGCACAATTATTTTCTTCATATATCAAAACCCCAAAAGTTATATAATCATACATAGTATATTATATCATATAAAATAGAAAAAAGGAAGATAATTAATAAAAATTTTCAAAAAAACTTTTATTTACCTATTATATAAGCAACGGCAAGGTCAACGACCATTCCATAGCTCTTGGTTCCCGGTGTACCTTGAATGGTCAGATAGGCGTTGTTCACCGCACCTGTGACGTTCGCGGCGACGTTTTCACGGTATTTGGCAAAGAACGTGCTATACGCGGTCATTTCCTTGCGCGCGACCGGTGAAAGTCTTGAACGAACCTTGGTATACGCCTCGCGATCCGCCGAATAAAGCGCGTTTGAAACGTATTCATAAAGATTGAGATATCCGCTGTAACGAATATATTCGTCATCCGATGCCGTGCATACCAAAAAAGCAACAAAATTCGCCTCATCCTCGCGGGCAATACCGCGCTGATGCGCCATTTCGTGCGCGGCGGTGTAGGGGAGGGTGTAGTCGGGGAAATTAGTATTGATATTTGCCTCTCCCGTGAAATAGGTGTAAACGCCCGAAATATGAGTATAAGTCCAAGGCTCGGAGAGCATTACGGGCTTTATCCTCGAGGGGAAGCGCGAAATGAAGCTGTACTCATCCGATACCTTATCGTATGCCCGAAGCAGCTCCAGACTCAGCGTATCGTAGCCGTATGGCATAACTGTCGAGCCATCCTTACGGACACCGAGGGAATGGGCGTATTTATTGATCTCATCGACGAGATAGTCGGCGGTCTCGCGCAGCTCTTCAGCGCTGACCTCTCGGCGATCGAGCTCGAGCAGCTTATCGACGCTGCTTGTGTGATATCCTGCACCGAAATTCAGCGCAAATGTGGTAAAAAACAGAGAGGCTACCGAGAGAATGATAACGAGAAAGCGACCGACGTCAAGCCAGTTTTTCGTATAATACTTATCTGCGTATATAACTATAAAAATAAAAATGATCGGCGCAAAAACAATGAGCGCTTCTCCAAGAGAGCAAGGCAGGATCATCGTGACGAATGCAAACGCACCGCGAAGGAAAGCCGCAGGATAGCGGTTATAGAAATTCGCAAAATCCTCGAAGAAAATATATGCCAGCATCACTAAAAGTGCGAATGCCGCAATGGCAAAAAGAACCCACGAAAAAATAGGAATCCCGTGCCACTCACGAGCCCTCTTGCCTTCGTTCGCTTCTTTTACCTCTTCGGTAGTATTTATATTTTCGTTATTATTCATCATCTGAGCTCCATATAAGTTTTTCGCATAGCGAAAGGAAATCATCCGGCAGCGGTGCGCTGACTGTGATGCTTCTGCCGTCCGCAGGGTGAGGGAACGTCATTCTTGCGGCATGAAGCGCGTGGCGGTCGATCAGCTCGCTACGCTCACCGTAAAGAAAATCTCCAACAAGGGGACAGCCGATATACGCCATATGCACGCGGATCTGATGCGTTCTGCCCGTCAGCGGGCGGAGAACGACGAGTGAGTGCTTGCCGTCCTTTGAAACGGCAACTGTATTGTATTCAGTCCGCGCCACTCTTCCCTCTTCAGAAACCGTTCGCATAAGTATGCCAACATCGGCACGGGCAATGGGCGCGTCAACGATACCCTTCATCGGCTCGGGTGTACCGCAAACAACGGCAATATAGGTCTTTTTGATCTCGCCGTTCTTCATCTTTGTAAAAAGTCTGCCCGCCGCGATCCGATCGTTTGCTGTCAGCACGATGCCGCTTGTGTCGCCGTCAAGGCGGTTAACGGGGCGGAAAACGAAGGGCTCACCCTTGACCGAGGCAAGAAATGCGAGCGCATTGGCAAGAGTATCGTCGAGATGCCCGTGGGAGGGGTGTGTCGGCATATGAGGCGGCTTATTACAGACGGTAACTTGCGCGTCGCGGTAGAGCATTTTGATCGGGAGCTTGCGCGGAATTACTGTTTCGGATGCATCTGCGGCTCTGTCCTCAACGGCAAGCTCAACGACGTCGCCCGCGTGCAGAACGCGGCGGACCGTGACCTCCTCGCCGTTAACCTTAATGCCACCCTCGCGGAATTTCAGCGATTTAATTGTACGGGATGAAAGCTTTTCTCTGCCCTTGAGCAGGGTGAGCAAGGTGATTCCGTCCTCGGATGCCGTTACGGTTTTTTTCACAGCGCAGTCTCCTTTATTTTTTGTCATCCTATATTATATTATACCAATACTATCAGTATTTTACTAAAATGTAACAAAATTTCCGCCGCTCTGCAATAGAGCGGCGGAATGGATAAATTCGATTATTTTTCCAGGGCGAGCAAGTCTTCGAGCAGCTTGGGAAGGAGAACTTTTTCCACTCTTACCGAGATCTTCTTCATCATTGAAGCAACGGTATTTCTGCCGTTCTTTATCATATCTCTGGGAGTCTGATGTACCGACTCGATATTCTTGGTGTAAAGCACGCCCGCGTCGACCTTGATGTTTTCGTAGATCATATCGAGCATTCTCCATGAATCGCTATCCTCGAGATATCTTCCCTTAAGCGCGACCTCGTAGTAGGTGGGCACTACGCTCTTGTAGCTCTCAAGAGCCATTGCCTCAAGAACTGCACCAACCATCTGAACTCTTTCGGGATCTCTCGCAAGAACCGAGGTGATACCGATGGAGGTGAACTGATCGTGGAGGAAGGTATAATATTTATCCTGATTTTCATCATATTTCGGCATGGGAATGATACCGTATTCATTCTCCATAGTGATGAACTGTTCGGTCTCAACCGAGCCGAGACGAAGGGTTACCGTACCGACGTTGCCTGCAGCAAAGAGATTGGACATAGCGGTCTGCTTGCCGTCATCTCCCGAGGAATCGTCAAACCAAGCGTTGGAGTCGTGGAAAAGCACGATAAGCTTATCTACCACGTTGCTCATCTTTTCAACGTCAAGGCTGTAAACGAGAAGATTATCCGCATCCTTGCCGAGAATTGTCAAATCACAGCTCGACCAATAGGGGTCGATATAGCTGAGAGTGGATGATGCAAAGCCTACGGTATCGCCCTCGGTGACTGTACCGGAGCCGTCGGCATCCTTAAAGAGATCCTTCGAAAGCTGAATCTGATAGTCAAGTGTCCATTTTCCATCGTCAACAACGTCATAAAGACTTTCGTACTGAGCGGACTCGAGCAGATTCTTGTTGTAGAAGGTGATAAACATCAAGCGGTAAAGCGAAAGCGAAAGAGCTCCCGTTGCCAGATACTGCGAATCACCTATCGATGCGCTCTCGTTGTAGCCCTGAGACCAATAAATGGCATCAAGATCAAGATATTCACACTCGGTGAGATCGAGAAATACGTTCTCGCCCGTGTACATAATCGTCGAATAAGTACTGTTCGCAATAACGTCAAAGTAAGCCTCACCGTTGTTAGCGGCGTTTCTGAACTCTGTTGAAACAACGTAAGCGTCGCCGGGGAGCTTGATGTTTTCAATAACAACTCCGAGGTCATTCATTACCTTTTCGTTTCTTTTGTAGATCGCGTCATTTACCATCGAGCCGTTCTGATCCTCAACGGAAAGCTCGTCATTGACAAATGAGCTGTCGCGGCTGATGAAGGTCACGGTCTCACCGCCGAAGTTAAGACCTTCGGGGAGGGTTGCGCTGTGAAGCTCGGTGTCTGCGGGAGCGGTATCCACCACGTCGGAGGGAACTTCGGTAGATACGCCGGGAGCGGTAGTTTCCTCAACATCCTGCGTTTCGGCACAGGAAATCATTACGGGAAGCAGCATAAGAGCCGCAAGGAGGAGCGATAGAATTCTTTTAGTCATAGCTATAGTTCCTTTCAACGCTTATTTTATTTTTCCGTCAAGATCACGGAAGCTTTCCAAGCTTTTTATTGATCGCGGTGAGCTTATTTGCGTAAATATCGGAGTATCTTACGTTGCCGAGTGCGGCATCGCTTGCTGCTTCGTATGTTGCCGCGGCAAGGCCGTCGTAGTAACCTGCAAATACGCGCTCAAATCCGATCACAGCCTTTTGCGAGAGAATCTTTGACAATGTAAGACATGAGGAATTATCGCGAAGATATTTCTCTATCGAGGTATTAAGGAACGCATCCCTTATCCAATCTCCCGAGGCAGCGTTGAAGCCCTCAAGCCAGATGCTCGTTTGCTCAAGCTTGGTAGCAGTTACGGGCAGGCATATCGCGGGATGATCGTCGCCAACTGCTCCGAGCCCTTGCTCAGAGGGCAGAGGGAGGAGCCCCCATTCGGTCTTTTCATCGTAGAGATCGGTAATCTCCCAAAGAGTGCCGAGATAGAAGGGGATCTCTCCGCCCTTGAATCGGTCGAGGGCAGACAATTCGGAATCGGTGGGCTTATAGGCTTGAATTTTTGATACACTCTCAAGGATCAGGTCGAGCCTCAGCATATCTTCTGTGGAAATATCGAGCTTTGGTATGCCGGAGGCATCCTTTTTTATATAATCAATGCCGGAAAGCTTCACAGCAATGTCGCCGAGTGAGGCAGAGAGAGTTACACCGATGTCAGAAGCACGCGAGGGGATCTCCTTTGCCGCCAGGGCTATGCTTTCCCAAGTGAGCGCGCCTGAATCAGCTTCAGCATAGAGCCTTGCCGCGCCCTCCTTACCGAGCATCGTGCGATTGAAATAGAGAACGTAAAGATACTCGGGAGCATCAGTACCCGCGCCAATATCGGCGTATCGCGAGGAACCAATGTTTCCGCTATCAGATCCACCGGTTTTAGAATAAAACGGAAGAGATCTCATATCCTTGATAATTCCCTTTGACATAAACCTGCCAACCCTGTTTGCGGGAATGATGATCAGATCGAGATAGACCTCAGCGTTATCGCCCGCCTGAAGAGCAAGAAGCAGATCATCGTAGATCTTTTCGCTGTCAACGCTCTCGTAGATCGTTCGGATATCAACCCCAAACCTTTCGTAGAGCATCGCGTTGCGCTGAGATCTTGCCTTGTAAAGCGGTGAATCCTCATCGCAGAAAATAACGTCTGTGGTATTACTTGCTGCTGCAATTATCAGATCGAAATCCGAGATTCCTACGGGATCGTCGATCGCCTCCAGCCTTTCCTCTGCCTCCCCCATGCGGTCGGGGAAATCTACGGGATCAATGGGACGCGCGGTCGCGGGTGTCTCCGTGGTCTCCTCGACGGGCGGCTCGGTCTGCGGAGTCGTTTCCTCAGGTGAGGTGGTAGCTTCGGACTCGGGGGTAGCGGTCGTTGCTTCCGAGGATGCACCGGGACGATTATTGATAATTATCATACCGCAGCCCGAGAGAGTGCTAAGCAGCAGCGCCGATAAAAGCAACAGTGCAACACACGCGATCGGGCGCGGAATCATTTTGTTTATTTTCATTTGAATAAAGGGGAGGTGCGTCAGTTAAGGGTAACGGTTACGATATATCCGCTGAAATTATTACCCGAAACGGTATATGCGGTAGGATCCGTGGGTACGGGAAGAGTAGTCGAGGTGCCGTTCTCTGCGGGAACAAAGTAGATCTCGTAATTTTTGCCCTCCACATCGTTTATAAAGAGGTGGGAGCCCTCATAGGTGAAGCTCTCAAGCCAAGCAAGGTATTCCTCGAGGCAGAGATTGTTTGCAGTCATATAATATGCGTGCGGAACGCCGACGTATCTGTAATGCCAGCGGTCAGAGGTGATATAGGTGATATTGTCCTTATCGGGTGCAAATCTGCGGACGTATCCGTATTTATACGCATTTGCCGAGATCCAGGAATAGATCGTCTGGCAATTCTGATTTGGTTCGTCGAAGTTGTAGGTTACACCCTTCTCTCTATCCCAGATCTGGAGGTCAACACCGAGACCGGTATGGTGCTCGCTGTATCCGGGAAGCGCTGCGGTGGTGGGATATCTATCCGCAAGGCCCTGCTGAACCTCGTAGCTGCGGTAACCCGTTCCCATCTTGAGCCAGTTAAGACCCGTTTCTGTATAAAGAGCGTTTGCAAGCGCAAGGATATTGCGGGTTGCGGTGGCATCAAGCTGCATCGAGGTATCGTCAAAGTAGTTGCAGCGGTAGTTGTTTGCAACGTACTCGTTATATACCGTCAGCAGTCTTGCCTCGGACGCGGGGAAATGATATGCATACTGCGCGTTTACGAGAATGAGGGCGCCTGTGTAGAGATTCGTATTACTCATCTCAATGGTAGTGTAGCCAAGCGCGGGGGGCTCGGTTACAGGGGGCTCGGTCACCTCGACCTTCACCTCGGTAGTAACCTCGGGAGGAGTCGTGGTATCGACGGGTACCTCTGCGGCATTCGTTCCCGAGAAGGGAGCCTTGAGGTGAACGGGATTGCCGTTCTTATCGGTAACTGTCAGCTCGTTGAGTGCCCAGAGAGCATCAAAATCCGAGGTCAGAAGAATTCTGACCGCGGTAGCGTTAAGTGTAACAGAGCCAACGGTATAGGTTTTTTCTGCAGCGGCATTGCCGAACACACCGATCGTGATCCAATCGCCGCCCGAAAGAAGCTGTACCTCACAGCCGCGAATATAATAATCGGGATGTGTCGATGCAACTATAACCTCTCCAACGTCAGCCAAGGCATCAAACTCACAGCTGAAATAGGAGCCCGCGCTCTGATTTGCAAAGGAGAGCATATAGCTTTCGGAATTTCCGTCGATGGCGTGGGAAAGCGAATGCTCCGTGCCTACCGAGGGCTCAGCGGTGCTCTCGGAGTCAGGTCCATCCGTTGTTGAGCCGGCGGAGCCGACGAGATCAACGACCACAAGGGCGATGGCGGCAATTAGAGCAAGAATAAGGAGAGAAAGCAGGATAATGAACACGAGCTTGCTCGATCCACCGCGTCTTCCTCTATTTGATTTGTGCGAATAATTGTACTTTTGGGTATCTGATTTCTTACCGTTGTTCATTGCGGTCTCCTTTCAGAGAATTAGCTGTAAATAGACGGAGAGAAGGGGTACGGTCACGGGGTGCTCCCGAAAACTTTCATTTATCGATTGCAAAGACTCATTCCCCTTCTCTCGAAGTGAATATTAATTTGGGTTAGGGTTAGATTGAATTATTTAGCATCTCTGATGGAGAAGTCCATTCTGCCCTTCTTATCAAGGCCGATGTACTTAACCTTTACAGCGTCTCCAACCTTGATGCCTGCATCCTCAACCTTGTTGATTCTGCGCTCGCAGATCTTGGAGATGTGAACCATAGCTTCCTTGCCGGGAGCGTACTCAACGAAGCATCCAACGTCCTCATTGGGCTTATCCTTGCTTGCAAGGATCTTAACTACAGTTGCGGGGTAAACGGAGCCTACCTCGGGCTCGAAGCAGATAGCGTCGATGATAGCCTTAGCTGCATCAGCGGAAGCGCGGTTAACTGCTGCGATATAAACGGTGCCGTCATCCTCGATGTCGATCTTTGCGCCGGTATCAGCGGTGATCTTCTGAATTACAGAACCGCCCTTACCGATAACCTCACGGATCTTATCGGGATCGATCTTAACGGTCATCATCTTGGGAGCGTACTCGTTAACTTCTGCTCTGGGAGCGTCGATAGCCTTGAGAATTACGTTGTCGATGATGTAGTCACGGCCTGCGTGAGTGGACTCGAGAGCCTCCTTGATGATCGCGGGGGTAAGACCGTCGATCTTGAGGTCCATCTGGATGGAGGTGATACCCTTGTGAGTACCTGCTACCTTGAAGTCCATATCGCCGTAGAAGTCCTCAACGCCCTGAATGTCGATCATGGTCATCCATCTTTCACCCTCGGTGATAAGACCGCAGGAGATACCTGCAACGGGAGCCTTGATCGGAACGCCTGCGTCCATAAGTGCGAGAGTAGAACCGCAAACGGATGCCTGAGAGGTCGAACCGTTGGAGGAAACTACCTCGGAAACAAGACGGATAGCGTAGGGGAACTCCTCGGGGGAAGGAAGAACGGGAACGAGCGAACGCTCAGCGAGCGCGCCGTGACCGATCTCGCGACGGCCGGGAGTACGGGAGGGCTTAGCCTCACCGGTCGAGAAGCCGGGCATATTGTAGTGGTGCATATATCTCTTTTCGGTCTCGTTGTCGATACCGTCGAGCATCTGAACCTCAGCGAGAGTGCCGAGAGTTGCGAAGGTGATAACCTGAGTCTGACCTCTGGTGAACATACCCGAGCCGTGAACTCTGGGGAACATACCAACCTCTGCTGCAAGAGGTCTGATCTCGTTCATTGCACGGCCGTCAACACGCTTGCCATCCTCGAGGAGCCAGCGGCGAACGACCTTCTTCTGCATCTTATAAACGAGCTCGGGCATCTGAACGCCGAGATCGGGATACTCCTCGGAGAACTTCTCGATGATAGCATCGGTGATCGGAACCATTCTTGCATCGCGGACGTTCTTGTCATCGGTATCGAGAGCGTTCATAAGATCCTTCTCGCAGAATGCGAAAATCTTGTCGAACATATCGTGATCGAGCTCGCCGGAGGGATACTCGAACTTGGGCTTGCCGATCTCGTCAACGATAGCGTCAACGAAGTCGAGGAAGCGCTTGATCTCCTCGTGTGCGAGCATAATTGCGTCGTACATAACGTCATCGGGAACTTCGTTTGCGCCTGCCTCGATCATAACGACCTTTTCGCGGGAAGCGGCAACGGTGAGCTCAAGGTCGGAGACCTTTCTCTCTGCCTCGGTGGGGTTGATTACGAGCTTGCCGTCAACAAGACCGATGTGGAGTCCGCCGAGCGGGCCGTTCCACGGGATATCGGAGATGGAAAGAGCGATCGAGGAGCCGATCATTGCAACAACCTCGGGCTCGCAGTCGTTGTCAACGGACATAACGGTGAGGGTGAGAGCTACGTCGTTACGAAGGTCCTTGGGGAAAAGAGGACGAACGGGACGGTCGATAACGCGGGAAGTGAGAACTGCCTTTTCGCTGGGCTTGCCTTCTCTCTTGAGGTAACCGCCGGGAATCTTACCCGCGGAATACATTCTCTCCTCAAGGTCTACCGAGAGGGGAAGGAAGTCGATGCCCTCGCGGGGCTTCTCGGATGCGGTCGCGGTGCAAAGAACGGAAGTCTCACCGTATCTTACAAGGCACGCGCCGTTTGCAAGGCCTGCAAGCTTGCCGGTCTCAACGACAAGGGGACGGCCTGCGAGTGTGTAGTGGAACACTCTGTGCTGGTCAAAGACCTTAGCGGAACTTTTGATCTCGTACATAATTTTGTACCTCCAAAATATTTTATATTCATCCGCTTTCGGTTTAGCACTTAACATTACGCGCAATCTTTCTTGTGCGCAATGTTAACTGCTAATCCACAGCGGACGTTAGTTTTTTAATTAAAATTGAAATCCGCTCAGGCGGATTTCTACCTTCAACTAGCAACTAGTAACTAGCAACTAGCAACTTAAAAATACATTTGGGGCAAGGGGCGGCACGTCAAGCGCGACCGTCCTTCTTGCCCCATCCGTATTACTTTCTGATGTCGAGTCTTGCGATGATCGAACGGTAACGCTCGATATCGTTGTTCATCAGATACTTGAGAAGATTTCTTCTGCGACCAACCATCTTAAGGAGTCCGCGACGGCTGTGGTTGTCGTGGGTGTTAGCCTTGAGATGCTCGTTGAGAGAATTGATTCTGTGGGTAAGAATCGCGATCTGTACCTCGGGGGATCCGGTATCGCCTTCGCAAGTTGCGTACTCGGCGATGATTGCCTGCTTTTCAGCCTTAGTCATTGTTTTTCACCTCATGAAAAATATTTTTATGCGCGGGCACAGCGATCGGTGGGTGAAGTGCACTTTGTGCCTTTATCCGAAAACCGAGCCGGCGTCATTCGAGAAGAATTATACCACAATTACAAAGAAAAGTAAAGAGCTTTCTTTGAAGTTTTAGAATCCGTTCACAATTTTTTATCTTTTATTATTATATTAATGACAATTACGGTGTTTCAATAACAATGCTTACAATACTTGCGGAAAATAATTCGCCAAAAACAATAATTCAAGTTACAATGAACACTTGACAGCTTACCGAAATTATGGTAAAATAAGCTGTAAAATTTTATTAAGGAGAAAATCATGAAATTCACAAAGCTTGTTTCTCTGTTCTGTGCGCTCGTTATGCTTCTCTCCCTCTTTGCGGCTTGCGCAGAGACGGGCAGTACCGACGAGACCACCGCAGATACCGCCGCTTCGACCGAGCCCTCGGCACAAGAGCCCGAGGTTACCAAGGATCCCAATTACGATGATAACGGATACCTCAAATCAAAGCTTCCCGAAGACCTCAATTACAATGGCGAAGAGGTCAGCATCCTCGTTTGGGAGGACGTTGAGCGTCCCGAGTTTGAAGTTCTTGAGAGCGAGACCGGCCTCGACCTCGTCGTTGACGCGATCTACGAGAGAAATCTGGCTACCGAGGCAAAGCTCGGAGTTAAGCTCGTATGGCATGAGCAGCCCGGCGACTCGAACGATCTCAAGGCTTTCGTTGGCTACGTTCAGAACAGCCACTCCTCCGGCGTTTTCTACGACGTAATAGCAACCTACTCGAGAACTGCCGCTTCCCTCTCGGCAAACGGACTTCTCACCGACCTCAACACCGTTGATAACTCTTACCTCAATTTCGATATGCCCTGGTGGCCCGAGGCTATGCTCGAGACCTGCTCTATCAAGGACTCCCTCTTCTTCGTTTCGGGCGACGTTTCGACCAACCTCCTCCATATGATGTACGCTATCTACTACAATATGGATATGCTCAAGAACCTCGGTCTTGAGGATCCGATTCCCATGGTTGAAAGCAAGACCTGGACGATCGATAAGCTCATCGAGATGACCGCGGAAACCTATCAGGACGCAGACCAGACGGGCGGCGCGAGTGACGACGATATCTTCGGCTTCACCTCCAACTACTTCCACCTCGAGGCATTCTACTCGGGTTCGGGCATGATGCTTCTTGAGCCCGATACTGACGGCAAGGTGCTCAAGATCTCCGACGACTACCTCAGCCAGAAGACCATCGACCTCGTTGACAAGCTCGGCGCTTGGTTCAAGCAGGGCGATACCTACATCAACCCTCCCGGAGGAAGCCTTAAGAACGACCTCGTATTCGCAGAGGGAAGAGCTCTCTTCACCCAGAACCGCGTTTACATTGCAGACGCGCGTTACGGCGGCGGCAAGCTCCGTCAGGCTGACTGGGAATACGGCATCCTTCCCAACCCTCTCTACGATGAGGCTCAG
This sequence comes from Clostridia bacterium, assembly GCA_017387685.1. Taxonomy (GTDB): domain Bacteria; phylum Bacillota; class Clostridia; order Oscillospirales; family CAG-272; genus CAG-390. Next base: position 73,810 of record JAFOEU010000024.1, read on the forward strand.
GAGGACTACATCACCCTGCTCGGCAACCCCTTCACCCTTTGGTGCATTATGGCCGGCGCAACAAATCCCTCTATGAGCACCGCAGTTATCGAGTGCATGGGCTCCGAGGGCTACCGCAAGACCTCTCCCGCTCTCTTTGAGAACAATATGAAGTACCGCTACACTCCCGACTCTGCTAACAAGGGCGACGGTGCACTTATGTTCGACATCATCCGCGAAAACATCTCCTTCGACCTCGGCAGAATGTTCGCGGCTGAGATGAACTACATCAGCGAAAAGCCTCTCCGCGCGGCTCTCGACGGTCTGTCCTGGGCAACCGCAGGTAAGCAGCAGGCAAACGCGCTCAAGAAGAACCTTGCGGATCTGAACAAGGGTCTGGCAAAGGCGCTGGGAGAGTAAGTAAGAGGGCAGAGGGCAGAGAGCAGAGGGCAGAGGTAAGGTAAATTTTCGCTGAAGCGAAAATTATTCTTATGATAATTTTGTGCTCTGCTGATAAAGCCTTATACCCTTGAAGCTCTTTACTGTGCTGAATATAATATAGAATCCCGGATATCTTGAAGCTTTTCTGATATTCGGGATTTTATTTTGCTCATTATATTATCCCGCCGAAGCATCCGCTCATCTCCGCGTGACATAATTGCAGCACTAATAATTGTCGCCCACGGCGAAAATTATCCTTCATTTTACAGTTTGCCTCCTACATTCCCTAAAATTTACCGATTTTCACTTGATTGTTAACAAATAATATGATAAAATTGTTTTAAACTTATCTTTTAAGGAGGATATTATGAAACTTTACGCAAGAATCATCGCGCTTATTTGCGCAGTTATGATGCTGGTTCCCGCGCTCGCCTCTTGTGCTAACACAAACAGCGGCGATGCAGAAACCACCGCTCCCGCGCAGACCGAAGCGAATCCCACAGAAACTACCCCCGAGGTAGACCTCAACCTTGACGATCAGGGCTTCTGGAAAGACGATCTTCCCGATTCCATCGACTATCAGGATGAGACCGTTACCATTCTCTACTGGTCAGACGTTGAACGTCCCGAGTTTGAGATCACCGAGGAAGAGGCTGACGGCGATATGGTCAAGGAGGCTATCTACCGCCGTAACATCGCGACAGAAGAGCGCCTCGGCATCACCTATGAGTGGATCGGAACCGACGGTGACTCCGGCGACCGTGCAAAATTCACCAACTACGTTCGTAACGCTTTCTCCGGCGGTACATACTACGACATCATTGCTACATACTCCAGAACCGCAGGTATGCTTCTTACCGAAGGCCTCATTCAGGATCTCAACGCAATTGAGGACAGCTACATCAACGTAGATCAGCCCTGGTGGCCTAAGTCCATGGTAAATACCTGCTCGATCGACGAATCTCTCTTCTTCGTTTCGGGTGATATCTCGACCAACGTGCTCCACTTTATGTATGCGATCTACTACAACATGGAGCTTCTCTCCAACCTCAACCTTGAGGATCCCGTAGCGTACGTTGACAACGGCACCTGGACCATCGACAAGCTCATCGAGTACACCTCCAAGCTTTACATCGACCTTGACCAGGACGGCGGAACCTCCGTTGGTGACCAGTACGGCTTCTGCACCACCTACTTCCACCTTGACGCACTCTACACCGGCTCCAATATGATGCTTCTCGTTCCCGGTGACGATAACCATCTCGCAATCTCCGAGGACTTCTTCGGTCAGAAGACCATCGACCTCGTTGACAAGCTCGGCTCTTGGTTCAAGACAGGCGACACCTACGTCAATCCCTCCGGAGGAGGCCTTGACTACGACGCTCCCTTCGAGGAGGGCAACGCTCTCTTCTGTCTCAACCGTGTATATATGGCTGACAATCAGTACGGCGGCGGCTCCGCCCCCCTCCGTAACGCCGATTGGGAATACGGTATCCTTCCCGTTCCGAAGTACGATGAAACTCAGGAAAACTACATCACCGTCGTTGGTAACCCCTTCACTCTCTGGTGTGTAATGCAGAACGCTAAGGACGCTCAGATGAGCACCGCAGTTATCGAGTGCATGGCTTCCGAGGCTTACCGCAAGACCTCTCCCATGATCTTCGAGAACAACATGAAGTACCGCTACACTCCCGACCTTGCAGGTAAGGGTGATTCCGCGCGTATGTTCGATATTGTTCGTGAGTCCATCGCATTCGACCTTGGCAGAATCTTCTCCGACATCCTCAGCTTTATGAGTGAAATGCCCTCCAAGACCGCTGCTACCTCCTCCAGCTGGGCTTCTATGAAGGCACAGTACGACAGAACTCTCAAGAGATCGATGTCCGACCTCAACAAGAGTCTTGACGAGGTTCTTGACAAATAATTAAACCTATCCGACCGCGCCCGCCCAAGAGCGGTGCGCGGTCGATCTTATAGGAGATATAAAAATGAGACTTGCAACATCAACCTGCATCTTCCCCGCACACCGTCAGGGTGGGCGCACACCTCTTGAAGAATCAATTAAAATGTGTCACGAATGCGGCTTCCGCGTCATCGACCTCAACTGGGGCGGCGCGGGAGGACTCGGCGCAAAGAGCGAGCTTGCGGGCGACGATTGGGAGAGAAATATCGACTCCCTCGGCAACCTTGCGGCAAAGCTCGGCATCGAGTTTTCGCAGTCACACATGCCTTTCGATTCCAACCTTTACCGCCCCGAGCAAAAGCTTTCGGACGAATACCGCGTATGGTTTGCCGAGGCAAGCCGCCGCTGTATCGTTGCATCGGGCAAGCTCGGCGTTCGCTGGGTAGTCACCCACGCGCAGACCGCGACCGAGTGCGATGAGATGTCATTTGACGAAAATATGCGCGCGAATATCCACTACTACACTCCCCTTCTTGAACTTGCCAAAAAAGAGGGCACGGGAATCGCCATTGAAAATATGGCGGAGTTCAATCCGGGAAAGACCAAGCACCGCTTCACTGCCGCGCTTGATGAGCAGATCGCTATCATCGACGCGATGGGCGATCCCATTTCCTGCCGTGCTTGTTGGGACTTCGGTCACGCCGAGCTCGTTTACCGCGATCAGGTAAAGCCTCTGCGCAAGCTCGGACACCGTCTCGCTGCAACCCACGTTCAGGAATGTGACGGACGTGAGGACGATCACTATCTCCCCTTTGTCCGCGGAAACACAAACTGGGAAGAGATCATGCCCCTTCTCAAAGAGATCGGCTACGACGGCGACTTCACCTACGAGGTACACGGATTCTACTCCAAGATCCCCGATGACCTGCGAATCGAAGCAGGAAAGCTTGGATATAAGGTGGGAATGTATTTGATGGAGATGTATGATAAAGCGTGAGAAGAAAGTTACTAGTTGCTAGTTGCTAGTTACTAGTTGAAGGAAGATTTTCTCGCTTTGCTCGAAAATCAGAGTCTACTATAATTTAATTTAGTGTTGATAATTATTCATTCAGTTATATAATTCAACACTTAAAAGAAAAAACTCGGATATTACGAGGCTTCGCCTCGATATCCGAGTTTTTTGCTTTGAACGGAATCCGATCCGCGCAGCATATTATTATTGATATAAAATTTTCGCTCCGCGAAAATTTACCTTTTACTAGCAACTAGCAACTAGTAACTAGCAACTTACTTTCTAAGTCCCTTCTTCGCAAGATATTCCTGCGCCTTGGGGAGATTATTCGTGGTGAGGTTCACGCAGCGCGCGTTGATGGCGTTGTCCATCTGTTCCTCGGTGGTGCCGGAGAGGAAGAGGACGAGTCCCTTGCCCTCAACGAAATCCGCACCGTCGAGTGTCTTCTTTACGCTCTCGGGATCGGTCTTTGAGCCCGGGAGGGATACGCCGTAGAGGCGGTCGTAGATCGACTCGTCAAGACGCTTCATCGAATAGGGCATAAAGGAGAGAGTCTTGAACTCGGGGTAGTAATCCTGAAGATATTTGAGGGTGGGGCAGTCGCCGGCTTCAATAACGGTGCGCTCGACAAGATCGTACTTGCGGAGCATTTCGACCACGATATCAACGCACTGCGGGCGGAAATCCTTGATCTCGACGATGTGGAGAGGCTTATAATCGTAGCTTACGAAAAGATCGAGCGTTTCCTCGAGAGTGGGGACGCGGCAGCCCTTGAACTGCTCGCCGAACTTGATGCCGGCGTCGAGCTGTTTGATCTCCTCAAGAGTCATAAAGCTGATCGCGCCGAAGCCGTCGGTGGTGCGCTCGACGGTCTGGTCGTGCATAATTACGGGCACGTTATCGCGGCTGAGGTGAACGTCATATTCAAGAACGTCACAGCCGCCGTCAAGTGCCGCGCGGAAGGACTCGAGTGTATTTTCGGGGAACAGATCCTTGATACCTCTGTGCGCGGTGATCTGGATATTCTGTCTTGTTGCATCTTCCCATCTGATAGCCATAAGAAAATTTCCTTTCTACTTGTAATTTGTAGGAATTTGTGGTAAAATATTATTGTAATTTCTGAAAATCGGGGCTCGCACCGAATCTTATAACGAGTCAAAGAATTGAGGACAAAAATGAAAACTTTTACGCTTGACGCGAATATAATGAATCTTGAGAGTGCGCGCGACGCGGATATGATCTGCTTTGTGCCGACGGAGGAGTCGCTTCTTCCCTGCCGTGCGGCTTGGAGGGGCGTGCTGATCGATGCGCTTCGCCGCGATGTGCCTGTGACGGCGATAGTCAAGGGCTTTGACGGTGCGCTGATGCCCGAACAGTACGATGCGATTTGCGAGTCGCTTTCCTACGTCAGCTTCATCTTCACCGACTCGCGCTCGGCTGAGCTTTTTCTCAAAGAGCCGACCTTTGATGCGGAGGAGATTCTCCGCAAGATACACAAGCGTTTCGGAGTCTGTTCTGTCATTCTGACCGACGAAGGACTCGCCTTTGACGGAGAAAAAATCACGAACTTTACGGAGGAATAATTATGTTTAAGAAAATCGATCCCACCGAGCTTGAAAGCATGAACGCCTTCCGCGCCGTCGGCAAGGAATGGTTTCTCATCACCGCCGAGGCGGACGGTGTCCGCAACGCCATGACGGCGTCCTGGGGCTTTCTCGGCAACCTTTGGAACAAAAACGCGGCGGTCTGCTTTGTCCGTCCGCAGAGATTCACCCACACGCTGACCGAAAAGACCGACCGCGTGAGCCTTTGCTTCTTCGGTGACGGCTACCGCACGGAGCTCGGCAAGATCTTCGGCAGAATGAGCGGCAAGGATCTTGACAAAGCCGCAGAAGCGGGCTTCCACTACACCTACCTCGACGGTGTTCCCGCATTTGAGGAGGCAGGGCTCGTTCTCGTTTGCCGCAAGATGTATACGGATAAGATAAAGCACGAAAACTTTATCGATCACGAAGCCGACGAAAAGTGCTATCCCGCGAAGGACTATCACACGGTTTATGTGTGTGAGGTTGAGGCGGCGTATTTGAATATGTAATGATTAAGGTAAATTTCCGCCGAAAGGCGGAAATTTTCTTTTTATTTTATTTGGCGCGCCCTTCGGGCGCGGGGGGACATAGCACAATCCTTCCCTACATTCGGGAAGGATTGACTATGTCCAAAATCGAGAAGCAAAGCTTCACGATTTTGAAGCGCGGTGGCGAGACCTGAAGGTCTCGCATTAAATCGAGACGCTGTCTCGAGCTCTGCAACCTTTTAAAAAAGGTTGACCAAAAATTTCCGCGGGAGTTATTTTTAAAAATCGAAAATTTCCGAGCCACGCGAGGAAATTAACCTTCATTTTGCCGAAGGCAAATTATCACTCTCGCAAAGCGAGATTATCACTCCGCCGAAGGCGGATTATCATTCGCGCGAAGCGCGACTTACAGATTAAAGGCTACTTCGATCTCTCTGATCTCCTCGGGGCTGATCGGTACGATTGTGCCGTTCATTGCAGCGATATCGCAGAGGGATTCTGCGCCGAACTCGAGTACCTCGAGGCGGTCGTATGCGTTGAGAAGCGATGTGCCGCCGACGATCACGCAGTCGTTTTCAACGATTGCGATGGGCGACTTGATGCTGATAGAATCAACGATCTTTTCGGGTGCGTTTTCGATAGTTCCGAAGGGATGGCGGACGGTGTTACGAAGGCAGATATATCCCTCGGGGATGAGATGTGAGTTGAACTCCGCATCGGTGACTGCGAACGCCATAATGTAGGGTGCGCGTGCGAACGCAATGCTATCGATATCGTCGCGTGCGGCGAAGATCTCGCCCGCGATCTTTGCGAAATCAGAGGGCACCTTGCCCGCCTCGCAACGGTCGCCCTCAACGCGAACGTGCATATCGGGGGTGAGGTTGAGAAGATCCTCGTCATCGGGAGTGATGATGAAGCCGCCCTCTACCTTCTTTGCGAACGCGCCGACGCCCATCGTGAATATCTTATTGCGGCAGCAGCGCGCACACATTGCGCTCATTTCCTCACGGATAGCGGTCTCGTTATCTGCGCCGAGAGTTGCCTCGTATGTCTTGGGAGAATTCTTTACTGCAAGCTGATCTGCGGTGAGCTCCTTGGCTTCCTTTTTGAGCATTGCGGCAGCAACGCCGGTTCTTGCCGCGTAATCGAGCGCTTCGAACATCATAAATGCGCGCTCAAGGCTTTCTGCGCCGAGAACTACGCCGTGGTTTTCAAGCAGAACGGTGTCGCATCCCTCTGCAAACTTCTCCGCGATCTTGTCGCCGAGCTTCTTCGAGCCGGGGAGGGCGTACTTTGCGATTGCGATCTTACCGCAAAGCTTCGAAACGCCGGGCATAATATCGAGCTTCGGGAGCATTCTCTCAAGGCTGTATGCAACGAGTGCCGCAGGATGCGCGTGGAAAACTGCCTTGAGGTCGGGGCGGGAGCGAAGGACTGCGAGGTGGAAGGGGTACTCGGTCGAAGGGCGGTGCTTACCGTGAACAACGCCGTCGGGGGTCACCCACATAATATCGTCAGCGGTGAGATGAGCCTTGTCAACGCCCGAGGGGGATATCCACATAACGCCGTCGTCGTCCATTATGGAAAGGTTGCCGCCCGAGGTGGTGGTGAGCTTGTTGGTGTAAAGTCTTGTCATTATGTAGGCAATCTTTTCAGCCGATGTCATATTGAGCAATTTCATTTGGATTTCTCCTTAATAAATAATATATAATAGAATTATATCACATCTTTGCCGTCATTTCAAGAGGTGGAGGATTGTTTTATGAAAAAACCGCTTCATCGCGATTGATGAAGCGGTGTTCTTTTATACTTTTTCAATCCTATAAAGCACAAACGCGTAATTTTCAAGTGAGAAAACATGCTTGAAAACTCCGTCTGCACCGACCTTGCGGATGACTTCGCCGGTCTGCTCGAGCGTTTTGCCGTCGCAAGCGGGACAAGTCACGCAATTGTTATGCTTGGCATCGCAAAGGTGACCCTTGATGACGTATTCGCCCGCAGGCAGACCCTCGATCTCAAGCTCGCCGATGTCGGGCTCGCCCGAAGGGTTGACGGCAAGAACGAAGATTTCCTTTTCGTCCTCTGCGGCAACGGCGCAATATTCGAGATCGCGCGCGGAGTTTTCCGATACGCTGACGCCAAGGCGGTCGCCCGCGATGCTGTGAAGCATCTTTATCGCAACACCGTTCGGTGTCATCGCGTAGCTGCCGTCCTCGCAAAGCAGGAACTGCGTGTAGGATATCTGCAGATTCGGGTTGTGGAAGGTGCACCAGGGGAAGGGATAAAGCTCGGGCTCATCCTCGCATCCGAGCGCGAGGAGATAGGTGATCAGCCCCGCGGCGTTGTAGATCGAGTCGCCGTCGATGCCCGTGGTCTTTGCTCTGCCGAGCTCGTTGAGGAAGACCTTGCGCTTCGGCAGACCGAAATCAGCAAGCATTTCGTTGTGCAGCTTCAGAATATGACGTAGCTTGTTCACGCCCGAAAGGCGCGCGACCTCATAATTCTTCTTCATAATGAGATTCGCCGTCGCGCCGGTGTCGTAGTGGTGATAGGAATAGAAATCCATCTCAACGCCCGACGCTTTGAGTCCCGCGACGATATCGCGCATCATGCCCCAGACCGTGATCGGATGCGCCGCGGCAAATCCGCCGAGCTCGAGGGGGAGATCATAATTATGCTTTTCATTGAGCCTCTTGACCGCGCGGTGGGCGCAGAGGTAGATATTTACGTATTCCTCGGCGGTAAGCAGACCAAAGGAACGAATATCGACCTCGTTACAGCACTCGATATAGCGGATGTTCGGTGCAAGCTCTTTACAATATTCGACAGCCTTCTCGAATATACTTTCATATTCGTCAAATGTAATCACGCCGTCGGACACTTCGCGCTCGAGCCTGCGGACGTTGAGCAGAAGCTCGTCCGCCTCTTTTGCGTGAGAAGTAAGATAGGCTTTGAATCGCGTTCCCGACGGTGCGGGGACGATGTTTTTCCAATCGTAGGGGTAATGCAGTTCTTCGGCAGGATAACGCGCCACGCCGATGTCGTAGTCGGGATAAAATTCATTTGTTCTGTAATCCCAATACTCGTCAAGGGTGATCCAAACGCGCATTATCTCGGCTCTGCCGATCTCTTTTGCCATATAAGCGGGGAAATCCTCGGGCGGCGAATAACGCAAGGTACTGTTCTGCCACTTCGTGGGATCAATGTATCTGCCAAGTTTTTCGGAACGGTTGACTTTGATTTTCATTGTTAGATCCTTTCTCATTTATAAGTACATATTGATTTTGCTTGCGGTAACCCGAAGTTGCGCGGGCTTCTTCCACCGCTTCCGCGGTCCCCCTCCCTCCCGGAGAGAGGCTAAGGAGCATCTGCAGACTCCTATGGATATTCAGACGAATATTATTCAGATATATAGTTTTGTATAGCAAATAGGAATATTTTTATTAAAATAATTATGCACTCGTAATGGCGCACTATCTTTTAATAAAGTATTCCTCTATTGACCTAAACAAAATTAAAGATGATAACAAAGTACGGTGCAGAAAAGAACGAGTTTGCACTAACCCAGCCTCCCTCCGGGAGGGAGGGAGGGGGACCACGGAAGTGGTGGAAGGAGCCCGCGCAACTTCGGATTTTTTGCAATTTGTATCCAGTGATATATCAGATAATCATTATGCCTTCTTCCGTAAAACCCAAGAGCCGTCACGTTTTTCCGCGCATTCACCGCGCTTCAAATCAGCAAATTTTGCGGCTGATTTATCGATTTCAAGCATCTCCGCCAATGAAACTATTCTTGCTTCATCCTCGGTATGATTTTTGCCGCACAGAAATTGCCAACATCCGTCTTCGTCGTGGGAAATATACGCTATCGGCTCGTTGTCATTCAAGATATGGCAACATGTGAAGCACATTGTATTCGGTGCGTCGGGGAACGGGAACTTCCTTTTAAACAGCTTCATATCACTTAATTATCGGATAAAGCTGAACCGTATTTCCTCCGTCGACTACGAGCTCCGCGCCTGTGGTGTTGCGGGCGTGCTCGGCGAAGTACCAGACGGCATCGGCGATGTCTGCACCGTCGGCAACGTCGCCGATGGGGGTGAAGCGCGAGGGGACGTCGCGGTAGAAATCGGGATTTTTCTCCCAACGGTCGGTTCTGATCATGCCGGGGAGGACGGCGTTGACACGGATATTATACTTTCCGAGGTCAATCGCAAGCGCGCGCATCAGTCCGAGCTGACCGCCCTTTGATGCGACGTAGGCAACGCGGTCGGGGATGGCGCGGTAGGCGGTATTTGAGTTAATAAACACGATATTTCCGCCGCCCGCATCCCGCATTATTGCCGCCGCGTGCTCACAAAGGCTGTAATTCCAGACGACGTTGGTGTTGATGACCTTCATTATATCGGTGATGGGACTTTCAAATATCTTCTGACCGAGTCCCTGATCTGCGGCGTTGAGCACAAGAGTTTCGATGAAGATGCCCTTTTCGAAAAGGAATTTGAACATTTCCTCAACTCCGCGCTCGTTGACGGTGCGCTCGTCGATGAGCGAGTCGATCGCGTAGCCAATGATATTTACATTCGGGAATTTTGCGCGATAGCACTTCTCTGCCTCGGCAACCTTTTCGGGATCTCTGCCCGTAAAAACGACGTTTTTGCCCTCGGAGGCGAATTTTTCAACTATTGCGACGCCCGTGTTGATCGTCGCGCCGGTGATAAGTACACTTCTCATAGTCCACCTCTTAAAAATAAAATGCGGTCTCGGGCGGACGGATGTCGGTCAGCGCGCCCGTGTAGTGGCGGAGAGTGTGGGGCTGATATGGATGCTTTAGGCATTCTTCCTCGTTGATCTCAATTCCGAGACCGGGCTTATCGGGGATAGTGATGTATCCGTCGGCATATTCGAGCGATTCGTTTGTAACGTCAGCTCTCCAAGTAACGTCGCTATACATAATTTCAAGGATAGAGAAATTGGGACAGCAAGCCGCGAGCTGGAGGGTTGCGGCGTTTGCAACGGGACCCGAGGGGTTATGCGGTGCGAAGGGGATATAATAGGTCTCCGCCATCGCCGCGATCTTTTTGAGCTCCATAATTCCGCCCGCGTGGCTGACGTCGGGCTGAATATAGTCTGCGGCGCGCATTTCAAAGAGATCCTTGAAATCCTTGAGGCAGTAAAGCCGCTCACCCGCGGAAATTGCAACGGGGGATTTATCGCGAACCGCCTTGAGCGCTTCAAGGTTATCGGGCGGCGTGGGTTCTTCGAAGAACATCGGCTTGAATTCCTCGATCAGCTTTGCGATCTTGATGCCCGTGGGCACGTTGAAGCGTCCGTGACCCTCAATAAGAAGGTCGACCGAGTCGCCAACCGCCTCGCGGACTGCCGCGATATTGCGCAGAGCTGTGTCGAGATCCTTGTTGGAAATTTCAAGATAGCTCTTGCCGAAGGGATCCCACTTCATTGCCGTCACGCCGCGTTTAACTGCGATCTTTGCCTTTTCGGCAAATTCCTCGGGCGTTTTTGCGCCCGCGAACCAACCGTTGACATAGATACGGCACTTTTCGTTGACCTTGCCGCCGAGAAGCTGATAAACGGGAACGCCGAGCGACTTGCCGAGGATATCCCACAGTGCCATCTCGACAGCCGAAAGTGCGCTCATCAGCACGGGTCCGCCGCGCCAATATGCATCGCGGTAGATATCGTGGAAGTGCTTCTCGATCGTGCGCGGATCTTTGCCGACGAGGTATTCCTTGATATGCTCGACCGCGCCGATAAGCGCCTTTTCCTTATATTCAAGCGTCGCCTCGCCCACGCCGTCGATACCCTCGTCGGTATAGACCTTGACGAACATCCAATTCGTGCGGAAGCAATCGACCGCAAAAGTTTTAACGTCAATAACCTTCATTTTTATACCTCTATCTCTTCCCAGATGGTGGGAATTACTTTATTTTTGCAGGGGAAATCCTTCGGGTCAAGCGAATCGAACATTCCAAAATGGAGCGGAACGACCGTCATTGCGCGCGTTTTCTTGGCAAATCGCGCGGCATCCGTCATATTCATATTGTTGCCGACGCCGTTGATGGGCAAGAAAAGCACGTCGATATTGCGCCCCGTGTCGGGGAGGCTATCGAAGATTCTGCTGTTATAGAGCGTATCGCCCGTGACGTAATAGACCTTATTTTCGACGGTGTCCTCGATGACAACGCCGATCGCGTAGGGGTCGCTGTGTGCGGCGCGGACGGCGGTGAAGATAAATCCCTCAAGCGTAACGCTCGTGAATTTATCAAAAAGGATATAATTCTGACCGCAAAGGTCGCCCATAGCCTTCGCGCGGACGGAGGTGGGGCCGAGGACGGACATCGTTTTTTTCGATTTCTTGAAGAAAACGGGCGCGGTTTCGGGATCGTAGTGGTCGATATGGTCGTGGGTGAAGATCATAATATCGGGGTCGATATCAAAAAACTTTTCGTTGACGGGCGAGCGGCGGTAGTTCGCGGGCTGAACTTTTTCTACGTAATTGGACATATACGGGTCGATTATTATCGAAACGCCGCCGCGTTCGAAGAGGAGGCCTGCTTGTCCGAGCCAAGTTATTTTCATATTATTTGTACTCCTGTTTTTTGTATCAAGTTGCTAGTTACTAGTTGCTAGTTACTAGTTAATGGTGAATTTTCTCACTGCGTTCGAAAATTTTCCATTTCAATTAAATTGAAAATTTTCGCTTGCGAAAATTCTCCTTCAACTAGCAACTAGCGTCTAGCAACTAGCAACTAGCAACTAAATTCTTACTTCATCAAAATCGCAATCGGCGAGTCGAGGAGGGGGATATTTTTCAGTCTTACGATATCCTCGCCTGCATCCTCGATCATATCCTCGCGAAGGGTGTAGAGGGTACCGTCGCGGAGGTCGCAGAGGCGGATGTCCTCGGGGCGCTGTCCGCAGATGGCGAAGGAAATCGTGCCCTCGTAGGTGGTGGTCAGGACGGGTGTTGCGTTCCAATAAACGAGCGCGTGGCTACCGTCATCGAGCTCGAAGCCGTAGATCTTTGCCTGCTCGTCCTCCTCGGTCGCATTGATGCGGCGCGAGGGATTATATGCGCGGTAATAGGGGATATTCGCGCGCTTGACGTTGCCGCGGAAGAGGGTGGCAAGGGTCTGAAGCGCGTAGTAAGAGGGCTTGGGAGTATACTCGCCCGTTGCGATGCCGTCCCCGTCAAAATCAGCACCCAGAACTCCGAAATATCCGTAATCGAGATAGCTCGATTTGTCGCCGACAACACCGTGAAGCGCCTCGATCATATCCATAGTTGAAAAATAGGAGGTAAACTCAACGCCGCACCAAAGATCGGTGACGAGCGTGCGGAGCAGTATCTTCATCTGCTTTGCGGGCGTCCAGGCAAATCCCTTGACCGCGCCGTTGCCGTCGCTTCTCGACTGTGCGCCGCCCTCGCCCTGAATGAGTCCGATATTAGGATTATACATATCGACGAGCGAACGGAGAGCGCGGATGACGTCCTCTCTCTGCCAATCGGCGGCAGAATAGAGGTGGAATGATATATAATCGATATAATCGCCGAGTCCTGCGCGGAGGGCGGTGTTTACGAAATAGGGCGCGCGAGTATGAGCGAGGGCAAATCCGACGACCTTGGCATCGGGATCAACAGCCTTAATAGCTTTTGACGTGTCGATGGCGAACTGCGCGTACTCGCGGGCGTTCTGCGTCATATCGTAGTCGGCTTTTGTTTCCTCAAAATAATGCTTCCAGCCGAGCTCGGGCTCGTTCCAGATCTCCCAAAGCTTGATTCTGCCCTTGAAATGCTTTGTGATCGCTGTGACGTAGTTCACCCAACCGCGGCGCGCATCCTCTCCCATCGGCGGGCACTTGACCGCGCCGAAGATCCTGCCCGCGAAATCGGTGTAGAGCGGATTGCCATAGCAAAGGCAGATCCAGGGCTCCATGCCGCGCGTGAGGAGGTTATCAACGATCTTATCGAGCCAAGCGAAGTCGTAAACTCCGCGCTCGCGCTCGGTTTTGAGCCAGCCCGACTGAATTCGCACCTTCTTGACGCCGAGCGCGGCAACCTTGTCGTATGCCTTTTCGGGATCGAAAACGTCGCGGTCGAGCTTTTCAAAGCCGATGCCTATTTTTGAATATTCAATTTCATTCGACGAAAGGTGCTCGAGGGCACCGATCTTTTTAAGTCTTTCCATAATATCCTCCGAAATTTTAAAAATACTGTTTACTTTTTTACCGTTATCTGATATAATATAAATTAATGTATTTTAATTATATCACGATATATCGGCTTTGAAAAGGCAAAATATACTCTTATTTTATCACAATCTTACGGTATAGGAGAAATTATATGCTTACTCCCGAAAAAGATATAAGCTGTGGAGTTTTCGACAGCTCGCTACTGCGAAAAAAACAAACGAAAAGCAACCCGCGTACGGTTATCTCTTACGAGCTCGAAATATTTCTCGAGGACGGCGGGGTCAGCTATATGAATGATGAACAACGCGAAGTGCGCCGCGGGATGCTTCTCTGCGCCAAGCCGGGTGCCGTTCGACGGAGCGACTTCCCCGTCAAGTGCGGATATATAAGGATAACAAACGAATGCGCACGGCGCGAGGGGCTTGAAGGGCTTTTGTCCTCCCTTCCATCCTATACTTATATAGAAGACCGCGCCGAGGCAGACGAGGTGATCGCGCTTTTCTCAAAGCTCGAGCGGCGGCTTTTTTCAAAAAGCGAGGATAGCCTCACCGCCCTGCGTGCGAGCGCGCTTTTTCTTGACATTCTCTACCGTTTACATAAAATATGTGACAAAGAATACGATTCAAAAAATTCAGAGCCCATCGGCGATCCGCTTCACGCGGCGCGCGAATTTATCCTTGAGCATTTTTCGGAAAGCTGCTCGCTTGACCGCATAGCGCACGAGGTAAATCTTTCGCCCAACTATCTGCACACCGCCTTCAAGGAAGCCTTCGGCGAAACTCCATACGCTTACGTCACCCGCAAGCGAATAGAAAAAGCCAAAAGACTCATCGCGGCGGGGCGCGAGTCGATGCTGACCATCGCGCTTGAAACCGGCTTCTGCTCACAATCGCACTTCAACAAGGTCTTCAAGGCGCACACAGGCATGACTCCGAAGGAGTACCGCAACAGTATCGTTGATATATACTGAAAGTTCGATCGCCGTTTTCGCAAAATAATAATTGGGGCAGATCCAAGCTTGGATCTGCCCCATATTTAATTATTTAAGATTATCAAATCCTGCGTTAATGTCTGTAATTTTTCTGTTGAGATTTTTCTCAAACGCCTTCTGCTGAGAAATGTAAGAGCCTGCGGTATTACCGTTGACTGCGTTACGGAAGATGCTGTAGGACATCTTATCGAGCTGAGTGGTGAAAAGTCTTGCGATATCGATCTCAACACCGTCGCGGATGAGGTCGAACATGAAGGAGTCATCACTCTGATCTGCGTATCTCATCTTCATAGACTCCTCGAAGAGTGCGGGAGTTACGTTGAGATAGCTCTGATATGCCATAAGCTCGATAGTTGCAGCTGCAGCCTCGGGATTGTTTGCAGCTGTCGAAAGCATATACATGGTGTAGCCAAAGCCGAGGCAAGTGCGGTAATGATCCTGATCCTTATCGTACTTCGGAATGGGAAGGATACCGAAGTTGAAGTCGATATCGGTAAGGCTTCTGGTGATGATGTAAGGACGGTCAACGATGAGGAGGGCGTTGCCCGCTGCAAAGATGGGCTCGCTCTTCTTGATATAAGCGTTGCCGGAAACGTGAAGGAGGTTGCAAAGCTTTTCGAGCAAGTCAACTGTCTTCTGAGAGAAGAGGTCGGGGGACAGAACGAGGTCACCGTCGGAATTTACGTCAACGGTGGTAAGACCCGAGCCTGCATAGAAGGGGTCGAAATGCACGTTGGTAACAACTGCACCGTAGCGGTCGCCCTCGGAAGCGACATTATCGCCATCCTGCTCGAGATATACGCTGTCAGTAAACTCAATGAACTTATCGAGAGTCCACTCACCGTTATATGCGAGCTCGTAGAGTGCATCCGCGCCAATATTGTGAATATTGGTAAGCATATCCTTGTTAAACATAACGAGGTACATCATATGGATGAAGTTTGTGGAAATATCACCCGATGCAAAATAAATACCGTCGCGGATGGTAGCCTTGGAAATAAGGCTCTTGGGCCACCAGGGCTTGTCAAATTCCATAATTTCATAATCAGTAAGATTCTGAGTTACGCCGCGAGTCATAAGGGTTGCACCCGTCATAGAGTAGCCGCAGAAGAGATCGTGCGCATCCGCGCCCGCCTGAGTGCTGTTAACGCATACGTTGACGAATGAGCCCATATCGGAGTTATCGCCGGGAGTTCCGGTGAACTCAAGCTCAACGCCGAACTGCTCCTGAATCTTTGCGTTTCTTCTGTAGATCGCATCATTAACGGCTTCACCCGTCTGTGCATCAGCGAAGAACTCGAGGTTCGGAACGTCGTCCCAATAGAGGATCTTGACAGTAGTGCCGTCAAATCTGAGATCCTCGGGAATGTCGCTCTTTGCGAAAAGGGTTTCCTCTGCGGTAGTTTCCGCCGCGCCGCTGTCGGGAGCTTCGGTTGCCGCAGGCGCTGTTGTCTCGCCCGTCGAGCCGGTTTCGGCGCAGGAAAGAACCATAGGAAGCGTCATCGCGAGAATAAGGATCGCGACGATGATGCGGGAAATGTTTTTCATCACATTTTTCTCCTTTTTATTTTTTAAATTTTCTTTTCTTGGTTATCAGAGCCGCCGCGGGAAGAGCTGCGGCAAGAGGTGCGGCGGCAAATGAAGAGCAGCCCGAGGTCTTTACCTCTTCACTTTCGGGAATCAGCTCACTTTCGACGGGGGCGGGGGTTGCCTTGGCGGTAAAGCTGTATTTAAATCTTCCGCCGGGTGCGACGTCGCCCGAGGTATAGAAATCGAGGATATCGCCCGAGAAGCGGGTATAAATATACTTATCCGTGTTCTCCGTTGCCTGATCGCCCTCGTCGTGGACGTTATCGGTCACGGCGAAATTGACGGTGAACTCCTCCCCCTCGATACCGAGGGAAGATTTCGGGATCTCGACCTGAAGGTATCTTCCCTGCACCGAGTAAGCGATATCCGCGACCGCTTCGCTTTCGTAGCCGTTGCCCGTGAAGCATTCGAGGACTGCGATGCTCTCGCTCTTCGGCGTTGTCTTATTAATAACGTAATTGAAGGACTCCCATCCACCCTCTCTGCCATCGACTTCGAGGTAGATATTCATCCAGAGGGGATCGGTATAGGGTGAGATATTCTCCGCGCACTCGACGAGGATGTAAATATTCTTATCATCCCTTGCCATCTGCGCGCCGATGATATCGTTTCTGCCCGAATAGTCGCGGTAGGTCAGCTCGCCGTAGCCCTTTGCCTCTCGGTCACCGGTGTTGCCGATGTAGGATGCATAGTAGGGAGCGACACTCTGCCACTGCGCCGTACCCGCGGTGATATCGATGCTCTGCTTTTCGCTCGCCTCGGGGATCGGGCGCACGCCCTTATACTGTCTTACGAAATTGACGAACTGATAGTAATAAGCGTCGCCGAGGACTCCGCGCGATGGCTCGATATCGCGGCTGTTTTCGGCATTGTACTGATCGGGGAATGCGTTTTTCACGCCCTGCCATTCCTCGTATCTGCCCGCGATCCACTCGTTATAGCCCGTGACAAAGATGACCTTTGGATCGGCCTCGAGCGCGTAACCAAACTGCTCGGCGAAGTTCGCGCCCTTGAGGACTGCATTTTCGCTCGTGTCGTAGCCCTTTGAGGTATAGGTTCTGCCCGTGTTGTTCGGACCGTTCATTGCAGAGAGCTGATGGGTAACGAAATTATGATTCTGCGAAACGCCGACCGAGATCTGCTCGACTATTCCGGCTTTCTCATTATCGTAATTCAAATAATACTTTGCCTGCGGATAGACCGAGAGCCAGCCCCAATCTCTATACTCGGGGAATTTGTTTATGTAACCTGGGTAGTTATTTCTGAAGGTAAAGAAGGATCTGATCTCGCTCTGCAAGCCGTCGTTTTTATCGAGCTTACTCTGATGCGCCATCAGCATCGGCTTGCCGTCAAACCAGAACCAGAGTGAGGAATATTTACCGTCGCGGTAAATATCTGTGTAAAGCATCTTCATCTGCGCCACGGCATCGTCGGTTGCCGCGAAGGGGAGCATGAAGGAGACCTTGGGGACGGTCACGCCGTCCTTCTGCGCCTGTCCCCAAGTTTCAAAGAGCGGGATATAGCTGTCGCGCCATGTATACTGACCGTTGGTGTTATCCGTGAACACGGTATCGACGAGAGCGTTCGCGAGCATTTCCGACTGACGGCGGAGCACCCACTCATCGTTTGTGCGGTAATAGCCGTATATCGGCTCGTCCCAGAAATGGTTGTAATATCCCACGGGCCAGCCGCTGTAATTGTAATCGTGAATTATATCGTCGATGTTGACACCCTTTGCAGCCTCGGCATCGAGAAACTGCTGTACGTTGAAGGCGTTTGCATTGCCCTGCGAGGCATGCCAAGTCCAATAAAAGAGCGCAAGTATCTTATCATTGCGCGGGTTGCCGACTTCGGAGTTGGTCAGAGCCTTTCTGCCGAGCGAATCGGTGAACACCCACGTGTCGGGCATAACGTCGTTTTTGTGATAAAGACTATCCTTCGGCAGAGAGTGCGCAGAAAGATCGGTCTTATCCGACAAGTCCTGCTCATAAACGGGAGCTTCGCCGTAAACAGGCTCCGCACTTTCACATTCTTCAAAAATTTCCTTTTCGTTGCCTTCAACTTCAAGTGTCATAAACATATCTCCCTTGCTTTCAACTCCGTCGGTGTAGCGGTAGCCGAGGCTGACAGAATTGTCACCCGCGCACCAGCATCCGACCGTGCCAGAGGTCTTTTCGATAGCGAAAAAGTATTCGCCCGCGGGCTGTTTATCAAAATAGAGCCAATTTGTCGCGTTATCCTGAAGTGCTGTGAATTCCTTCGTTGCAAAGGGCTCTGACTCCACGGTCGCGTTGTAGCTTCCCTTCCACTCGTAAGCCGAGATGTAAGCCGAATATTTTCCGCTGACCGACCACGTCGGCATAGAAAATCCGACACCCGATACGGGCACCTTGAGCTTGACTCGCATACCCATAACGCCGATTCCCTCGCTGATCTGTATCGCACCCGTTTGCACGGAATACGCCTTGATCTGCTCTGCGGCGGCAGGCAGAGCTCCGAGCGGGAGCATTGAAAGTGCCAACAGAAGCAGGGCTGCCTTTAAAAATCTTCTTTTCATCCAAACACCTCGTAAGCCGCGACCACGCGGAGCATATCGCGGTCGAAATTCTGCCTGCCGTAGGCATCGAGGAATCTGTCTTCGTACTCGTTGGTTTTAAGATTGTACCAAAGCGTCCACACGCCCCAGAAAAGGTCGATATGACGGTCGCCGACACCGCCGTTTCCGACGTCGATGAAGGCGGAAAATTTCCAATTATCAAGCATCACGTTGGGCAGACAGTAGTCGCCGTGGATGAGGGTATCGTTTTTGAGCGCGGAGCCATATTTCTTTATGACCGCCATCGCTTCCTCTGCCGACGCGTAGCCGAAGGAATCGGGGAATGAATCCTTATCGTAATTGCCGGTACGGTAGTTTTCAAAGGCAAGCACCGTATAGGATTCTATCCTGTTTTGCACGGGGCAATCCCGGAAATCGTGCTGATGCAAGCCATAAAGGAGCTCGGCGTAAAGATCGCAGAGACGCTTCGGATCGGAGAGGTAGAGCTGATCGGTGCAATCCTCACCGTGCACGCGGGCGGTGAGCATAAAATCGCGATCGGTCTGCTCGAATGCGAGCAGCTTCGCGCCGAGACCGAGAGAACCGAAATATCCCGTCATCCGCGCCTCCGCTTCAAGCTCGCCGCGCTTCATGCTTTTGAGAAAATATCCGTCATCTTTATCAATAAACAGCACCTCAGCGCCGCTGGCGCATCGGCTGTCGTAAATATCCGCCCCCGAGAGCAAAGGGCGAAGCCGTTCGGGATAATTTTCAATATTTACTATCACGGGAACCTTTTGCATTTCATCGCCCTCTCTTATACATAGGTAGTTTAATTTTATCACATTATTAAGTAAAAGTCAACAACAAAAATACAGCACGGCGAAAATTTCCGATTCTTATTATAAAGCTCGGTACGCTTGTCTTATCTGCAATACAGACTCCGATCTCCTCATCCACCACTGCCGTGGTCCCCCTTCCCCGCTGGGGAAGGCTTGTTTAGCAAGCGCGAACATTAGTGACAGCGATATAGTTGCGCGAAAATGCTTGCAAAATGCCAGAGAATTATATTACTCGTCTTATAACTTACTTTAAAATATCATGACAAGAGTTTCTCGTTTTCACAAACAATTTCCTATGGTGAAACCGATTAACGATATTTAGAAACATCAAGCGAGACTATAAATAAGCCTTCCCCAGCGGGGAAGGTGGCAGCCGAAGGCTGACGGATGAGGAGATCGGAGTCTGTATTGCGTATAAGACAAGCGTATATGTTTTTTAATAAAATTTTCCTTATAATATTCGAGGCTGAGACCGCTATAATAAGCGACTCAGCCTCGGAATTTTATTTATTCAGTTTAGCCAGATCGTTCTTGCGGATCTCGACTCGTCTTACCTTGCCGCTGATGGTTTTGGGAAGCTCGTCGACGAATTCCACGATTCTGGGGTACTTATAGGGAGCTGTATGTGTCTTGACGTAGTCCTGAATCTCCTTTTTGAGTGCGTCGGTGCCCTCGGTGCCCTTGACAAGCACGATGGTCGCCTTGACGATCTGACCGCGGACCTCATCGGGCACGGGCGTGATCGCGCATTCGAGAACGTAGGGGAGCTCCATAATGACGCTTTCGATTTCGAACGGGCCTATGCGGTAGCCCGAGGACTTGATGACGTCGTCGATTCGTCCGACGTACCAGAGGTAGCCGTCCTCATCCATCGTTGCCTGGTCGCCTGTGTGGTAGTAGCCGTCATGCCAAGCCTCATTCGTCTTCTCGTCATCAAGATAGTAGCCGATAAAGAGTCCGCAGGGTGTTCCGTCCTTGGTGCGGATACAGATCTCACCCGTGTCACCCGTATTGCACTCGTTTCCGTCGGGATCGAGCACGACAACGTCGTAAAGCGGGCTCGGCTTACCCATAGAGCCGATTCTCGGCGTAGTTCCGACAAAGTTTGCGATCGAAAGGGTGGTCTCGGTCTGTCCGAAGCCCTCCATAATGGTGAGTCCCGTTGCCTTCTTGAACTGATTGAACACCTCGGGGTTGAGAGCCTCGCCCGCGGTGGTCGCGTACTGAATGGAGGAAAGATCGTATTTTGAGAGATCTTCCTTGATGAAGAAGCGGTACATCGTGGGGGGCGCGCAGAAGGTGGTTATGCCATATTTCGCGAACATCGGAAGGATGTCCTCGGAACGGAAGCGGTCGAAATCGTAGGTGAAGATCGCCGCCTCGCAGAGCCACTGACCGTAGAGCTTGCCCCAAAGAGCCTTACCCCAACCGGTATCTGAGATGGTGAAGTGGAGGCCGTCGGGATTGACGTTATGCCAATGCTTCGCGGTGGGATAATGACCGAGCGCATATTTATAAGAATGAGTTGCGATACGGGGATAGCCTGTGGTGCCCGAGGTAAAGAGCATAAGCATCGGATCGTTGCCGCAGGGGGTATCCTCGGTGCGGTAGTAGTGCGTGCTGAATCGCTCCATTTCTACGTTGAAGTCGTTCCAGCCCTCGCGCTTGCCGCCGACAAGTATCTTGAGCAGTCCGGGAAACTCTGCCGCAGCCTTTTCGGCTTCTGCGGAAACCTCTCCGTCAGCGGTGCAGACGATCGCCTTGACGCCCGCCGCCTTATATCTGTATGTGAAATCGTGCTCAACGAGCTGATTGGTCGCAGGGATCGCTATCGCGCCGATCTTATGGAGCGCGAGCATACAGAACCAGAACTGATAGTGGCGCTTGAGAACGAGCATTACCGTGTCGCCGCGCTTGATTCCGAGCGATTCGAAATAGTTCGCGGTCTTTGCCGAATACTTTTTCATATCGCTGAAGGTAAATCTGCGGTCGGTCTTGTCGCCCGCTACCCACTGCATCGCGAGCTTATCGGGAGTCTTCTTCGCAATAGCGTCAACGCAGTCGAAGGCGAAGTTGAATTTATCTTCATTCTTAAAGGAAATACCGTTGAACACGCCGTTTTCGTCATAATATGACTCGATGAAATTATCGGCAACGGTAGCAACTGCAGCCTCTTCCTTTTCAACCGTCTTTGCGGGTGTGAAGGGAACCTCGGGATACTCCTCGCTGACAAGTCCGTCCTGCGGATTGAGGACCACGGCGTGGAATTCGCATCCGCCCTCGCTGACGGCGATCATACCGTGGGGGATGAGGGAATTGTAGAATATCGAGTCACCCTCGTTCAGGATATCAATGTGACTGCCGACCTGAACCTTGAGTGAGCCCTTGACGATAACGTCAAATTCCTGACCGTTATGCGAGCTGAGCTTGATGGGGGCGTTCTGCTCCTCGGGGATATAGGGGAATTTTACAAGGAAGGGCTCTGCGAGCTTTTCCTTAAATTTAGGCGCAAGGTTATCGTACTCGTAGCCGTGCTGTTTAAGTATCTTAAGACCTTCTCCGCGGCGGGTGATGGCAAAAGAGGTAAGAGTCGAGCTTCGTCCCTCAAGGAGGTCAACGACCTCGACGTCGCACGCCTTGGCGCACTTGTAAATAAAGGTAAAGCTGAAATCGGTCTCGCCGCGCTCAAGAACAAGATAGTCCTCAAGCGAAACGCCGGTAAGCTTAGCGAGCTCTGCCGGTGTAAATCCCTTTGCTTCGCGCAGATCCTTTATTCTGCCCGCAACTTCTTTCAAACTGTAATCCATTGTTTTTGTCTCCTTTTTGACCTTGATTACCGATTTGAATAAAACAAAAACCCGCCCCAAAAGAACCCCTTTGAGACGAGCAACTAACCCGCGGTACCACTCAAATTACGGAATAAATTCCGTCACTTTCCGGGCTCTGACAAGCCCTTTGCCTTAACGCAGCAATACGGAAGGAATCTAATCGGCATCTGCCTTTCGGTCCTCCGACTCAGAAGTGATGGGTCATATGGAACGCTCCGCTGTTGTCTTACACCGCCCGACAACTCTCTGTAAACCTCGCGCACCGACCGTCTTCTTCACAGTCGTTTTTGTGATATTCAAATTTTTATAAATTATAGCACAGAAATATGGCTTTGTCAATAGTTTTTTAACAGTTTTTTAATGTGGAAATAATTTTAAGATAACTATAGTCCGCCCCGAGTATAAAGCAAGGTGAATTTTCGCCCCGGCGAAAATTTCCTTATTTTATAAAAATACTTGTACGCTTGTCGTATCTGAGGTACAGACGGCGATCCCCTCATCCGTCAGCCCCAAGGGCTGCCACCTTCCCCGCCGGGGAAGGCTTGTTTAGCAAGTGCGAACATCATTTACAGTAATATTGTTGCGCGAAAATGCTTACAAAATGCCAGAGAATTATATTACTCGTCTTATAACTTACTTTAATAATCTATATAACGCCAAGAGTTTCTCGTTTTCACAATAAATTTTCTATGGTTAAACCGATTAACGATATTTAGAAATACCAAGCGAGACTATAAATAAGCCTTCCCCAGCGGGGAAGGTGGCAGCCGAAGGCTGACGGATGAGGAGACCGAAGTCTGTACCGCAGAAAGGACAAGCGTATATGTTTTTTAATAAAAATCTTCATTTTCGCCCGGCGAAAATTTCCTTATTTTACGATGTTGAGGCTGAGCGCACTAAAGGGGCTCAGCCTCAAATCGGATTATTCGGTTATTCCAAACAGCGCGGCGGCGTTGTTGTAGAGGATATCCTCGCGCTCCTTTTCGGTCAAATCGAGGCGCATAAAGCGTTCGATCTCGCCCTCGGGTGTCCAAAGAGGATAGTCTGTGCCGAAAAGAACTCGGTCGACGCCGTATATATCGATCAGCTCCTTCGCCTTTTCGGGAGTGATCGCGTAGAGCGAGGAGGAGCAATCGACGTAGAAGTTATCGCGCCCCGCATAGTCCCTCCAAGCATCCTCCCAGATCGACCATCCGCCGAAATGTGCGCCGATGACGGTCAGATTCTTGTATTTGTTGAGTATCGGGAGCAGGCGGTTGGGGTTGGAATTATCATATCTCTTGTCGCCCGTGTGGATGAGCATCGGCAGTCTGCCCTCGCAGAGCTCATACATACGGAGCATTCGGGGGTCGTCGAGCTGAACCCTCTGAATATCGGGGTGGATCTTTACACCCTTAAGACCAAGGCTTATGATCTCCTCGACGTCAGCCTCCATATCCTCGCTGTCGTGATGGAGCGTGCCGAGACCCGTGAAGCGTCCGCCGCTTTCGGCAACCGACGCCGCGATGAATTTATTTATGCTCGAAACCTGCTTCGGGGTCGTCGCGACCGATTGAACGATAAAGTGATCTATACCCGCCGCGCCGCCGTGCTCGATCAGCGTGGAGATCGTGCCGTCCATACTCGGCGGAAGCTCGTAAAAGTCCGCCGTGGCGTTCGATGCCTTCTGCGCGATCTTGTCGGGGTAAATATGACAATGTGAGTCGATTATTTTATACTTTTTCATTTTAATTACTTCTTGAGACCCAGAATTTCAACGGATTCGTCGCGCATCTTGTATTTGAGTATCTTGCCCGCCGCGTTCATCGGGAATTCGTTGACAAAAACAAAGTATCTCGGCACCTTATGCTTTGCGATCGAAGCATTACCGAACTTCTTCATTTCCGCCTCGTCAGCAGTCTCGCCCTTGTGGAGAATGATCCACGCGCAGCACTCCTCGCCGTAGGTCTCGTCGGGAACGCCGACGACCTGAACGTCGCGAACCTTCGGGTTGGTAAGATAAAACTCCTCGATCTCGCGGGGATAGAGGTTCTCGCCGCCTCGGATGATCATATCCTTCAGACGTCCCGTGACCTTATAGTAGCCGTAGGGGGTTCTCATACAGATGTCGCCCGAATGGAGCCAGCCGTCGGCATCGATCGCCTGCGCGGTCGCCTCGGGCATCTTGTAGTAGCCCTTCATTATATTGAATCCGCGCGCAACGAATTCTCCGCTCTGTCCGTCGGGGAGCTCGTCACCGGTCTCGGGATCGATGATCTTGCATTCAACGCCGGGGAAAGCCGAGCCGACGGTCTCAACGCGGTGGTCGAGGTCCTCGTTGACCTCACCCATCGTACAGCCGGGTGCCGCCTCGGTCTGACCGTAGACCGAAATGATCTCGCGCATATTCATCTCGACCGACGCGCGGCGCATCAGATCCGCGGGGCAGTTCGCGCCCGCCATAATGCCCGTTCTCATATGCGAGAAATCGGTCTTGGCGAAATCGGCGTGGTTGAACATTGCGATAAACATAGTCGGAACGCCGTTGAAGCAGGTTATATGCTCGTCGTTTACGCAGGCGAGCGAGGATTTGGGCGAGAAATAGGGGATCGGGCAGAGCGTGCCGCCGTGCGTCATCATAGACGTCATCGAAAGCACCATTCCGAAGCAATGGAACATCGGAACCTGAATCATCATACGGTCGGCGGTCGAAAGATCCATTCTGTCGCCGATGGTCTTGCCGTTATTGACGATATTGCGGTGCGTCAGCATAACGCCCTTGGGGAATCCCGTCGTACCCGAGGTGTACTGCATATTGCAAACGTCATCGGGACGGACGAGGGATGCGCGGCGTCGAACCTCCTCGCGCGGAACGAGGGATGAGCGCGAGAGCATCTGCTCCCAGGTAAGACAGCCGTCCATATCAAAGCCAACGGTGACGACGTTACGCAAAAAGGGCAAATTCTTTGAATAGAGAGGCTTGCCCGCTTCAAGCGACTTCAGCTCGGGGCAAAGCTCCTCGATGATGGCTTTATAATTGATATCCTTGCAATACTCGATCATAACGAGCGTGTGGGTATCCGACTGACGGAGCAGATACTCGATCTCGTGGATCTTATACGCGGTATTTACGGTTACGAGGACCGCGCCGATCTTGGTGGTCGCCCAGAAGGTGATGAACCACTCGGGAACGTTGGTCGCCCATACGGCAACGTGGTCGCCCGCCTTTACGCCAAGCGAGATGAGCGCGGCGGCGCATTCGTCAACGTCGCGGCGGAACTGCTCGTAGGTTCTCGTATAGTCAAGAGTAGGATATTTGAACGCGTACTGATCGGGGTAATGCTCGACCATCGTATCGAGAACGTCCGAGAAGGTCGCTTCGATAACGTCATACTTTTTCCAGACGTAGGTACCCGTCTTCGCGCGGTTGTAATAGGTGCGGTCGAAGGACTTTTTATTGCGCGAAAGCGAGGAAATATAGTTTGTAAAATGAGTCAGAACTATGTCGGCATCCTCGATCTCCTCGTTCCACGCGGCGCAGATAAAGCCATCATAGTTGAGGGAGGAAAGCGCGCCGATCAGCTTTTCGACCTCGAGGTCGCCCTCACCGATGAGAACGGTCCGTCCGTCCTTCATATCGCCGAGGCGAACGTACTTGATATACGCGCCGAGGGTCTTGATGGTCGCTTCTGCCGTCTCGCCCGCACCGAAATAGGTGCCTCTGACGTTCCAAGCCGCGCCGACGGATGCCGACGCAAAGTGATTGATGATACCGATCACGTTTTCGGTATTCGAGAGGTATCCAATCGTTTCAAAAAGAATATTTATATCAAGCGCATCCGCGCGCTTAATGGCGGTGGTGAGCTTTTCGTCGAGAGCTTCATAGGAAGTGAATTCTTCGATGCGAACGATCACGTTCTCAATGCCCGAAAGTGCCGCCATTTCAACGTATTTCAGCACGAGCTCCGAGGTCGTTTTGTCACACTCAACGGGATCGGGCATACGGAGTGCGGAAACCGCGAGATTTCTGTTGACGAGCTTTCGCTTTGCATCGGCAACGCGGTCGCGGCGGAGGATACTGTCGTGATGAGAGCTCCTCTCCTTCAGCGCGTCGTAGATCTCAAAGCCCTCGAAGCCGTAATCGTAGGCGAAGCGGCAGGTATCGAGAAAGGACGGGCGGCTGACGTTTTTGGTTGAAAATACTATCTTCATACCTTACGCCTCCTCGAAAACGATCTTATTGAGCGCGTTGATATATGCGCGGATGGATGCCGCGACGATGTCGGTCGAGGTGCCGTTGCCCGAGTAGAGTCTGCCGTTATAGCGGAGTCTGACGAGTGCCGAGCCGAGTGCCTCCTTGCCTTCGGTGACCGACTGTACCTGATAATCGTCAAGCTCGTAGTGATGACCGACACACTGCTCGATCGCACGGAATGCCGAATCGATAGGACCGTCGCCCGCGCTCACGCCGCAGATAACCTCACCGTCGCACTTGAGAGTGATCTGCGTCATAGAGCTCGAGAGGTTACTGCTTGTAGTGGTATAGGTCTCAAAATGATAGGTCGAGGGTGCCTGCATAGCCGAGCTTGCGATCAGCGCCTCAAATTCCTTCGCGCCGACAGCGCCCTTCTTCTCGCAGACCTGCGCGAGAGCCTTATATACGTTTCCGATATCCGAATCCGAAAGCTCGTAGCCGAGCAGAGCCGAAGCCTCGGCAACCTGCGAGAGCGTGGAATCCGAATCAAGGAGAATCTTCTTTTTGTCGCTGACAGCGATATCTGCGTCATCGGCGGTGTGATTGATGCCCGAAAGCATATCGTCAACGCTCGAGTGGATCTTGGTTCGGTTGAGTCCGATCTCGGCGTCGATCTGCGCCGAGCAAGCGCTTACAGCATCCGACAGCTCGCCCGCGATAAGTGCATCCTTGCCGATCATAGCGCATTTAAGACCGTCCGCGCCCTCACCGATAGCGGCAAAAGCTGACGCGACAGCCATATTGATGCGGTCGGAGACCTGAACGTAGACGGGAACCTTAACCGCCGCCTTTACCTTCGCGACGAGCTCCGCGATCTGATCGGGAGTCGATGCGCCCGCGTCGTCGCAGACGGTTATAATACCCGCGCCGTTCTCTTCGGCTGTCTTTGCGGCGGCGATGAGGAAATCCTCGTCCGCACGAGTCGCGTCAAGAGCGGAAAATTCAACATCGGCACAGAGAGAGCGTGCAGCGGCGGTCAGCTCGGCGATCTTCTCGAGCATCTTCGCCTGCTTTATATGATAGGTATATTCCATTTGAATGGTAGAAACGGGCAGCTCGACCTGAAGACGGGGCGATTTCGCATCCTTTACGCACTCAAAAGCAACAGCGGCATCCTCTGCGGTAAACCCGACGGGAATAGCAAGTGCGGCGCGCTTGACGTTCTTGGCGATGGTCTTATATATAATAGAATCCTCGCGGACGTTTTTTACACGGGGAAGCTCGACGGCATCGGCACCGAGTGCATCCGCACAACCTGCGATAGCGGACTTTTCGCGGAACAAAAGCGAAACAGCGCGATCCTCGGAAAGCTTTTTCAGTGTGACGTCGGAAATATTGATCTTTCTCATTTTTGAAACCCCTTTCAAAATACAAATAAAACGAAATCGTGAAAACAAAAAACGTCTCCGCTCTTTGTTGCTTCAAAGAGACGAAAACGTACAAGTCTTTGTTTCCGCGGTACCACTCTTCTTCATCCCGATGGGGATGCACTTTGGATGCAAATACATCTTAACTCTGTAACGGGAGTTCCCGGGAGCCGCTACTATTTTCACGGCAACCGCTCCGCGGTGAGTTCGACGACTCCCTCACTATGCCTCACACCAACCGGCATTTCTCTGAAAATGAAAGTATTCGTTTACTATTCCGCATCATTGCGTTTTTAATTTGTTAAATTATATCACAACGAGTGGGGTTTGTCAAGAGGTTTTAAAATTTTTTTCAAAGCAACGAACAGTCGAATCCAAATCACGGCGAAGCCTTGTATATCATCAATAATCAAGCGTTGCTTTTATAGACATAAATGCGTTTATGTAGACTAATTCATAAATTTATGATATAATTATTTTGAAAAATACAGAAACCATCTTAACCGTTTTATCTTTCCGACGACTATATATATGAAGGCGCCTTAAAACGGAAATGGAGGAGCAAATGGATAGTATAAAGCTTGATGGGTTGATAGCCGAAAATATGAAGTCGATATTCGGCTTTGCTTTGACAAGACTTGGAAACGTAACTGAAGCGGAGTATCTTGCGAGCGATATTCTATATGAAATTATCAGATCAGCACCGAAGCTAAAAGATGAAGAACGCTTTTACGGCTTTATGTGGAAGGTTGCGGAGAACGTTTATATGGATTATCTTCGCAAAAAAGCAAAAAATGCAAGACGTACAGCGGAGCTCGACGAAAGCATTGCCGATGAATCCGATTCGGTTTTAGATGAAATTGCTCAAAAAGAAGAGCTGAAT
>JAFOEU010000025.1 GCA_017387685.1 Clostridia bacterium
GCATGAAGAACGAATACAGGCCCGCAGGGCAAGCGCAAATCGGTTATTATGACGCTTGCCAGGCAATCGAAAATCTCATGAACGAGGAGCGCCGCAACTGTAAAATCTTTCTGGACAATAACCCCGGCGACCGGGAACGGAAGCACGACAGCAACTTGATTTTAGGCGCATATCAGGCCGCGCTTGCAGCTTTGCACGAATTGAGAAAGGAGACGGAAAACGCATGAAGAACGTAAGCATTTTTACAGACTACTTGCAGGAGCTTTTGCGGATCAGCGCGAAAATCGACCGGGCGACCGCCGCCGACGCCGACCTTGTACAGATCCAGCAGATCCAGGCGAGGATTGAAAACGGTTATACAAGAGGATATTTCAGCCTTGAAAAGCGCCAGGCGCTCCGCAGAACCGCCGAAATCCTCTTAGACGAATGCCGTGAAGTTATCCGCGTAAACGCAGCCGTGAAGGAAATCGACGAAGAGATCAGAGCCGAACGCCGGAAGGAAGCGAGGCGCAGCGCATGAGAGAAAAGAGCAAACGCGCCAGAGGCGCTATTGATCCAGGCGATATAATCATAGTTGAAGGCCAGGAATACGGCCGCCCATACAACGGAAAAAAATGGTTGCCTAATTTCTGGACAATCAGACGAGCGCTTCGCGTGGACGACATCACGAATAACGGCACCATTCACGCGCACGACAAGCAAAGACAGCGATACCTGCTAAACGCTATTGACGAGCCGCCAGCGCGCTATATTGTACGGATCATAAGGAGGCGGACCGCATGATTGAAGCGCTATATTGCGTAGCAATCTGTATTGTAATTGTTTTCGGCATCGCGGCCGGATCAGCAGAGGATTGACAGGAGCCGCGGAACGTGATAAAATGAGTACAAATCAAACATATAATTTTTGGAGGTTAAAGCAGCTATGAAAATGATCATCAACGGGAAAAAGTACGATACCGAGACGGCCACAGCCGTCGGAATGTGGGACAATGAGAGATACGGAGACTTCACGCATTGCCGCGAGGAACTGCACAGGAAGCGCACCGGCGAATATTTCCTCTACGGCCAGGGCGGCCCAATGAGCAAATACAGCCGGAGCAACGGCAACACCACCAGCGGAGCCGACGACATCATCCCCTTGACGGAAGCAGAGGCGCGCGCATGGGCTGAGAAAAAGCTGAGCGCGGACGAATACGAGAAAATTTTCGGGGAAGTTGAAGAATAATAAAATCTGATTAAAGGCCGGCAGGGAAGAAACGCCCCGCCGGCCGTCTTTTTTTGTGCGCATAGATCCGGCAGCAGAGGACGCCCGCCCCGATTGACGCTACCAACGCCCGCCCAGCCTGCTATCTGTACAAGCCCGGATCAGTCAAGCCCAGGAGCCGCACCAGCTCCGCAGAACATCAGCCGCCGCCGCCCCTATAATAGCAACTATACCATAATATGATAGTATTATCTATATTATCACTATCAGTGATAATATAAGATAATGCTATTATATTATTATTATATATATAATACGCGCGCACCCCCGCACCCGCGCCCGCCCGCGTGCGAATTAGACGCGCGTCCTTCTATTCTGCTATCAATAATTAAATACCGCAGTTATATTGCTACCACTATATAATGAATAAAATTCAAGAAATAAAGAGAAAATATGATAATTTCAGCTTGTTTTCCCTTGCTCTTCCGTTGCTTACTTGTTTTATTTATACAATGGTACATATCTACAAATAGACGTGAAAAGCGCAGCACGGAAGGTTATAGCAGAGAAGCGCAGCAAAGCGAATGCGGACGATTGTTGACGGGAAGCGCTTGCGATTGATGAAGGGCGGATCAGATTGACGGGAAGGGAGAGTCACCGAAAAAGCGCTAAGTATGAAAAAGAAAATCATGGACGCGCCGCGCCCGGTTGACAGCTCCGCAGCCGTGGACGCCTGGACGATCAGCCGCGCCCGCTCC
>JAFOEU010000026.1 GCA_017387685.1 Clostridia bacterium
GAGCCCAATGTAACTTTTGCTTTGTATTTAATCAAGGAAATAGTATTATATTTCTTGATTATATAAGCATATATAATTTTGTGCTACTCGGGAGGTCGAGGACGCCCTCCCCTACAGATTTTTAATATAATTATTACTCCTGAATTTGATCACTTATCAAATTTCGTGCTGCCCGGGACGGCGACATCTTTTGAAAAAGTTTGACGAAAACCCTTTCCGCTTGCTTCTTTTTAATAAAATCAAAAATTTCCGAGCCCGTGGGCTCGGAAATTTTCCTTCATTTTGCATTTTGCATTATGCCTTTTGCATTTAATTAAAGAAGTCCTTGATATTAACTATCTCGCTTCCTACATAGTACGCCCGTACGATCTGATCGTATGTCGCGCCGGCTTTTGCGAGGTGGAGGGTGCCGTACTGGCTTGCTCCGACTCCGTGGCCCGAGCCCATTCCGACGATAACGTAGGAATTCGGATCGGATGCGCGTACGGTCTTCGTTATATCCTGAACCTCCGAAACGATAAGAAAGTCGCCGAAGTTTGAAACAACTGTATAAATGCCGTTTTCATCAGGTTGGGTGGATACGGGAATGTCAACGTCGGAGGAGGTCAGTATCGCTGTGCCTTCTCCCGTGTTTAAAAACAGTGCTCCCGAAATGTCATTCAGAGCTTTGCCGAGATCGGTGAAGAAATTAAGCACGGATACGTCCTTCTTGACCAATCCTTCGGACGTGAGGATAGTTACCTCACCCTCATAGTTGCCGCCGAGGTTGATGATTCGGTTGGATAGAACGTCGGTGTATGTATAGGTAAGCTCGCCCTTGGCTATCTTGAAGTTCGAGGATTTGACCTTTGATCCGAAAAGGGATTTGACCTTGGAACATCTTGTTGCCGTTGCCGAGTTGCCCTTTTCGTCCGTTCCCGTGAAGCTGTAAAGATAGGGCGAATCGTCCGCGGTTTCGAAGCTGATATCAACTATTTTGCTTCCTTTTATAGAGGAATATCCTTGATTCTTGAATGCAGAAGCAAGCTCTTTTTCACTGATCTCCGCTTGCCAAGTGCCATTCTTGACGTCAGCGTAGTCCTCCCAGGCGGTCCGCTGATTGACGAGGTATCCGAGCGTTCCGCCCCAAACGTATTGGGAGCCGACCGAATATCCGCCCTGCGAGGATGAATATGCAGCGTTTGCTATCGTGTTGCCGTAAACGAGTATCTTGCCCGCTGTTGCGGTTACCGCATCAATGACGCTGTCGGTGACGAGCTGTCGTCCCCTGTATACCTGACAGCATGATGATGCGCAGATATCGAAGCCGTAGGCGTTATAGTGTCGGTTGAGGTTTGCCATTGCGAAGGAGCGAACCATGAGCGAGAACGCTTTAAGGCATTCCGCGGGCCAGGTGCTCGAGATCTCGTAGGGAAGTACGCCCTCGACGTAGCTTTGCATATCGATGAGATTGATCATCGAGAGACCTTCCACGCCATCGTATATCGAACGCTTGAAGCAGAAAACTCCGTCGTAGAGATATGATGTCCGGGAGTAGTAAAGGTATGCGTAATCGGTGTAGGTCTTCTGGAG
Source organism: Clostridia bacterium (assembly GCA_017387685.1). Lineage (GTDB taxonomy): Bacteria > Bacillota > Clostridia > Oscillospirales > CAG-272 > CAG-390. The sequence continues at coordinate 1,573 of JAFOEU010000026.1, forward strand.
TGCCGTTGCTCCGACACAGCTGTCCTCGTCACCGCTATACTCAAAAAGAATGGTGTCGTAGTCGGAGTTAAGAAAGGTGACTCCGCTTGATGTCGGGGATACGACTGAAATTCCGAAATCGTCAAGCATCGCGCCGATCGCGCCCGCCGCCGAGGAGGCTGTAGCGTAATTGGGAAAAGCACCGACACGAACGGTTTTTTTGCCGTTTGAGTATGAGGGGAAGACGTGCTCGTATTCCGCAATGAACAAGCCCTGAAGATCGTCGAGGAGGCTCCATATCTCACCCGCGGGAAGCGTGAGCTCGACGTTATATCCGCCGATATCGGTATCCGACTCCTTGGTGGCAATCTCGCAGGATTCGTATCCCGTTTTGAGATTGGCGTCTATCACGGCTGAGACGTCGGTTTCATAAAGCTCGTAAAGAGGCGTAAATCTATGCTCTGTTTTGCTTATATCCGCTTCTCCTATGACGATTCCATTGGGCGACGTGATAGAATGAAGTGGATATGCGCTCGAGCCGTATCTGATTCCAACTGCGAGACGAAAATCATCCGCGGTCTTTTCGGTATTGAAGGCATAGCTGTCAAGCGGCGCTGCGGAGGTTTCGATTTTGAAGAGGATCGCAGTACCGAGCGCGCTGACAGTTATGAGCGAGGCGAGAAAAAACGCAGTCAGACGCAGCGAGCGTGAGCTTTTCTTACGGGTTGACAATAGTGAAGTCACCTCCAAGCAAGAAATATGCGCCATCGAGCGACGTGACGGTCACGCCTCTTCCGTCGTCACCGCCGCGGGGGATCATAATGCTGTGATAGGGGGGGATATTTTCGCCGTTGCAGATATCTGTTCCGAGGGTGAGGTTATTGAGTCCCTGAATGGTGCCGACCTCAACGTATGGCGAAACGGCAACCGCAGAGCCCGTTCGGAGAATGAGCATTACGGTGTCTGCCTCGTCCGTTGCGATAACGGTTGCGCCGTAGGGAACGTAAACAGCCTCGTATACCTTGCCAAGCTCCGAAAGCACGGAATCGAGCTGGCCTTCAAGATGCGCCACCTGCTCCTTGAGAACGGTGATGTCACCGCCCGCCGAGGTCAGAGCGTCCACCTTGTGCTTGAGTGTATTTAGCTGGGTTGAAATATCAGCTATCTGCTTGAAATTGTTCGAGAGTGTGGTCAGATCCTTTTTCTGCGAGGTTATCTGGCTTTGCAGGCTCTTGATATCTGTCGAGAGCGAGGATATCGAAGACTGAAGCTCGTTGAAGCTTGCGCTGAGCTCATCATAGAGTGAGCGGAACTCGTTCTTTGCATTTTTGAGATCTGTTTTGAGCGCGCTGTTTTCCTTTTGAAGTGCGGATACGGTATTGGAGAGCTCGTCAAGCTTTTTCATCAGCTCTGCAACCTGTGCGGAGCTTGCGCCCGAACCCGAGCCGCCACCACCGTTGATTTCGACCGAAGCAATACGCGCCTCAAGGGTGTTAAGCTTTTCCCATACGTTTGAGAGAACGCTCTCAACGTAGGAGACCATACCCGAATAAGCCACAACGGGGTCCTTTGAGCTGTCGTAGCTTACTGCGGCGTATACTCCGAGGGAGGATATAGCGGCGAGAATTATTGCAAGAGCGAGGACCGTTCCTCTTTTTAATTTGTTTTTTAACTTCATTTACTTTATTTCCTTGGTTATCAGACGTCGATTGTGAGCTGCATCTTGGTGATATCCTTTTCAACAAGCAGCACGGGGGTTGCAGGTATCTTGGTCTTCTTATATCCCTTGGTTGATTCAAATTTATCGGTGAAGTCGCGAAGGACGAGCGAGACTACGGCATCCTTCTTAAGGAGAAGAAGCTGCGAGCCGGCTGCGGTTCTCGTTGTCTTGAGGGGGATGAGGTTGGTCGAGAGCACGATCGCGCGGTCGGCACTCGTTACGATCAGAAGCTCGAAGGGATCCTTGTATTCCTCGAAGATTCCTACAATTGGAGATCCGCCGAAATATGCGCCCGTCATCTTGCGGCGCGTGCCCTTGACGGCGTATGCGGAGAGCGGCACTTTGACGCCCTTTCCGTTTTCAAAGACGAAGACCATATTACGCTTGTCATCCCAATCCTTGTCAAGACGGATGTAAAGCGGCTTTTCGCCGTCATCGAATTTCAGCTTTGCGGGGAGGAATTCACCCATTTCGCTCGCTTTGCAGGGCGCGATGTCGGATGCCTTGAAGCGGTAGAGCTGTGCCTTGTCCGTGAAGATTGCAAGCTCGGTGATGTTCTCACCGTCGAATTCGGCGATCAGGCGGTCACCCTCCTTGAATCTCTGCTCATCGTTGCCGCGGAGCGATTTTTCGGTGATCTTCTTGAAATAACCGTCGGCGGTGAGGAAGAAGTGACAGGGGAAGTTTTCAACGTGTTCCTCGGGACGGTAAACGTCGATCTTTTCCGCGCTTGTGATAGTCGAGCGGCGGGGCTGGGCGTATTTTTTCTTGACCTCGCCGAGCTGCTTGGCGATAAGACGCTTGAGTTTGATCTCGTCTGCGAGGGTTGCCTCGAGCTCCTCGATCTCCTTGCGGAGGGAGTCGATCTCGTTGATTCGGTTGATGAGATATTCGCGGTTGAGGTAGCGGAGCTTGATCTCGGCGATGTATTCTGCCTGACGCTCGTCGATTGAGAAGCCCGCGCAGAGGTTTTTGATGACCTCGGATTCCTTCTGGGTGTTGCGGATGATCTTGATCGCCTTGTCTATGTCGAGCAGTATCTTTCCGAGACCGAGGAGGAGGTGGAGCTTATCCTTTTTCTTTTCAAGCTCAAAGGTCAGCTCGCGGGAAAGGCAAGCCTTACGGAAGGTGATCCACTCGCGGAGAAGCGGGAGGACACCGAGGGTCATAGGCGTCGAGTTGATTATTACGTTGAAGTTGCAGGAGAAATTGTCCTCAAGCGCGGTGGTCTTGAAGAGCTTGAGCATGATCGCGTCGGGATCAGCGCCCTTTCGGAGGTCGAGGGTGAGCTTGAAGCCCGAGATGTCGATCTCGTCGCGGAAGTCGACTACGTCGCGGAGCTGATTGTTTTTCATCATTTCCGCGATCTTCTTCATAATGATCTCGATCGAGGTGGAATACGGGATCTCGAGGATGTCGATGCAGTTGGCATCCTTGTCGAAGCGGTATTTCGCGCGGATCTTGACGGGACCTTCACCGGTTTCGTAGACTCGCTTCATCGTTTCGCGATCGTAGATGATCTCGCCGCCGCCGGGGAAGTCGGGTGCGGGCATGATCTCAAGGAGCTCGTCGACCGTCAGTTTTGGGGAACGGAGAAGGGCGATCGTTGCGTCGCAGACCTCTTCAAGGTTAAAGGAGCAGATTCTCGATGCCATACCGACCGCGATACCCATATTGGGCGTTACGAGGATGTTAGGGAAGGTAGTGGGGAGGAGTGAGGGCTCCTTGGTGGTGTTATCGTAGTTATCGACCATATCGACGGCGTTTTTGTCGATGCCGACAAAGAGCTCGGTCGCGAATTTTTCAAGGCGGACCTCGGTATAACGCGATGCCGAGGGAGCCATATTCGAGCTGTACTGCTTACCGAAAGCACCCTTGGAGTCGATGAAGGGGTGGAGAAGTGCGGCGTTACCCCTTGTCAGACGGACAAGTGTATCGTAGATTGCGGCATCGCCGTGAGGGTTGAGGCGCATCGTCTGACCGACGACGTTTGCGCTCTTGATTCTCGCGCCCGAGAGCAGACCCATTTTATACATCGTGTAGAGCAGCTTTCTGTGCGAGGGCTTGAAGCCGTCGATCTCGGGGATCGCACGCGACACGATAACGCTCATAACGTAGGGCATATAGTTCTTTTCTATCGTTTCAGTTATAGGCTGATCCGTGGCGGGGGCGGGAGGAAGAACCTCAACGACCTCCGCTTTTTTCTTTCTTGCCATGTGTTACCTCAAATTTATGTTAATGGAATTATATTCAAAGTTGATCGGGATAAACGACGGTGTGCGCCGCCGCGCGGATAAGGCGGTTGTAGAGCGCAAGTCCGAAGCCGTCGGTGGAGGGGAGATTTGCAAAAACGCATTTACCCTCGAGGGAATTGCATTCGCGGAGTGCCGCGAAAAGGCGGTGTCCCTGTGCTTCAAGGTCATTCTTTTTACCGATCGTAATGACCTGATCGGAGGGAAGATGCTCTGCCTGCTCATCGTAGCATATAATTACCGCGCCTTCCTTTTGTCTTTCGGCGAAGAAGGAAAGACGTGCTTCGTCCGAGCCGCCGACGAGCGTCAGAGGCTTATCGGGGGCGTAGTGGCGGTATTTTGAGCCGGGGCAGATGGGGCGTTCGTTTTCCTTTAATTTGTTCATCACGTTGTCCGAAACGCTGACGTCGGAGCAAACGCAACAGAGCGCATCGTAAGTGACCGCGCCGGGGCGGAGAAGGACGAGCGAATCCTCGCCCGTGATCTTGACTATGGTGGATTCGACGCCGAACGTGCATTCGCCGCCGTCGATGATGCAATCAACGCGTCCGTCAAGGTCCTCAATAACGTGAGCGGCGCAGGTGGGGGAGGGCTTGCCCGAAATGTTTGCCGAGGGGGCGGCAACGGGAAGTCCCGTCAGTTCAAGCAATTTCAGTGCCACGGGATGGGCGGGACAGCGTACTGCGACGCTGTCAAGTCCGCCCGTGACCGTTGATGGAATGGTGTCCTTTTTCGGAAGGATAACTGTCAGGGGACCCGGCATAAAATGCTTTGCCAGACGGTGCCAGAGCGCGCTTGTTTCCGCGTAGGGCTCGACTTCGTCGGGGTTTGAGATATGGATGATAAGAGGATTATCCGAGGGTCTGCCCTTTGCGGCGTAGATTTTTTCTGCGCTTTCGCTGTGAGTCGCGTCTCCGCCGAGACCGTAAACGGTTTCGGTGGGGAAAACTACAGTACCGCCGTTTTTCAGTATTTCTGCAGCGGGGGCGAGAGCTTCAACGCTCGGATTTTCGGGGTCTACCTTGATCAGTATCGTTTTCATAAAGAACTTCCTAAAATGTTTATTGATTTTCGCCGCGAAGTCTTTCCGCGGTGTCGGCGGCGATCAGAGCGTCGATCATATCGCCGATGTTGCCGTTGACGTAGGTGTCAAGGCTGTGGAGCGTAAGACCGATTCTGTGATCGGTCACGCGGTTCTGCGGGTAGTTGTAGGTTCGTATTTTTTCGCTTCTGTCGCCGCTACCGACCATTGAACGGCGCGCACCCGCGATGGCGTTTTCCTGCTCGGTGCGCTTTATATCGTAAAGCTTGGCGCGAAGCATTGCAAGGGCTTTGTCCTTATTCTGGAACTGCGAGCGCTCTTGCTGGCATTCGATAACGATGCCTGTGGGTTTATGCGTGAGACGGACTGCGGATTCGGTCTTGTTGATATGCTGACCGCCCGCGCCGCTTGATTTGCAGGACTCGAAAATAAGGTCTGCGGGGAGAATTTCAATTTCTACCGCATCTGCCTCGGGGAGAACGGCAACGGTTGCCGCCGAGGTGTGGATTCGTCCTTGGGATTCGGTCTCGGGGACGCGCTGAACGCGGTGAACGCCCGATTCGAATTTAAAGCGCGAGTACGCGCCGTCACCCTCGATAGAGAAGGTGATCTCCTTGAAGCCGCCGCGGTCGGTCTCGTTTGCGTTGGCAACCGAGATCTTGAATCCGCAGTTGTCGCAGTACATCGAGTACATTCTGAAAAGCACTGCGGCAAAGAGAGCCGCCTCGTCGCCGCCCGTGCCCGCGCGGATCTCGACGATGACGTTCTTGTCGTCATTCGGGTCGCGGGGGAGAAGAAGGACTTTAAGCTTTGCGACGGAATCCTCGATTGTAGCCTTGGCTTCGGTAAATTCCTCCTGCGCAAGCTCGTGAAGCTCGGATGCGGAGCTGTCATCGAGGACCATTCTTGCCTCCTCCTCGGAGTCTACCGCCGCAAGATAGCGGCGGTATTCCTCGATGATGGGAGTGAGATTTTTATACTCTTTGAGTAGTTTTGTGTATGCTTCGATATCCGAGATAACCGCGGGATCCTCAAGGGATGCGGAGATATCGGAATATTTTTCGTTGAGTTTGGCGAGTCGCTCGAGCATATCTTAATAGCGGTTGAATGCCGAGAAGCCGCGGTGTGCCTCGTAGAGGTCAACCTTGGAGATGACCTCGTAGGGCGCGTGCATAGCGATTACGGGAACGCCGAGGTCAACGACCTCAATGTTGTGCTTGGAGATGAACTTTGCAACGGTTCCGCCGCCGCCGAAGTCAACCTTACCGAGCTCGCCTGCCTGCCATACAACGTCGTCCTTTGCCATCATAGCGCGGAGACGTCCGATGAATTCAGCGGATGCATCGTTTGTTCCGCCCTTACCGCGCGAGCCGGTGTACTTGGTGAGTACTACGCCGCAGGAGAGGAGGGAGGAGTTGCGCTTCTCGAATGCTTCGCCGAAGTTGGGGTCGAAAGCTGCGGAAACGTCTGCGGAGAGGCAGATGGATGCCGCGCGGACTGCTGCGGGGGATGCGTTCTGCGAAGCCGCAATAGCGTCGATGAGGTCGAGGATGAGATCGCACTGCATACCGCTGTTGCCGTCGCTTCCGGTCTCTTCCTTGTCGGCAAGTATGCACATCATAGTGTGGGGAGTGCCCATCTTGAGTGCCTCGAACATTGCGGTCATTGCGGGATAAGCACAAACGCGGTCATCATGACCGTAAGCGCAGATCATGGAGCGGTCAAGTCCGACGTCGCGCGCGTTGCCTACGGGAACTGCGGAAAGCTCTGCGGAAAGGAAATCTTCCTCGCAGATGCCGTACTTTTCGTTGAGAATACGGAGGACGTTGAGCTTGATTCCGTCAGCCTCGTTTACGAGAGGACGGCTACCGACGAGGAGATTGAGCTTTTCGCCGGGGATCGCCTCGCCGAGGGGCTTGCGGTCATCGTTGTGACCGAGGTGGGGGAGAAGATCGTTGATGTAGAGAACGGGATCGGTGGGGTCTTCGCCGATGGATACCCATACGCTCTCGCCATCAGCCTTGATGACTACGCCGTGAAGTGCGAGGGGAGTTGCTACCCACTGGTACTTTCTGATACCGCCGTAGTAGTGAGTCTTGAGGAATGCCATTCCGCTGTCCTCATAGAGGGGAACCTGCTTGAGGTCGATGCGGGGGGAGTCGATATGAGCCGCGGAGATGCGGATACCCTCGGTGAGAGCTTCCTCGCCGACGGAGAAGAGGAAGAGGTTCTTGCCTCTGTTGTTGTAATAGTACTTGCCGCCGACGGTGATCTCGTCGCCGAATGCGTAGGGAACAAATCCCTCTGCCTCTGCGAGCTTGATGGATGCCCATACAGCCTCGCGCTCGGTCTTTGCTTCGTCGAGGTACTTTGCGTAGCCAACTGCATAATCGTAAGCCGCCTCGATGGCAGCCTCGTCGCGGCGCTCGTAAACGCTCTTTTTCTTGTAGAGAAGCTCGCGTGCGGCTTCTGCGGGAGTTTTGATTTCGCTCATTTTGTGTATTTTCCTTTCTTAATTTGCAGATTCATATAATTCACGGTAAATTCCTACCGTTTTTTCAAATTTTTTGACGTATTTTTCGGTGTCGCGGTCGGGAATTATCAGCAGATTTCCTTCTTCATCGAGATTTTCCTTGTTTGCAAGCCAACCGTCAACCTTCCTCTCGCCCGCGTAAAGTGCGGCGTAAACTGCGCGCCAATTCTGATATTTTTCAAAAAGCTTTGCAATCTTATAAGTGCCGATCTCGATATTTGTCTGCGGCTCAAAAAGCAGACCCGAATCGACTTTTTTGCCGATCTCGGCTGAAAGAATATCGTATTCCGCACGGCTCAGCTGCATAAGTCCGATCTCGCCGTCCTCCGAAACGAGTGCGGAATCGTAGTCGCTCTCGATCTTTATCGCGCCGTAAACGACCGAAACGGGCACAGCGTATTCGTAGTAGCAGGCAACGACGGTATCGTTATACTGCCTCGGATATTCGTGCATCTGATATTTTGTGAAAAGATGATCGTAGGTAAATCCGCATAGGACGGAGAATGCAAGGATCAAGATTATTAAGATCGAATTTAAGAATTTATTTCTCATTTGATTGATGCTCGGAGTATTTTTTCGGCTTCGGCGCGGAGCTTTTCAGCGTCGCCGTCGTTGATTACTGTGTAAGTCGCGCGCGAGGAATAAAACTCATCGGAGGGAGCGGCATTCATTCGTGCGCGAAGTGCCTCTGCGGTGCGGTTGTCGCGCAGAGTGAGCCTTGAAAGGCGACACTCGGGGGATGCAAGGAGGGCGACGGTGAAGTCACATTCCTTTTCAAAATTCGCTTCAAAGAGCAGGGGAGCGTCTATGACGGCACAGGATTTGTCGGTGCTTTTTATTGCCTTTCTAACTTCAGCAAGAACGAAGGCGTGGGTGATCTCGTTTAGTCTTGCGCGGAGCCCGTCTGCACCGGGTGCGAAAACTATCGCGCCGAGGGCGATACGGTCAAGGCTGCAGTCGGGCTTGATTACCGATGCACCGAATTCGGCTTCAAGCGCGCGGGTACATTCGGACGGAGAGTCGACAAGAGTATGGTAAATTTTGTCGCAGTCGAGATGCAGACATCCGAGCTCTTCAAGATACGAACAGAAAAGCGATTTGCCCGCCCCGCTTGGGCCGGTTATACCGATTACAGTCATTATTTACCTCTCTTTCCTTAATTAGACAATATTTCTGCATTATATTAATATACATAGTACATTATAGCACATTTGGGAAGAAAATGCAAGTATTATTTTTATATAGATATCAATACTGACAATTTTGCATTTTTCTGTTGCAAAATCCTTTTATTTGTTGTATAATATATTTTGAGAAAGTATGGAGGTATGAAAAATGCCCAAGAAATATGAATGGCTGCTTTTTGATGCAGACGATACCCTGCTTGACTTCAAGCTCGGTGAAAAGAGAGCGATCACAGCGACTTTCCTTGCGGCGGGACTGCCGACCGATGACGAGGTTATCGAAACCTACAGCAGGATCAACGACAATCTCTGGAAGATGCTTGAGCGCGGAGAAGTGACGAAGGATCGCCTCAAGGTTCTGCGTTTTGAGCAATTCTGCGAGCATTACGGCTTCGACTATGACGGCGCGGCGCTTGCCGACGCTTACGTTGAGCATCTGAAAAAGCAGACTGTGCTGCTCGACGGAGCGGAGGACGTTTCCCGCGCGCTTTACGGAAAATATAAAATGTACATCATCACCAACGGCATCGAGGCGGTGCAGACCGCTCGCTTCGGCGGTTGTGCGATCAAGGATTATTTTGAAAAATGCTATATTTCGGATGCCATTGGAGTGGCGAAGCCGAAAAAGGGATTTTTTGATGCCGTCGCGGCAGATATTCCCGATTTTGATAAGTCGCGTGCGCTTATAATAGGCGACTCGCTGACCTCGGATATCAAGGGCGGCGTCGAGTACGGAATCGACACCTGCTGGCTCAATCCCGCGGGCAAGGAAATCCCTGAGGGAATGGATATCACCTACGTTATCGGCGATATCTGCGAACTGCTTAATATTTTGGAGTAATTATGGACAGAGATCTTGTTTTGTTGTCGCTAATGCGAAAATTTGAAGAAGAGGGGATCGAATGCGCGAATGCGCTTCCGCTTTCCTCGAAAACGAGCTTTAAGATAGGCGGCCCCGCAGATCTTGCGGTCTTCCCGAAAGACGAGGGTGAGCTCGAATATATAATGGCGTATCTTGGCGACCGTGAGATGCCCTACATAGTCATCGGCAACGGCTCGAATATACTTTTTGATGACGCGGGCTACCGCGGATGCGTTATTTTCACCGAACGGATGAACAAGGTCACGGTTGACGGAAACCGAATCACCGCGGGTGCGGGAGCATCCTTTACCGCACTTGCCGTTACGGCAAAAAACGCGTCGCTGACGGGACTTGAATTTGCTTACGGCATCCCCGGAAGCGTGGGAGGTGCGGTCGTTATGAATGCGGGCGCGTACGGCGGAGAGGTTGCGCAGGCGCTTGAATCCTGCACACTCTATGATGCTGAAAAGTGCGAAGTCCGTATTTTAACCAAGGACGAAATGGAGCTTTCGTACCGACACAGCATTTTTTCGGAAAATAAAAAATATATCTGTATTTCGGCAACCTTTACCCTCAAAGAGGGTAAAAAGGATGAGATCGACGCGGTTATGCGCGATCTTATGCAGAGAAGAATATCGAAACAGCCGCTTGAATATCCGAGCGCGGGAAGCGTTTTCAAGCGCCCCGCTCCCGATCTTTTCGTCGGCAAGATGATAGAAGAATCGGGACTTAAGGGATACACGATAGGCGGTGCGCAGGTCTCCGAAAAGCACGCGGGATTCATCATCAACGTCGGCGGAGCGACCGCGAAGGACGTTCTTGACCTCGTCGGGCATATTCAGGGCGTTATCCGTCAAAACTACGGCGTGGAGATCGAATGCGAGATCAGAAGAGCGGGGACGGGCGAATGAAGAGCTTCACCGAACGCGTGAGAGACGAGATAGCGGAAAATCTGCCTTCGCCTCAATGCTGTCGCCGCGCGATGCTCTGCGGAATGCTGATCAATGCCGATTGCTCGCCCTCAGGCAGTGTTTACGCCAAACTTTCGGGGAATGCGTCTATCGAGCTTTTACCCAAGATCCTGCGCGAGACCTACGGCAGAGAGGCAACCGTGAATCTGCAGAAAAACTACGGCAGAATAGCCGCGGAGGTTGCGTTTACCTCCGAAAAGCTTGCGGATAAGCTGCGCGAGCTTTCAGGAGATGCCGAGCCCACGCTTTTTAAATGCAAGGATTGCTCATCCGCTTTTTTGGCGGGAATTCTGCTTTCCTCCGCTAATTTCTCGAATCCCGACAAGGAATCGAGGATCGAGATAAGAATAAACGATCCCGCACGCGCCGAAAACGTTGTGCATTATTTTGAGGAGATTGGACACCGTCCGGGACTCTCGAATCGCGACGGCATCTCTTCGCTGATCTTCAAGCGCAGTGAGGACGTCGAGGATATTCTCGCCATCGCGGGCGCGGTCAGCTCGGTTATGGAGCTGATGCAGGGCAAGCTGATGCGCGAGCTCCGCGGTCAGGTCAACCGCAATTCAAACTGTGAGGTTCGTAACATCGGACGTGTTGCGGTTGCTTCTCAAAATCAGATCGACGCCATTGCCGAGATACGCGCCGCGGGAAGATTTGCCGCCCTTCCCGATGAATTAAAGGAAACGGCAACACTCCGCGAGGATTTCCCCGAGCTCTCGCTTGCCGACCTTGCGGCAAAGCATTCACCCCCGATAACGAAATCGGGGTTAAACCACAGACTAAAAAAGCTTCTCGCTCTTGCGGGAATAGAGTAAAAAATATAGGGAGGTGCGGCGATGGGAGACTTCGTCCATCTGCATTTGCATACCGAATATAGTCTGCTTGACGGCGCGTGCCGTATCAAGGATATCCCCGAGGCGGTCATCGCGGCGGGGCATTCTGCCGTTGCAATGACCGATCACGGCGGGATGTACGGTACGATGCAATTCTACCGCGCCTGCAAGGAAAAGGGCGTAAAGCCCATAATCGGATGCGAGGTCTACGTCGCTCCCGGATCGCGCTTTGACAGAGTTTCGGGGCGCGAGGGCGGCTCGCATCACCTCGTTCTCCTTTGTGAAAACGAAACGGGTTACAGAAATCTGACCTTTATGGTCTCAAAGGCTTTCACCGAGGGCTTTTATGCACGCCCCCGCGTTGACCTTGAGCTTCTCCGAAACCATTCCGATGGACTGATCGCGCTTTCCGCGTGCCTTTCGGGCGAGATCCCGTCTGCACTTTGTGCCGGAGACCGCGAGAGGGCGGAGAATATTGCAAAGACTTATCAAAAGATTTTCGGAGACCGATTCTATATTGAGCTTCAAAACCACGGTATTGCCGAGGAAAGGCAAATTTTGCCCGAGCTTTACGATATTGCGAAGAGCCTCGGTATTCCCGTAGTAGCCACCAACGACGTCCACTACATCCGCAAGAGCGATGCTCGCGCACAGACTGTTCTGATGTGTATTCAGACGAATACCACGTTGGCGGACGGCGGCAGACCCGGCTTTGAAACCGATGAGTTTTACTATAAATCCACCCTCGAGATGGAGCGGCTTTTCGGCGGCTTTGAGGGTGCGATCGAAAATACCGTCAAGATCGCGGAGATGTGCGATCTTGAGCTTGAGCACGAGGGCTATTTGCTGCCGACTTATCCTTTGAATGAGGGTGAGAATGCCGCAGACTTGCTCCGCCTTCGTACCTACGAGGGCATCGAGCGGCTTATGCTCGCGGGCAGAGTCCCCGCGGATGGTTTTACGGTAGCCGACTATATGGAGCGCGCCGACTATGAGCTTGACGTCATCCATTCGATGGGCTTTGACGATTATTTTTTGATCGTTTCCGACTACGTAGGATTTGCCAAGAGCGAGGGGATTCCCGTCGGTCCCGGCAGAGGCTCGGGATGCGGAAGCCTCGTTGCCTTCGGTACGGGCATTACGGATATTGATCCGCTTCGGTTTGATCTGCTCTTTGAGCGATTCCTCAACCCCGAGCGAGTCAGTATGCCCGATATTGATATCGACTTTTGCTATAACCGCCGCGACGAGGTACTTGCTTACGTCAAGGAAAAATACGGTACGGAGCGCGTTTCGCAGATCATCACCTTCGGTACTCTTGCCGCGCGTGCGGCAATACGCGACTGCGGACGTGCTCTCGGAATGAGCTACGCCGACGTTGACGAGATTGCAAAGCTGATCCCGCGCGAGCTTGACGTTACGATAGATCAGGCTCTCGTCGTTCCCGCACTTAAAGAAAAATATAATTCATCCGACGATATCCGCGAGCTGATCGACACCGCGCGTCTGCTCGAGGGTATGCCGAGAAACGTATCTATCCACGCCGCGGGCGTGGTTATCACCGAGCGTCCCGTTCACGAATATCTTCCTCTTGCGGTATCGGGCGGCGCGGTCATAACCCAGTTTGACATGGATACAGTCGCCTCGCTCGGACTTCTTAAATTCGATTTCCTCGCTCTGCGTTATCTGACGATAATAGATGATGCGGTGAAGATGATACGCGAAAATCAGCCCGATTTTGAGATCGAAAAGGTTGATCTTTCGGATAAAAAGACCTACGAGCTCATCTCTTCGGGACAGACGAGCGGAGTTTTTCAGCTTGAGTCCTCGGGTATGAGAGCGATGCTCCAAAATCTTTGCCCCGAGAATATCGACGATATCCTTGCGGCGATCGCGCTCTACCGACCGGGACCTATGGAGTCGATCCCGAAATATATCGAGGGCAAAAACGCCCCCGAAAGCGTTGAATACGCGCATCCCCTGCTCGAACCGATACTTTGCTCGACCTACGGCTGTATTGTTTATCAGGAGCAGGTTATGAATATTTTCCGCACGGTTGCGGGATTTTCGTTCGGACGTGCGGATATCGTCCGCCGTGCGATGTCGAAGAAAAAAGCCTCTGCTCTTGCGGCAGAGAGGGATAACTTTATCAGCGGTGCCGCCGAGCGCGGAATCGAGCGCGAGGTTGCAGAAAAGCTCTTCGAGGATATGTCAAGCTTTGCTTCCTATGCCTTCAACAAGAGCCACGCGGCGGCTTACGCGATGCTTTCTTTCAGAACCGCATACCTCAAGGCGCATTATCCGCGCGAGTATTTCTCCGCGCTCCTGACCTCGGTGCTCGGAAATGCCGACAAGATAGCGGAATATATAGCCGAGGCGAACCGCGCGGGAATACGCGTTCTGCCACCGGACGGTAACCGCAGTATGCATGATTTCCACGTAAGCGGAAAGGATATCACCTTCGGTCTGCTTGCACTTAAAAACGTCGGACGGCAGTTCGTTGACAGGATAATTATCGAGCGCACCGACAGACCCTTTTCGTCCTTCTCGGACTTCCTTGACAGAATGTCCGAGGGCGATCTCAACCGCCGTATGGTCGAGTCACTCATCAAGGCGGGAGCTTTCGATTCGCTCGGCACGTTCCGCTCACGTCTGCTATCTGTGCTCGACGAGGCACTCGGAGCGATAGCGCGAAAGAACCGCGGAAATATCGCGGGGCAGATGGATATGTTCTCGATGCCCGACAGCGAGGCGGGAGGCGGTGAGAGCATCGTTTATCCCGAAATTCCCGAGCTGCCGACGCGAGACCTCCTTTATATGGAGCGCGAGGTTGCGGGGCTCTTCTTCTCGGGTCATCTGCTTGACGGATACGGACTCCACATCAAGTCGCTTTCACCTCAGAATATAGTTGACGTTGCGGGAAGAGAGGATGAGGAGGAAGAAACCGAAACTCTGCCCGACGGAGCAAAGGTCTGCCTTTGCGGAATTATTTCTTCTGTAACGCAGAAAAACACGCGCAAGGGTGACAGTATGGCTTTTGCTACCCTTGAAGATAAATCGGGCTCGCTTGAGCTTGTGGTTTTCGCGAAGCAATACGAAGCCTACCGCAGACATATCGATACGGATAACGCCGTGTGCGTGACGGGTACGGTCTCACGCCGCGACGGAGAGCGGGCGAAGGTGCTTGTCAATACCGCCGCTATGCTTCTGACGGACGAGGATTTCAAGCGCCGTAAGCCCGAGGCGCCGAAGCCTGTTTCGGTGCCGCCGCAGAGAACCGTTCAAAAGCCAACCGTCCCTGCACCTCGATCGGAGCAGAGAAAGCCGCCCTCCGTGGTCTATATCCGTGTTCCCTCGAGGGGATCGGAGATATACAAAAAATGCGAGAATATCGTTGAGATATTCGAGGGATTTACACGCGTCAGCTTCTATTTTACCGACACGAAAAAATACGAGGACCATCCGCACGGAATGATCCTCGGAGACGTTCAGATAGCCGAGCTTCGCCGTCTTGCGGGCGAGGATTCGGTGGTCATCAAGTGAATTTTATGAAATAAGATCGTAAACCGCGCTCATCGCCTCTTCAAGCTTGGAAAAATCAATTCCCGACGAAAGTGCCTCGCGATCCTTCGGGTGAAATCCGTACTGATCGACTATTCGCTCGTAGACCTCCTCACCCTCGGGCGAGAGGATAACGAGCCTTTCGCCCGAGAGAGTGAGCCTGAAGAATGCAGGCTCGGTCAGCGAAATCGTTGTTTCCGCTATCGTGCTCTCTGCCTCCTCAATCTCCGCCGTCGTTTCGTGAGTATCGGACGTTTCTGCTGCTTCCGTCTCCGACGGGGGAGTGGAGAGGACGTCGAGCGAGGTGCTTTCCGCGGGAGCCGACACCGATATTTGGGGTGGCGTGATTTCTTCGGCGAGAGAATCGCTTTCATCCCGCATAAGCGATGTGCTGTAGGTTCTTGCTACTGCAAAGACTGCAAAGGAGGAGACGATCAGTGCGGCTATCGAAACGGCTATAAATGCTATCATTAGCTTTTTGCTGTTCATTTTGGTATCCTTTCAATGAAATTTCGAAATATTTTCGGTTAATCTAAAGATATTATTGACCGCGGTTCATAAAATATTCAAAAATGTATGATAATATGGTATAAGTAACCTTTCGTACGAAAACGGAGAAAATATATGGCAAGTAAAAAAATCAATTGGGGAGAAGAGCTGAAGACGGCGGGTATCGTCGGTCTTCGTGGAATTGGCAAGTTCTTTCAGATATTTGCAAGCTTTCTTATAACGCTTCTCCTGATAATCGCGCTGACGGGTATAATCGTTGTTTGTGCGTTTTCGGTCTATATCAACAAGTACGTTGAAACCGAGATCAATGCGGATCAGTTCCGCATCGATATGTCCAGCACCACGACTACGCACGTATACCGCTACGATTTCACCGACCGCGCAAACAGAATCGGAGATGTCGTTCCGATGGATTCTGCTGCCGATCATCAGCTTCAGGGCGAGGTCGACCAGACATTCGTACCGATCGACCGAATTCCTGACAATATGATAAATGCAGTAATCGCGATCGAGGATAAGCGTTTTATGACTCACAGCGGCGTCGACTGGAGACGTACTGCGGGTGCGGGACTTACTTTCTTTACGGGAAGCGGAGACGGCTTCGGCGGCTCGTCGATAACTCAGCAGCTTATCAAGAACGTAACGGGCAACGATGAATATTCCATTCAGCGTAAGATCCAGGAAATATTCTGGGCGCTCGACCTTGAAACGAAGATGGATAAGGAAGAGATCATCGAGCTTTATCTTAACATCGTAAACTTCGGTAACGGCTCAAACGGCGTTCAGGCTGCGGCTTATAACTACTTCTCAAAGGACGTCTCCGAGCTTACGCTCATCGAGTGCGCCGCGATCGCCTGCATAACCAAAAACCCCTCGCGCTTTAATCCCGTTATCTATCCCGAATATAATGCTGAAAGACGAAATATCGTTCTTTACGAAATGTACGATCAGGGTCTTATCACCTACCGCGAGTTCGAGGAGGCGTACGGCAAGGAGCTCGTTCTCAATCTTCCCGGAAGTCAGGAGAAGGAGGAGAATGCCGACCTCAGCGGAGTTAACTCGTGGTATACCGATATGGTTATCGAGGACGTCATCCACGATCTTATGGATCAGCACGGATATTCGCAGAAAATGGCTGCGATGTACGTTTATAACGGTGGTCTCGATATTTATACTCTCGTTGATCCTGAAATTCAGAGAATTCTTGAAGAAGCGTATCTCGACGATTCTCTATTCCCCGCGGACGGCTCGGGTATAAAGGCACAGAGCTCGGTTATCGTTATCGATCCTTATACGGGTGACGTTCTGGGTGTCGTCGGTGCAAGAGGAGAGAAAAAGGCGAACAGACTTCAGAACTTTGCAACGCAGACCAAGCGCCCCCCGGGTTCGGCGATCAAGCCGCTTGCGGTCTATTCTCCCGCATTTGAAAAGGGAATTATGACATGGTCGACTGTTATGGAGGATACACCGCACAGCTTCTTGCCCGATGCTACTGGAAAGCTTAAGGCTTGGCCGAGAAACTCCTACGGTAACTACAAGGGTTATGTTAATACCCTTTATGCCCTCAAGGTATCGACCAACACAACGGCGGTCAAGATACTCGAAAAGGTCGGGCTTAAAAACTCCTTCGACTTTTGTTATAATACTCTCAATATGAAGAGCATGATCGAATACGGCGAGTTTTCCGACGGTACGGGATATACAGATATCGGTCTTGCATCTCTCGCACTCGGTCAGCTCAACTACGGTGTCACCGTACGCGAGATCACCGCGGCTTACTCGATGTTCGTAAACAGCGGAATTCACAGTAACCCCAATTCCTACCTCAAGGTCACCGATTCAAGCGGAAACGTTATCCTTGAAAACGATTATAAGGGTACCGTTGCCATCAGCGAGGAGACCGCATCGCTTATGACTATGCTTATGGAGACCGTTCCGAGAACGGGCGGTACTGCGGCGGCTATCGAGTTTGACAAGAAGTACGATATCGACGTTGCCGGTAAGACGGGTTCTGCGGGTGACTACTTCGACAGATGGTTCATCGGCTATACCCCCTATTATATCTGCGGCGTATGGTACGGCTACGAATACCCCAAGCATATCGATAATATTTCCACCAACCCCTGCGTTAAGCCTTGGGATGCAGTTATGGGTAAGATCCACGAGGATAAGGTTATTTCCCAAATGAAGGAAGGCGACAAATACCTTGAATTCAACGTGCCGAGCACGCTCGTTCAGGCAACCTACTGTATGGATTCGGGACTCCTTATGAGTGAGGCTTGCTATCACGACGGCAGAGGAAGCCGCGCAGAGACGGGATGGTTCGTCAGGGGTACCGAGCCGACCGAGTATTGCACCACGCATATTATGGTCGATTACGACAGTGTCGAGGGAGCGATCGCATGCGAATGGTGTCCGATATCGAATATCACTCAGGTTGCTTTGATCAAGGCGGACAGAAAATTCCCGATCGATGTTCAGGTGGTTGACGCGCAGTACGTTTATATGGAGCTGCCCTTCGACGTTATGCCCTCGAGCTCGGTCTACCGTCCCTACTATTATAATCTCGGAGACAAGGATTATTATTGCGGCTGGACCTACGGACCGAAGCATTTCAATCGCACTTGCTCGGCGCATTTCGATAAGATTGAATGGCAAAAGAAGGTAGCGGAGATACTTGCTTCGATGGAAACTACTTCGCCCGAGCCCGAGATAACTGCCGAGCCCGCAGAAGCACGCCGAAAATTTTGGAGCTTTTTCTCTATGCCCCGAAATGATAATCGGTAAAGAAAAAATACAAAAACTGTTGACAAATCGCTGACGGTGTTGTATAATATGTATACCACTTTTATGGAGGACTCATTGACTATGAAAAATTTCAAAAGAATGATCGCGCTTCTTCTTGCGCTTCTTGCTCTCCCCATGTGCCTTTTCGCTTGCGAAGAGGGCTCTAAGGGCAACGAGGAAGGAACTATCGACCCCAACGATACCACCGACGGTTTCCGTATTGATATCAACGTAAGATCCCTTCCCACCGCAGAAGGCGAGCTTGGTGATTTCTTTATCAAGACAGGCAAAAACTTCAGAGTTGAGCCCGGAACCACTCTTCTCGCGGCTCTCGATGCACTTTGCGCAGAGCGTTCCGCAACCTACGTTATCGATACCGCAGGCGATTTCGCATCCTTCACCTTCGACGGCTCTACCCTCGAGGCTAAGACCGAGAAGGTTGCAGGCAAGGAGAACACCTTTGTTGCAACCTCCTTCAAGGTAACCGTTAACGGTGCCGAGGTTAAGGATTGGGCAGAATACGCTGTTAATCACAACGACGTTATCGAAATCTTCCTTGCTAAGGGCGCAGAATTCACCGCAACCGAATAAGTGAATAAAAACCACGGCTGATTTTCAGCCGTGGTTTTTATTAGTAAAAAGCGAAAATTCGAGGCTGAGATCGCTAAAACAAGCGACTCAGCCTCTATTTTACTCTTATATTTCACTCGACTCAATTATTCCTCCGCCGAGGAGGTCGTCGCCGTCGAAGAAAACTGCGGATTGACCCGGCGCGGGAGCTCTTTGCGGCTCGGTGAATTCTATCAGGACACGGTTGTCGGGGAGCGCGGTGACCGTCGCTCTGCCCGGCTTTTTGGTGTAGCGCAGGCTGACGGTTGCTTCAAACGGTTCTTTGGGGAGCTTTCCTGCGAAATAACTGCAGTTCTCTGCGTATACCTTGGTGCGGTAAAGCTCGTTTTCTCGGCATAGGATGACGTTCCCGCTTTCCGCATCAATATGGCTGACGTAAAGCGGGGAGGTAGATGATACGCCGAGTCCCTTGCGCTGACCGACGGTGTATGCGCTGATACCTTTATGTTTGCCGAGTACCTTGCCGTCCGTGTCGACGAAATTGCCGAGCACGGGCGGTTTTTTTGATCTTCCCGCGACGAAATCCGCGCAGGAGATATCCTTGATGAAGCAGATATCCTGACTGTCGGGCGAGGATGCCGAGGGGAGCTTCAGTTCTTCAGCAAGCGCACGGATCTCGGGCTTAGTCATTCCCGAAAGAGGGAAGAGAAGGCGGGAGAGAATGTTCTTGCCGAGCATATAGAGAAAGTAGCTTTGATCCTTTGCTTTGTCAGTAGCGGCTGTGATTACGGGATGACCGTCGCGGTTGCCGATCGCGGCGTAATGCCCTGTGGCAATATATTCACAGCCGAGGCTGTCAGCCGCTCTGATGAGTCCGGGGAATTTTATATATCCGTTGCAGATAACGCAGGGATTTGGCGTTCTGCCGTTTTCGTATTCCGAAACGAATGGCGAGAGAACGTATTTTTCAAAATCGCCGCGCATATCGACGGTGTAGTGTGTTATGCCGAGTGCATCCGCAACCGTTTTTGCCGCCGCGGCATCCTTTTCGTGTATATCGTGCATAACGAGCGTTGCGCCGATGACCTCGTATCCCGCGCGCATAAGAAGTGCCGCAGCTACAGAGCTGTCCACTCCGCCGCTCATTCCGAGTAAAACCTTTGACATTGTTGCCTCCGAGCTATTGATTATATATATTTTAATACATATTTATGTTTTTGTCAATAAAATTTACAAATCCCTATGGTATTTTCTCTTAAAATGTTGTATAATAAACTGAATATATTTACACAAATAAGGATTTTGATATGAAACTTGAAACATTGCTCTTCGGAGATTACAGTAAAAGAGAGATTAAAAAGATCAAGCCGATCGCGGATGCGGTCGAGGCTTTGGCGGATAAATACCGCGCTATGACTGAGGAGGAACTCCGCGGAACCAGCGAGGTTCTTCGCGCGCGCCTTGATGCGGGTGAGACTCTTAACGATATTCTTCCCGATGCTTTTGCCGCTGTGCGCGAAACTGCTGACAGAATTCTCGGCAAGCGTCCCTTCTACGTTCAGATCCTCGGCGGAATCCTGCTCCATCAGGGTAGAATCTCCGAGATGAAGACGGGTGAGGGTAAGACTCTCGTTGCAACTATGCCCGCATACCTCAACGCGCTGACGGGCAAGGGCGTTCACGTCGTTACTGTCAACGATTACCTTGCCTTCCGTGACTCGAACGAAATGGGCAGAATTTACGAATTTCTCGGACTCAAGACGGGCGTAGTTCTTAAGCAGATGTCGGGTGCTGAAAAACGCCGTCAGTACGCTTGCGATATAACCTACGGTACGAATACAGAGTTCGGCTTCGACTACCTGCGCGACAACCTTGCCAAGAGCAAGCCTGAAATGCTTCAGCGCGGTCATAATTTCTGCATCATCGACGAGGTTGACTCGATCCTCATCGACGAAGCGCGTACTCCCCTTATTATCTCGGGCGTAAGCGATAAGACCTCGGATATCTACGAAAAGTGCGATGCCGTCGTCCGCAGGATGAAGGCAAAGGTTCTCAAGGAAATGGACGATAAGGAGGAGACCGACGATGTCGATGCCGACTATATCGTTGACGAGAAGAGAGGCAGCGCAATGCTTACTCCCCGGGGCATCAAAAAGGTCGAGGCTCATTTCGGTATCGAAAATCTCAACGATCCCGAAAATGCGGTTATTTCCCACAACGTAAATCAGTCCGTTCACGCCTGGGGCGTAAAAAAGCGCGAGGTAGACTACGTTATCGTGGACGGCGAGGTCATCATTGTTGACCCTCATACCGGCAGACTTATGCACGGACGCCGCTATCAGGACGGTCTTCATCAGGCAATCGAGGCAAAGGAACGCGTCAACATCAAGGGTGAGAGCCGTGTTACCGCTACCGTCACCATTCAGAACTATTTCCGTATGTACTCGAAGCTTTCGGGTATGACGGGTACCGCAAAGACCGAGGAGGACGAGTTCCGTCAGATCTACGGTCTTGACGTTGTCGAGGTACCCACCAACAAGCCGATGATCCGAAAGGATAATCCCGACCGCGTTTTCGTTGATGAAAAATGTAAGTATGCCGCTATCATCAAGCATGTCGGCGAGTGCCACGCTAAGGGTCAGCCGATCCTGATCGGTACACCCTCTGTTGAAAAGTCGGAGAATCTCGCAAAGCATCTCAAGGCGGCGGGCTTCAAATTTAATATGCTCAACGCGAAAAATCACGAGCGCGAGGCTGATATAATCGCAGAGGCAGGCCGTCCCGGCGCAATCACTCTTGCAACCAATATGGCGGGCAGAGGAACCGACATTATGCTCGGCGGTAACCCCGAGCATATGGCAAAGTCGGAAATGGCTCGTCTTGGCATCCGTCCCGAGCTTATTGCGGAGGCGACCGGTTCCGCTCCCACCGAAAATCAGGATATCAAGAACGCGCGCAATACCTTCAAAATCTATTTTGAAAAATACAAGGCACAGATCGAGCCCGATAAAGAAAAGGTTATCGAGGCGGGCGGACTTTGCATCATCGGCTCGGAAAGACACGAATCAAGACGAATCGATAATCAGCTTCGCGGCCGTGCGGGACGTCAGGGCGACCCGGGTGCATCCACCTTCTATATCGCGCTGACCGATGATATTATGCGTCTCTTCGGTGACGACAGAATGCGCCGTTTCTCGGCGTTCTCTGCAACCCTGCTGAAGGATACCGACGGCGATCTTTCGCAGAATACCAAGATCCTCTCCGACGTTATGGAAAAGGCACAGAAGAACGTTGAGGCTAACCACTTCAAGGCGAGAAAGAACGTGCTTCAGTACGACGATATCCTCAATGAGCAGAGAAAGCAGATCTATTCGCTTCGCGACGAGATCATCGAGGAGGGAGACATCTCCGACCGCATTCTCCATATGATCGGCTCTACGGTTGAGGATTCGGTTGAGGATTGCATGATCACTATCGAGGGAGAGAGATATCCCGTGATCGACGTTGCGGCGCTTGAGTCGAGATACCTCGGCTGGGGCTGCGAAAAGGGCGATCTTGACTTTGCAGAGGGACGTCCCGCGGCAGAGGTAGCTAAGGATCTGCGCGATCTTATCACTCAAAAGGCAACTGCGATCTATCACGAGAGAGAGGCGGAGTACGGCGAGCTGATGCGCCAGTTTGAGCGCGTAGTGCTCCTTCACAATATGGACGAGCGTTGGCTTGACCATATTGATGCTATGGATGCGCTCAAGGAGACTGTAATGCTTCAGGCTTACGCGCAGAAGGATCCTCTCAAGGAATATAAGATCATAGGCTCGAGTATGTTTGCCGACCTTATAAACGAGATCAGACAAAGCACCGTCAGAATGCTTCTGACCGCGAAGATACAGCCCGCACAGGCTCCCGCGCCCTCCGTTAAGAATATTCAGGAGGGAAGAGCGGGAGGCTCGTCTGCGCGCAATGCAAAGCCTCTGACTCCCGCGCAGAGAAGAGCGGAGAAGGTCGGACCTAACGATCCCTGCCCCTGCGGAAGCGGAAAGAAATATAAGAAATGCTGCGGCGCGGGCGGCGGTGAAAGCTGATGGGATACGGACTTGTTCTCATCGGCTACGCGCTGACCTTCTTTACATCGCTGACACTTTACGGCTGGCTCTTCCGCCTGCTCGGATATGCGGCAATGGCTTACGGTCTTTTCAAGCTTAAGGATTATTTCCCCTTCTATAAGCTCTCGCTCTTTGCCGTCCTCGCACTTTTCCTTACGGGAATCGGCGAGGCGGGAGCGGAGATGTTCTACTCGCTCGGAAAGGATACGGAGCTTTTCAAAACAGTAGTTTTTTATACGCGCGACGCGCTCGTGCTCGTGTTTCACGTTCTGTTTCTTATCGCTACCTACATTGCCTACGGCGTAGTGAGTATGACGGAAAAAAAGGTGAACGCGGTCACGGATATTTGCGCGGTCGTGCTCGGTTACGTATTTTACATACTCGCGGCACTCAAGATAGTTGAGGGAAGTGTTGCCGTTTTCGTTCAGCTCATCTGGACGGTGATGGTATTTTTCCTCATTTTCGGATGCTATATGCGAATTTGTCCCGAGGGGGATGAGAATATGCCGCGCCGCGAATCGAAGATACCTTTTATCAACAGATTCTCCGAAGCGCTTGAAAAGCGCGAGGCAGAGGCGATCGAAAGAACTCGCCGCGATATTGAGGAAAAGAAAAGGAAGGTCGCCTCAGGCACCTCAAAGAAAAAACATAAAAAACGCAGATAAGGAGGCAGATTATGGCTCAATTGCAGAAAAAAGTGAGATTCGGCAAATATATGGGACTCGGCGCGGCTGTCGCGTCCGCTGTGTTCCTTTTCAATCCCGATATCGCGCTTATTGATATTCTTCCCGATTTTATCGGATATTTGCTGCTTACCCTGTCCTTGCGTTTTGCGCGTGATCTCTCTCCTCATTTTGAAAATGCTTGGAAAAGATTCCGCTTGTTGACACTCGTCACCGTCGCGAAGTTTATTGCGCTCTTCTGGGTTATGGGTGTGCTTACGAATGCTCTCGAGAAGCCGACTATGCTTCTGCTTCTTTCGTTCGTATTCTCGATTCTCGAGCTCATTTGGGGCATTCCCGCGTGGTTCTCCCTTACCGAGGGACTTATTCTGCACGCACAGACCGCGGGCGGCGAGTATCCGCTTCTTGAAAGGGGCGCAAAATCCTACCGTCCGGGAAAGAACGTCAGCGTTTCCTTCCGCAATACTACTGTATTCTTTATGATCGCAAAGGCGTTCTTCGCAAATATTTCGGAATTTTCCGCGCTTTCGGAGCATTCCTATGACGATAAGGCGTTCAACTGGTATCGTTTTATCGGACTTTACCGCATTCTCGCGGTCTTCATCGGTGCTGTGATCGGCGTGATATGGCTCGTTTGTGCGCTTCGTTTCTTTATCGGTATCATAAAGGACGAAAAGCTTATTGAAAGCGCAAAGCATAAATACGAAGCTCAGGTCCTTCCGAACACGGGACTTTTCATCAGACGTGATATTTCGTTTTTGCTTACAGTTCTCTGTGCCGCCGCGCTTTTGTCCGCAGATTTTTACATTGACAAGGTGAATTTTATTCCCGATACCCTATCTGCCATACTTTGGGCGTGGACATTCATCAAGCTCAAGCCTTACTATGCAAAGTATAAGATAGGACTTACTATCACGGGTGTCTATGGCGTCCTTACCGTTGTAGGCGCAATTATGTCGGGGAATTTTGTATCCGGCGCTTGGGTTGAAAAGACCTGGGCTAACCGCGAGGTGTTTATTGAATTTATAACGATGTACCCTGTCAGAGTGGCAGAGGCAGTATTCTTTTTCATAACCGTACTGCTCGCCCTGAACGGTGTCCGTGCGGTTATTGACGGTCATTGCGGATACATCCCCTCGACGATGAGCGAGGAATACAGAAGCTCGCGCCTTGCCGCGATAAGAAAAGAGGTCTGCGCCAAGGTGTGGCTCTGCCTTGCCATAGCCGCGATCACCGCCGCTGTGTCGGGACTTTACGAGTTCATTCTCTCGCTTGATCTGTTCATCAGCCCGATATGGTGGATAATCAGCTTCGTTGCATCGCTTGCATTCTTTGCCTCCGCGGTATATATGATGAGCGCGGTCAATGAAGAGGTCGAATCGAGATATATGCTCGATTGACGAATAATTTTCCCTCTTGTTGCCGATAATTCTATTGCGGTCAACTAAAAATTTTTACCGCACGAGAGGATTATTATGAACAACAAGAATCAGAATCAGAACAACAACCAGAACAAGAATCAGAACAATCAGAATCAGAACAAGAACAACCAGCAGAACAATCAGAACAAGAACAACTGAGGATAAACTAAAAATTCAGCTTCCGACTGTTGCACTTGCGGCAGTCGGAATTTTTTAAGGAAAGAAAATGCCAACTTTAAGTGAAAGATATATAAAAGCCAAAAGGCGTCTTTTTGAAAAGGCGCAGTCAAATCTGAATGACCGTCAGCGCGATGCGGTTTTTGCGACCGAAGGACCTCTTCTCGTTATCGCGGGCGCGGGAAGCGGAAAGACGACAGTACTCGTTCGTCGCATTGCGCAGATAATCAAGTACGGCAATGCTTATTGGAGCGAGGAAATCCCTGCGGATCTATCGGAGCTCACGGTTGCCGCGCTTGAGGAGGCGGTGACCTATCCCGCCGAATTTATCTCGCCGATACTCGACGAGTTTATCGAACAGCCTTGCGCGCCCTGGAACGTGCTTGCCATCACCTTTACCAACAAGGCGGCAAACGAAATGAAGGAGCGTCTCGGAAAAATGTTCGGTGATGAAACTATTACAAAGGATATCTGGGCGGGTACGTTCCACTCGATCTGTATGCGCATCCTCCGCAAATACGGCGACAGACTCGGCTATAAGGATAACCTCACCATTTACGATACCGACGATACGAAAAAGCTCCTCTCCGCAGTTATGAAGGAGCTTAATATTGATGAGAAGTCCTTCACGATCAAGAGCGTTGTCAGCACCATCAGTAAGGCAAAGGAAAATCTCCTCGATCCCGACGGCTACGAAGAACAGTCTAAAATGGGCTACCGCGAGAAGATCTACGCGAAGATCTACCGCGAATATCAGAAGCGCATGGAGGCTTCCAACGCGCTCGATTTCGACGATATCATTATGCAGACGGTGCTTCTCCTTCGCACCGACGAGGAGGTTCGCAGATATTACGCGAACAAGTTCAGATACATCTGCGTTGACGAGTATCAGGACACCAACCCCGCGCAGTTTGCGCTCTGCTCACTCTTTGCCTCGGCTTGGAGAAATATAATGGTAGTCGGAGACGATGACCAGAGTATCTACCGCTTCCGCGGCGCGACAATTGAAAATATTTTAAGCTTTGATACTACATATCCAGATGCAAGGGTAATTAAGCTCGAGCAGAATTACCGCTCGACCAAGACCATCCTCGACGCGGCGAACGCCGTTAT
This sequence comes from Clostridia bacterium, assembly GCA_017387685.1. Classification (GTDB taxonomy): domain Bacteria; phylum Bacillota; class Clostridia; order Oscillospirales; family CAG-272; genus CAG-390. The sequence continues at coordinate 27,874 of JAFOEU010000026.1, forward strand.
CGGCAAAAACTCGGGCAGACGCCCCAAAACTCTCTGGACCGAGAACGGCTCGGGAAAGAAGATAGTTCTCGAGGAATGCGAGGACGAGGCGAGTGAGGCAAGACGTATCTCGGATCTCATTCTCAAGCTTGTTGCCGAAAAGAAATACAGCTACCGCGATTTTGCCGTGCTCTACCGCGTAAACGCGCAGGCGAACACCATCGAGCGTACATTCGCAAAGAGCGCACTTCCTTACCGCATTTACGGCGGTGTCCGATTCGGTGACCGCAAGGAAATCAAGGACGTTGTTGCATACCTTCAGCTTATAAACAACACCTCCGACCGCGTGCGCCTTAAGCGTATCATCAACGAGCCTCGCCGAAAGATCGGTGAGGTCACGCTGAATGCCGTTGAGAGCATCGCGAACGAAACGGGCAAGTCGATGTTCGAGGTAATGCGCGAGGCGTACCGCTACATTGTCCTTTCCCGCTCGGCGCATATTCTCGTCTCCTTTGCCGAAATGATCGACGGTCTTCGCAAGATGCTTGACGACGGCTGTCCGCTTGATGCTTTTGTCACCAACGTGCTCGAAAAATCGGGTTACCGTCAGATGCTCATTGACGGCGGTGAGGCTGAAAAGGACAGACTTGACAATGTCGACGAATTCGTTTCGGGCGTTATCGAATATATGAAGAATAACGAAGAACCTACCTTGACGGGCTTCCTCGAGGAAACCGCGCTCGTTGCCGACGTTGACCGCTTTGACGAGACCGCAGATGCAGTTGTTCTTATGACCATCCACAGCGCAAAGGGACTCGAATTCCCCGTTGCGATCATTCCCGGACTTGAGGAGGGAATCTTCCCTGGTATGCAGTCGCAGAGCGACCCGAGCGAGCTTGAGGAGGAGCGCAGACTCGCCTACGTTGCGATCACGCGCGCAAAGCGTGAGCTTTTCCTTTTCCACTCGGAGCTCAGACTTCTCTACGGTCGCACGATGCGTAACCCCATCTCGCGTTTCGTAGAGGACATTCCTACCGAGCTGATTGACGAAAAGGTTAAGAAACAGCAGAAACCCGCGAGCGAGTATTCGTGGGGCGGCGGAAAGACATATTATACAAGCTCTGCCTCTCAGTCGGGCGGAAATATGCGCCCCGTTCAGCGTCCCGGCACGACATCCGCCAAGACGGTTCAGCGTCCCGCTGCTGTTGCTAAGACCGCACCAATGAAGAAGCCTGCCGAGTTTTTTGCGCTCGGCGACAGGGTAAAGCATCTCACGTTTGGCGAGGGCGAGGTCATCTCGGCAAAGCAGATGGGCTCGGATATCCTTTACGAGATCATCTTCGATAACGTAGGAACAAAGAAGCTTATGGCGACATACGCCAAGCTTACAAAAGCGTAATTTTTATCCGAAAGGAGATAATCATTATGAAAAAATCAAAGGCAATCATCTGGGGAGTGATCCTCATCGCGGCGGGACTCTGCTGGGCACTTTCCTCCCTCGGACTTTTGGAGATCGATATCTTCTTCGATGGTTGGTGGACGCTCTTTATCATCGTTCCTTGTGCCATCTCGCTTTTCACCTCGCCCGATAAGGTCAGCTCGGCTGTCGGTATTGCTGTCGGCGTTCTGCTGCTCCTTTCTGTGCGCGGTATTATCGAGTGGGATCAGATCGTGAAGCTTGTTATTCCCGCGATCATCGTACTTATAGGTATCAAGCTCATCGCAAACGCATTCGGAGAAAAGAAGACCGAAAAGATCGAGGAAAGCCTTCGCAAGAATGCTGACAGCCTTGAAAACGTATTCTGTCTTTTTAACGGTGAAGAAATCAAGTGCGACGGCAAGGTCTTCCGCGGCGCGGAGCTCAACGCCATCTTCGGCGGCATTGATTACGATCTGCGCGGTGCTGTTATCGAGCCCGATTGCGCCATCAAGGCGACCGCCATCTTCGGTGGCATCGAGATAATCGTTCCCGATAACGTCAAGGTTCGCGTTAAATCCACGGGCATCTTTGGCGGCACTTCGAATAAGGCTCGCCGTCCCGATGACAAGGCTGAGGGCGTGATCACGCTCTACGTCAGCTCGCTCGCGCTCTTCGGAGGAGTTGATATAAAATGAAGCCGTGGCAAACTGCCGTAAGATACGGCGCGATAGTGCTTGCGGTCATTCTTATAATCAATATCGTGGGCTGGGGACTTAAAATAGTCGGTGCCGTCCTCGGATTAGCCTCGTCGGGCACTCTCGACGAATCGAAGGCATACGAATGTGATGCCGATACCGACAAACTTGAAATTGATATTTCCGCGGCAATGCTTATCATCCGCGTTGAAAAATGCGAGAGCATCACGGTCAAGACCAATCTCAAGGGCGTGAGTGTCAAGGAAAGATCAAATACGCTGAAGATCAACGATAACAAGGGCTTTTTGTCTATACCCGACACCGAGGGCTTCGTTGAGATAATGATTCCCGAGGGGGCCGTACTGCGCGAGATCGACCTTGATCTCGGCGCGGGCGAAACGCTCTTGTCCGCAATCTGCGCCGATGAGGTCGATATCGACGGCGGCGCAGGTGAGTTGCTGTTTACAGATTGTGAAATCTCCGAGCTCGACCTCGATATGGGCGTCGGTGAGCTCGACTTCCGAGGACGTATCACGGGTAAAGCCGATATTTCGCTTGGCGTAGGCGTTGCGAAATTTCAGCTCCTCGGCGATAAGGATGAATATAGACTTTCCGTTGACAAGGGGATTGGCAACGTCTCGGTTGACGGTCAGGACGTTGGAAGCACCAAGATCGGCAACGGCGGCGTACGCATCAATATCGACGGCGGTGTAGGTGATATTACCATCGACTTTGAATAAGAGGTTTACAATGAAGAAAAGACTTATATTTATTTCGCTTGCTATGATCATTTCGATCTCTCTGTCGCTCTGTGCTTTCGCGGCGGATGACGGAGTGATTTCGAAAACCAAGGACGGACTTACCGCCAATATGACGCTTACCGCCGAGAACGAGAACGTCGCGCTCGACGTTGAGCTTATCGGTACAGGCGGCACTGACGTTACGAACGTGGCTGTAACACTTACTCTCCCCGAGGGCTTTGAGTGCAACGAGGCTGACGTGACCCGCCCCGTCGATCTTGAGCTTGCGCTGAACAATACGCAAACGCTTTCGTATTCGATCGTCAATACTCTCGCGCTTCCCGAGACCGAAGCCTCGATCGAGGTTGTCGAGCCGAGCGGTTGCGGCGCGGTCATTTCGTCCGCGGCGGTCATTTTCACGCTCATCTGCGCGGTATTCTTCCTTATGAAGAATCCGAAACGCGGCGCGGCTTGTCTGCTTGCTTGTCTGATGCTCGTTCCGATGGCACTTCCCATCGGCGCGGCAACGACCGAGAGAAAGATCGTGCTTGAGGGTATCGTGTCTTACGAGGAAAAGGAATATCCCATTCTGGTCACGGTGTCCTACGATTATACCTTTACAGAGCAGAGAGGAACGGATACAAAGGGTATGGAAAAGTTTGAGATCACGTATTATTGGGGTCCGCAGGGTCAGGACCTTTGCAACGAGGAATACATAAAGAAGATCGCGGAGTGCGGCTTTACGAGCATCCCGATCGAAAGCTGGGAGCCTACGATCAACAAGACCGCGCTCGAATATCTGTGCAAGTACGGTATGACCTGCTCGGCTCTTGCGGATTACAGAATTCAGAGTGCACTCGCGATCAGCGATCAGACGGCGATCGACGCGTACGTCAGAGAAGTTGTCGTCGAATATAAGGATTATCTCGACGTTATCAAGGGTTGGCTTCTCAGAGACGAGCCCTCGGCGTCGGATTTCCCCGCGCTTGCGAGAGTTGTCGATGCCTTCCACCGCATCGACCCCGAGCGAACCACGATGATCAACCTCTTCCCGACCTATGCCAAAGACGAACAGCTCGGAACAAACGGCTATCAGGAGCATCTTGATAAGTTCATCTCGATAGTTGATCCCGATTATCTCAGCTACGACCACTATCATTTCCAGAAGAATACTACCCGAAAGGGCTTCTTTGAGAATATCGAGATTGTTCGCGATACGGCTATTGCAAACGAGATAGATCCGATGCTCATTATCCTTCTGACCGAGCATATGAGCTATGCCGATCTGACGAAGCATCAGATCGAGTGGGAGGTCAATATGTGCCTGACCTACGGTATGAAACGAATCTCCTACTTCACCTATTGGCTCAGCCAGGATCTCCTCGATCAGGGCTGGAACGACGCTTGTATGGATTGCACGGGCAAGATATATCCTCACTACTATGACGTTCAGGAGATCAATAAATGGCTTCTGCCGCTCGGAGGTCAGTTGTTCGATAAGAACTCTACCGCAGTCTTCCATTACAAGATGCGCGGCGGAGCGAGCCTTGAGAAGGGCTGTGAGGCTTATACCTCTTACGGCAACCTTGGCGAGATCAGCGCGGACGCGGGACTCGTCATCGGCTTCTTCAACGACGAGAGCTTTATGATCACCAATAAAATGTATACGGATACCGAGAATTCGAGAAATACCGTAGAGTTCCTCGACATTGCATCGGGACTTGAATACTTCGACACGACCACCTCCGAGTGGAAGGATGCCGAAGCTGACGGAACCGTTACAAGAAACGAAAACGGCGTGCTGACCTATACCTTTGAGCCCGGAGAGGGAATGTTATTCAGGGTTAAAGGAAAATAAAGTTGTTTTTATCCCGCTTCGCGGGAGTGATAATCTCGCTTCGCGAGAGTGATAATCTCGCTTCGCGAGAGTGATAATTTCCGCAAGCGGAAAGTGAAGGAAGATTTTCGCCGAGGCGAAAATCTTTAATAAAACAATGCCTCATTGATGTACTTGACACCAATGAGGCATGAATTTTAATATTTTTCGAGCAACGCGAGAAAATTACCTTTGTTTTGCCCTAAGGGCAAATTATCACTCTCGCGAAGCGAGATTATCACTCCGCCGCAGGCGGATTATCACTCGAGCGTAGCGAGACAGCACCAACAATATTCAGAACACCGTCTCAATAACCCTTCCCGCGCATTCGGGCGAATATCTCCATCTGTCCATCCTCGGTACGTTTTCGCAATCGACGAAGTATCGGAGCGGGGCGATCTCGCCGATGTTCTGATGAGTGTCGATGAGGATGAGCTTGATCTTCATCCGCTCGGGGATGATGCTCTTGATGAAAACTGCGGCGGTGTCGCCGATCTCGATGTCACGCGCGTCGGGGCGGAGCTCGGCGAGTCCCGCGAGGTTCGGCATAAGCTCTACGAATATGCCGTAGCTCTCTATACTGCGCACAGTGCCCGCTACCGTCTGCCCGGGGGTGAAGAGTGCCGCGTTTTCTTCCCACGTTCCAAGGAGCTCCTTTTGCGTCAGAAAGAGCCTTCCTGTTTCGCGGTCGACGCTCTTGACCGCCGCCCAGACGAAATTGCCGCAGCAAAGTCTGTCGCGCGGGTGCGAAATTCTCGATACCGAAAGTGAATCAACCGGCATCAGTGCGGAGATACCGCATCCGACGTCGGCAAAGGCGCCGAAGGGCTCGAGGTGTGTGATCTTGACGCGGATGAGATCACCCGCAGCGAGTGTTGAAAGATATTCGCGTATGCAATCGCGCTGAACTATGCGGCGTGAAAGGTGCACGACGGGCACGCCGCTTTCCTTATCTATACCGATTACGCGAAAACAGACGGGCTTACCGACGCGCGTGATTACGGCAATATCCTTCTGTACCTCGCCGGGGCGTGAATAAACGCATTCCTCTTTCGGAAGAATACCCATAATTCCTCCGAGATCGAAGTGGAGATTCATCTCGGAGTCGCAGAGAAGAGCGGTCTCCTCGAGCACCGTTCCGTTTATCATCGCACGCTCGAGACCTGCGAGCGATGAGGTGAATGATCTGTTTTCGGGTGTATGTATAAGCGATCCTTCGGGTTTATACTTGGGATACATCGTGTTGACCTCCTGATTTTTCGTGGATTTATTTGATGTCAACGATAATATATTCGTAACAATTCGTTTTTAGAACGATAAAAAATATGTGATCGCGCATATTGCTTGAATGAGCTTTTTGGGCAAAAAACGGAGAAAATCAAAGAAAATGGGGTGCTATTTTAAAAAAATATAATTTTTTTCAAAAAAGGTATTGACAAGCGGAAAAGTATGTGGTATAATATGCAAGTCTTAAATGAGGGCTAACTATGCCCGTAAAATTCTGGAGGAAAAAGAATGTCCACTTTCATGGCAAAGGCTGAGACTATCGAGCGCCGTTGGTTCGTTATCGACGCAGCAGGCGAGTCCCTCGGTAGAACAGCAGTTAAGGCTGCGAACATCCTTCGCGGCAAGCATCGCCCCGAGTTCACCCCCCACGTTGACTGCGGCGAATACGTAATCATTATCAACGCTGACAAGGCAGTACTCACCGGCCGCAAGCTCGAGCAGAAGTACTACCATCACCACTCCGGCTACATCGGTGGCCTCAAGAGCATTCAGTACAAGACTATGATGGCAACTCGTCCCGAGATGGCAATGGAGCTTGCTGTTAAGAGAATGCTTCCCGCAAACACTATCGGCAGAAAGTCTATGACCAGACTTCACATCTACGCAGGCGCTGAGCACGCACACGCAGCTCAGAAGCCCATCGTACTCGACTGATCGGAAGTAGAAAGGAGTAATTGAAGATGTATACCAGTGCAAAGCCTTATTTCTACGGAACCGGCAGAAGAAAGAAGTCCGTTGCTCGCGTTAGAGTATATCCCGGTACCGGTGCTATCACCATCAACGGCCGCGACATTGACGAGTACTTCGGTCTCGACACAATGAAGCTCATCGTAAACCAGCCCTTCGAGGTTACCGGCAACGTTGGCAAGTTCGACATCGTTGCAAACGTAACCGGCGGCGGTTTCTCCGGCCAGGCAGGCGCAATCCGCCACGGCCTCGCTCGTGCACTCGTTCTCGCTGACGAGGCAAACAAGCCCGCTCTCAAGGCAGCAGGCTTCCTGACTCGCGATCCTCGTATGAAGGAAAGAAAGAAGTACGGTCTCAAGGCCGCTCGTCGCGCAAGCCAGTTCTCGAAGAGATAATTTCGACCTTTGGTCGAAACTTGCAAAAAACACTCTGCAAAGCAGGGTGTTTTTTGTTATCTCTTCGAGAACAACTATGATTGCCTTGCGGCAAGTTATGAGTTATGATTGGCTACGCCAAGTTATGAGCGACTGCGTCGCGTTGAGGGGATGCGGGCAATCATATCATAACTACGCGAAGCGTATTATAACGTTTGCGAAGCAAACTCATAACTCTAAACTAAAACGCTCACATCTTCAAAAAATACAAAGCCAAGATGGACGAAACAATCGACCACGATTTGCTTTAATCAAAAAGGGCGGTTCAATTTGTAAAGAATTGAGCCGTCTTATTTACTTTTCACCGTTTTTATGGTATAATACAACTAATAGGTAAACTTGAATTTGTGAGGATGATAAGATGGTCAATATAACAGATGTAAGACAGATTCTTCAATTCGCAATAGATGCGGAGATTAAAGTCTTTCTTGA
>JAFOEU010000027.1 GCA_017387685.1 Clostridia bacterium
CGCGGATTAAAATAAATGCTGATTTTCAAGGTTTGTTTGATCATCAGCTCGCTCAGGCAATTTTGTGAACCCGACTCGGCGCAAAATGCGCCGAGCGGGTTCAACTCCGACGACGGAGTCGTCAAAAAGCAAAAGGGACGCCTTGTGCGTCCCTTTTACTTTTTGGTGGAGCAGGTGTCGTCATAGACGAACACCCCTCCTTTCCTACGGTTTCGCCTTCAAAGGCTTCTTCAATCTCGTCAAGCGGGATATTGTCGATGCTTAAAGGCTTCTTGCTTGCGTTGATGATTATAGTGAAATGGTCATCGTACAGATAGACCGAGTGTACGAAGATGTTTATGAGTGCTCTGCGCTTATTGACGTCGTCCATCGGCATTTCGCAGATAAAATCGAGAAAGGCGTAAATCTGTGCTTCGGTCAGACAGATCTTCTTGTTATTCTCAATGGCGAGCTGTGCTTCTAACTCCGCTTTTTCTGCTTGGCGTCGGTTAAGTCGCTCGGTTAGCATATCCACCGCTTGTCCTTGCTCAATACCTTTCCAAAGGTTCTCAATCGCGGTATCTACCTCTTTGATCGCTTTCTTGATTTCCTTTATTGAAAGGTTATCGGGGCTCTTGTTACATTCCTCCGCAACCCGCTTGGCAATATAGCGTATCTTATCCTCGGTGAGCATTTGCAGGCATACCTCGATAACGCGGTTTTCGATATATTCTTTGCCGACAACCTTCTTATCGCATTTGTTTTTGCGAGAGTTCTTGCATTTGTAATAATGGTACTGTCTGCCCGATTTGCCCGTGCCACCGTAGCCGACCATCATTTCCTTGCAATGACCGCAGAAAAGCTTAGTTGTCAAAAGATATTCGTTTTCGCCGCGAGTCCGCGCGGGTGCGGATTTGTTCTTATTCATAAGCGCTTGTACCCGATAGAATAAATCGTCGTCCATAATACGCGGCATTCCACCGGGCGTTTCAACTCCTTTGTATAAATATATTCCGATATAGCGTTTATTTTTGAGAAGATGGCTGAGGCTGTTGTAGGTAAACTCGTTACCTATCGAGGTCTTGACTTTTCTCCGCTGCAAGTCCTTGACAATATCGGCTTTGGTTTCGCCGCTTGCGTAACGCTCGTAGATCTCGCGGACGATTGCCGCTTCTTCCTCGTCAACCGAAAAGGTGCGGTCTTTGTTTACCTTATATCCAAGCCCCGGATTACTGCCGTTGGATAGACATTTCTCGGCATTGAGTGACATTCCTCGGTTGATCTTCTGCGCAAGCTCTACGGAATAGTATTCCGCCATACTTTCAAGAACACCCTCGATAAGAATGCCCGAAGCATCGTCCGAGATGTTCTCCTTGGCGGACATAACCCTAACTCCGTTCTTCTTCAGCTTGGCTTTGTATATCGCGCTGTCGTAACGGTTTCGGGCAAAGCGATCAAGCTGATAGACAAGCACACCTTCAAAGGTGTGCTTGTCGCTATCCGCAATCATTCTTTGAAAATCGGCGCGGTTATCAAACTTACCGCTTTGAGCGCGGTCGATATATTCACCCACAATGGTGTAATTGTGAGATTCGGCATATTCGTAACAGACCTTTAACTGACCTTCAATGGATTGCTCGGTCTGACTATGGCTTGAAAATCGAGCGTATATTACTACGTTCATTGTAATACCTCCTATTTGTCCTAATATAATTATACTTATTTATCGTGAGAAGTCGATTGTACCGATACGGAAACACCCGACGCGCGAGCATCGGGTGTTCTTTCATCGTATTCGGGGTGCTTAGCGAGCCACTTTTCAAAGTAGGCTTTGCCCACATCGCTGTCGTAAAACGCGCGTATCTCGGGCACTAAGGCTTTGGCAAAGGAATTGAGCAGTTCTTCGGGGAGTGCAACGTCAATCTTTGGGCGTTTTGTCATAGGCAGTCCTCCTTATAAGCTTCGCTCTTTTTTACGTTGAAGGACTTTGTAGTAGTGCTCGCAGGCTTTGAGCACGAACTCCTCAGTCTGTTTGGCGTTGCCTTTTGGGATATACTTTCGGATACGCTCCATCGGCACCTTGAACATCTCCTTCTGATTTGCCTTTTCCTCGCTCATAATCTCGGCAATGACCTCGGGTGTCAAGCCTTGCTCATAGCTGATCTTCTTAAAACGGCAAGCCTGCGAGAGCGACGGGGTGCAATCGTTGATCTCCATCTGCTCCAAAAGGTCGTATTGCTCTTGCTCATTCAGATAGGAAAGCTCGACGGCGGGAGTAAAGGAAATGCGCCCCTCGTCCACATATTCAAGGATTTCGGGGATAAGGTTGGTAAGACGGATATAGCGGCGGACTTGCTCACGGCTATCTCCGTTATCAGCGCCTACTGCTTCATCTGTGCGGGACTTCGACACAACTTGTGTCGAAGTTAGGTCAGAGCGCCATCCTTGGTGTTTCATCGCTTCAAGCTTCATCTTATAAGCAAACGCTTTCTCGCTCGGCAGAATATGCTCGCGGTGAAGATTACTATCCACCAATACGATTGCCGCCGCGTCACGATCGAGAGAAACGATTAAGGCAGGGATTTCCGCAATCCCTGCCTTCTTGCTTGCCATAACCCGTCTGTGACCGGATATGATCTCGTATTCATCTTCGGCATTTTCCTTGGGGCGAACGATAATAGGAGATAGAACGCCGTGCTCGCGGATGCTCTCGGCAAGATGCTCCATTTCCTCGTTGTCCTGTACCTTATAGGGGTGGTTCTCAAATGCGTGTAATTTCTCAATCAATATATTTTTTGTGTTTTTCATATCATTTTACCTCGTTCTTGTTTTATCTTTCTTTTGGATGAGTCCGTTGTTCTTTAGTTCTATTTCTCGCTC
>JAFOEU010000028.1 GCA_017387685.1 Clostridia bacterium
TGAACAGCGCCGTCAAAATGAGCACAGAACGAGGGCGGGGGCGGCTCATCAAATGCGCCCCGAACGCTCACGTTGACGGGATGGCCGCGCTTCTGGATGCGCTCGCGGTAAGGCAGAAGCACTATCCCGAAATCGGGTATAGATTAAAAAATGTGAGGTAATTTATGGGACTTTTCGACTCAATCTTCAGACCGAACAAGGACGCCCAGAAGGCGGCCAACTCGGGCATATTCAAGACGTTGACGGGCTACAAGCCCGTTTTTCATACTTGGCAAGGCTCATTATATGAGAGCGAGCTGATCCGCTCGGCAATATACGCGCGGGCGAGGCACATCTCGAAGCTGAAGTTTAGCTCGACAGGCTCGGCCAAAATGGGCCTACAGGCGAAACTCAAACAAGGCCCTAACCAATGGCAGACTTGGCCGCAATTCCTCGCGAGGACGTCAACGATCCTTGACGTCCATAATACGGCCTTCGTCGTTCCTGTAAAAGACAAGAGCCTAACGACGACGGGATACTTCCCGGTCCTTCCAACGAATTGTGAGATCGTCGAATATAAGGAGGAGCCGTGGCTGCGCTATAAGTTCAGGACGGGCGACGTCGGCGCGGTCCGGCTGGCCGAGTGCATTATTCTAACTCAACACCAATACAGGAAGGACTTCTTCGGCGAAACGAACGCGGCACTCGAGCCGACAATCAAAATGATCGACTTGAACAAACAAGGCATCGAGGAGGCTATCAAGAGCGGCGCGACTTTTCGTTTCTGGGCTAAAATGAACAACTTCACTATGGACACCGACCTAAAAAAGGAGGCGGACCGTTTCGGGTCGCTTGCGTTCGGCGGAGAGTCTGACGGGATGCTACTCTTCCCGAACACATACACCGACATACATCAATACGACAATAAGCCCTTTACGGTCGACGCGGACCAAATGAAACAGATACAGGCCAACGTGATGAATTACTTCGGCGTTAACGAGAGCATCCTCCAAAACGCCGCATACGGCGACAGCTGGGCGGCCTTCTATGAGGGATGCGTCGAAGTGTTCGCCGTCGCATTATCGGACGGTATGTCGAAGGCGATGTATACGGAACGCGAGAGGGCGACGGGCAACGCGGTCTACTTTACAGCGAACAGGCTCCAGTATATGTCAAACGCGGACAAGTTGGCCGTTGCGGCGCAACTGACGGACCGCGGTATTTTTAGCATCAACGAGGCGAGGGAAGTATTCAATCTCGAGCCCGTCGAGGGCGGCGACGTCCGCACAATAAGAGGCGAATATAAAAACGTTAACGAACTCGAGAACGAGGAGGGAAACAATGAAAACTGATAGAGAATATAGGAACATGACGCTCGAGATCCGACAGGAAGGGGACGCCCCCTCGTATCAGGTCGAGGGATACGCGTCAACGTTCGAGCCGTACAAACTGTTAGAGATAGACGGCGAGGACTACAACGAGCGCATAGAGCCGACAGCGTTCGAGGGCGCTGACATGTCGGATGTCGTTTTTAGAGTGGACCACGAAGGCCCGGTCTATGCGAGGGCATCCGCCGGGACTGTAACGCTCGAAATAGACGAACACGGACTCCGACAGGTTTCGGACCTATCGAAAACACAGAGGGCTCGGGACTTGTTCGAGGATATAGCGGCGGGCAACTATCCGCAAATGTCGTTCGCGTTCACAGTAGACGCGGACCATTACGAGGCAGAAACACGGACGAGAGTTATCGACAGCATCTCGAAAGTGTTCGACGTCTCGGCGGTCACGTGGCCCGCAAATCCGACGACAGAACTACACGCTCGCGACTACTTCGAGGGAGTCATCGAGGCGGAAAAGGCGGCCGAGGCGGAGAGACTGGCCGCTGAAGAGGAAAGGCGGAGAGACCTTGCGAGACGTGAACAGTTAAAAGAGAAAATTAAGGAGGTCATAAATGCTTGACGAACTGAAAACAAGGCTCGAGGCTTGCGACGGCGAACTCGCTGAAATCAGAGAAAAGCTCGACGACCCCGAGACCTCGACAGAGGAACTCGAGACAAGGTCGAACGAACTGATAGAGGAACGCGAGACCATCGTCGCCGAGATCGAAAAGGCCGAGGCCGCTATCGCCGAGGAGAAGAGGGCGATGGAGGACGTTATCACACAGACAGAAACAAAGGTAATAGAGAAAAGAGAGGAGAACAAAAAAATGACTGATATGGAAATCAGAAACTCCGCCGAGTATATCGACGCGTACGCGGAATATATCAAGAGCGGCGATCCGACAGAGTGCAGAGCACTTCTCACGGAGAACGTCTCGGGGACCGTCGCCGTCCCGGAGATGGTTTACGACATCGTCAAGACAGCATGGGAAAGAGACGGTATCGTCAGCAGAGTAAGAAAAGCCTATATCAAGGGCAACCTGAAAGTCGGCTTCGAGTTGAGCGCCGGCGAAGCGACAGTACACACAGAGGGACAGCAAGTCTCGGAAGAGTCGCTCGTTCTGGGAACAGTCGAAATCGTACCCCAGAGCATCAAAAAGTGGATTTCGCTCTCGGACGAGGCACTCGACCTCCGCGGCGAGAGCTTCCTCAGGTTCGTATATGATGAACTGACGTACAGGATCGCAAAGAAGGCGGCCGACGAGCTTATCGCAAAAATCAACGCTTGCGGTACAGTATCCACTTCGACTTGCGTCGGCGTTCCGAAGGTAACATCGACGACTGTCAGCGTCGGCCTTGTCGCTCAGGCCATGGGCCATCTCTCGGATGAGGCGGCCAACCCGGTAGTCATGATGAATAAGGCTACATGGGCACAGTTCAAGGCGGCCCAGTACGCCAACGGCTTTGACGCCGACCCGTTCGAGGGGCTGCCTGTACTGTTTAACAACAAGATCACGGCGTTCACAGCTGCGACGACCGGCGTGACATACGCGATCGTAGGCGACCTCGAACAGGGCGCTCTGATGAACTTCCCGAACGGCGAAGGCGTAGATTTCAAGTTCGACGAGATGACTCTCGCTGACTACGACCTCATTCGCGTTATCGGTCGCGAGTTCGTAGGTATCGGAGTCGTAGCTCCTGACGCGTTCGTCAAGATCGTAAAATAGCGAGCCCGGGCGACGGAGCGAAGAGTAACGTCGTCAACGAGGGACAAGCTGATTATATGCAACTCAAAAGCTAAAGGGGGTACGGCTGATGGCTTACAATAAAAACACATGGAAAAGCGGAGACGTCGTTACCTCCGCAAAGCTGAACAATATCGAGAACGGTATAGCGAACGCGAACGGAAAAATCACTATGGTTATGGGCGACCCGATTACATTATCAGCAAGTTATAACGAAGTTATGGCGATGTTTGATAATGGTATCACGCCGTTTTTCTATGCGCATCAAGACGACGGACACGGCGAAACAACAACGACGGTGTTTAATGTTACAGAGTGCGCAACATACATTGACGGCGGTAATACGGTTTATTCGGTCACTTTCGGCGACAATATGATGAACGCAGAAGCAAACGATCCAGACGCAAAACTCGGACCGAAGCAGTAAACCCGTTTTCGACAATCGGCGACAGATGTATGAAACAAGGAGACGAACAATGAGAAAAATCTTAATAGCTGTACCATGTATGGACACAGTAAGCGCACGCTTCGCGCAAAGTTTAGCGACATTGAGGAAGGTCGACCATTGCGTCGTTTCCTTCCTCATGGGCTCGCTGATATACGACTCGAGAAATCAGCTCGCGGGCTACGCCCTAGAGATGGAGGCGGACTTTATACTCTGGCTTGACTCGGATATGATATTCGCCCCCGACACTCTCGAGCGTATGATAAAAACACTCGACGAGCATCCCGAGATCGATATACTCTCGGGACTGTACTTCCGCCGCGCCTATCCGTTTTCGCCGGTATTATTTAAGAAACTGGACGAGGGCGAGGACGGCAATATCGTATTTGAGGACTATAACGACTATCCCGACGAGCTCTTCGAGCTCGAGGGCGTCGGCTTCGGATGCGTGCTCATGCGGACGGACTGTCTGTTCCAGATGCTCGACGAGGACGGCGTCGGCCGATGGTTTACGCCGCTCGGCGGAGCGGGCGAGGATTGCGCGTTCTGCATAAGGGCAAGACGGGCGGGGTATCGTATATTTGTAGACCCGAGCGTCGAGCTCGGTCATATGGCATACGCGCCCGTCACACAGGCTTTTTATAAGGCTAATAAAAAGGAGGGCCTAAAAAATGGCGTTGATTGATAACTGTAAAATCGCGATGAGGATAACGACGACGAGTTACGACAGCGAGATCCAGTCGTACATCGACGCGGGCAAGCTCGACCTCGGTATCGCGGGCGTCGAGACGACTACACTCGACCCGCTTACAGAAAAGGCGATATTGACGTATGTCAGGATGAGCTTCGGGGCGCCGTCGAATTACGACCAGCTGAAGGCGGCGTACGACGAGCAAAAGGCCCAACTAATGAACGCGACAGGGTACACGGACTGGAGTGAATAAAATGCTGTACGACGACATCAAACTAATAGCCCAGACGATAAGCGTCGACACATACGGAAACGAGACCGCGACGGAAACGTCGAGGACCGTATTCGCGGAGGTCGACTCTATATCGCGGTCCGAGTTTTACGCGGCGGCGAACGCTGAACTCAACCCGGAGTATAAGTTCGTCGTCTTTTTCGGCGACTACGAGGGCGAGGCGCTCGTCGAGTTTCAGGGCGTCCGCTACTGGATATACAGAACGTACAGGGCGGGCGATTATATGGAACTTTACGCCGAACGTAAGACGGGCGGCATCCCGGCGCCCGAGGGAGGCGAGTAATGTCTAAGAATATCAAAGTCACCCCCGACCAATTCGGCGAAGCGGTAATGAAGGCACTCGGGGAATACGGCGACAGGACGCTCGAGATCGCCGACAGCGCGGCGAAAACGGCAGCGCGTCAGACGACGAGCGAACTCAAAGCGACATCACCCGTCGGACGGACGGGCTCATATGCCCGAGGATGGTCGCGCCGAGCACAAAAGACGAACGGCTTCGGGACGGCTCAAGTCGTTTATAACCGTACGGACTGGCAGCTCGCGCACTTGCTGGAATACCCGCACGAAACAGGCGGCGGCGGTCACTATCCGAAACGTAAAGATCATACGGGAAAAATCGCCCAGACAGAAGAGAAGTTCACTCAACAATTCATAGAGGAGGTGCTCGCGAAATTATGACGAAAACAGAAATCGCGACCATGATCGCGTCATTCGGTTTTAACTGGCGTTATAGTCACTTTTCCGAGACGCCGACCCCGCCGTATATCGTTTACTACTACCCGAACGATGCGGACGTCTACGCGGATAACTCGAACTTTATCAATAAAAGAGCTATGTTTATTGAACTCTATACAGAGAAAAAAGACGAGGCATCCGAGGCGGCCGTAACGGCGAAACTCGCCGAGGCGGGTCTGACATGGTACAAACAAACGGATTATCTCAACGACGAGAAATTATATCAAACAACTTTTGAAACGGAGGTTTTTATAAATGGCTAACAAGGTACAGTACGGACTGAAAAACGTACATTATGCGACCGTAACAGTCGGGACGAACTCCGTAACATACGGAACGCCCGTCGCATGGCCGGGGGCCGTGTCCTTGAGTTTGAGCGCTGAAGGCGAGACAAACGTCTTTTTTGCTGATAACGTCGCCTTCTATACAGCGATCTCTAACAACGGATACAGCGGCGACTTTGAGTCGGCTCTCATCCCGGACACCTTCAAAGCGGACATTATGGGCGAGACAGTCGGAACAGGCGCGAAGAGCGGCGTCTACTACGAGGACGCAAACGTACAGCCGAAGGCGTTCGCTCTGCTCTTCCAGTTCGAGGGCGACGAGACGGCGACAAAGCACGTCCTCTATAATTGCAAAATGACGAGACCCGACATCGAGTCGTCAACGACTGAAGAGGGCATCGAGGTCCAGACCGTAACAGGCGAGATAACAGCATCGCCGAGGGCATTCGACCAGAAGGTGAAGGCGTCATGCGCTAATACGGCGGCGTCGGCTTATAGTACGTGGTTTACGACAGTCTGCGACTAAAAGGAAATACCGTCCAGAGGCTCATTTTTAGTCTCTGGGCGGTTTTTAGTATGAAAGTCATATATTCACACATAAAGGAGAAAAAACGATGGTAAAAGAGATAACAATAGACGGACAGGAACTCAAACTTGCGGCGAACGCGGCGACCCCGTTTCGTTTTAGACAGATGTTCAAGAAGGACCTCCTCCAGATACTCGGAAACGAGGAGAAGGCCGAGGCCGAGGGCGTCGAAACGATCTCGGAGCTCGCGTTCATAATGGCTAAACAGGCCGAGGGCGTCGATATGTCTAAACTGACGGAGGGCGAGTTTTATACTTGGCTCGAGAGCTTCGGTCCGATGGCATTCATAGAAAACGCCGAGGACATTCTCGGAATATATACATCCTCGGAGACTACGACGACGTTTCGCTAAAAAGAAGGAACGAGCGACTACGAGGAAGTTTACAACGGGGCTCTATATGCTCAGGTGTAAAGAGCTAGGACTTACTCTCGACGAGCTCGAGCAGATGGAGTACGGCCTTGTTCTCGATATGATGATAGAAAAGTCTAACGACGAGTATAAATATCCGTACAAGGCGACACAAAAAGATTTTAACAAGTTTTAGAGGTTTATATAATGGCTGGATATATTAAAGGCGTGACGATCGAGTTCGGCGCGGATGTGACGAAACTGAACGACTCGCTCGGAAAAGTACAGGGGCGACTCTCGAAAACACAGAGCGAGCTAAAGGCGGTCAATACGGCGTTAAAGTTTCGCCCGGGGAATACGACACTACTTCAACAGAAGTTCAAGCTATTAGAACAAGCTGTCGGACAGACGACCGCAAAACTAAACGGCCTCCGCGCGATGCAAAAGAAAATGGACGATAACAAAGTCGATAAACAGTCGGCCGCATATCGTCAGCTCCAGCGCGAAATAATCAAAACAGAAAACAACCTAAAAACGGCACAGGCGAGGCTGAAACAATTCGGAACAGTCGGAAGGCAGCAAGCCCTAGCCGTCGGTAACGCGTTCAAGACAGCGGGCTCGAAAATAAAAGCGGCGGGGCGGTCTATTACGACGACGTTCTCCGTCTATGGCTTGGCTGGCATATACGCGGGCTCGAGGCTAATCGCGATGAGCGAGAAACAGGCACAGGCCGAGCAGAAACTCGCGGAAATCTATAAAACGAGGATGGGCGTCGGGAAAAAGGCGACAAAGTCGACGCTCGACCTCGCGGCGGCACTTCAGAAGGAAGGCGTCGTCGGGGACGAGGTCACAATCGCGGGCGCTCAACAGCTCGCGACCTATGCCAAATATCCGGGGACGGTTAACAAAATGCTCCCCGCATTGACGAACTTACTCGTACAGCAGAAGGGACTAAACGGCACACAAGAGGACGCGGCCGCACTCGCTAACCTTTTCGGGAAGGCGATGATGGGGCAGACGGGCGCACTCAAGCGGGCGGGGATCTCGTTCACAAAGGCACAGGAGGAAGTCCTGAAATACGGCACAGAGGAAGAAAAAGCCGCGATGATTGCCGAGGTCGTTAACCAGAACGTCGGCAACATGAATAAGACCTTCGCCGAGACTGACGCGGGCAAGATCCAGCAAGCGAAAAACGATCTCGGGGACATGGGCGAGGAAATCGGCGCGGTATTATTGCCCGCCGTCGCGGACCTCGTCGGCTGGATGCGGGACCACTTACTCCCGAAAATACAACAGTTTATCGAGTTCCTAAAACAGCATCCCGCTATCGCGAAGTTCGCGCTCGCGTTCTCGCTTATTACGGCGGCGCTCGGGCCTGTCCTGATAATCGTCGGAAGTCTCGTCTCGACTATCGGGTCATTGATTACGATATTCTCGACGCTCGGGATCTCGTTCACGGCTATCGCTGGCCCGGTCGCTATTGCTATTGCGGCGCTCGTTGCTATTATCGCGATCGGCGTCAAAGTGTATAAAAACTGGGATACTATTAAAGCAAAGGCCAAAA
>JAFOEU010000029.1 GCA_017387685.1 Clostridia bacterium
AAAAAATCAAAAAAATATTTCGAAAAACTATTGACAAAACGCAAAAGGTGTGGTATAATTTATCGGCAATAAAGAAGAACACTCCGTTCTCACCCTGCCGCAAGGGCGCGCAGGTGTTAATAATTTCTTTCTGTGCCCATAGTGGGCGCGGTATGATTTTGTGCGACACGGAGATTCTTCCGTGTTATTTTTATTTTTCGGAGGTGAGCTGTTATAGCTGCAAAAGAATTGCTCGTAAACGAGTCCATCAAGGCTAAAGAAGTACGAGTTATCGGACCTGACGGTGAGCAGATCGGTATTATGTCTTCCGACAACGCCCTTCGCACCGCATATGATAAGGGTCTTGACCTTATCCTCATTTCCCCCAATGCACAGCCTCCCGTATGTCGCATCGCCGATTACGGACGCTACCGCTACGAGCAGGAAAAGAGAGAGAAGGAAGCAAAGAAAAAGCAGAACATTATCGAGGTCAAGGAGGTACAGCTTTCCTGCCGTATTGAGACACACGACTTCGAGACCAAGGTCAAGCACGCAATGCGTTTCCTCGGTGAAGGCAATAAGGTTAAGGTCGTATTGCGCTTCCGCGGACGCGAGATGAGCCATCAGGAGATCGGTAAAGAGATCCTCGAGCGCTTCCGTGAGGCTGTCAGTGAGGCGGGAACTGTCGATAAGACTCCCAATCTCGAGGGCAGACTTATGACCATGATAGTCAACCCCATCAAGAAATAAGCAATCCAGCCGCACTTGCGGCTCTCGGCAAAGCCGAATAAACGAAAATTTTATTTAACAGGAGATACAAAAATGGGAAAAGTTAAGACACACAAGGCCTCTGCTAAGCGTTTCTCGGTTACCGGAAACGGCAAGGTTAAGATGAACCACTCGAATCACCGCCACAAGCTCGGTCTCAAGGACCAGAAGAGAAAGAGACATCTTCGTACCGGCGATTACGTAAACGGCAAGATGGCTGCAAACATCCGTGCACTCATCCAGAAGTAATCGGAACGCGAAAGAATTTTAGGAGGAAAGAACAATGGCAAGAATTAAGGGCGCGATGATGACGCGCAAGAGAAGAAATAAAGTCCTCAAGGCTGCTAAGGGCTACTGGGGCGCAAAGAGCAAGCACTTTAAGATGGCTAAGCAGGCCGTTATGAAGAGCGGTAACTACGCTTTCATCGGTCGTAAGCTCAAGAAGAGAGACTTCCGTCGTCTTTGGATCACCCGTATCTCTGCTGAGGCAAAGGTAAACGGTATGAACTACTCCACCTTCATGCACGGTCTTAAGAAGGCTGGTAGCGATCTCAACCGCAAGATGCTCGCTGAGCTCGCAGTAAGCGACAAGGCTGGCTTCGCTGCTCTCGTTGAGAAGGCAAAGGCTGCTCTCTAAGCACTTAAATTAATAGGGGCTGTATGCAGATTTTCTCTGTAACAGCCCCTGTTTCGGTATTTTCACATTATAATTTTTGATATATTTCGATAAAAATCGACCGAAAAGGAGGCGTATAGGATGCTATTCGGTAAAGAAATAATCACCTCAAGACAGAATCCCACCGTCCGCGAGCTCGCCGCACTTCTTGATAAAAAGGAGCGCAGAAAGAGCCGTCTTTTCCGCATTGACGGACATAAGCTCTTCCGCGAAGCCGTAAATTGCGGCGCGAAGATTGATCTCGTCGCAATATGCTCCGATAAAGCAGAACGCTATCTTCCCGAGGTTCAGTCGGCGGGCATCAAAGCGGTACTGCTTTCTCCCGATGTTTTCTCAAAGATCACAGATGAAAAAGCTCCCGATGGAATAATTGCGGTCGTAAAATATCTTGATAAGATTCATAAAACTCTCGAGCTCTCCGAGATATCCGCGCTTGCCTCCTCGGATAAAAGAATAATGGCGTTTGAATCCCTGCGTGACCCCGGTAACCTTGGAACCGTTATCCGTTCCGCATCGGCATTCGGCGTGGATACGCTCCTTCTGTCGTCGGATTGCGCCGATATTTACAACCCCAAAACGCTTCGCGGAGCAATGGGGGCGATCTTCTCGCGCGAAATAATCTTCTGTGAAGACCTTCCCGAGGCGTTATCGCGCTTTTCTTGCGAGGGACGCCGTGTTCTTGCGGCGATTCTCGATACCGAGGCAGTTGCAGTAGATAAAGCGGCGATTACGGGGCGCGATATCATACTGATCGGAAACGAGGGGCACGGCCTCAGCCGCTCGGCTGTCGAGGCTTCAGACGTTTCCGTCATTCTTCCGATAAACACGGGACGCGGCGTTGAGTCGCTCAATGCGGCAACTGCGGCATCTGTGTTTATGTGGGAACAGAAAAGAGTTTTTGACTCGTCTAAAAAATAAAAATCAGAGAGAGGCGCGGTTATGAGCGATTTCACAAAAGAAAGTATACTCTACGAGATATGGCTTACTACCTGTATTTATGCCGGTTCTATGGCATATGAAAAGCTTTTGGAGCATTATCCTTCAGCATATGAGATCTACCGTGCGGATGCCGAGGAGCTCGAGCGGATCGGAATAAGCGAAAGGCTCATTGCTTCACTCTCTAAAAAAGATCTCCGCAGAGCGAACGAAGCGGCTGAATTTTGCGTTAAAAAGAACATCCGTCTTCTCGTAAACGGAGAAAAAGACTATCCCGAGCGACTGGCAACGATCCCGAATCCACCCTACGCGCTTTATGTCAGAGGCTCGCTGAAAAATGCGGAAAGTGAATACTCAACCGCCGTCGTCGGTACGCGCAATATGAGCGAATACGGTATGCGAATGGCGTATAAGATAGCTTATGAGCTTGCCGCCGCGGGTGCAGCTGTCATCAGCGGAATGGCACTCGGAGTTGACGGTATGGCTCACGTCGGCGCACTTGAAGCGGGTGGAGATACCGTAGCTGTTCTCGGCTGCGGACTTGATAAGATCTATCCCAAAACCCACAGAACTCTTATGGGATACATTGCGGAGCGCGGTGCGCTCGTCAGCGAATATGCCCCGGGAACTCCCCCGATGAGCGGAAACTTTCCGCTCCGTAACAGAATAATCAGCGGACTTTCGCGTTCAACTCTCGTTATAGAGGGCAATCCCAACAGCGGATCGATGCTGACGGCACGCGAGGCTATCAGGCAGGGGCGAGATATCTTTGCAATCCCCGGCAACGTGGGTGCGGGCAACGCGCTTGGAACGAACGAGCTTATCCGCGACGGTGCAAGAGTTGCGCTTTGTGCGCGTGACATAATCGGAGTCAGAGGCATCGACGGCATTGATCTCAACAGACTTGCTGAAGCAGAGCTTAATTCCGACCTTGATATCGCGATCCTTAACCGTTACGGTGTTGCTCCCGCTGCATATGTTTCAGCACCCACTCCTCGCGAGGATATCGGCGGATTCGATCAACCCGAGCCTCCGAAAAAGGAAATAAAGAAGCCGTCAGCACCTCGTAAGCAGAGTGTGAAGTCGGAATCGGTATCCGAGGTCTCTGCCGAGATCCCCTCCTCACGTCCTTCCGGCATCCTTGGTGAGATATACGAGTCAATGCCCGTGGGCACTCCGGTCAGTGCGGATTTCTTTGAGAGATTTGGTCTTGACTCGGGAAAGCTGATGGCTTATATCGCTATGCTTGAGGTCCGCGGATACGTGCTCTCGACGCCCGGAGGAACTTATTTGAGAAAATTTTGAAATTTCCTCTTGACAAGCGAAAAAAAACAGTATACAATATAAAATAGGCATTTTTGCACGAAACCTATTTTGAAAGGAACATTTTGGTCGTATGGCTAAGAATCTGGTAATAATCGAGTCCCCCTCAAAGGCGCATACCATTCAGGCGTGTCTCGGTTCGAATTATAAAATAGTAGCATCGAAGGGACATGTGCGCGATCTGCCCAAGTCCACCTTCGCAATTGACATTGAAAATGATTTCAAACCCAAATATATAAACATCCGCGGTAAGGGCGACCTTATCAAGGAGCTCAAAAAGGAAGCTAAGGCGGCAAAGACCGTCTTTCTCGCGACTGACCCTGACCGCGAGGGAGAGGCTATCTCCTGGCATCTCGCGGCAGCACTTGAAATTCCCGATGATAAGCTCAAGAGAGTAACCTTCAACGAGATCACCAAGACCGCAATCAAGGCTTCCATCAAGCAGCCCCGCGCGATCGATATCAATCTCGTTAACGCGCAGCAGTCGCGCCGTATCCTCGACCGTATCGTGGGCTACAAGCTCTCACCCCTGCTTTGGAAGCGAGTAAAGCACGGTCTTTCTGCAGGACGCGTACAGTCGGTCGCAACCCGACTTGTTGTTGAACGCGAGGAAGAGATCCGCGCATTCATCCCCGAGGAATACTGGACCGTTGCCGCAAAGCTCAATGCGGACGGAAGCATCGTAGAGGTAAGATATTACGGCGATGCCGCAACAGGAAACAAGGTCAAGCTTCAGAGCGAAGCAGAGGCAAAGGCTGTCGTTGATGCCGTTCTCGGCAAGAATATGAACGTTAAGTCGGTCAAGAGAGGCGTTAAGTATAAGACTCCCGCACCTCCCTTTACCACCTCCACAATGCTTCAGGAAGCCGCAAGAAAGCTCGGCTTCCAGTCTGCGAGAACCATGCGTACCGCGCAGGAGCTCTATGAAGGTATCAACCTCGGCACTGCCAACGGCGGCGCACAGGGTATTATCACATATATGCGTACCGACTCGCTCCGTATCGCCGCAGAGGCTCAGGAGGCTGCACGTGAATTTATCACCGAAAAGTACGGTGAGAGCTTCTGTCCCACAACTCCCCGAGTGTATAAGACAAAGGCAAATGCTCAGGATGCGCACGAAGCGATCAGACCCGCAAGAGTTGCGCTTCTCCCCGCACAGATCAAGCCCTACCTTACCCCCGATCAGTTCAAGCTCTATAAGCTTATCTGGGAACGCTTCGTAGCGAGCCAGATGGAGTCCGCAAAGCTTGACACACTTAATATTGATTTTGAGTCCGCAGGTCATCTTTTCCGTACAGGCGGATATACCGTTGCCTTCCAGGGCTATATGGCGGTATACGAGGAGAGCGCAGACGAATCCGCAAAGAAGGCGGACGATCCCGACGATATCAAGAATTTCAAAATTCCGAATATCACCGAAGGTCAGTCGCTTCCTTGCGTTGACGTCAGCCGTGCAAAGCACTTTACCGAGCCCCCTGCAAGATATAACGAAGCAAGCCTTATCAAGGCTCTTGAGGAAAAGGGTATCGGACGTCCCAGTACCATCCCTCCCACCATCACCACCATTATCTCCCGCGATTACGTAAAGCGCGAGGGTAAGGCTCTTATTCCTACTGAACTCGGCGAGGTGACTACCGCAATGATGAAGGAGGACTTTGCCGACATCGTTGACTATAAATTCACCGCAAGAATGGAAAGCCAGCTCGACGAGATCGAAGCGGGCGAGACCGATATGATCGACGTCCTCCGCGAATTCTGGGAGGGCTTTGAGCGCGAGCTTTCGGCGGCAGAGAAGAAGAGCGTATACGAAACCGCTCCCGCTATTGTTGAGGAAACAGACATTATCTGCGATAAGTGCGGCGCGAAGATGATAGTCAAATCGGGCAGATTCGGTAAGTTTGCCGCTTGCCCGAACTATCCCGAGTGCAAGAACACCAAGCCGCTCGATGCCAATAAGCAGACCGAGAAAAAGGCTCCCGTTGTCGCTGATTTCAAGTGTGAGGTCTGCGGCGGCGATATGGTAGAGCGTCACGGCAGATACGGCAGCTTCTTCGCTTGCGCAAACTACCCCAAGTGTAAGTTTATCAAGCAGCAGCAGAATAAGCTCGAGGGCGTTGCTTGTCCCAAGTGCGGCTCGGCGATCCTTGTCCGTCAGGGCAGAAACCGCAGTCAGTTCTACAGCTGTGAAAAATACCCCGAGTGCGATTGGTCGAGCTGGGATCTTCCCACCCCCGAAAAATGCCCCGATTGCGGAGAGATTCTTTACAAGAAGAAGTCCCGCCCCGGTGCGCTCCTTTGCAAGAATAAGGATTGCGGATACGTTAAGGAAGAGCCCGTGACCGAGGAAAAGTACGATTATATCCCCGCGGATAACGACACCTTGCCCGAATCTCCTATCTCTCCGCTCGATATGCCTCCCCCTCCCGATGACGGCGACGTACCGTTTTGATCAGAAAAGGAATTGATTGATATGACAGGCGAAATGCCCAAGACCATAAACGTCCTCGGTGCGGGACTTGCCGGCTGTGAAGCCGCTTGGCAAGCCGCGCGCCTCGGCGTCAAGGTAAAGCTTTACGAGATGAAGCCGAAAAAAATGTCCCCCGCTCACAAGAGCGAGGGCTTTGCCGAGCTTGTTTGCTCGAATTCGCTTCGCTCGGACAGCGTTACCAACGCAGTAGGACTTCTTAAAGAGGAAATGAGACACCTTTCCTCGCTTATACTCGAGGCGGCTGATGCCACCCGCGTTCCCGCGGGCTCGGCTCTTGCTGTTGACAGAGTAAAATTTTCCGAATATATCACCGAAAAAATTCGTACCAACCCCAATATCGAGGTTATCGAAGAGGAAGTGACCTCCATCCCCGAGGGTGAGATCACAGTTATCGCAACCGGTCCTCTCACAAGCGATGATATGGCTGAATATATCAGAACCGAGCTCGGTTGCCCCGGTCTGCATTTCTTTGATGCCGCCGCGCCGATCGTTGACGCGGAAAGCATCAATACCGATATCGCTTTCTTCGCTTCAAGATATGATAAGGGTGATGCGGATTACCTCAACTGTCCTATGACCAAGGAGCAGTACGATGCCTTTTACGATGCCCTTGTGACTGCACGCGAGGCGGAGCTTCATGATTTCGATAAGGAAGCGCAGAAGGAGCTCAAGGTCTTCGAGGGCTGTATGCCCGTCGAGGTAATGGCGAAGAGGGGAAGAGATACTCTTCTTTTCGGTCCTCTCAAGCCGGTGGGACTTAACGATCCCCGACATCCCGAGGTGAAGTGCTATCATGCTGTGGTTCAGCTCCGCCGCGAGGATGAGCACGGAAGTATGTATAACCTCGTCGGATTTCAGACTCACCTTGCATTCCCCGAGCAGAAGCGCGTATTTTCAATGATCCCCGGACTTGAAAACGCCGAATTCCTGCGCTACGGTATAATGCACAGAAACACCTATCTCAACTCCCCCGGTCTGCTCGGAGCGGATTATTCGCTCATCTCCCACCCCGGAGTCTTCTTTGCGGGCCAGATGACGGGCGTTGAGGGATATATCGAATCTGCGGGTTCGGGACTCGTTGCCGGTCTCAACGCCGCGCATCTCGCTCTCGGTGAGGAGCCTGTGCTGTTCCCCAAAGAGACGATGATCGGCGCAATGGCGGGGTACGTTTCAAATGGCACTACGGGAAGCTTTACACCTATGAATGCAAACTTCGGTATCATCGCGCCTCTCGGCTACAAGGTCAAGGGCGGTAAGGTCGCGAGATATACCGTTTACGCGGAGAGAGCTCTCGCCGCGATAAAGAACTTCGGGCAGAAGCCTGACGGAGAAGAGAAATGATAGTAATTGTTGACTGTATGGGCGGAGACCGTGCACCTCTTGAGGTAGTCAAGGGCGCATATGCCGCTTCACTCGAATATAATGCTAATTTCATACTCGTCGGCGATAAGGCAGAGATCCACCGTATTGCCGCGGCAGAAGGAATGGACCTGCGCCGTTTTGACATAGTTGATGCCCCCGTTACCGTCGAAATGACCGATCCTCCTCTTGCCGTTATGAAGGCGAAGAAGGACTCGAGTATGAACGTCGCGCTTACGATGCTCGCTGAAGGAAAGGGAGATGCTCTCGTCAGCACGGGTAATACGGGCGCACTTTTCACGGGCGCGACTCTGATCGTCCGTAAGATCAAGGGCATCAAGCGCCCCGCTATCGCAAGCATTCTGCCTATGACGCCACCTGTACTTCTGCTTGATTCGGGCGCAAATATCTCAGTAACTCCTGCCGATCTTGAGCAGTTTGCCATTATGGGCAATATTTATATGCATAAGATATACTCTCTTCCTGCTCCCCGTATAGGACTCTTGAACAACGGTACGGAGGAAACGAAGGGCACCGAGCTTCAGCTTGAAGCGTATAAGCTCCTCTCGGAATCGCCCTCGCTCAATTTCGTTGGAAATATCGAGGCGAATATGGTTCCGAAGGATGCCTGCGACGTCCTCGTCACCGACGGATTTACCGGAAACGTGCTGCTTAAATGTATCGAGGGCATGGGAAAGATGATGCTCCGCACGATGAAGGATATCTTCTACGCCGACGTGGTAGCAAAGATATCGGGCTTACTTATCAAGAAAAAGATAGGCGACGTCAAGGCTCGCTTTGATCCCAATGAATACGGCGGTGCGCCCATTCTCGGCATTGCAAAGCCCGTTATAAAGGCGCACGGATCCTCCAATGCCAAGGCGGTCAAAAGCGCGATCAGACAGGCGATCGCTTACGCCGATTCGGGCGTAATTTACGATATTGCCCGCGAAACGAAGCTCTTTACTATGACATCCGCACCCAAAACTGAAGCGGCTGCGGAAAAAGTTGAAAAATAACGAAAGTGAGAAGTTGGTATCGTGTTCGATACGTTAAATACAGCCGAGCTTGAGGCGAAGATCGGATATAGCTTCAAGGATCGATCTCTGCTTGAGGAAGCGCTTACTCATTCCTCATATGCAAACGAGCACGGCGGAATCAAGAAGCATAAGTGCAACGAGCGCCTTGAATTTCTCGGCGATGCTGTGCTGTCATCAATAACGGCGGAATATCTTTTCCGCAAATATTTCGATCACCCCGAGGGAGATCTGACCCGTATGAGAGCCGAGCTCGTTTGCGAGAAGGCGCTTGCCGAGTACGCGGGCAAGATCGGTCTCGGTAAGGTTCTTTTGCTCGGCAAGGGCGAGGAAAGAGGCGGAGGACGCGAGAGAAAGTCGATCCTTGCCGATGCCTTTGAGGCTTTGCTTGCCGCAGTTTATCTTGATGCGGGAGCCAATAACGAGGCAAAGGATGCGATCAGACGGTACCTTATGCCCCTCGTTGAGTCGCGCCTCGATGCCCTTCTTGCAGAGTGGCACGGTGCGGATTACAAGACCCTGCTCCAGCAGTTCATTCAGCGTTCCGAGGGCGAGATCCTTGAGTACGTTACTGTAGGTGAGAGAGGCCCCGATCACGCAAAGGTCTTTACAGTCGAGGCTCGTCTTAACTCCAATATCATCGGAACCGGAGAGGGCGCAACCAAGCGCGCCGCGGAGCAGGCTGCAGCAAAGCAGGCGCTCATTCTCTTCGGAGAGCTATAATTCTATATTCGCAGGGTGGATTTTCGGGTTCACCCTGCAAAAGTGTTTTTTAACTCAAACGCAAAACTGTATTTTGCGATTGAAAACCGCGCTTATCGCAGCCGAAAAAACGGATTTTTAAGTGGAAATTCGGAAAGGAGAATGACTGTGCGACACGTTAATATTCCCGTATTTATACCGCATCTCGGATGCCCGAATAATTGCGTTTTCTGCGATCAGCGCAAGATATCCGGGTGCATTTCATTCGATGAATCGAGTGTTGAAAGAGAGATCAAAACAGCACTTTCCACTCTTTCTCCCGATGATGAGGTCGAGATCGCATTTTTCGGCGGCTCGTTTACCGGTATCGACCGCGATCTTATGCTGCGGCTGCTTGCGATATCGGATAAATTCGTCGAAGACGGCAGAGTGCAGTCGGTCAGATGCTCAACACGCCCCGATTACATAGACGGCGAGATACTTGATATCCTTGCCGCACATCACGTCAAAACCGTCGAGCTCGGCATACAAAGCGTGTCGGATACGGTTCTGACAGCTTCAAAAAGAGGGCACACGTCCGAGATAACCCGCAACGCGTGCAGGCTTATCAAAGCTTATGGCTTTAAGCTGATCGGACAAATGATGATCGGACTTCCCGCATCAACAGCCGGAGATGAAGCTGAAACCGCAACGGAGATATGTCGTCTCGGTGCGGACGGTGCAAGAGTCTACCCGACTGTGGTCTTTGCCGATACTGAGCTTGCCGAAATGATGGCGGACGGACGGTATGCGCCTCTTTCGATAGATGATGCGATTGAAAGGACTGCATCCGTGCTTGATATTTTTGACCGTGCGGGCGTTCCCGTGATACGTGTAGGGCTTCACTCAGGAGAAAATCTTTCGTCACCCGAAAGTGCTGTAGGCGGCGCAAATCATCCCGCGCTCGGCGAGCTTGCCATGGGCGAGCTTACTTACAGACGCATTTGCGAGAAGGCGGACGAAGCGATATCCAATACCGACGTTGAAGGCAAGACTATGACAGTTTGCGTTCCTCGCGGAGCTACTTCACGCGCCATTGGACAGAAAAAACGTAATATTTTGCGCCTGAATGAAAAATATTGCAAAAATCTTTCAATAAATCGCATAAAAATTCTTGAAAATTCTTCTATTATAGGTTATAATATAATAATAGTTTTAAAATAATGCGATCGCCTTGATCGCGGAGGTATAAATTGTATCTTAAACAAATCGAACTACACGGCTTTAAGTCCTTCCCTGATAGGACGAGGCTGATATTTGAGCCCGGTGCAACCGTTATCATCGGTCCCAACGGAAGCGGAAAATCGAATATTTCGGACGCGATGCGTTGGGTACTCGGAGAGATCTCGTCAAAGAGCCTCCGAGGAACGAAGATGGAGGACATCATCTTCGGCGGATCGGACAGCCGTAAGCCCATGAGCTACGCCGAGGTTTCCGTCACCTTTGACAACACCGAGGTTGGCTCTGATGCGCGCCTCGATTGCCCCTACGACGAGGTCACCGTAACCCGCCGCTATTACCGTAACGGTGACAGCGAATATTTTATAAACAAAGGCAAGGTTCGTCTTCGCGATATCTATGAGCTCTTTCTCAACACGGGTATCGGACGTGACGGTTATTCCATAATCGGTCAGGGACGAATAGCAGACATCATCTCCCGCAAGGGTGACGAGCGTCGCGGAATCTTCGAGGATGCCGCAGGAATCGCGAAATTCCGCCACCGTAAGAATGAGGCAGAGCGCAAGCTTGCCGCAACCGAGCAGAATATGGAGCGCGTGCAGGATATCGTAAGCGTTCTCGGCTCGCGCCTTGCAACGCTTGAACGTGAAAGCGTAAAGGCAAAGCGATTCATCGAATACAGCGAGGTAAAGCGTCAGGCTGACGTTCAGCTCTGGCTTTACGATACCGAAGGGCTCCGCGTTCAGGAAAACGAATCGAACGTTGAGCTTCGCCGCACCGACCGCGAGATCGGTGAGGTCGACGAAGGTCTTGCAACTCTCAACGAACAGCAGGCGCGTATTGAATCGCTCGCTTTTCAGAATAAATCCGAGGCAGTAAAGATCGCGCAGGAGATCTCTGCGAGAACTAGAGATAACTACGAGCTTGATGCGAAGATCAAGGTCATCGATACCAATATCGCACATACCGAGGGAAGCGTTTCGGTAGAGCGCGCAACCGCCGAGGGACTTCGCACCTCTGCAGCCGACGAGGATGCGAGAGCTACGGCGAAGGACTCTGAGGCAAAGACGATCGCTGCAAACATTGCGGAGCTTACCGCCGAAGAGGCACGCCTCACAGCCGATGCCGAGAGCGCGGAAACGCTTGCCGACGGTCACGATTCTGCAATCGGCAGAGCCTTTGAGGAGCTTTCCTCCGCGAAGGAAGAGATATCCGATATCCACGCCCGTCTCGAGCTTCTCGGTCGATCCGACGAAGAGGACGAGGGACGTGACGAGGCTGCGAGAAAGAACGTCAAGGAGCGAGAAAGACTTGCAGCTGCTCACGAGGCTGAATGTCGTGAAAGCGAGCTTACGATTGCGGAATACGATGCCAAGCTCGCCGAAAACGCAGAGCTTCTTGCCGAAAAGAAGGCAGAGGCTGAAACTCTGCGTGTAAAGCGTGACTCGGATCGCTCCGACCTTAATTCTGCAGAAATCAGAATCGACACCCTCAGCGGTAAGATCGAGGCTCTGCGCCGTATGGAGGAGCATTTCGAGGGCTATAACAACAGCGTTAAGTTCGTTATGCGCTCATATACCGACGGCAGAATCAACTGCGGAAAAATCTATGGGCCTCTTTCCTCGCTTATAACCGTTGAAAGTAAATACGTAACCGCAATCGAGACCGCGCTCGGTGCGGCATTGCAGAATATAATCGTTGAGGACGAGAGAACCGCGCACGCGGCGATCGGATACCTCAAGAGAAACAACGCGGGTCGCGCAACCTTCTTTCCGCTTACGTCGGTCAGACGTGCAGGTGAGCCTACACGCGAGATGAAGCAATCTGCAAGCTTCAAGGGATACGTCGGAATTGCATCCGATCTTATCTCCGCTGAAGCGAAATTCTCTGCGGTCATCTCCTCGATGCTCGGAAGGATCATCGTTTTCGATAATCTTGAAAACGCGACAGAAATGTCGAAGGCACTCGGCTACAGCGTTCGCGTCGTAACACTCGACGGTCAGCAGATCAACCGCGACGGATCGTTCACCGGAGGTTCGCTCCGCACCTCAAGCGGCGTTCTGACACGCGCGGACGAGATCAAGCGAATGTCTGCAGAGCTTGAGGCTCTTACAAAGAACGCGGAAAAGCTTCGCGCCGCACTCGAGGTCACAGAGGCAACGCTTGCCGACCTTGAAAGCGATATCGAGGCTGACGAAAGCACTAACAATATGATCTCAACTCTGCGTGCCGTTGAGGCGACCAGACTTGAAAAGAATAAAGAAACCCTCGCCGCCGACCGCGAGCTTCTCGGCAAGTTCATTGCCGACCTCGAGAATGTGGCGGGCGAAAAGGAACGCCGTGCGGCAGAGATCGAAAGCCTTGAAGTCCGCGAGCGCGAGTTGACCGAGAAGGTTACCGAGCTTGAAGAATTCAGAGCCGAAACCGAGGAAAAACGCCACACCGCGCTCAAAGCACGCGATAAGATCAGAGCGGATATTATGAACGTAACCGTTCGCATTTCCGAGCTTCGCCGCGATATCGAGAGCTGTAACGCTCTTGCCGAAATGTCGCGCGATAAGGCACGCGCACTTCGCGCAGAT
This sequence comes from Clostridia bacterium, assembly GCA_017387685.1. Taxonomy (GTDB): domain Bacteria; phylum Bacillota; class Clostridia; order Oscillospirales; family CAG-272; genus CAG-390. The sequence goes on from JAFOEU010000029.1 coordinate 13,069, forward strand.
GCAGTCGCGAGAGAGGGCGCCGCAAGCGAAGCAAAATCGAGGGTCGCCGAGCTTAAGCGAGAGCTTGACGAAGCAATCAAGACTCTCGGCGCGGGAGAAGAGAAGCTCACGGAGCTCAACGCCCGCAGAAGCGAGATAGAGGCAGGCTCTCTTGAATTCGAGAGCAAGCTTGTTATGATCCGCAATTCCGCCGAGGAACGCCGTTCCCGCCGCGATAAGCTGATAGCGGACAAGCTCCGTCTTGAAACAAGCCTTGCACAGATCCGCGCAAAGCTCGATGCAGAAACCAAGACCTTCTGGGATGAATACGGTCTGACAAGAGCCGAGGCTCTTGCGTTCGGTTATCCTACCATTACGGCAGCAGAGCGCCCCGCTGTATTCGCACTCCAGACCGAATACAGAAACAAGATCAGAAATATCGGTCACGTTAACTTGTCCGTCATCGACGAATATCAGACCGAGAAGGCGCAGTACGATGAAAAGACCGCGCAGATGGCTGATCTTGAAAAGGCAAAGAACGAGCTTGAAAAGATCATAAAGGGACTTGAATCCGAGATGGAAAAGACCTTCGTTGACTCCTTCAATCAGATCAACGAGAACTTCAAGCGTACCTTCTCCGAGCTCTTCGGAGGCGGTTCGGCAGAGCTTATACTGACCGATCCCGATAACGTCCTTGAAAGCGGAATTGAGATCAAGGCGGCACCTCCCGGCAAGATAATCAAGTCGCTTATGCAGCTTTCGGGCGGTGAGCAAGCGTTCGTTGCGATCGCACTCTTCTTTGCGATCCTTCAGGTCAACCCCACACCCTTCTGCATCCTCGACGAGATCGAGGCGGCACTTGACGAGGTCAACGTTGAACGCTTCTCGCAGTATATCCACCGTTATTCTGCGGGAACACAGTTTATACTTATCACACACCGCCGAGGCACGATGAACGCCGCCGACAGACTTTACGGCGTAACGATGCCCGAGTCGGGTATCTCAAAGATACTCACGCTCGACGTGGCGGAAATAGCAAACAAAAAAGGAGAACTCTTCGATGGGATTTCTTGATAAATTAAAAGCAGGTCTCGGAAAGACCAAAAACGCCCTTATGGGGCAGATAGACACCGTCCTCAAGGCATTCGTCAAGATCGACGAGGATGCGCTTGAAGAGCTTGAAGAAGCACTCATTTGCGCTGATGTAGGAGTTGCGGCATCTGAAGAGATCATTGAAATGCTCCGCGAGCGCATCAAGGATGACAGACTCAAATCGCGCGATGATACCGAGATCGCGATCCGCGAGATAATTTCGGATATGATCGGCGAGGGCGAGCCTCTCAACCTTTCGACCACTCCCTCCGTTATCCTTGTTATCGGAGTAAACGGCGCGGGCAAGACCACCTCGATAGGTAAGATCTCAAACAGACTCCGTCAGGAGGGCAAAAAGGTTGTCGTTGCGGCTGCCGATACCTTCCGTGCGGCAGCTATCGATCAGCTTGCCGAGTGGTGCAGAAGAGCCGACGTCGAGCTTGTAAAGCAGACCGAGGGAAGTGATCCCGCGGCTGTAGTTTACGATGCGGCAAACTTCGCGAGAAACCGCGGCGCGGACGTTCTTATCGTCGATACCGCAGGCAGACTTCACAATAAAAAGAACCTTATGAACGAGCTTGCGAAGATCAACCGCGTTATCGACCGCGAGCTTCCCGGCGCGGCACGCGAGAATCTTCTCGTTCTTGACGCTACCACGGGACAGAACGCGATCCTGCAGGCAAAGGAATTCAAGAATGCCGCAGAGATCACGGGTCTTGTTCTCAATAAGCTTGACGGAACCGCAAAGGGCGGTATCGTCCTCTCCATCCGCAAGGAGCTTGGCATTCCCGTAAAATTTATCGGTGTCGGCGAGAAGATCGACGATATGCAGGAATTTGACGCCAAGGAATTTGCCGATGCGCTCTTCAATTAAGGTGACAAAATGAAGATTTGTATTGCATCCGGAAACCGCGGTAAGATCGCGGAGCTTCAAAAGCTGCTTTCCGAATATATCACCGACGTTGAGATCGAGCTTGTCTCCCTCAAGGACGTAGGATTTACGGGTGATATCGTAGAGGACGGCGAGACATTTGAAGAAAACGCACTTATCAAGGCGCGCGCGGCTTCTGAATTTTCGGGACTTTGCGCGATCGCGGACGACTCGGGACTTATCGTAAACGCGCTCGACGGCGCACCCGGTGTTTACTCCGCAAGATACGCGGGCGAGCCTTGCGACGATCAAAAGAATAACGAAAAGCTTCTCAAAAACCTTGAGGGTATAGGCGACAGAAGCGCGGCATTCGTTTGCACGATCGCTTGTGTGATTCCCGATGGACAGCCTCTCGCGGGCGAGCCCATCATCGGTACGGGCTACTGTCCCGGTGAGATCCTCTTCAATCCCAGAGGAAACGGCGGATTTGGTTATGATCCCCTATTCTGGTTCGATCCCTTCGGCAAGACCTTTGCCGAAATGAGCGCAGAGGAGAAGAACGCGATCAGCCACCGCGGCGCGGCAGTCAAATCGTTTGCCGCCGCATTCAATGCCCGAATTGCGGAAGAAAAAGAAAAACTTTGGAAAAGGTACGGATTATGATTTTAAATTCTAAACAGAGAGCGTATCTTCGCTCACTCGCAACCGCCGAGCCGACCATTATGCAGATCGGTAAGGACGGACTTGGCGAAAACCTCGTTAAAACCGTCTCCGACGCTCTTGAAGCTCGTGAGCTTATCAAGCTTGCAGTTCTCGACAACTGCGCTTGGACTCCCCGTGAGGCTGCTGAAGCGCTCGCTGAGGCAACCGACTCCGCAGTCGTTTGCACGATAGGCAAAAAGCTGGTTCTTTACCGCCCGTCGAAAAAGAACCCCAAGATCGTACTTGAATGAGTACCCCGTATAACGAGAATATCCGCCGCGTAGGAATCTACGGCGGAACCTTCGCGCCTCCTCACGTCGGGCACGTCGAGGCGGCAAAAGCCTTTATGAAGCAGATGCGGCTTGATTACCTTTACGTTATCCCCGCCGCGATCCCCCCTCATAAGCAGTGCGATTTTATAGTCGATCCTATGCACAGGCTTGCAATGTGCGATCTCGCGTTTTCGGGAATCGACGGAGTGATCGTCAGCGACCTTGAATTGCGCCGCGGCGGCGTCAGCTACACGGTCGATACCCTCCGCGAGCTTACCGCACCCGACACGCGACTCTTCCTCTTCTGCGGTACCGATATGTTCCTGACTCTCGATCAGTGGTATCAGGCAGACGAGATATTCAAGCTTTGTTACCCGATCTACATCCGCCGCGAGAACGATCAGTTTATCACCAACAAGATACTTAAAAAGATCGGCGAATATACCGAAAAGTACAACGCGGTCGTCCGCCGAGTTGTGACCGAGCCGATCGAGCTTTCCTCAAGCCGCGTTCGCAAGACGATAGCCGAGGGCGGTGACATTTCGGGAATGGTCGATCCCAAGGTCAAGATGTATATCGAAGACCACGGATTGTTCAGATGAGTTACCCATACACGTTTTTCAGACCCGATCAGATAGAAAGGCTGCGCTTGCGAGTTGCAAAGATCCTTTCGGAAAAACGGATGAAGCACGTCCTTGGCGTAGAGCAGATGGCATTCAGACTCGGATTGCTGTTCTTTTGGGGCGATGATGAATCGATGAATATCCTCTCCGCCGCCGCGCTTCTTCACGACGTAACCAAGGAATGTACCGATGAGGAGCAACTGGATATCTTAAGGGAATATAAATATAACGCTCTGCCCGAGGAGCTTGCCTCAATGCCGACGATCCACGCTTTGACCGGTGCTCTGGTGATTCCGAAGGATTTTCCGGAGTTTGCCGATGAGCGCCTGATCAATGCAGTGAAGTGGCACACGACGGGTAAGGCGGGAATGAATCTGTACGAAAAGATCATATTCCTTGCCGATTATATTGAAGAAACGAGAAAGTATCCTGCTTGTATTGAACTGCGAGAGACGTTTTTCTCGGCAAACCCGGTGAATATGACCGAAGACGAAAGACACCGCCACCTCGATCGCGCCGTGCTGAAGGCAATGGAAAACACCCTAACTCATCTGCGCGAAAAGGGAAACGTCATTCATCCCGCAACACTCGAGGCTTACGCTGATATCAAACGGAGGCTTTCCGATGAAGCTTGACAAGATATACGTCATCGGACTCATCATCCTGCTTGCTTTGTTGCTTGTACTCGTTTCGCTTCTTACAATAAAATCGCTCATATATAAACCTACAGTCGATACGGGCGTTCCTTTCACGGATGCCGATCCGCTGTCACCGTCGCCCGAAATTACAGAAGGCATCGTAACAGCACCCGCAGAAACGACCGCTCCGCCTGAATTCGTGCGCGAGAGGGATAAATACCTTTTCCTCGCAGTCGGAGTCGATAAGGCATCGGGGCGCGGCGACGCAATAATGCTCGTTTCCTTCGACGTTGCAAAGGGCGATATTGCGGTAATGCAGATCCCGCGCGATACCTACATCGAGTTCGAAGGTGCCGAAATTAAGATAAACGAGATACTCTTTCTGCGTGACGTTTACGCAATCCGCGATATCATTGAGATCACGCTCTGTGTCAATATCGACTACACCGCGCTCATCGACCTTGAAGCACTTGAGGTTATGGTCGATTCCGTAGGTGGAGTCGAGATCGACGTGCCGTTTGATATGAAGTACAGCGACCCATATCAAGACCTTTATATCGACCTCAAGGCGGGCAGGCAGATACTCGACGGTAAAAGGGCAACCGATTTCATCCGCTTCCGCTCTAACTACGCAGACGGTGACCTCGGCAGAATCGATGCGCAAAAGCAGTTTATGTCATCGCTTTTCCATAAAGTGATGAATGAAATGAACGTCCTCGGCGCGGTTACTCTCGCAAAAGGAATCCTACCGATGCTTGAAACGGATTTAACCCTCGATGACGCCGCATACTTTGCGGGAAAGTTCTTCTCGGCAAAGGAGAGAAAGCTGACGATGCTGACGGCACCCGGATTCCCCATCCCGGGCGGCGCGTATTACATTCTCTCCAAAGAAGGCGCACTCGAGGCGGTGAACACTTACTTTAACGTATACGACAACAAAATCACGGAAAATCTTTTCGATCCCTCTTTGATACTTTGCAAAGAGGAAGACGACGATTTTCTGCGAATATATAAATATTCAATGCTCCCTCCGCGACCCGTTGAGGGATAAAAGGTAAATTAATTTCTCAATATAGAAAGGAAAACAAAGATGGAAAACACCCAGTTCTCCGTAACAGTTGAAAAAGACGAGCAGGGCTTTGAAAATTCTCTCTCGCTCGCAAAGGCTATCTACAAGGTTCTTGATCACAAGAACGGCGAGGATCTCGCAGTAATGCGCGTAGGCGATAAGATCGACCTCACCGACTACTTCGTGCTCTGCACCGCACAGTCGAACACCCACGTCAAGGCTCTTACCGATGAGGTTGAGTATCAGCTTGAAAAGATCGATATCAAGGCAGACCTCGTTGAGGGCAGAGGCTCTGATAACTCTTGGATGGTTATGGACTACGGCAGAGTTATCGTTCACATTTTCAGCCGCGAAATGCGCGAGTTCTACAATCTCGACAAGCTCTATTCGGATACCGAAAGAATTACCGTTGAAGACTAATCCTATCAAGGAGAAAATATTATGAGAAACAATTTCAGAGATTTTGAAAAGAAATGGCAGAGCCGTTGGGATGAAGAAAAAGCATTCCACGCAGCCGACCCCGGCGAGTGTGGAAGCGAAAAGCCTAAGTTCTACGCGCTCGTAGAGTTCCCCTATCCGAGCGGATCTGGTATGCACGTCGGACACATCAAGGCGTATTCGGGTCTTGAAGTAGTATCGCGTAAGAGACGTATGGACGGCTACAACGTCCTTTTCCCGATGGGATTCGACGCTTTCGGTCTTCCCACCGAGAATACCGCCGTTAAGACCGGTGTTCACCCCAGAATCGTTACCGATAACAATATTGCAAAGTTCACCAATCAGCTCCGCCGCGTAGGCTTTGCGCTTGATTGGGATCGCGTTGTTGATACCACCGATGAGGATTACTACCGCTGGACACAGTGGATCTTCCTCAAGATGTTCGAAAACGGACTCGCATTCCGCGATACCGCGCTCGTAAACTATTGCCCCAACTGTAAGGTCGTTCTCTCGAACGAGGACTCTCAGGGCGGTAAGTGCGATATCTGTCATTCCGATATCATTCAGAAGTCGAAGGACGTTTGGTATCTCCGCATCACTGAGTACGCAGATAAGCTTCTTAACGGTCTTGACGGCGTTGACTACCTGCCCAATATCAAGCAGCAGCAGGTCAACTGGATCGGACGCTCCGAGGGCGCGTTCATCAATTTCTCGATCGCAGAGGTTGACGAAAAGCTCCGCGTTTATACCACCCGTCCCGACACCATCTTCGGCGTTACCTTTATGGTAATCGCACCCGAGCATCCCCTTATCGACAAGTATGCCGATAAGATCAAGAATATGGATGCCGTTCTCGCATACCGCGAGGAGTGCGCAAAGAAGACCGAGTTCGAGCGTACACAGCTCGTTAAGGACAAGACCGGCGTTTGCCTCGACGGTATCTCCGGAATCAATCCTATCACCGGCAAGAATATTCCTATTTATATAGCAGACTACGTAATGATGGGCTACGGAACGGGCGCAATTATGGCAGTTCCCGCACACGACAGCCGCGACTGGGAGTTCGCTCGCAAGTTCGGTATCGACATCATCGAAGTCATCAAGGGCGGTGACATCGAGAAGGAAGCGTACGCAGGCGACGGCGAAATGATCAACTCCGACTTCCTCAACGGCATTTCCGTTAAGTCTGAGGCTATCAAGCGCGCGACCGAAGAGCTCAAAAAGCTCGGCGTCGGCGAGGGCGGCGTACAGTATAAGATGAAGGACTGGGCGTTCAACCGTCAGAGATATTGGGGCGAGCCTATCCCGATCATCCACTGTCCTCATTGCGGAATGGTTCCCGTACCCTACGAGGAGCTTCCTCTCCGCCTGCCTCCCATGGAGGAGTTCGCACCCGGTGTCGGCGGCGAATCGCCTCTCGCGAGAATCGATGAGTTCGTAAACTGCACCTGTCCCAAGTGTGGCGCAGCTGCAAAGCGCGAGACTGATACCATGCCTCAGTGGGCAGGTTCTTCCTGGTACTACCTCCGCTACATCGATCCGCACAACGCAGAGATCCTTGCTGATCCCGCAAAGCTTGATTATTGGCTCCCCGTTGACTGGTACAACGGTGGTATGGAGCACGTAACTCGCCACATGATCTATTCGAGATTCTGGCATCACTTCCTCTATGATATCGCTGCAGTTCCCACCGAAGAGCCTTACGCAAAGAGAACCGCACAGGGACTCATCCTCGGCGCAGACGGCGAAAAGATGAGTAAGTCTCGCGGCAACGGCGTTGACCCCAACGACGTTATCGACACCTACGGCGCAGACGTTCTCCGTACCTACGTCCTCTTTATGGGTGACTACGGAGCAGCAGCTCCCTGGAACGAGAGCAGCGTTCGCGGATGCAAGAGATTCCTTGACAGAGTCGCAGACCTTTGCGACCTCGCAAAGGGTAACGGCGTAACTGCAGCACTTGAGGTTCCTTTCCATAAGACCATCAAGAAGGTTACCGAAGATATCGAGGCTATGAAGTTCAATACCGCAATCGCGGCTATGATGGAGCTTCTCAACAAGATCTATGATTGCGGCACTCTCACCCGCGACGAGCTCCTCACCTTCGCTACCATCCTTTGCCCCTTCGCTCCTCACCTCTGCGAGGAGATCAACGAGATCCTCGGCGGCAAGAGCCTGCTTTCTCTCGCAAAGTGGCCTGCATACGACGAGGCAAAGACGGTTGATGCATCGGTCGAGGTAGCAGTTCAGATCAACGGTAAGGTTCGCGCAACCGTGGTTCTTCCTCTCAACTGCCCCAAGGACGAGGCTATCGCTCTTGCAAAGGCTGACGAGAGAATTGCTGCCGCTATCGAAGGCAAAACCATCGTAAAAGAGATCGCGGTTCCCAATAAGATCGTCAATATCGTTGTAAAATAAGATTATTTCGCTCAATTTGGGGCAAAAATAGAAAAAGAATGCAAGAAAATTGCAAAAAGCTATTGACATTTGCCCCAAATTAGTGTATAATAGTTCCGTTAATTTCTTTGTTAGCGAGGGGAGGGAAAATAAAATGGCAGAAGTTAAGCTCAGAGAAGGCGAATCTCTTGATAACGCTCTTCGTCGCTTCAAGAAGCAGTGTGCACGCTCCGGTGTACTCGCAGAGCTCCGTAAGAGAGAGCACTATGAAAAGCCCAGCGTAAAGCGCAAGAAGAAGTCTGAAGCAGCAAGAAAGAGAAAGTACAAATAAGCCTCTCTTTTCATGAAGATACAGGCAGACCGATACGTCGGTTTGCCTGTTTTTTCTTGTACAATTTTTTAACTGAAATTGCGTTTTGTCTGTACAAAGTATTGACATTTTGTTCGCGATGTGGTATACTTAAGCTACCTGATTTTTTACGGAGGTATAATTATGTCTGAACAGGTAAATTACACTGAGCAATTTGAAAATCTTCCTCTGGTGGTAAAGATTCTTTTGTTGATCTTCCTCGGCGGTCTTGTAAGCGGCATTTACCGCATTCTTCGCTATCTTGAGACAAAGAACACAACCACACTTATTGTTGCTATCCTCTGCTTCGTTTGCATCGGCGGTATCATTGCTATTATCGACATCGTTACCGAGCTTACAAACGGCAGAGTAACCGTTCTTGCTGAATGATGGACTGCATTTTTTGTAAGATCATCAAGGGAGATATCCCTTCTTCGAAGGTCTATGAGAACGAATACGTCTATGCTTTCCGCGATATCAATCCCCAGGCACCCGTACATATCCTTGTCGTGCCGAAGGAGCATATTTCGTCCGTTGACGAAATTACTGCGGAAAACAGCGCGATCGTCGCAAAGATCTTTGAAGCCATCCCCGAGATCGCTAAGAGCGAAAAGCTCTCCGGCGGATACCGCGTTATCTCTAACTGCGGCGCTGATGCTTGCCAGTCGGTAAAGCATTTGCATTTTCATATCCTCGGCGGAGCACAGCTCGGCGAACAGATGGGTTAAAACGATAAAAATGATCGGACTTCGGTTCGATCATTTTTATTGTTTATTTTTTATTTATCATTTGGTAATTGAATGGCATAGGTTTAGGTGATATAATATAATAGAATAAATTTATGGATAGGCAAAGATATGGATTACAGAGAATACAGAAATAAATATAATAATGAAAGCGTCCAGCGGCATTCAAAAAAACGTGCAAGGAGCGGCAAACCGATAATTGCGGCTATAATACTTCTTGCACTCATTTTGGCAGTGATCGTTGTAATTTTGATAGCGGGAGCATCGTCTCGCCCCGAATTTCTTGCGAGAAGCGTGACGGTAGAGGCGGGCAGAAGTGCTATAAAAGCAAGTGACTTCCTTATGGACAAAAACCACACGGCAGAATTTGCCGAGGGCGCGTATTATGACCTTTCCAAGGTTGGCGAGTACAAGCTTGAAATTATCGTTGACGGTGAGAGCTGCACGACAAAGCTGATCGTTGTGGATACAGTAGCCCCCACCGCGTTTGCGCCTGACTTCTCTGTGCGAAAGGGAAGCAGTGTAAGTGCCGAGGATTGCGTTTCGAATATCAACGATGCAACTGAGGTAACGGTAAAATTCAAGAAAAAGCCCGATACCGATAAGATCGGCAAGCATAACGTGACCGTTGTCCTCGAGGATGGCGGCGGAAATAAGACCGAATACAGCTTTATCCTTGAGGTGGTTCCCGCGACGGGATTGCTCTACACTCACTACGTCTCCGAGCTTGGCGAGCCCATGCCTTCGGCAGATGTGTTTACCGGCGTCTCGGGTAATGGCGAATACGTTACTGCAGTATCGAATATCAACACCTCTACGGCGGGTATGTATATGATTCAGGTTTCGATGGATGGCACTATCTATGACGTTGTTCTCGAAATTGCGGACAGAACCGCCCCCACTGCGACAGTGACTCCGCAGTCGGCATACAATTCTATCCCAAAGCCTGATGATTTTATCAGCAATATTGTTGACAAGAGCCAAGTGACCGTCAAATATGAAACCGAACCTCAATCAGACGTGTCGGGAAGGGTAGATGTGACTCTGGTACTGACGGATTCATACGGAAATTCGACGAGATACGAAAGCTATTTTACCGTGCTCAACGATAATACAGCTCCCGTTATTACCAAGTGTCCTGAAGCGCTTGAGGTCGATACCGGTGCAAATATTCTGTGGCGAGCATCTGTTGAGGCGACGGATGACAGCGGCGAAGTAGAGCTGTCGCTTGATACCTTATCGGCAAATCTCAGCGTTCCCGGCATTTACACCGTCGAGATCGTCGCGCGCGATGCCGCAGGAAATGAAAGCCGCCGTAAGGTTAAGCTCACCGTCAATGATGGAAGCATTACTGACGAAATGCTCCGCGACGTGATCGCAGGTCTTGAAAAGAATCTCAATATCAAGAGCACCATGACTAACGAGGAGAAGGTCTACGCTGTTTTCAGATTTGTCTACGACAGTATGAAATACAGTAATACCTCGAAGCATATCGACTGGAAGAGCGAGGCTTATCACGCCCTCAGCGGTGCTTTTACGGGCGATTGCTTCACTTACTGCGCGGCTTCTTACGCGATCTTTGGATACCTCGGATTTGACGTTCGCATAGTTGAACGTGCGGAATCTGCGATGATAGAGGGCACGGGAACGCATTTCTGGGTGCTTATCAATATCGGTACAGAGAGTAATCCTCAATGGTATCATTTTGATGCCACCCCACAGCGTTCTCCTTACAATCTTCCCACCTACCTTATGACCGACGCTCAGATTGAGGCTCACACAAGATGGCGTAACGATGAGATACTCGAAAATTATTACACATACGATAAAGAAAAATTCCCCGCGGTGTCAACATGGCAGCGCGTCAGCCTTGAGATACCCGCGCAATATTTCGGACAATGAAAGGATTAAAAATGAAACTCAACAGAATAATTTCAATCTTCTTTATTATCGTATTCGCAGTAAGCCTTGCGTCTTGCAATAACGGCGGTGCGGATATTACTCTCCCTCCCGAGGAATCAACATCTCCCGCGGCGCAGAATAATACCTTCGTTTTTGTTTACCGCGGAACTTCGGTAGCTCCTCACGCAAAGATGTCGGAGCTTGCAGCAGGACTCGGCGAGACTCTTTCCTATGAGGAAAGTCCCTCCTGTCTCTATCAGGGACTTGATAAGGATTACACCTACGCGGGCTTCAAGCTTCGCACCTATCCCGAAAACGGCGTTGACTACGTTCTTAATATCTGCTTCACCGATGATTCGGTAGCGACCCCCGAGGGAATTATGCTTGGTTCTCTGCGCTCCGAGGTCGAAGCAGCTTACGGAACTTCCTTCACCGAGCAGAACGGCAATATGGTATACACCAAGGATAAAACCGAGCTTCGCTTCCGTTTCAACGGCGACAGCGTTTCTGCGATCGAATATTGGGCAATTACAGAGTAAAAAATACGCGGAATTTGCAGTTTAGCACTCTATTTGCCAAGGTTCAAAAATAATTCACAAAATATTAATATAAAAGAGTAAAAAAACGGCATCATTTGTGGTATATTATTAGCGTGAGTTAGCACTCATAAATATTGAGTGCTAAAGCGTGTACCGCAAACGGTGCCGTTTCTTATTGCCGAAAGGAGAAGATCATGTACGGAAGTGAACTCAGTAACAGAAAAAAGCAGATACTGAAGGCTATCGTTGAATCGCATATTGAGCTTGGCGAGCCCATCGGCTCGAAGTCGCTTATGCAGCTTCCCGGTATATCCTGCTCCTCGGCTACCATCAGAAATGAAATGGCGGAGCTCGAAGAGCTCGGTTATCTCGAACAGCCGCATACCTCAGCGGGCAGAGTACCCTCCCAGCTTGGGTACCGCTTCTACGTCGATCAGCTCCTCGAGCATTACGCGATGACGAAGAACGAGATCGCGCAGATCGACCGAATCCTCAAGAGCAAGACAGCGGAGCTCGATCAGATCCTTCTGACAGCCTCAAAACTCGCCTCTGCGATGACCAACTACACGGGACTCGCGGTTAAGCCCGGAAGATCCTCCGCGGTCGTAACGCGCTTTGAAACGGCTTATATCGACGAACACAATTTCGTCCTTATTATGATAAACACTACCGGCAACGTTATTTCAAAGCATATCAGAATGACGGTGCCGAAATCGCAGGAAACTGTTTTAAAGCTTTCTGCAGCTCTCAATGCAAACGTGGTCGGACTTCCCGCCGATGCTCTCAATATGTCCGTCATACTTCGTCTCGAGGAGGAGATGGGCGCAGATGCCGAAATTGTCAGCCCTATCATCAAAACAGTCTACACGGCGCTTACCGAAAACGACGGCGGTGACCTGCAGCTTACCGGTATCGGAAATCTTCTTCATTACCGCGACTATGAAAATCCCGAGCAGCTCGGCGACCTCCTCGGAACTCTCGAGCAGAAGGATGAGATTCTCAAGCTCGTTTCGGATTCTCCGAGCGAGGATATCTCTGTGCTCATCGGCTCGGAATCCTCGGTAAAGGTAATGAACAACTCTGCAATCGTCTTTAAGCCGATCGTCAGGGAGGGCAAAACACTCGGCGTTATCGGAGTCCTTGGACCTCTCCGAATGGACTACGCTAAGGTGCTTGAAACGATCGAGCAGCTTTGCGGCTCTATAACGGGAATTATGGACGAACACTCCGCCCTTGCACCTCCCGGAAAGAACAATGATAAAATTAAACCAGATATAAAGGATGAAAACGATGACAACTGATGAAAAGAACGTTTCCACTCCCGAAGCGGAAGAGGTAAAGGCTCCCGAAACTGAGGAGATCGTCACCGAAGCTCCCGCTGAGGAAGAGGTCAAGGAAGAGAATAAGAAGGAAAAGAAAAATAAAAAAGTCCGCGAGCTTGAGGCAAAGATCGAAAAGCTCGAGGCTGAAGGAGCAGAGAAGGACGATAAATACCTCCGCCTCTGCGCAGAATACGATAATTTCCGCCGCCGTTCACAGAAGGAACGCGAGGGCGTTTACTCTGATGCTTACGCGGATGCGATCAACGCGCTTCTGCCCGTTCTCGATAACCTCGGCAGAGCGGTAGGCTGTGAAGATCCCAAGGCGCTTGCCGACGGTCTGGCACTCATTCTCAAGAGCTTTGACGAAGGTCTTGCGAAGCTCGGTGTCGAGGAGATCAAGGCACTCGGCGAGACCTTTGATCCCGAGCGTCACTACGCTGTTCTTCACGTCGAGGATGAGAATTACGGCGAAAACGAAGTCGTTGAGGTGCTCCAGAAGGGCTACACCAGAGGCGACAAAGTTATCAGATACGCGGTCGTTAAGGTCGCAAACTAATTTTGAAATCAAAAAGATTATATATTTGGAGGAAAATTTATTATGGCAAAGATCATAGGCATTGACCTTGGTACTACGAACTCTTGCGTAGCAGTTTTTGAGGGCGGCGAGCCCGTAGTTATTCCCAATCCCGAAGGAGCGAGAACCACTCCTTCCGTCGTAGCCTTCAAGAAGGACGGCGAGCGTCTTGTCGGTCAGGTTGCAAAGCGTCAGGCTATCACCAACCCCGACCTCACCATCTCTTCCATCAAGAGAGATATGGGTACCGACCGCCGTGTTAACATCAACGGCAAGGGCTACACTCCCCAGGAAATTTCCGCAATGATCCTTCAGAAGATGAAGGCTGACGCTGAGGCATACCTCGGACAGAGCGTAAGCCAGGCAGTTATTACCGTTCCCGCATACTTCACCGACGCACAGCGTCAGGCAACCAAGGACGCGGGTAAGATCGCAGGTCTTGAGGTTCTTCGTATCATCAACGAGCCCACCGCTGCAGCTCTCGCATACGGTATGGATAAGGAAAACGATCAGAAGATCATGGTATTCGACCTCGGCGGCGGTACCTTCGACGTATCTCTTCTCGAGATCTCCGACGGCGTTTTCGAGGTTCTTGCAACCGCAGGTAACAACAAGCTCGGCGGCGACGATTTCGACCAGAGAATCATTGATTGGATGATCAATGAGTTCAAGAAGGAAAACGGCGTTGACCTTCGCGGCGACAAGATGGTTTCTCAGCGTCTCAAGGAGGCTGCAGAGAAGGCAAAGATCGAGCTCTCCGGTATGACCGCGACCGAGATCAACCTCCCCTTCCTTACCGCAACCGCTGCAGGACCTCTCCACTTCACCGCAACCCTCACCCGCGCAAAGTTCAATGAGCTCACCGCTGATCTTGTTGACGCTACTATGAACCCCACCAAGCAGGTTCTCTCCGACGCAGGCCTCCGTCCCGCACAGATCGACAAGGTTCTTCTCGTAGGCGGCTCGACCAGAATTCCCGCAGTCCAGGATGCTGTTAAGAACTTCATCGGCAAGGAGCCCTTCAAGGGCATCAACCCTGATGAGTGCGTAGCAATCGGCGCGGCAATTCAGGGCGGCGTTCTCGGCGGCGAGGTTAAGGATCTTCTTCTCCTCGACGTTACTCCCCTGTCCCTCGGTATCGAGACCCTCGGCGGCGTATTCAACAAGATCATCGACAGAAATACCACTATTCCCGTAAAGAAGAGCCAGGTATATTCCACCGCAGATAACAACCAGACTCAGGTTGAGATCCATATCCTTCAGGGTGAGCGTCAGATGGCATCCGGCAACACCACCCTCGGACGTTTCGTTCTCGACGGCATTCCTCCCGCACCCCGCGGAGTACCCCAGATCGAGGTAACCTTCGATATCGACGCTAACGGTATCGTTAACGTAACCGCAAAGGATAAGGGCACCGGCAGAGAGCAGCACATCACCATCACCAGCTCCACCAATATGAGCCAGGACGATATCGATCGCGCAGTTGCAGAGGCAGAGAAGTTTGCCGAGGAAGATAAGAAGCAGAAGGAAGCGGTTGAGACCAAGAACTACGCTGAGAACCTCATCTTCCAGTCCGAAAAGACTCTCGGTGAGATCGGCGACAAGGTTTCCGAGTCCGATACTGCTCCCGTTAAGGAAGCTATCGAAAAGCTCAAGGCAACCGTAGCAACCGGCAACACCGATGCTATCAAGGCTGATACCGAGGCTCTTCAGCAGGCGTTCTCCAAGCTCTCCGAGAAGCTCTACGCGGCTCAGGGCGGTGCACAGGGCGGCGATCCCAATATGGGCGGTAATCCCGGCGGTATGGGTGGCGACGGCTACTATAACGCTGATTTTGAGGATAATTCCAACAACTGATAAATAAAATACGGTGGGAAGGCCGATTCGTTCGACCTTCCCACAAAGCCGTATTAAAATACATTAAAAAGGCAGACTTATGGCTAAAAGAGATTATTACGAGGTGCTCGGCGTAGACCGCGGTGCCGATGAAGATACTATAAAAAAAGCTTATAGAAAGCTTGCGAAGAAATACCATCCCGATATGAATCCCGGCGACAGCGAGGCGGAGGCAAAATTCAAGGAGGTCAACGAGGCTTACGCGATCCTCTCCGACTCCGAAAAGCGTTCGGCATACGATAATTACGGTCACGCCGCGTTTGAAAACGGCGGTGCGGGCGCGGGCGGATTCGATATGGGAGATATTGACCTCGGCGACATTTTCAGCAATATTTTCGGTGGCGGATTCGGAGGCTTTGGAGGCTTCGGAGGATCGTCGCAGAGACAGCGCAACGCGCCCCGCAGAGGCGATGATATCGGTTACGCGATCAATGTTACCTTCGAGGAAGCCGCGTTCGGCGTAAAGAAGGAAATGGAGTTTACCCGCGTTGCAAAATGTACAGAATGTAACGGAAGCGGTTCAAAGGACGGCAAGGTAGAGACTTGCTCTGCTTGCGGCGGAAGCGGTCAGCGCAGAGTTTATCAGCGTTTCGGCGGTATGCAGATCCAGAATACCGTCACTTGCGACGCCTGCCGCGGTACGGGTAAGATCATAAAGGAGCCTTGCTCCAAGTGCAACGGCAACGGTATGACCCGTCAGAAAAAGAAGATCACCGTCACCGTTCCCGCAGGTATAGATAACGGCGGACGTATAGCGATCCGCGGTATGGGTAACGACGGCGCAAACGGCGGCCCCGCGGGCGATCTTATCGTTGAGATCAGAGTAAAGAACCATCAGCTCTTCGACCGCAGAGGCTACGATATCTACTGCGACGTTCCGATCACGGTTGCGGAGGCAACTCTCGGCGCGGAGATCGACGTTCCCACTCTTGAGGGTACGAAGAAGTTTACCATTCCCGAGGGCACGCAGACCGGCACGTCCTTCACGCTTCGCGGATGCGGTACTTGCCGTCTTGAAAACCCTGACCGCAGAGGTGACCTCATATTCACCGTCGTGGTAGAAACTCCCAAGGGACTTAATTCCAAGCAGCGCGAGCTGATGCGTCAGTTTGCCGAGGCTTGCGGTGAATCCAACTATTCCAAAAAGCAGAGATTTTTCAGAAGAAATAAGAAAAACGAGGACTAAATAATGGCTTACGAATATTCGGATTGGACACAGATCAGAGTAACCGTCAAGGTAACCATGCTCGACCGTGTCGTTGCAATTATGTCAATGATCGACCCCAACCTTATGATCGAGGATATGAGCGATTTTCAGATCAACAACCGTTACGGCGAGCTTGTTGACGAGGCACTTCTTAATGCAGATAAGACCGTATCAAGTGTTTCACTCTTCCTCGCCGCTGATGCAAATGCCGATGAAACTATTGCCTTCATCCGTGAAAAGCTCGCGGCTGATGCGATCGAAGCAACCGTTGACGTCCGCGACGTAAACGAGGAGAGCTGGGTCAATACTTGGAAGCAGTATTATAAGCCCCTTCACATTGGCAACCGTACCGTGATCGTCCCCAAGTGGGAGGAATACGAGCCCGAGGAGGGCGAGATTGTTGTCCGTATGGATCCCGGAATGGCTTTCGGTACGGGATCTCACGAGACGACCAGAGGCATCATTCAGATGCTTGAAAACTGCATTACCGACGGTTGCACCGTGCTTGACGTCGGATGCGGAAGCGGAATTCTTGCTATCTGCGCCGCAAAATACGGTGCGGGACTTTGCCGTGCTTATGATATCGATCCCATCGCAGTTGAGGTAGCCGCAGAAAACGCTATCGAAAACGGATGCGATATCGAGTGTGCCGAGTCCGACCTTCTTGCAGGCGTCAAGGCAGAGCAGTATGACGTTATTTGCGCGAATATCGTTGCAGACATCATCATTCGTATGGCGCCCGACGTCGGAAGATTTATGAAGGATACATCCACCCTCCTCGCTTCCGGAATTATCACCGAGAGAGCAGAAGAGGTCACAGACGCCCTTGAAGCCGCAGGACTTTATATAGTCGAATCCATCGAGGATAACGGCTGGTGCGCGCTGGCGGTTAAGAAGCTGATAAAATAAGTTATTAGTTATTAGTTATTAGTTGTTAGTTATTAGCTAAAGGAAGATTTCCTCGCTTTGCTCGGAAATCGGATTGCTATAGTTTAACTCGGTGTTGATGAACCATTATTGAGAGATATAATTCAATGCCTTGAATTAAAGATCTCGGATACTATGAAGTAAAGCTTCAGAATATCCGAGATCTTTTTAATTTATGCATTAAATTTTCGCGCAGCACAAAATCTTATCAACGCTTTACAGAATTATTGAGGTTAAATTTTCGCCTCGGCGAAAATTCACCTTCAACTAACAACTAATAACTAACAACTAACAACTAATAAAGGCTGCCTCTTTCGAAGCAGCCTTGATTTTATTTAGTCATTAACAAACTCGCTATAGATAGCCTTCAAGGTATCTTCAAAGTCGCGTTCTTCAACGCCGAGAATGATGTTGAGCTCGGAGGAGCCCTGGTCGATCATTCTGATGTTGACGCCCGCGTTCGAAACCGCAGAGAAGACTCTTGCTGCAGTGCCCTTTGCCTTGACCATACCGCGACCAACGACTGCGACGAGTGCGAGTCCGTCGTCAACGGTTACGCTGTCGGGCTTGAGAGTGCGGTTAAGAGAAGAGATGATCTTATCCTTGATGGGCTCGATGTCTGCAGTGGCAACGATAACGCTCATCGTGTCGATGCCGGTGGGCATATGCTCGAATGCGATGCCGTTTTCCTCAAAGACCTCAAGCATACGTCTGCCGTAGCCGATCTGCGAGTTCATAAGATCGTCCTCTACGGTAACAACTGAGAAGCCTCGTCTGCCCGCAACACCCGTGATAATATGCTTGGTGTCGTAGTCGGGCGCAGAAGCAACGATCATGGTTCCGTCATCACCGGGACGCATAGTGTTTCTGATATTGATCGGAATACCCGCGATTCTGACAGGGAAAATAGCATCCTCGTGAAGAACGGTCGCACCCATATAGGAGAGCTCACGAAGCTCGCGGTATGTAACTGTTTCGATAGCACGGGGATTCTTGATGATTCTCGGGTCTGCCATCATAAAGCCGGATACGTCTGTCCAGTTTTCGTAAAGGTCGGCGCCCGCTGCACGAGCGACGATGGAACCGGTTATATCAGAACCGCCGCGGGAGAATGTCTTGACTGTGCCGTTGGGCATAAGTCCGTAGAAGCCGGGAATGATCGCGTTTTCGTGGCGCGCAAGCTCGGCAGAAAGAATCTCGTGGGTCTTTTCAGCATCGAATGTTCCGTTTTCCTTGAAGAGGATAACGTTTTCGGCATCGATGAAATCGTAACCGATGAACTTTGCAAGGATAAGTCCGGAGAGATATTCGCCGCGGCTTGCCGCAAAGTCACGACCCGCACGGCCGAGAATGGCGTTCTTGATATAGGAGAGCTCGCCGCTGATATCAAAGTCGAGACCGAGGTCTGCTATGATGCCGAGGAAGCGGGCGCAGATACTGTTATAACAAGTTTCAAATTCTTCTTTGGTTGAAGGGTCTTTGGCGAGATTATAGCACTGATAAAGCATATCGGTGATCTTAATATCGTCGGAAAAGCGCTTTCCGGGCGCGGAGGGAACCGCATAGCGTCTTTCGGGATCTGCCTTGATGATCTCAGCCACTCTTCTGAATCTATCGGCATCCGCAAGGGATGAACCGCCGAATTTTACAACCTTAATACTCATTTTGAATACTCCGATTTCGTTTATTTTACATTATACTATAATATTATACGGATTTTTTTGGATTCTGTCAACATAGAAACGCAAAAAACTTTCAACTTTTACAAAAAACTGTATAATTGCAGTAAATGAAAACCGCAAATGGAGTCTGATTATTGCAATCTAACTATAATATTCAGCCTGAGTAAGTGAAGAATTTATAGAATCTCGGATAGTCCGCGTAAAGATCAGCGAGAGTTTTTCTCGTCCTATCGGCGGGATCATTGATGGTGAACCCCGAGGCGCTGAGTGACGCTCCGCCTCTATATCCTGTGATAACCACCCAATGCTGACCGCCCGCAGCGGTCTTGGCGCCGAAAAGGACTGGTTTCCCTGCCTTTAGCTCTGCGTAGATCTTTTCGAGATACTTGGTTGTGCTCGTTACAGCCGTGTAGTCGGAGGGCCAATAGACGTTGCCCGAGGACGTGTAGCTCAACTTTCTTGACATAGCGTCCGGATAAATTGCCTTTCCCGTGCGATACGATTCGATCATTGCGATCGAGGTCGTAGTGCAGCCTATACGGTAGATCGTCTTTCCCGATCTGCCGAGAGTGACGCTTGCCCATCTCTTGTCGGTCTGCATATAATGCGGGACCGAGATAGAAACGGCGGAATAAGTATCCGAGCTTGTCAGATAACTTGAATTAACGTAACCGAGCTTTGTGCCGTTATAAAGCACGCGGCTCCAATCGCCGCTCGTCCAAAGAACGAGAACGACCTCACCCGAGGGCAGGCTTCCTATTCTCGAATAAGAAGTTCCCGCACCGCTGCGGACGTTGAGATTTCCGCTTGCGGTCTTGACGAGCTTTGCACTCGCGCTGACGGTATCTATGTAGTCGGAATGGCAATAGCCGTATTTTCCGTCATCAAACTCCACGTACCACCAGTCGCCCGAGCGCCACATCAGAGTAACGTAGCTTCCTTTATAAAGGGAAGAGATGACCTCTGACGAGGTGTTTGCCGAACGTCTGACGTTCAGCCCTCCGCTCTCGGTGGCAATCCGTCCCGCACTTGAATCCATCGTAGCTGCGCCGGCTGCGATGGAAACGGCAAGTAGCATAAGGACGGTTGCCGCCGATACGATTAATACTTTTATAAATTTCTTCATACTGTCTTTCCTCTTTTCCTTCGGCAGAGGTCTCTGCCGAACTTATTTTCACATTCCCCCTTTTTGCGATGTGTTGCATATATGCATCTATATTATAACATATCCGAGCGGAGTTGTGAAGAGGCAAAATATTGGAAAAAGAAAGGTCAGCGAACCGATGCCGCTGACCTTTGTGTGTTATTCTAAATCATCGCTTCGCCGTCTGCGAGGACGTCTCTGCTGAGGAACGTCATCATCGTCAACGTCACGTCCGCCCTCGAGATAACGCTTTGCCTGAGTGGTGAAGAGATCGTAATATCTGCCTTTCTTCGCCATCAGCTCGTGGTGGTTGCCCTCCTCGATAAGCTCGCCGTATTCAAGAACGAGTATCTTGGTCGCGATGACTGCGGAAGAAAGACGGTGAGAAACGAAAATCGTGGTTTTACCCTCGCGGAGATTGTCAAACTGATTGAATATCTCCTGCTCAGCCATCGGGTCGAGAGAAGCCGTCGGCTCATCGAGGATCATAATTTCGGAGTCACGGTAGAATGCTCTCGCGATCGCAAGCTTCTGCCACTGACCGCCCGAAAGCTCAATGCCTTCCTTTTCAAATATACGCATAAGAGGCGTATCGTAGCCGTCAGGGAGCTTCGCGATATAGTCCTCGGCGTTTGCCGTGCGGGCGCAATCCTCGATCTTCTCTCGGTTTTCTTCAAGGTGGATATCACCGAATGAAATATTTTCAGCAACCGTTACGGCATATTTGCCGAAGTCTTGGAAGATGATTCCGAAGAGATCGTAAAGCTCTCGTACATCGTATTCACGCAGATCCTTGCCGTCAAGCAGTATTCTTCCTTCGGTAGGATCGTAAAGACGGGTAAGAAGCTTGATAAGTGTTGTCTTACCTGCACCGTTGAGTCCAACAAGAACGACGGTTTCGCCCGGTCGGAAGGTTGTGGAGAGATTCTTGATAACCTTTCTGTCCGTGCCGGGGTAACAGAAGGATACGTTTTCAAATACGATGGTATGCGGTGCGTTCTTATTGACCTTTTCGGGAATTTCAGCCGTACAAACGATGGTGGGCTTTTCCTTCATAAAGGAAATAAGATTGTCGATAAAGAGCGTTCCCTCGTATACCGATGCCGATGTATTGATGAAGCTCGTTACACAGTTTGCAATAGAGTTCAAAGCACCCGTGTAAAGGCTGTAATTACCGATAGTAAATCTTCCGACGAATACTCCAAATGCGATAACAGCGTAGAATATACAGTTGATCACCGAGGAAATTACCGCGATCACGATAAGCCACGCGCTTTCTTGAATGATCAGCTTGCGAAGACCTGCGTAATATTTTTTAAATACTGTGTTGTATCTGTCGATAAAGGTATCTGCAAGGTCGAAGATGCGTATCTCCTTTACGAGATCCTTGTTGACGAGCAGACCCGAGAAATATGAAAGCTGTCTGCGGTCCTTCGAACGCCAACGGACGTATTGGAAGTGCTTTCTTCTGTAAACGAAGGAAACGACCGCGGACGGTACCGAGATGAGAACGACACCGAGCGGCATCCACCACATATTCGGTATGCGCGAGAGAATAAGTACGTAGCTTATCAGCTGAATGATCGTGGAAATAATCGAGAAGGTTGACTGAAGTGTCTGAATAGGTCTGTGTCCCGCTTCACGGTTCGCGTTCTCAAGCTTTTCATAGAAGGCGGGCATATCGAAGGAGGCAAGGTCTATCGTCTTTGCCTTCTGCATTATCTGAACCTTGACCTGATCTGTTACCTTTTCGCCCGCGATGCGGATGATCGAGCTGCTGATGCGTGTGACGACTCTGTTGCAGATGCGGTAAACGAAAAGCACGATGAGCATAGATAGAACCGCAGAGCCCCAGAATGACGACAGTAGCTCCGCCTCCGTTCCCTTTGTGCCGTTTATAATAACAAGCTGCAATTCGTCAAGCACGTTTGCCGATATCATCGAGCCTATAACGGGCATAACGCCGTCGAAGATCGAGATAAAGATCATCGTGAAGAGAATAAGCGGGCTCGCCTTCCATACGATAACGAAAATATAGCCGAGTCGGTAGAAGAATCCGCCGAACAGCTCCTTCAGAAACCTCGGAACGTCCTTTAATCCTTGCGGCTTCTGAACCTTTTCGTATTCATATCTTGGTCCGCCCCAACCTCCTGGTCCCATAAAATCACCTCTTTCATTTTCATTGGCTATATTATACCACAAAATCGTTGCGCGCGCAACTGTTTTTTGAAAAAATATAGCAAATATTAAAAAAATATTGCAAAAATGAGAAAAATGTAGTATAATGAGGGTACGAATACAAATAGGAGAATGATTATGATGAAAATTTTCCCTGCCGATATACTGCTCCCCGATTTTTCCGTAGTTGACGGAACTAAATGGGCGTGCGTTGCCTGTGACCAATACACATCCGAGCCCGAATACTGGGAGCGCGTTGCGGCGACGGTTAAAGACGTACCTTCAACGCTTTCGCTTATGCTCCCCGAGGTATGGCTTGAAGATTCCGAAAAAAGAGTGCCGCCCATTCACGCTGCAATGAGAAAATATATTTCGGACGGAGTGCTCAAAGAGCATCCCGCCTGCGGCATTTATCTCGAACGTATCCAATCCGACGGAAAGCTCCGTCGCGGACTCGTTTGTGCCATTGATCTTGAGGACTACGATTTTTCCGCAGGCTCGTCCTCGCCCATCCGTCCGACCGAAAAGACCGTTGTTGAGCGCATCCCGCCCCGACTTGCGGTAAGACGCGGCGCACCGATCGAGATGCCCCACGTTATGCTTCTTGTTGACGATCCCGATGATACGATTCTTTCGCGCTTTGCGGGCAGAGAACCGGATGCTTATTCCTTTGACCTTGCGGAGGGTGGCGGAAGCGTAAAGTCCGCATTTGTTAATGCTGATGAATTTGAATCTCTCAACGCCTCGCTTGCAATTCTTGCGGAAAACGCAAAGATCAGAGCAGAGAAGAACGGCGGTGCGCCGATCACCGTAGCCGTAGGTGACGGAAACCACTCTCTTGCCACAGCAAAAGCATCGTGGCAGGAGATCAAAGCTACGCTCACCGAAGAAGAAGCAAAGACTCACCCCGCACGCTACGCTCTCGCTGAGATCTGCAATCTCCACGAGGAAAGTCTTGTTTTTGAGCCTATATACAGATTGCTCGAAAATATAGATGTTATGGAGCTCGCAAAGGATTTTGAAGCCTTCGCCGCCGCTCAGAACGGCAGATTCCCTGCGCAGACCTTCGATATGATCCTCGAGGGCAACAACGTGGAGGTAGTGATAGAACACCCCGAATACACCCTCCCCGTCGCAAGCCTTCAGCACTTCCTTGACGATTGGATGAAGTCGCATCCCCGTGCCGTGATCGACTATATCCACGGTGAGGATACTCTCTGCCGTCTTGCCGCGCGTGATGCGTGTGCGGGCTTTGTATTCGAGGGAATGTCCAAGGCAGATCTTTTCCCCGCTGTTGAAGCCGACGGAGTACTCCCGAGAAAGACCTTTTCAATGGGGCACGCGGCTGATAAGAGATTCTATATCGAGTGCAGAAGGATTTTTTAGTTTTTAGTTGTTAGTTATTAGTTGTTAGTTGAAGGAAGATTTCCTCGCTTTGCTCGGAAATCGGCTTGAGCGACGATATAATTTGGTGTTGATGTTCCGTTGTTGAGTGGGATAATTCAATGCCCAAAATAAAAGATCTCGGATATGATGAAGCAAGACTTCGGAATATCCGAGATTTTTTTAATTTATTCATCATATTTTCGTACAGCACAAAGCCGTATCAGTACCGCACAAAATTATTGCAGTATAATTTTCGCTTCAGCGAAAATTTACCATCAGCTAACAACTAATAACTAATAACTAACAACTGAAAAATGACATATTTCCCATCCGCTATCGAATATAATAAAGGTGAGGTGATGAATATGGGACAAACGGTATATGCCGACGTTCTGTTTTTGATAAATTTCAGTATGGATTTTCTCGTCTTATATCTCTGTGCCAAGCTTTCGCGAAGGCGGATAAACTGCTTTCGTTACGTTCTTGCGGCGACACTCGGAGGGACTTACGGTGTGGCAGCTTTGTTTCTTCCGCAAAGCGGACTCACACCGCTGATCTGCGATGCTCTGTCACTTGCGATAATATGTACGGTTGCGTTTTATTCAAAGGAGATCAGACTTCGGGATTTCGTCGGACGGTGTGCGCTTTTCGCGGTAGTTTCCGCGATACTCGGAGGAATGATGAGTGCGTTTTATGCTGTGCTCAACCGTTCGGGACTTGCTGTGCTTGAGCCCGACGGCGGTGATGATATCAGTGTTTGGATCTTTGCTCTGATCGCCGCGCTCGGCGGTGCGGCAGCGGTTGTTGGCGGTAAGAGGATGAAAAGTATCGCTGCGACGAAGCAATCGAGTATCGAGATCGGATTCGGAAGCAGAAGCGTCCGTCTGCGCGCTATGACAGATACGGGTAATCTGCTTACCGATCCCCTCAGCGGCAGAGGAGTGGCGATATGCGAGCTTGACGCGGTCAAGGAGCTGTTCCCGCACGAGCTCGTTGAATATTGGGAGAGGGGAGATATAGGATCAATCTCCGCAATTCCCAAAAAGTATGCGCTGAAGCTGAGGTACGTACCCGCAAAAGGCGCGGTTGGGGCAAAAAGTTCTATATTGACTGCGATCGTGCCCGACATATTCAGAGTAACCGCAGACGGCAAAAAGCTTGATGCCGACGTACTTATTGCTCCTGTGCCCACAAAACTCAGCGCGGGAGAAACCCGAGCGCTTCTGCCGCCCGGAATAATTTGAAATGGAGAAGAGAAGATGAATATTATGATATTAGCGCGCATCCGTATGGCGATCGCGCGTATCCATTCAAAGCTTGGCTTGACAAACGATGGGATATATTACGTCAACGGCCCCGACACGCTCCCGCCGCCTCTTGAGGCTGATGAGGAAAACAAAGCGATCGCGGAGCTTGAATCATCCCCCAATAACACTGAAATACGCGGACTTTTGATCGAACGAAATCTTCGTCTTGTGGTTTATATAGCACGAAGATTTGAAAGCACGGGAATAGGAATCGAGGACCTCGTTTCGATAGGCACGATCGGTCTGATAAAGGCGATAGGAAGCTTTCGCTCCGACAAGGGAATAAAGCTCGCGACCTACGCCTCGCGCTGTATCGAAAACGAGATACTTATGTATATCCGCAAGCACAGCCAGACACGCTGCGAGGTCTCGCTCGACGAGCCTCTGAACGTCGATTGGGACGGCAACGAGCTTCTGCTTTCCGATGTGCTCGATTCGGGCGAGAGTGTTTGCGACGATTTTGCGGCACGCGAGGAAAGGATGCTCGTGCGCCGTGCAGTTGCGGCTCTTGAGCCTCGCGAAAGGCAGATCATCGAGCTTCGCTACGGGCTTACGGGTAAACCCGAAATGACTCAAAAGGAGGTCGCAGACCTGCTCCGGATCTCCCAATCATACATATCAAGACTTGAAAAACGCATTATAGAGGGTCTTCGGCGAGAAATGTCGGGAAAAATCTAAAAATATTTTGAGAAATTTTCAAAAAGGTATTGCAAATTTGATTAAAATGTGATATAATTTTACGGTAATTGCAATACCGACGGCAAAATCCGTCAGAATAATGCTAAAAGTGAGGTGTTTATTGTGAAGCAGGGACTCCATCCCAAGTATGAAGAGGTAACCATCAAGTGCGCTTGCGGCGAGACCGTAACCACTCGTTCCACCAACCCTAAGGGCGGCAACGAGATCAGAGTTGAAATTTGCTCGAAGTGCCATCCCTTCTTTACCGGCAAGCAGAAGTTTGTTGATGCCGGCGGACGTGTTGACAAGTTCAACAAGAGACTCCAGGGCAAATAATTTGTCAAGAACAGTGGGCGAGATTTGCGCGAATGCGTATACTTGCCCATTTTTCTTTTATACTATCCTCACAGAGGTGAATTTTTATGGAACTTAAAATAACTGATAAAATAATCGCAGGCAGAGCGGTGCTCGTCGGCGTTGATTCCTTCGGAATGGCAGACGGTGAATGCGAGATTTCGCTTGCCGAACTTCGCAGACTCCTTGATACCGCCGGTGGCGAGACGGTCGCGACGCTCGTTCAGACCCGCTCAAATCCCGACGTCCGCACCTATATCGGTTCGGGCAAGCTTCTCGAGCTTGCCGAGCTTTGCAAGAATAACGAGGTCGATATAGCGGTATTCGACTGCGAGCTCACTCCCTCGCAGATCAGAAACATCGAGGACGAGCTCGACGGCGTGCGCGTCATCGACCGCTCGATGCTGATCCTTGATATCTTCGCCCTCCACGCGGCAACCGCCGAGGGTAAGCTTCAGGTCGAGCTTGCACAGCTCAAATATACCGCCCCCCGACTCATCGGTAAGGGCACACAGCTCTCGCGTCTAGGAGGCGGTATCGGTACTCGCGGTCCCGGTGAGACCAAGCTTGAATCCGACCGCCGTCATATCAAACGCCGCGCCGCGGCTCTTGAAGCCGAGCTGCGCGAGCTTGAAACGCAGAGAAAAACTCTCCGTTCTGCGCGCGATAGGAGCGGAGTTCCGAAGGTAGCGATCGTCGGTTATACCAATGCAGGCAAATCGACTCTGCTTAATGCTCTCACGGGCGCGGGCATCCTCGCGGAGGACAAGCTTTTTGCAACCCTCGACCCGACTACGAGAAAATTCTCGCTTCCTTCGGGTGAATCGGTGCTTCTTACCGACACCGTAGGCTTCATTCGCCGTCTCCCTCACCATCTCATCAAGGCTTTCCGTTCAACCCTCGACGAAGCGGCTTGTGCTGATATCCTAATGATAATCGTCGATGCATCCGACCCCGAGCATCCCGCACAGCTCGAGGTGACCGAAAACCTTCTCGCAGAGCTTGGTGCGGGCGGCAAACCCTGTCTTATAGTTTATAATAAATGCGATCTTCCCGCGCGCGACGAAATCCCGCTCCCCGCGATGGAGTCCTCGGACGGGCAGAGAAGAACAGTATTCATTTCCGCTCTCACGGGTAAAGGACTCGACCGACTCGGCGAACAGCTTGAATCTCTCGTTAACGCGGGAAAAAAGCGCGTGAAGTTTATTATTCCCAATGCCGAAGCCGGAGCACTCAATACTCTTTATAAAAATGCTTCCGTCGAGGACGTGGATTATGGTGCCGAGAATATCACCGTTATTGCTACTGTCGATTCTAAGATCCGCGGTATGCTCTCCGCTTACGACGGGGGTGAGGTGCGTTGAATACCTACACCACACTCGCCAAGGAAGGGACTGCAACGCTCGTTGAAAAGCGTTCCGAATTCATAGGCTATGCAAAGCCCGTTGACAATGAGGAAGAAGCGGCGGCATTCGTAGCGAGCATCAAGAAAAAACACGCCGATGCCCGCCACAACGTCTTTGCATACGTTCTCCGCGGCGGTGCGATGAAACGCTATTCCGATGACGGAGAGCCGCAGGGAAGTGCAGGAATGCCCGTTCTTGACGTGCTCTGCAAAAACGGACTCGACGGCGCGGCGGTCGTCGTAACAAGATATTTTGGCGGTATTCTCCTCGGAACGGGAGGACTTGTCAGAGCTTATTCATCTGCTGCAAGTGCAGCAGTAGCAGATGCGGGGATCATTACTTATGTGGAAGTTATTGTCCTTCAGATGAAATGCAGCTATAACGATCACGCCCGTGTTCAGAATGAATTCGCCCGCTACGGTATCGAGATCGAGGATACCGAATTTGCCGCTGACGTTAAGCTGACGATGACTGCTCCGACCGAAACTGTTGAAGATTTCAAGATAAGAATGAGAGATCTTACCGCCGGACGCTCGATTCCGGTCGAAACAGGACGCAAGCTTGCGCCTCCGAGGAAACTTTTTTGAATATTTCCATTAAAAAAATCGAAAAATCGCAAAAAAGTCTTTGTAAAAAAGAGTTTTTTGCGGTTTTTCTGCGTATATTGTATTATAGAGATTAATTCGCGAAAGGAGTGGTGACTTGAAAATACCGAGAGAAGTCGTCGAGGAAATAATCCGACGCAACGATATAGAGCAGGTCATAGGCTCTTACGTGACCTTGAAGCCGGCGGGATCGAATATGGTCGGGCTTTGTCCCTTCCATAGTGAAAATTCTCCTTCGTTTACGGTATTCGGCTCGGACGATCATTTTTACTGCTTCGGTTGCGGAGCGGGCGGTGATGTTATCACCTTCACTATGAAGATGGAAAACGTCGACTATCCCACCGCTCTCGAAATGCTTGCCCGACGTGCGGGTATAGAGATTCCGCAGACAGCCGAGAGTGCATACGGCGATCGCGGTGTCAAGCGCGAACGCGTGCTTAAAATGAACGAAGCGGCGGCAAGATTTTTTCGTCACTGTTTGACAAAAGAGCCCTGCGGTGAGGAAGCAAGACAGTATTTTAAAAAAAGAGGCATTACTGATGGCACCTCCAAGCAGTTTTATCTCGGATATGCTCCCAACGATTTCGGAAAGCTGACGAATTATCTCAAGAGCCTCGGGTTCACCGAGGAAGAGATGATCGTGGGATTTCTCTGCGGCAAAAGCCAAAAAACGGGACGAGCCTATGACTATTTCCGAAACCGCGTTATCTTTCCCATAGTCGACACCTCGCGTAACATCGTAGCCTTCGGCGGCAGAGTTATGGACGACAGCAAGCCGAAGTACCTCAACTCCTCGGATACCCCCGCGTTCAAAAAGAGCAAGAATCTTTTTGCACTCAACTACGCCAAGGGCTTTTGCGCCGATCAGATCATCCTTTGCGAGGGCTATATGGACGTAATCGCACTCCATCAGGCGGGATTCCCGAATGCCGTTGCAACCCTCGGAACGGCAATAACCGAAGAACACGCGCGTATCATTTCAAGATACACCAAAAAGGTAATAATTTCATACGATTCGGACGAAGCGGGACAGAAAGCCGCAAACAAAGCGATGCTCTTGCTCGGCCGCGTCGGCGTTGAGGTCAGAGTGCTGAAAATGGAAGGTGCAAAGGACCCCGACGAGTTTATAAAAAAGAAGGGCGCAAATGCCTTCAAGGCTCTGCTCAGCGAGAGCCGCACGGGCTTTGAATATAAGCTTGAAGCCGTGCTCTCGAAGCACGATATCTCGCAAGTCGAGGAAAAGAGAAGGGCGGCTGAAGAGATTTCCGCGGTCATAGCAAATTATCATTCAACGGTCGAGCGCGAGCTTTACTCAAAGCGAGCAGGCGAGGCGCTCGGTATTTCCGCCGATGCGATCGGCGCAGATGCCGAAAGGCTCAGAAAAAAGAAAATACGTGAAATATCTATAGAGCAGACACGCGAGGCGCACGCCACTCTTCATCAATATTCCAACAAGGTCAATCCCGATGCCGCAAAAAATCTTCGTGCGGCGTACGCGGAGGAAGCCCTGCTTGGTCTTATGATGATCTACCCCGAATACCGCGAGGATATCGAGCGTGGGCGAGTCGAGCTTTCGGAGTCAGACTTCTTTACAGCTTTCGGAAAGCGTGCGTTTACTGCGATAATGGAGCTGCATTCCTCCGGCGGATTTGTTTACGCAATGCTCGGTGAATCCTTCAATCCCGACGAAATGTCGGCACTGCAGGATATGCAGGTTCGCCGCAGAAGCCTCACCGAAAACGGTCCCGAAATATTCAGATCGACGGCTGATATACTGAAAGCCGAGGCTCAGAAGCAAAGCGCCGAAGAAAGCGGCGGACTTTCGCTCGAGGAAAAGCTTGCATTAAAGCGTAAAAAACTCGAGGAAGCGCGCAAAAAGCGCGGTGAAAATTAATCAGGAAATTCAAATTGTGTATTTTAAATACATAGGAAAGGATAAAAAATGATTCAAAGTGATAAGAAATCCGGCGTAAGTGATTTTATGGAACCCACCGATACCGGTACTATCGACTACAAGGACGTACTTGACGGTATGAACGACGTTGACAATATCGACGAGATATTTGATGACGATGCCGATACCGAGCTTCTCCTTGCCGACGAAATGCCCGACGGCGAAATGGACAAGATCGAGAGCGAGGTCGAAAAATTCGCTGACAGCGAGGCGATGGAGCGCTTGCTTGAGCAGGAGGGACTTGCTATCGATGACCCCGTCCGTATGTACCTCAAGGAGATCGGACGCGTCGAGCTTCTTTCTCAGCAGGAGGAGCTTGAGCTCGCAAAGGTAATGTATGACGAATCTCTCCCCGATGACGTCAGAAAGAGAGCGAAGGACAGACTCGTTGAGGCTAACCTCCGACTCGTTGTAAGCATCGCAAAGAGATACGTAGGCAAGGGAATGTTCTTCCTCGACCTCATTCAGGAGGGCAACCTCGGTCTTATTAAGGCTGTTGATAAGTTTGATTACGAGAAGGGCTTCAAGTTCTCGACCTACGCTACCTGGTGGATCCGTCAGGCGATCAACCGCGCTATCGCAGATCAGGCAAGAACTATCAGAATTCCCGTTCACATGGTTGAGACCATTCATAAGGTCTCCCGCTATCAGCGTCAGCTCCTTCAGGAATACGGACGCGAGCCTACCGTGGACGAGCTCGGCGAAAAGATGGGCATGAGCTCGGATAAGGTCCGCGAGATCCTCAAGATCGCGCAGGAGCCCGTTTCCCTTGAAACTCCTATCGGTGAAGAGGAAGATAGCCATCTCGGCGACTTCATTCCCGATGACGAAACTCCCACTCCCGCAGATGCAGCATCCGCAACTATGCGCCGCGAGGTCATCGAGCGTCAGCTTCGAACCCTCACTCCCAGAGAGGAGCACGTTATCAAGCTTCGCTTCGGTCTTTACGACGGAAGATGCCGTACACTTGAGGAAGTAGGTCAGGAATTCAAGATCACCCGTGAGAGAATCAGACAGATCGAGGCAAAAGCGCTCAGAAAGCTCCGTCACCCGAGCCGTGCACGTCACCTCAAGGGCTTTATGGAATAATTCCTTGTGATTTCGACGGTATTCAAAATATGTTACTATGCAATAGTAACAAATTATTTTGCTCAATATCGTTAAAACGCACAAAAACTTCGACATATTTGTCAAACCGCTATGCTCGGTTTTGTTGATATTGCTTCATAAACTCCGTCCATAGCGAAAATTGCAAGGAAGTGTTAGTCATTCGTTCAAAATTTTGACTTGACTTTTTGGCGATTTTGTAGTAGAATATATAATAACATTATCTGCGTACTGACCGCAGTGCGCAATTTCCACATTTCCTAAGGAGGAAAACCTAAATGAACAAGAGAATTATTAGCTTGATTCTTGCATTCCTGATGCTCTCGACCTTCCTTTTCACCGGTTGTGATGCTCTTATGGGCGGTGAGGAGACAAATATCGGCGACGATATGATTGACGAAGCATCCAACTCCGCGATGACCCTTTCTATGTTCGTCGTTTGCGAAAAAGAGGTGTCCGAGGAGACCGCAAGACTTGTTGAAAACGCATTCAACAATATTACCAAGGCTAACTTTAAGACCCAGGTAAAGCTTCACTTCGCTACATACGATAACTATTATCAGATGATCGAAGAGCGCATCAAGAGCAACGAAGAGTATGCGCTTCTTGAAAAAGAGGCTGCAAGCGCACTCAAGGCTGCAAGAAAGGCAGCTAAGGCAGAGGGCGTTGTAACTGACGACGCTTGGTTTGATGCTTTCTATGAGGAGCATCCCGACTACGCTCAGTTCCGCGAGACCGAGGAGCTTACCGGTGAAGATACCACCGCAGAGCAGACCGAGCTCGTAACCATCGCAGGTATCGACAACAGCTACACTCTCAGCCAGGTTAAGTACCCCGATGAGAAGCCTGCTCAGATCGATATCCTTTGGATCGACAGCTATGAAAGATATCTTGAGTACATCGAGAGAGAAATGATCGAGCGTCTCGATCCCGAACTCAGCGGCGCATCCAAGAAGCTTAACGAGTACATCAACAACGAGCTTCTTCTTTGGGCAAAGTGGTCCACCAGCGGTACCTACGGTATCCCGAACAACGTAATTATCGGCGAATACACTTACCTCCTTGTTAATAAGGAGCTTGCAAAGAAGTACAGCTACAACCCCGAAGAGCTCGACACTCTCGCAAAGTGCTCTGACTTCCTTGCTGACGTTGCAGCTTACGAGCCCGGCGTAGCGCCCATCCTTGGCGATATCTACACCACCGGTACATACTATTGGAACATCGATACTGCGACCGGTAAGATCAATTCCAATAAGTTCAACCTTCTCGCAAGTACTATGACCAACCGTACTCACGATCCGTCGATCGACACCAATGTTACTCTTGCTTGTAATAATGTATTCAAGAATGTAGAGTTCACCGATCAGCTCAAGTGCATTCAGGCATATAAGGACGCAGGTTACGTAGTTGCTGAGTCTCAGAATCCTGCAAACTACGCAATTCGTATGATCAAGGGCGGCGCAGATCTCGCTGCTGTTTACGGTGAGGATTATTCCCTCAACGTTCTTGAGTATCCCAGAGCAGGCTACGACGAAGTATTCAACAACATGCTTGCTGTTTCCACCTATACTCGCAGCCTTGCAAGAAGTATGCAGATCATCACTTATCTTAACACCAATAGCGACCTCCGTAACATTCTTCAGTACGGTGTAGAGGGTGTTCATTACAAGATCGATGATGATTCAGGCAAGCTCGTTCGTCTCAACCAGGATTATATGATGAAGCTTGAGACTACCGGTAACGTATTCATGGCTTATCCCGAAGAGGATATGCCTCTTGATGCGTGGGATTGGGGTAAGAAGCAGAACCTTGACGTTAAGCCCTACCTCTCGATGGGATTTGATTTTGCTAATCGCGTAGTTGTTCCCGAGGGCGAGGATCCTGCAAGCTATTGGACTCTCAACATTGATAACATCACCAAGGTCAACGATCTTTCTGCAGACGTTGAGAAGCAGATCACTGCAGTAAAGAACCTTGCTGAGCTTGAGGAGCTCATTACCAAGTGGGCAGCTCTTGAGGATACCAACTCCTTCCTTAAGGTAGAAAAGTCTCCCGCAGAGCCTAAAGAGGGAAGCACAGATGTTCCCGGATTCTTCTACTACTATTCTCAGTGGGTACAGGATACCGGACTCTACGTTCCCAAGGAAGAGTAATTCCAAATTTAATATAATAAGAAAAAGGCTGATTTTCAGCCTTTTTCTTCGCTTTTGGTTGACTTTTCCTTCATTTTGTGGTATCATTATGACATCACAAATCGGAGGACTTCTTTTATGAATATTAAAGGCTTCAAAGTAAATTTTCTCGGTGACAGCATCACCGAGGGCGTTGGTGTTGTTGACAGAGCCAACTGCAGATACGATAAGCGTCTTGAGAAGATGTGCGAACTTTCAAAGACCAATAACTACGGCATCGGCGGTACCCGTCTTGCTCATCAGCAGAACGCAAGCGAAAAGCCCCGCCACGACCTCTGCTTCTGCGGACGCGTTTACAATATGGATAAGACCGCTGATATGGTCGTTGTTTACGGCGGTGTAAACGATTATATCCACGGCGACGCTCCCTTCGGAGAGATCGGCGACAAGACCCCCGCGACCTTCTGCGGCGGCGTTTACTTCCTTATGAACTTCCTGCGCGAGAATTACGCGGGCAAGCCCGTTGTCTTTATGACACCCGCGCGTTGCTGCTACGGTAACGTAGACGACCTCGCTCCCTCGCCCAGATCTAACAAGCGTCCCGACGCTAAGGCTCTCATCGCTTACGTTGAGGTCATCGAGGAGACGGCAAAGCAGTTTGGCATCCCCGTTCTTAACCTCTATCACAAGCTCGGACTCGACCCCCACGATCCCGAAATCGCGGCAAAGTACACTTCCGACGGACTTCACTTCAACGACGCAGGTCACGAATTCATCGCGACCAGACTTAAGGACTTCATCGAAAGTCTGTAATCAAAGAAGCACTCAACGCTCCGTTGAGTGCTTTTTTCAATTTATTTTATTTACATTCTGCTCTCTTTGTGATATAATGTAATCAAGACGATTTGGAGGTGTGAAATGGCAATATCCGATAAAATAAAGGAACACAGAATAAAATGCGGAATGACGCAGGCACAGCTTGCCGAAGCACTCGGCGTGACCCCGCAAGCGGTTTCAAAATGGGAAAAGGGAACGGGCTATCCCGACCTTTCCGTGATCTGCCCGCTTGCGGATGCTTTGGGCATCACGACCGACGAGCTACTCGAGCATAAGAATGTCTTGCGAGAACTGAATATGAAATGGTTGCGGCTAAAATTTAAATGTGAAAAGTGGTAAAAACCTCTCCAAGATCTTGTTGCGCTTGATAACGAAATAATTTCTCAATTCCCGAACGACTATACATCTCTTTGGCGCCGCGTGTGCGATGAATTCGAGCTTGCGTGCCGTCAGAGTGATGCGGAAGAAAAAGAGAGGTGGCTTTCACTTGCCGAGGAACATTGCGCCGAGCTTATCAATAACGATCACGATTGGGAAAATCCAAAGTATAAGATGGTTGAGATAATGATGGAGAGGGGGCGCAGCGACGAGGCGATCGCTTGGGCAAACAAGTGCAAATCGCCCGATGATGCTATGAAAAAAGTTCTACGCGGAGATGAACTCCGCCGACACAGACAGATGTTGGTCTGCGAAAAGCTTCAGAGCCTTCTGCGTGAAATGAGATGCGATGATCTCGATTTTCTGAAGGCATCGGAGGATATTATCCGCGCTCTCATTCCCGACGGCAACTATCAATGGTTTTATGATCACCTGATGATGATCGAGTACACTCGCGCTAAATATTATTCCGCACTCGGTGACTCCGCCTCGACGATGAAGTATCTTTACCGTGCGCTTGACATCGCAAAGGAAAAGTTTATCAAGGGAAAAGGAAAATTCACCGCCCCGCTCTTCGATGAGCTATCTCCCGAAAGCGGACCGATGAGCCTTTTGGAGCAATACCGTGACATTTTGCAACATCGCGAAGGTCTTGAAGCTGTCTTTTTTACCGATGATTATCAAGAGCTGTTGGAGAAGATCAAGAGCTTGATATGATATCAACCGACGGTTGGGGGAAACTGTTAATGCGGTTGCTTGAATATTACCTTGAGCTGTGGTATAATAGAATCATCAAATACATTTGGAGATAGAAAATGGCAAATCACAATAAATCCTTGGGCGAAAAGATAAGAGAATACCGACAGAAAAAGGGAATGACACAAGATGCGCTCGCCGCAGAGCTTCATATTTCTTCGCAGGCCGTCTCAAAATGGGAAAACGGTCTTACCTCTCCCGATATCAGCTTGCTCATACCGCTTTCGGGCACGCTTGGTGTTGAAGTCAACGATCTTCTCGGCGGCGGCAGACGTGACGAGCTTGAACGCGCTTGGCATAAGACCTGGCCGCTCGGCGATGAATTAAGCCTTGTCTTCGCAGAGGAAGCGTTGAAGGAATTCCCAAATGACGAAACATTTCTATACCGCCGCGCGTGTGATGAATATTTTCTCGGTGTCAATAAAAATGTATCAGAAGAGCAAAGAGAACTATATCTCCTCCGTGCGGATTACCATTTCACCACTCTTCACAATAAATATCCCGAGCAGGATACCTATACCTCTTTTCTGGCGCAGGTTTGCCACGTGCGCGGCAAGCGAGATCGCGCACTTGAGCTGATATATACTTGCAAAAAGAGCGAGAGCCGAGAGCGCCTGATCGCGGAGATTCTTGGCGGCGAAGATGAAATCAAATATAAAAAGAGCAAGATAGATAATCTCGTTTGGGAGCTATTTCGCAAGCTTGAAAATCAAAACACACGCGAATCCATCGCGTCCGCGCGCTCTCTGATCGAATTGTTTTCAATAAAGGACAAAGAAGAGTTGACTCGTTCTCTGAATTATAAAGAAGCGGAGCTCAGACTTGCGGATGGTGACGTTGACGGTTATCTGAAACTGCTCAATGAAGTCTACGATTCGCTCGACGGCGGAGCCCGATCCGAGAAATTGGACCTTCAGCCGCTTTACGACGATTGCGGAGCGATGCGCAAGCCTCTTGTTAAAGAACTCGACGGTATGATAGGTACATTTCTCGCTAAGTCCGAGCGCGTCCATCCATCGTCACGCGAATTGCGTCGCAAGTTGGTCGATGCCACGGTCAGAATCGAGAACATCAGCAAAACGAATTGGAAAAACTATTTTACCTTCTGCTACCGACACGTAAGACACGGTGACCTTTTCCGATATAGCACCGAATGGGATATGACTTCCGAGGAGAATGCCGCGCTTGATGCGGTTTTTACCAACTATTATAAGGAAATGCGCCCGCTTGCCGTTGCGTACACTCTTGAAGCCTATCGCCGTGAGGTCGAGCGACTTTTCGGAGTCGGTGCGATGACTGGCTTTGTCGCAAAGCTTGATTCTTGCCCCGTCCTTGGCTATTGCAATTGCGGCGCGAAGAAAAAATACAAGACTCTTCCCTCGTTGCAGTGTCACGACGATCTTCCCGACGGCACGAAGGTTTTTTCGATAGTTGACGTTCTTGTCGCCAACAGCTTCACTCTATGCGGACTTGAAGAAAAGCTGATCGACCGTGCCATGCACGAGGCTCAAACGGCGGGATACACCCATGTCGAAGCCTATCCGTCCGAAAGTCTCTGTGGCGAAGCGTTCGACGTTCTTGTCGCTTACTATGAAAGCATCGGCTTCGTAACCGTCCGTGACCTCACGAATGAGGACGACGGCAGAAGCTTTATGATGCGAAAAGCTCTGTAAATTCAAAAAGCTGCGACCTATCATAAGTTCGCAGCTTTTTTTCCAAGACAAAGCGCGGAAACCGTGCTAAAATATACTCAACCCGCGGTTGTATCCCTCTCTCCGAGAAGTTACTTGCAATTTTCACGCGGTTGTGCTATAATTAAGACAAGAAAACTAAGGAGCGGAAAAATGCAGGAAAACAACATCGGTTCAAAGATTCGCAATTATCGACAGAAAAAAGGAATGACTCAGGATGCGCTCGCGGCAGAGCTTCACGTTTCCGCGCAAGCCGTGTCGAAGTGGGAAAACGGGCAGACGATGCCCGATATATCCTTCCTTGTTCCTCTCTCAAAGATATTGGGACTCGGGCTCTACGAACTTCTCGGCGGTGACCTGCGCGACGTGTACGAAAAAAAGTGGCGCGAGGCAGACGAGCTCTGCGACGATCTTGCACTCCTTGCCGCAGAGGAGGCACTTTCCGAGTTTCCCGAGGATGAGGAATTCCTCTATCGCCGAGCGGTTGCGGAATACAAGCTCGGTAAGCTCGAAGCCGCCGAGCAGTACAAAGGCTCGGCCCGGCTCTTCTTCAATGCGCTGGAGCATTTTGAGGATCTCGTCCGCCGTTTTCCCGAAAATCAAGAATATAAGTCAATGCTCGCCCGCACTCACTTTGCGCTCGGCAAAAAGCAAGAGGCTTTCAAGATCGCGTATTCCTTGCGTAACTCCAAGGACCTCGTCTTTGAATTCAGCTCCGACGAGGAGAGGGAAGTGCTTCGCCAAAGAAAGCTCAAGCCTATGCTCACGGGCTTTATCTGTCAGCTCAGAAAGATCAACACCCGCGATTCGATCCGCGCGGCTTACGGCGTGGTCGACGCGATGTGCGGCGATGACGTTTATCTTCGCAATTGTTATTATTGCAACATTTGCACAGCCGATGCGCTTCTTTGCCTTGACGAGGGAGATATTGACGGTTATACCGCGAAGCTCGGCGAGGCTTACGAATGTGCGAAAAGAATTGATCATTTGGCTCTTGAAGAACATTTTCGGGAAACCAATTATACCGCACCGATCTTTAATAAGCTTACCTACGATGCCGCAAATTTGTGGCATAGCGAAATATACGAGCTTCTTTATGCCTTCTTAAACGAGAAAAAGCTCGCGCATCCCGCGTCTGCAGATATCCGCCGCAGAATGGCGGAGGAATGCTTCACTTATGCTCCGCTTCATAAAAACGTGTGGAAAAACTATTTCCGCTTCTGCAATAAGTACATTTGCGATTCCCGCTATTCGAATTACAGCACGGGCTTCCACGTAACCGAAGAGGAAGGAATGGTAAAGTTCAACGGCATTAAGTTTAAGCCTAACGGACACGCAAGGCTCGTCGAGATATATAAAGACGAGATAGAGCAGTTGGTCACCTCGGGCGAGATGCGCGGACACGTTGCGTTTTGCGGCGAGGATGTAGTCGCCTTTTGTCATTGCGGAGCAAAGGAGAGCTTCAAGCGATATTACAATGAGTCAGCCGTAGCACCCGAGGGAACAAGGATCTTTTCGATAGTCGATCTCCTTGTTGCTAAAAGCTTAAAATTCGTCGGCGTTGAGGAAAAGCTTCTTTCGAACGCTATTTCCGAGGCAAAACATTCGGGCTACACCCACGCGGAGGTCTATATGATCGAGCGTATGCAGCGACCGAGCGAGATTGAGCATTATGACTATATGCTCGAAGTTTATGCAAAGCTCGGCTTTGAGGTCGTCCGTGATCTCTCGTCCGATAATTGCGGCAGATTCTATATAATGCGAAAAACACTCCGCACAGACAAGCGCGAGGAATACGATTATTCAATTGAAACCGAGAAATATCAAGAGATTCTCAATAAGCTGAAAAAGAAGAATTATACCGTTCTTCCCGGAATGACGGATGAGGAGAGAAGTGCGATCGAGCGCACCTACGGATTCACATTCCCGCGCGCACTCGCCGATTTCTATGCTATTGGCATTCCGCAGACCCAAAGTCCGCGAGGCTCTTTCCCGAGATGGAGGGATTTGAGCGAGGACAACGTGTCCGATATCAAAAAGCTCATTGCGGCACCGATCGAAAATCTCCGCTCTGATGTCAGAGGAGGCTTCTGGATCAGCACTTGGGGCAGTCGTCCCGAGAGTACCGAGGATGCCGTGGCGCTATTTGATTTAATTGCTAAAAAAGCACCCAAGCTGATTCCGATCTACGGTCACAGATACGTTCCCGTGATCGAGGGCGTTGACGACCCGCCCGTAATTTCGGTTTCGGGAAGAGATATTATATATTACGGAAACAACCTTTCAAGCTATCTGAAAAACGAAGTCGTCGGTTTCAAAGACCCGATCGACTGCGACAAATTCGATCCCATCCCGTTCTGGAGCGATATAATAATAGAAAATTTCTAAAAATGCGTAACCTTTTGCCGTATTTTGCTACTAATATATAAGAGGTGATATTATGAAATACGTTTCAATCAACCAACTTCACGATTTCGAGTTTCACGATAGCGTGTGGAGCTTTGTTTCGTGGGAGAATGACAATCTTACCGTGAAGATTCGTATGCTTAATATCCATAAGGATGCCGTGCAGAATGGTTCCGCCGAGGATATGGAGATCAAAGAAGTCACCGTTACCTTCACGGGTATTAAGCATGCCACGTACACTCTTCCGCGCACATGGTACAAGGATGAAAAAGGCAATTCCGTTACCAATGACCCGCTTGTAGTTTACGAAAACGGCGAGGCGGTTGAGAGATTTATTGATGCTCTCAAGCAAGAGGATCTCGCTGAATGTATGTTTTTCGATAAAAAAGATGAAAAATACGAGTTCGGCGGAATCGGAAGAGAATGGATCAGCTTCGAATTCGATTTTGCCGGCGTAACGGTCGAGTGGGATGAATTCGACGGAAAAGCGTGGTATGTCCGCGAGAGAAAACAGTAATCAATTGCATTGAAAAATACTCTTTTGATGCAAAATATATTTTTACGTGCTGACCGTTAGTCAGAAAAAGAATGAAAGAAAAAACTTTCACCAAAGAAGAATTAACCCGCCGCGCGCAGATCGCGGCAACCGCACTCGGTCTCATTGAAGCCATCGAAAATGGCGTCATCGACACCGACACCGCAGAATCCCTCCTTTTCCGTCCCGGGATCTTTGAAAAATACAAGGATGACCCCGAGCTCTACCGCCTCTTAAACCTCGGCGAGGAGCTTTGTTGGACGGTGTGGCACTCCCTACCCGAAGCACGCGAGGAGTCTCTGCGGGATATCAAAGAAATTGCGTACCGCTTATTGCGGGATGCTCCGAAAGCAAAGGTAAAACATTTATGATCTACATCAAAAAACTCACCCTACCGAGCGAGCTTGCCGAGGCAAAAGTGATAGAGCTTGAAAAGCGCACCTGCTTTAATACCTTTTACCCATTCAAGATATTCCCCGAAATGGGACTTGGAAGTCTTGATTTTGACGGCATAACTATGCTCTACGGCGGCAACGGGTCGGGAAAAAGCACACTCATCAACGTCCTCGCACACAAAATGCGCGCGGCTCGCTATTCCGAATTCAACGATGCACCGCTTTTCGACAGATTTACCGAGATGTGCTCGCTTGACTATATGCGCACACCGAGAAGAAGCTCTGTGCTGACAAGCGATGACGTTTTCGATTACGTCCTCAAGGCGCGTACAGTTAACGAGAATATAAGCGAACAGAGAAACGAGCTTTTCGACAAATACGTTGCTATCCACGGAGGGGCAGAGCGGAATCCCGACATCCTACGTCTTAAAGGTCTTGACGATTACGAGCGCTGGAGCGAAACGATGGAGATCCTTTCGCCGAGAAAATCGCAGTCGAGCTATGTCAAAAAGCGCACGGCAAGGGATATCGATCTCTATTCAAACGGACAGACCGCGATGCGCTACTTCCTTGAGCGCATAGAGGACGATGCTGTCTATCTCCTCGACGAGCCCGAAAACAGCCTCTCGATCGAGTTTCAGATCGAGCTTGCCGAGTATATTTCGGCAACCGCACGCGTAGGACGCACGCAGTTTATAATTGCGACGCATTCTCCCGTTTTCCTTGCGATGAAGGAAGCAAAGATCTATAACCTCGACAGCTACCCCGCGTCCGTCTGCCGTTGGACCGAGCTCCCTAACGTGCGTAAATATTTTGATTTCTTTATGGAGCACAAGCACGAATTTGAAAGGTAAATCATAAAAATCTTGACAAATCCTCCGTTTTGTGGTATGATAAACGTATCACATTACGGAGGTTTCTCTATGAATATAAAGGGTTATAAAATAAATTTCCTCGGCGACAGCATCACCGAGGGCGTTGGCGTTGTTGATAAGGCTAACTGCAGATATGACAAGCGACTCGAGAAGATGTGCGAGCTTTCAAAGGTGAACAACTACGGCATCGGCGGCTCGCGACTTGCTCATCAGACAAAGCCGAGCGAAAAGCCGCGCCACGATCTTTGCTTCTGCGGCAGAGCTTACGATATGGACAAGAGTGCGGATATGGTTGTGGTTTACGGCGGCGTTAACGATTACGTTCACGGTGACGCGCCCTTCGGTGAGATCGGCGACAAGACACCCGCGACCTTCTGCGGCGCAGTTTACTTCCTTATGAAATTCCTCACCGAAACCTATGCGGGCAAGCCCGTCATCTTTATGACTCCCGCTCATTGTTGTTACAGCGACGTCGATGACCTTTATCCCTCGCCCCGTCCGATCAAGCTCCCCGACGCAAAGCCTCTGCTTGCGTACGTTGAGGCGATCGAGGAAAATGCAAAGCTGTTCGGTGTTCCCGTGCTCAATCTCTATCGCGATCTCGGCATTGATACCCACGACCGCGAGCTTCAGGCGAAATATACCTCGGACGGAATTCATTTCAACGACGACGGCCACGCGGTTCTTGCTCAAAAGCTCAAGGAATTTATTGAAGCTCTTTAATAGGAAAAGCGGCAAAATCTCGGATTTTGCCGCTTTTCCTATTGAAAATTAAATATTTTATGGTATAATTATAGTAATAAAAAGCGGAGGTGAAATGATGAAGACCTTTGTGACTCTGCCGAAAAACTCGGTTTTTCCGACCTTTTTTACCAACGAAAATATCGCCCTTGCCGAGTCGCTCGGCGAGGTGATCTGGAATGATAAGGAAATACAACTGACACACGATGAGATTGCTCAAAGCATCGGGAACAGCGACGTTTACGTGACCGGCTGGGGCTCTCCGCGCCTTGACGCGAGAATTCTCGATGTAGCTCCGAGCCTTAAATTACTCGTCCATCTCTGCGGTACGGTCGTTCCCGTTGTCAGCGACGAGCTGTGGGAGCGCGGTATCCGCGTCGTTTCCGGCAACGATTTCTTTGCTGAATCGGTCGCCGAGGGAACGATCGGATACATCCTTTCCGCTCTGCGCGATATCCCGAAATACAGCTCGCGCCTCAAAAATGAAAGGAAGTGGAAGACTTCATCCGACACCAACCGCGGTCTGCTCGGTAAGACCGTCGGAATCGTCAGCTACGGCGCGATCGCGCACCATCTTGTGCGGATGCTTCAGCCTTTCCGCGTGAAGATCAAGCTTTACGACATCAAGCCGATCCCCGAGGCTGACAAGGCTATGTATAATATCACCGAAGCGAGCCTTGAGGATCTCTTTTCCATCTGTGATATAGTCACGGTTCACACGCCGCTCAACGAGCATACGCACCACTTGATCGGCGCACCGCTGCTTTCGCTTCTGAAAGATGACGCGCTGTTTGTCAACACCTCGCGCGGTGCCGTTATAGATCAAGCGGCACTTGAGAGCGAGCTTG
Organism: Clostridia bacterium; assembly: GCA_017387685.1. Classification (GTDB taxonomy): domain Bacteria; phylum Bacillota; class Clostridia; order Oscillospirales; family CAG-272; genus CAG-390. The sequence continues at coordinate 56,007 of JAFOEU010000029.1, forward strand.
AAAAGGGGCGTTTTCGCGCGTTCCTCGACGTTTACGAAAAAGAGCCGCCTTCCGTCGAAAGCCGACTTTACGGGCTCCCGAATGTGATAATGATGCCTCACATGGGTGGTCCGACCGTCGATCTGCGACGTGATATAACCCAAGCGTTACTTATCGAAGCATCCGATTTCCTTAAAAACGGCGCGCCGTTGCCACACGAAATAACCCGTGCCGCCGCGTCTATGATGTCAAGGAGTTAAAAATGATTATTTCACCATATAAAAAACCACCCGTCACGCCTCCGCCCGAGCATCCGAGGCTGATGCTCCGCCGTAAGAATCTTGAAAGAATTTCAAATGCCGACCGCAATTCAACAGCTTGGAGGCAATACCGCGAGCTTTGCGAATTCCCCGTTTGCGGTGAGGGCGCGATGCGGGATAAAGGAACTTATCATTTGAAGGAATACCTCGCACTTGAGGCGAAGGCACTTGAAGCTTTGCTTGAAAACGATGGGGAAAAGGGAAGAGACACTATCGAAACCTTGCTTTTTCTGCTTCGCGGTGTCGTGGTACACGATGATTATATGAAAGCGCGATTCGCGGGGCATCTTATCTTCCTTGCCTCCGAGGTCTACGATTGGTGCTATGATCTGCTGACCTCCTCCGAGCGTGACGAAATAATCTCGCGTTGTGAAGCTCTTGCTGAAAAATACCTCGAAATGGGTTACCCGCCAGCAAAGCAAGCGGCAATCAGCGGTCACGGCAACGAGGCACAGCTCTTGCGTGATCTGCTCGCGTTTTCTATCGCGGTCTATGACGAGCGTCCCGATATTTATAATTTCTGTGCGGGCAGACTTTTTGAGGAGTATATCCCCGCATATGAAAAGGTTTTCGAGGGCGAATTTCATCCGCAAGGTCCTTGCTACGGCTCGTACCGCTACGCTTGGGCGATGTGGTTCGGGCTTCTCATCTATTCAATGAGCGGTGAGAGAGTTCTTCCTCCAAAGACGGTTTCAACCGCAGAAAGTTTTATATATCTCCGCCGTCCCGACGGTGAGGCGTTGAGGCTGGGCGACGATTACAACGAAACGAAAGCGTTGTACACACATAAAAATCCCTTTTTCGTGCCGCTTTTCCTCGCGGCGGCGTATAGCGGAGATTGCCTTTGGTACTCCGAAGCGCAAAAGCAATTTCGCGAGGAATATCTCATTCCGCTCGCGTGGAGCTACGATTACTATGACGAAGGCTCGTGCGGAGAGGGCGTGATCTCGCCCGCCGTCTATCTGATATGGGATCGGCTTTCGCCCCTTGGTGAAGAAAGAACGCTCCCGAGCGGCAGATATTTTGATTTTCCCGTCGGCGCGACCGTATATAACGACGGCGAGCGCGTAGTTCTGATGAAGATCGGCTGTCTTTGGGGCGCAAATCACGACCACCTCGATACGGGTTGCTTCCAAATATACGACGGCGAGATTCTTGCTTCAGATTCGGGAGTTTACGACAGCTACGGAACCCTCCATCGCAGAAAATACACTATACACACAGTCGCGCACAACTGCATTCTCGTCGACGGCAAGGGGACTCGCTTTCCGTGCGGAAAAAAGGAACCGAGCACGCTTGACGGTTGGCTTTCGGAATACGGCATGGCAAAGGTCCTCTCGCATAGGGAAGATAACGGCGTTTATGAGATCGAGGGGGATCTGAGTGAGGCTTACGCCGAAACCTGCGTTTCGGTGACACGCAAAATGCGATTTGAACCCGATTCGGGTGAGCGCGGAATCCTTACGGTTTACGACAGCGTTGAGCCGAAGGATGAAAAATCAACCGTCGCGGTTCTTTTGCATTGTCAAAGTGAGCCCGAAATTGACGGCGATATGGTTATTATTAAAGGTAAAAATCGTGAGCTTCATTGCCGCGTTAAGAGCCCCGCAAACGTAAAAGTCGAGGTCATCGGCGGCGAGGGACACCGTTTTGAAAATGACGGAATCGACTATCTCCCGCAAGTTGACACGACGGAAGCGGGATGGGGCAGAGTTATGATTACCTCGGTCGGTAAAACCGACTTTGAGGTCGAAGCAGAGATTCGCAGAAAGGATCAAAAATGAAAATATGCTTTTCCACTCTCGGATGCACCGAGAGAAGTCTCGGGGAAATCCTCGAATTGGCTGAGAAATATTCGATAGACGCTCTTGAGCTTCGCGGTATGGGCGGAGTGATGGACAATCGGACAATCACCGCGCTTGCGCCCGAAAACAGAGCGGAAACCTTGAAAAAATTCACGGAATACGGCGTAAAACCGCTTATTCTCGGAACGTCGTGCAGCTTTCACAGCGCGGAAAAGCTCGAGGGCGCAATGCAGGAAGGCTACGCATCGATCGACATCGCGGCGGCAATGGGCTTTCGCGGCATCCGCGTTTTCGGCAACAATATAAAAGGCGACGAGACCGAGTGCCTCGACCGAATCATCGGCGGTATTTCGCGCCTTTGCGAATACGCTGCAGACAAGGGAGTTGCGGTTTTGCTTGAAACCCACGGAGATATCAACACCGCCTCACGCCTCGGAGCGGCCCGGGCGGCTTGCGGAAAATATGAAAACTTCGGCTTTATCTGGGACGTTTGCCACACACGCCTGACCTACGGCGAAAATTGGCGCACCTTCGTTGACGATTTCTTTCCGCTCATTCGCCATCTGCACCTCAAGGACGTCACACCCGACGGCCTCACTCTTCCCGGAGAGGGTACGCTTCCATTGCGCGATATGACCGAATATCTCCTCGCAAAGGGCTACGACGGCTATTTTTCGCTTGAATGGGAAAAGAAATGGCACCCCGAGCTCCCGCCGATCGAGGATGCCCTGACCGCGCTTTTCGATGTTTTGAAATGAGGTGACGAAATGCTGAAAAGAGAAGATATACGTGTGCGCGATCCCTTTATCGTCTTTGAGGACGGCATTTATTATATGTACGCCACAACCGGCAAAACGACTTATTCCTATTACCACAGCCGCGATCTCGAAAATTGGGAAGAAGGCGGTGTAGCATTCGAAATTCCCGAAGATTTCTGGGCATACAAGGACGTCTGGGCGGGCGAGGTGCATAAATATAAAGGTAAGTTCTACCTTTTCGTCTCCCTCCTGGGCAAAAACGGTCTCCGAGGCACGCAAATATGCGTCAGCGACACTCCTCGCGGTCCATTCCTTCCACTCGTACAGCGCGCTGTAACGCCTCTCGATCAAAGCTGTATAGACGGCACGCTTTACGTTCACGAGGGCAAACCCTACATATTCTATTCGCACGATTGGCCGGATAACTACGTCGAGGAAAAGGGCGCATTTATAGGTGAAATTTGGGGCGCGGAGCTAACGGATGATCTGACCGCGATCAAGGGCGAGCCCTGGCTTGTTTTCGGATCGGATGAATCGCCTATCTCAAAGGCAACGCCACACCGTATCAAATGGGAGGGCAAGGATTGTCTGCGCTACGGCTCGGACGCTCCGTGGATTCAGAAGCTTTCAGGCGGCTCACTCCTGATGACGTGGTCTCCCTATCTGCATAATAATTATGTCGTATTGCCCGTTATCTCGCGAAGCGGATGCATCGAGGGCCCATGGGAACACCTCCCCGAGCCGCTTTTTGATCAAAACGGCGGCCACGCGATGTTTTTCCTCGATGCAGAGGACAGAAATATAATGTGTCTGCACGCGCCGGAGGCAAATATGCTCGAAAGAGCTCACCTTTTTGTTGTAACCGAAGACGAAGGGAAATTGAAGATCGTAACCGAAATTTAAAAAAATTAAGCACCGAGAACTTCTCTCGGTGCTTTTATTAATTTAATGCAAATTATATATTACTAAACATTGAATATATTCTGCGAAAATCCTCATATTTTTGCTCTCGCAGTTGCTCAGATTAATGATTTAATGGTTGAAGACGGCAAATAATATATCAGTTACATCTACAATTTTTATTGATAAACATCAACATCTATTGACAATTGCCGCGGAAGGTAGTATAATTTAGTCACAACAAAGAACAAAAACACTCGAAGAAAACATAAAATATAACCGCCGGATTTAAGAAAGAAGGTACATAAAAATGAAGAAGCTTAATAAGAACGGATTCACCGTATACAGCCTCGTGATCGCAATCGCGGCACTCGCAATCATCTCCGCAGTAATCATCCCCACCTTCGCAGGCGTTGTAAACAAGGCAAACGAAAATAACTACGTTCAGGCAAAGACCGCTCAGCAGATGGTCGATATGGTCGCAGAGCTTGACAACGAAGATCTCCTCACCTGGGAGAAGTTCGAAGCAGAAGTTGCAAAGAGCATCGGCGCGATCAACGTCCTCACCGATGAAGCAGTTCAGAACGCTCTCGTTGTTAATCTCAACGACTACTTCCGTGCAGTTAATAACGACAACACCCTCCTCACCGAAGAGCAGGTTAAGCTCATCATCGTTCACACTCTTTCCACTTCCATC
>JAFOEU010000030.1 GCA_017387685.1 Clostridia bacterium
CGGGGCTGTCTTAAAATCCAACAACCCCGTTATATTGCGAGAATTACTCGTTCTCTTCTTCAGCCTCTTCGTCCTCGTCGTCGAAGTCGAATTCCTCGTCAAGGCATGCAAGGCAGGTGCAATCGTCGCAATCGCAATCACAGTCGTCGCAATCGCAGCAATCGCAGTCATCCTCGTAGCAGAACTCCTCGAGCTCGCCGAGGTCCTTGTCCACTTCCTCAACGTAGTCGCCGAGGTATTCAATGCTCTCCTCGATCTCCTCAACCTCGGATGCCATTTCTTCAAGAAGATCCATCATAGCGGCAATGATCTTGCCCTCTGCGGTAGCGGTGTCGAGATTAAGACCGTCGGAAAGGCCCTTGATATAAGCAACTTTTTCCTTGAGTGTCATAGTACGCCTCGGAAATTATGCACGGGAGAGATACTCGCTGGTTCTGGTGTCGATCTTGATGATCTCGCCAACCTCGATGAAGAGGGGAACCTTGATCTCTGCGCCGGTCTCGAGAGTTGCGGGCTTGAGAGTGTTGGTAGCGGTGTTGCCTGCGAAGCCGGGATCGGTATCGGTTACCTCAAGCTCAACGAATGTGGGGGGCTCAACGCTGAATACCTTGCCCTTGAAGGAGCAAAGCTTGCACATCATCTCTTCCTTAACGAACTTGAAGGAATCGGGAAGAACGTCCTTGTTAAGGGGAACCATATCAAAGGATTCCATATCCATGAAGTAGTAGAGATCGCCATCGCTGTAGGAATACTGCATATCCTTTCTCTCGATGAATGCGCTGTCAAACTTGTCTGTGGGGGAGAAGGAACGCTCGATTACCGCACCGGTAATAACGTTCTTCATCTTAGTGCGGACGAAAGCCGCGCCCTTACCGGGCTTTACGTGCTGGAACTCGATAACCTGGAATACGTTACCGTCCATTTCGAATGTTACGCCATTTTTAAAATCGCCTGCTGATACCATAGTGATTTTACCTCCGTGGTTTTGTTTTCATAAAATTACACTCTATTATATAATATTTTTCGAAAATTTGCAATACCCTTTGGCAATAAAAGTGCGGTTTTTTTGCATCTTTAAAAAAAATTTACATTTTTCATTTACCGTTTTTCCGCCCATTTTCGCCGCCAATCGTCCATCGTTCATAAAAATTTTACAAAATCGATTATGCCCGTTAGTCAACAATCAGGGCTATTTTATTAAACTTCTTGACTTTTTCTTTAAAATATAGTATAATTATATATATATTCGCTTATATTAAGAATTATTGAGATATAATATAACTGTTATTAAGGAGAACCACAATGTTTAGAAGTATGACGGCATACGGACGCGCGGCGCAAGTCAGCGACAGCCGAGAGATCACCGTTGAACTCAAATCGGTAAACAGTAAGTTTCTCGATCTGACGGTCAAGGCTCCCCGTACTCTCTCCCCTCTTGAAGCACGCATAAAAAGCGCGATCACGGCTCATCCGATCAGCCGCGGACGCGTTGACGTTTTCATCAATTATGCTAATTCCTCATCCTCGGGCAACACTCTCGCACTCGACTCGGCTTACGCCGAGGGATATCTCGCCGCGCTTTACGAGCTGCGCGACCGTTTCGGTTTGAAGGATGATATTTCGGTCATGACCGTGGCGCAAAATCGCGATATTTTCACCGTCCGCGAGGTCGGCGAGGATCTTGACGCGATCTGGGAGGAGCTTCTCCCCGTTATCGACGAGGCTTGCCGCGAGTTTGTTGAAGAAAGAGTCCGCGAGGGCGAAAACCTTCGCCGCGATATTCTCGCAAAAATCTCGCATCTGCGCGAGCTTGTCGACCGTATCGAGGAGATCTCCAAAGGCGAGATCGAGGCGGCGCGCGACCGCATCACACAGCGTCTTGTTACAATCCTTGCCGATAACCGCATAACCGTTGACGAAAACCGCATTCTCACCGAGTGCGCGATCTGGGCGGATAAGATCGCGATCGACGAGGAGCTCGTCCGTCTTCGCTCGCACTTCAGCGCGCTTGAGGCTATGGCGGAGCTCGACACTCCCGTCGGACGCAAGTTCGACTTCCAGCTTCAGGAATCGGGACGCGAGATCAACACCATCGGCTCGAAATGTCAGAACGCCGAGATTGCCAAGCTCGTCGTTGAGATGAAGAACGAGTCCGAAAAGATCCGCGAGCAGATCCAAAATATCGAATAAGAGGCACAAAAAATGAAATTCATCAGCATCGGCTACGGTAATTCGATCGCCATCGAGCGCATAGTCGCGCTCGTCAGCCCCGAATCCGCGCCCATCAAAAGACTTATGCAGGACGCAAAGGAAATGGGAAGAATCATCGACGTTTCCTGCGGCCGCAAGACGAGATCGGTCATAATCACCGACTCCGAGCACGTGATCCTTTCCGCGCTCACCACCGAAAAGATCAACCGCCGACTCGAGGGTGACACTACTCCCGACGACGATGACGAATAAATTTTAAAAATTATTATTTCAAATACAAGGAGAACAAATCATGATCTACCCTACCATCAAAGAACTCACCGGCGAAAAATTCAACCGCTATCAGCTCGCTATCGCTACCGCAAAGTGCGCGCGCATCATCACCGACGAGTACTCCACCCAGCGCAAGAATGCTGAAAAGCAGCTCACCGGCAACAAGGACGTTGACCGTCCCATGATGGAGCACGCCGTTAACGCAGACTACCGCGACAGAAAGGCTGTCAAGATCGCCATCGAAAAGATCCACGGCGGCGAGTACGTTATCAAGGAAAAGGAAGAAGAGGCCCCTGTTGAAGAGGCAGCAGAGGATGGAGTAGAGGCATAAATATATGCCCGCGGCAAATAGCCGCACCTCACATTCTGTATTTTACCGGAGGTACACCGCTATGTCAACCAAATATGTCGGCGTGTACCTTCTCGACGCGCCATTCAAGCTCGACCGCGAGTATGATTATCTGATCCCAGACGGGGTCGATATAACACCGGGCGACTTTGTTCTGCTTCCCTTCGGAGGTGGAAACAGACGCCGCATCGCACTTGTCAGCGCCGTCAAGGATTCAACCGAAGTCCCTTCGGAAAAGATCAAGCCCCTCCTCGCGAAATGCGCGGATTCGCTTCATCTTGACGCTGAAATGCTCCGCATCTGGCGCTTTTTGCGAGCAAACACGCTCTGCACGACGTCGGATGCGATCCACACGATGATCCCCGCCGCCGCGCTCTCAAAGCTTGAAGAGCATTATTTCCCGACAGAAAAGCCGCCAACAAAGGCAATCTCCGAAAATTCGCAGGCGATGATGATATATCACCACATCGTCAGCCGCGGACGGGTCGGTGAGGAGGCGCTGAAGTACCGCTTTGGCGTAAATGCGGGTGAGTCGATCGAAAAGCTGCTCCGTGCGGGCTGTATCCGCCGCGAGCTCGAGGTGCGCGATCCCTCGGAGGGCAAAAGTGAATCCTTTTATTCGCTCGCCGTTGACAGAGAAACCGCGGAAATTTATATTTCGGGCGGTGTCATAGACGGCAAAAAGATCGCAAAAATTAAATCCGACGGTCAGATAGCGGCTTTGCGCCGTCTGATCGAACGCGGTACGGAGATATCCTCGCTCGAGCTTCGCGAGAACGAAAATATCACGTCCGCAAATCTTTCCGCGCTCGTCAAAAAAGGTCTTATATCTGAGGAAAAGCGCGAGGTTTGCCGCGATCTCATCCTCATACGCGCCCACGCCGAGGCTGCGGCGCAAAAGAAGGAGCTCGTCCTCAGCGACGAGCAAGGTGCGGCACTTTCCACGCTTACCGAGCTTTTCGAATCGGGCGAACCGAAAGCCGCCCTGCTCGAGGGAGTCACGGGAAGCGGAAAAACGAGCGTTATGCTCGCACTCATTGATCGCGTTCTCACGTCGGGACGCGACGTTATCCTTCTCCTCCCCGAAATTGCGCTGACACCGCAGACGCTTTCGATCTTCTGCGCGCGCTACGGCGAGGATGTCGCCCTGCTTCACTCGGGAATGTCGGCGGGTGAACGTCAGGATTCATATAACCGCATCAAAAACGGCGCGGCAAGGCTCGTTATCGGAACGCGCTCCGCCATTTTCGCGCCGACACGCAACCTCGGACTCGTCATCATCGACGAGGAACAGGAGCACACCTACAAATCCGATTCATCCCCCCGCTACCACGCGAGGGACATCGCCCGTCTTCGCTGTGCCGAGAAAAAGGCACTTATGCTCCTTGCCTCGGCAACTCCGTCGCTTGAAAGCAGAAAAAAGGCGGAGGACGGTGCCTACACCTTAATAAAACTGACAAAACGCTACGGTAACGCGGTCCTCCCCGAGGTCGTCGTTGCCGATATGAGAGGCGAGGCGAGGACGGGAAATCTTACCCCGATCGGCGCCGAGCTTTCAGCCGCGCTCGTCGAAACCTTCGAGCGGGGCGAACAGTCGATCCTTTTCCTCAACCGACGCGGATACAACAATTACGTTTCCTGCGCCGTTTGCGGCGAGGCGATCAAGTGCCCCTCCTGCAGCGTTTCAATGACCTATCACACCCGCCGCGGAAATTACGATGAGGGCGAGCTCGTCTGCCATTGGTGCGGACGGCGAATGCCCCTGCCGAAGGAATGCCCCGAATGCAAATCCGAGCATCTGATCCGTATGGGCTACGGCACGCAGAGAGTCGAGCAGGAGCTTTCAATTCTTCTGCCCGATGCAAAAATTCTGCGTATGGACACCGACACCACGGGAACGAAGGATTCCTACCGCGAGCTGCTCGGCAAGTTCAAGCGGCACGAGGCTGACATTCTACTCGGAACGCAGATGGTCACCAAAGGCCACGATTTTCCCGACGTCACGCTCGTCGGCGTGCTTCTTGCAGACGCTTCGCTCTATTATGACGATTACCGCGCCGAGGAACGCACCTTTGCGCTTCTGACGCAGGTCATCGGTAGAGCCGGAAGGCGAAACAAGCCCGGCCGCGCGATAATTCAGACGAACAATCCCGACCACGAGGTCATCGAGCTTGCAAGCATGCAGGATTACGAGACCTTTTACCGTCGAACGATCCGTCTGCGCCGCGCGCTGACCTTTCCGCCCTATTGCGACATCGTCCTTCTGACGGTCACGGGCAAGGTTGAAAGTGACGTTCTCAAAGCGTCAAACGCGCTGAACGACTCACTCCGCGCGCTTACGTCGTCGGATGAATACCGCGATCTGCCCTTCATAATCTTCGGTCCGTTCGAGGCGCCCGTTTACCGCGTTGACTCGCGCTACCGAATGCGAATGGTAGTCAAATGCAAGCTCGGAACAGCCTCAAAGCGGCTTTTCGCGCGATTACTTACAGAATTCCCTGCCGAGGGTGCTAACGCCCCGACGCTTTCTATAGATTTCAATCCCACTAATTTATAAAAGGACAAATTATTATGGCTAAAAGAAAAATTCTCACAGATAACGATCCCACACTCCGCACAGTCTGCCGCCCCATCCCCCGCATCACGCCCCGCGTGATCACGCTTCTCGACGATATGATCGAGACTATGCGCGATGCAAACGGCGTCGGACTTGCCGCACCTCAGGTCGGCGTTCTTCTCCGCGCGGTAGTAATCGAAACCGAGCCCGGTCAGGTATGGGAGCTGATCAACCCCGAAATCATCGAGACCTCTGGCGAGCAGGAGGGCAGCGAGGGCTGTCTTTCCCTCCCCGGCCGTTCGGGACACGTCAAGCGCCCGAATTACGTCAAGGTAAAGGCACTCAACCGCAACGGTGAGGAATACGTGCTCGAGGGCACCGAGCTTCTCGCCCGCGCCATCTGCCACGAGACCGATCACCTCGACGGACGTCTTTACATCGACGTTGCAGAGTATATGTATGCGCCTGAGGAGGAAGAGGAGGAAAGATTGTCTCCTCGTCTGCGCAAATACGCGCGGAAGCGTGATAGATAATTTCGTTCAGACTCACGCGCTGAGAAGTTATTAGTTGTTAGTTGTTAGTTGTTAGTTATTAGTAGATGGTAGCTTTTCTCGCGAGGCTCGAAAAGCATTTTATTAAAATTAAAAAGCGAGTAACTTAGTATGGAATTAAAAGGATATAAGCAATTGCAGATATGGCAAAAGTCGATGGAGCTTACGGTCCAAATATACCGAATCGTCAAGCTTCTTCCCAAAGAAGAGCTATATGCTCTTTCAGATCAAATGAGAAGAGCGGCGGTTTCAATTCCATCCAATATTGCTGAAGGACACTCGAGAAGCAACCAAAAGGAGTTTATTCATTTTTTAAACATTGCCAAGGGTTCAAATGCAGAGTTATTTACCCAATTGCTAATTTGCGAGCGTGTCGGCTATATTTCTCCCGAGAAACTGCATTCAGTTAAAGAGTTATCTGACGAATTGGCTCGAATGATAACCTCTTTCATAAAAAACATCAATAATTCAAACCAATATTATTAAAATGTTTTTCGAGCCCTGCGAGAAAAACTACCTTTAGCTAACAACTAATAACTAACAACTAATAACTTTCTCTCGGACGAGCTAACAATCTCGTTCTAAAACATTTCAAAACAACGAGGTACAAAATGAAAATATTATTTATGGGCACTCCCGATTTTGCGGCAGTTGCGCTCGCCGCAATCTGCGATGCGGGTGAGGACGTCATCGGTGTCATCACTCTGCCCGACCGTCCCGTTGGTCGAGGTTACAAGCTGACCCCTTCGGCTGTCAAGGTCTGCGCTCTCGAGCGAAACATCCCCGTCTATCAGCCGACCACTCTCAAGGGTGATGAATTTGCCGCACTTCTTGACGAGATCGCGCCCGAGCTCATCATCGTTGCCGCTTACGGCAAGATCTTACCGAAGAACATACTCGACTACCCCAAGTACGGCTGCATCAACATCCACGGCTCGCTTCTGCCCGAATACCGCGGTGCCGCACCGATGCAGCGCGCCATCATCGACGGCAAGCCTTTCACGGGCATCACGACAATGATGATGGACGTCGGGCTCGACACGGGTGACATTCTCCTTACCGAGCGCATCGACATTCTCCCCGAGGATAATTTCGAAACGATTCACGATAAAATGGCAGCGGTCGGCGGCTCTCTGATGCTCAAAACCATCGACGCCATCCGCGCAGGCACTCTCACCCGCACTCCGCAGGATTCGGTCGACGTCGCGCCCACCTACGCCGCAAAGATCGAAAAATCCGAATGCCTCATAGATTTCGCACTTTCTGCAAATACTATCCATAACAAGATCCGCGGTCTTTCGCCCTTCCCCCTCTCTTACGCAAGAATGCCCGACGGCAAGATGCTCAAATTCGTTGCATCCCGCGTAGCAGACAGCGGCACCCCCTCCGAGATCGGCAAGGTCGTCTCTGCCGACAAATCCATCGTCATCGCCTGCGGCGAGAACGGCACCGAACGCATCGAGATCACCCGAGTCCTCCCCGAAGGCAAGGGCAGAATGGATGCGGCGGACTTCCTCAGAGGAAGGAAGCTCGTGCTGGGCGACATCTTGAATTAAGTTTATTTTTCGTACAAACATTAAAGGGCAGAGGGCAGAGGGCAGAGGTTAGAGGGCAGAGGTAAGGTAAATTTCCTCGCCTATGGCTCGGAAATCATTTTATCAAATCAAACATCAAATTGTATAATATTTTTCCAAATACTTTTTGAGCAAAGCGAAAAAAGTCACCTCACCTCTGCCCTCTGCCCTCTTACCTCTGCCCTAAAAAGGAGTTCACTATGCCTTTCTTCTACTACTTCGACCCCACCTATATTCTCGTCGTTATCGGACTGATCATTTCCGTCTGGGCGCAGATCACGGTGCAGTCGACGTTCAACAAATATTCCCGCGTTCGCGTTTCGCGCGGTATCACGGGTGCCGATGCGGCGCGACAGGTGCTCTCGCACGGCGGTGTCCGCGACGTTGCCATCAAGGGCATACGCGGCAGTATGACCGACCATTACGATCCACGCGACAATTCGATCAGCCTTTCCGAGACCGTTTGCGGTGCTTCTACCGCCGCTGCTATCGGAGTTGCCGCGCACGAGGCGGGTCACGCACTTCAGCACGCGGAGGGCTACGGTCCGATCAAGCTTCGTATGACCATCATCCCCGTTTGCAATTTCGCCTTGAGCCTTGCGATGCCGCTTTTCCTGCTCGGAATCCTCTTTTCCTCCCTGAATCCCGAAACGAGCTTCGGATTTCTTATGATGCAGGCGGGAATAATCGCATTTTCCGTCGCGGTATTTTTCCAAGTGGTAACTCTGCCCGTTGAATTCAACGCCTCGCGCCGCGCTATGAAGGCACTTGAGGCGACAGGCTACTACACCGAAGAGGAGCTCGACGGTGCGCGCCGCGTTCTCCGCGCCGCCGCTATGACCTACGTTGCCGCGCTCGCGGTTTCGCTCTTGCAGATACTTCGTCTCGTCATCCTTTCAAACAACAGAAGAAGATAATGACTGAAAACAAAAACGTCCGCCGTGCCGCCCTTGACATTCTTATGAGAATGGAAAAGGATGAGGGCGAGGGCTACTCAAACCGCCTGATCGACTCGGCTATCTCGAAATATGCCTTTGAAGGCGCGGACCGCGCGCTTCTCTCGCAGATCGTTTCGGGCGTGACCGAGAGGCGCATAACTCTCGATCATATAATTCAAAAATTTTCAAAAGCACCGCTTTCGAAGCTTGACCGCGACGCGCTCTGTCTGCTTCGGATGGGAATTTATCAGCTCCGCTACCTCGACCGCATCCCCTCGCACGCCGCAGTTAACGAGACCGTTAACCTCGCGAGATCGCGTTCCCGAGGATTTATCAACGCCATTCTGCGCTCCTATCTGCGTACGGATGAGATAAAGTTCCCCGAAAAGCCCGACGATCTCCGCCTTTCGGTTGCATATTCCGCACCGCGCGAGCTTTGCGCGAGGTTTATCTCGGTCTTCGGTGTCAAGGAGAGTGAAAGAATTCTCGCGTCCTTCCTTGAAACTCCCGCGCTTACTCTGCGCGTCAATACTTTAAAAACCACGCGCGACAAGCTGATCTCACTGCTTGAATCCGAGGGATTTGAATGCGAGCCTACCGCAACCTCGCCCTACGGCATCCGTGTCAACGGCTCGGGATTGCCGAGCGCGATCGCGAGCGGACTCTGCTACGTTCAGGACGAAGCCTCTCAGATATCATCGCTCGTGCTCGATCCACGCGAGGGTGACACCCTGCTCGACGCTTGCGCTTGCCCCGGCGGTAAATCCCACTCGGCGGCTATGCTGATGAACAATAAAGGAAGCATCACCTCGTGCGATCTGCACGCATCAAAGCTTCCGCTGATCTCTTCGGGCGCGGAGCGCCTCGGTATCTCGATAATCAAGACCGAAGAGCGCGATTCGTCGATCCCGACCAACGAAAAATATTCAAAGATCATCTGCGACGTGCCCTGCTCGGGGCTCGGCGTTGCGGCGAAAAAGACCGAGATCAAATACCGTCCGCTTGCAAAAAATGCGGAGCTCCCTCCGCTTCAGTACAGTATCCTCTGCGCCGTTTCGCAGTCGCTCGAGGTCGGCGGCACGCTCGTTTACTCGACCTGCACGATACTGCCCGATGAAAACGAAAAAATCGTGGAAAAATTTCTCTCCGAACATAAAGATTTCGAAGCCGTTCCCTTCACCGTCGGCGAATTTAACGCACCCGTCGGTATACTGACACTCTTACCTTGCACGGAGCGCGACGGATTCTTCATTTCAAAAATAACAAGAAAGTCTTAAATATGGAAAACAAACAAACAGATCTGCTTTCGCTTTATCCCGAAGAGCTGACAGAGCTTATCGTATCGCTCGGCGAGCCGAAATACCGTGCGGGACAGATCTTTCCCGCGCTCCACAAGGGTATTCGACCGAGCGCGATGACGAATATATCAAAGGCGACCGCTGAAAAAATCGAAAACGCTCTTCCCTGCCGTATGCCCGAGATCGAGCAGAAGCTCGTCTCCAAGGTTGACGGTACCGTGAAATACCTCTTCCGTCTGCACGACGGCGAGTGTATCGAATCGGTCGTTATGCGCTACAATCACGGCAACACCATCTGCGTTTCCTCGCAGGTCGGATGCCGAATGGGCTGTGCCTTCTGCGCCTCCACGATCGGGGGCAAGGTGCGCGACCTTACCGCGGGCGAGATTCTCGGTCAGGTCATCGTCGCATCCGCCGATATGGGCGAGCGCATTTCAAACATAGTACTTATGGGAATCGGCGAGCCGATGGACAATTACGACAACGTCCTCCGATTTCTCCGCCTTGTTAACGACGAGCGCGGCATCTGCATCGGCTACCGCCATATCTCCCTCTCAACCTGCGGACACGTTGACGGTATCCGCCGGCTGATGAAGGAGGATCTTCCCATCACCCTCTCGATCTCCCTCCACGCCGCAGATGACGAGGTCAGAGATAAGATAATGCCGATCAACAAGCGTTGGAACGTATCCGAGCTTCTTGCCGCCTGCCTTGACTGGTGGCGCGCGACGGGACGGCGCATTTCCTTCGAATACACCCTCATCGACGGTCAGAATTCTTCACCCGCCGATGCCGCACACCTTGCGGGAGTGCTCAATTCCGCTCTTCGCGGCAAGCCATCGCGCGGTGAGAAATTCCCCATCCACGTCAACCTCATCCCCGTAAACCCCGTCCGTGAAACGGGACTGATGCCCCCCGCGCCCGACAAGATCGAGGCTTTCCGAGCCGCGCTTGAGAAAAAGGGCATTCGCGCAACCGTTCGCCGAAAGCTCGGTCCCGACATCAATGCATCCTGCGGACAGCTGAGAAGACAGCACAAAGAAGAAAACTAATTATAATTTCAACACACAGAAAGGTGTTCCCATGAAATTTTACGGAAAAACCGACGTCGGCTCTTGCCGCACAGAAAATCAGGATTGCTTCGGTATCTACGAGATCATTCCGGGCGTCACTTTGCTTGCAGTTTGTGACGGTATGGGCGGAATGGCGGGCGGTGCGACCGCTTCGCGCCTCGCTCTTGATACCTTTGCGGAAAATATGCGCCTGCATATCCTTCCCGACAATCCCGAGGACGAGCCCGATCTCGGCAGCATCGGTCTGCGCTTTGCGCTCAATGCGTCCGCAAGTGACGCCAACCGCGCCGTGCTGAAGATGGCACAGGATTCGGACGGCAAGCTTGAAGGAATGGGAACAACGCTCGTTGCTCTTCTTGTTGTTGAAAACACTCTCATTCTCTCGCTCAATATCGGTGACAGCCGACTTTATGAGATCAGCAACGGCCGTATTGAGCAGCTGACGAAGGATCACTCCTACGTTCAGCATCTTCTCGACCTCGGAGAAATTACATACGAGGAGGCGCAAACCTCGCCGATCCGCAATATCATTATGCGTGCGGTCGGAATCGACGATGACGTGGCGGGTGACGTAAAATCGCACGATCCCTCCCCCGGCACCGAGGCGGCTCCCCGTTATATGCTTCTCTGCTCCGACGGTCTCTCGGGAGTTATATCCGATGAAGAGATCAAAAATATCGTTACAACAGAAAACACCATCAGCAAAAAGGTGGAAAGACTCGTTGCCGCAGCTAACGCTGCGGGAGGACCCGACAATATCACGGTTATACTTGCAGAGATCTGACCACACCTTTTGCACGGAATTTTTATGAATTATGGAAAATAATCTTGCTTACAACGACCTCGTCGGCACCTTGCTTGACGATCGCTATAAAATAGAAGAATGCCTCGGCACGGGCGGTATGAGCGTTGTCTTTAAGGCAACGGATACCAAGGACGACTCCGCTGTGGCTATAAAAATGCTACGCGAGGAAACCGCAAAGGACAGAAGCGCGCTTGAGCAGTTTTTTAACGAATCAAACGTCGTTTCTATGCTCTCGCATCCGAATATCGTTTCGATCCGCGACGTCTCCTTTGATACTCCCCGCAAGTATCTCGTTATGGAATATATCGACGGTATTTCTCTGCGCACCTATATGGATAAGCGCGGCGCGCTCGATCTTGACGAATTTTTCTCCTTTTCCGAGCAGATCCTCGCTGCGCTTGAGCACGCGCACAGCCGCGGAGTCATTCACCGCGATATCAAGCCGCAGAATATTCTCGTCCTCAAGGACGGATTCATCAAGGTGACCGACTTCGGAATCGCCAAGATATCCGAAAATAAGCGTAACACCGAAACGATCTCAGATAACGCCATCGGTACTGTTTATTATATCAGTCCCGAGCAGGCAGAGGGAAAAAAGGTCGACACACGCTCCGACCTCTATTCCTTCGGCATTATGATGTACGAGATGATAACGGGCAAGCTCCCCTTTGACGACGATCGCCCTATATCGGTGCTTATGATGCAGATCCACGACGATCCCATTCCTCCGAGAAGGATCAATAAAAAAATACCGCGCGGAATCGAGCGTCTGATCCTCACCTGTATGGAAAAGGAGCCCCGCAGAAGATACCGCACGGCAAAGGATATATTCAGGCTGATACGTATGCTCAAGAGCAGACCTCACGCGGCAGTTCCCACACCACGTGAGTATAAAGCAGAGCAAAGATCAGAGAAAAACAGACGTGAAAGACCGCCGAGCCGATCCTTTTTTCCGGTCGTTCTCGGAATTGCATGTGCCGTATGCTTTGTTGGATTGATCTCCGTCTTTTACGGACTCGACGCGCTCAATTTCGGTGCGCCCGGATCTGCCAGCATCAAGGTTCCCGATGCGATGGGACTTGAATACACCGAGGGCGGCGCAGAGGGGCTCGGCTTCAATTCCGATGAATACAAGGTAAACGTTGAATACGTCAACTCCTCAACCATCCCTAAGGGAACCATAATCTCGCAAAGTCCTACGGCAGGCTCTCGCAGAAAGCCGCCCTGTACCGTCACGCTCACCGTCAGCCTCGGTCCTGAGCTCGTTACCTTCGGCGACTATCTGATGATGAACTGGCGCGTAGTTCAGACACGTCTGCGCGCGGAAGGCTACGCCGTTACGATAGTTCGCGAAGAAAACGCCGCTATCCCCGAGGGATACGTCTATATGACCGATCCTGCGCCCGGAACCAAGATAGAGCCCGGCTCGCATATAACGGTTTACGTCAGCGGCGGAACCGAAAAGATCTCTGTTACCGTTCCCAAATTTGTGGGAATGCATGAGCGCGAGGTCAAATCCATACTTGATTCCACCGGCCTTCTCGTCGGTAGGGTAATTTACACCCGTTCTCCCAAGCCGCTCGGCACGGTAATCCAAAGCTCGTATGCAGAGGGCTCGATAGCCTACGCTTACACAACCGCAATAGATTTCATAGTCAGCGGCGGTGAGGACTTTGACGTCAACTTCTGCCCCGACGTGCTCGGAAAGCCATCGCAGAGCTCCAAAACCGAGCTTGAGTCATTTGGATTTGACGTCGTGCTGATACGTATGCGAGATAACGCGGAGGCGGGAACGGTTATTTCTCAATATCCTTCCCCCGAGGATGCAGTCAATAACAATTCACACGAGGTTCGTCTTATGATCAGCGGCGGACCTACATACACTCAGGCGCTCAACGTAGTTAACGTTATCGGACAGAATATTTCAAGCGCCGAGACCATTATTGACTATATGCTCGGTGACCTTTGTACGCTCGAGATAACGGTCACTTATACCGCGAGCCTGAAGCCGAAGGGCACGGTCATCGCGCAGAAGCCGCAATCCGGCGTAATAAATCTTACAACCGGTATGCTTCAGATAGAGCTTACCGTCAGCGGCGGTCCGAGCTACGTTCCTCCCATCGTCACCATTGAGGTTCCCGACGTTGCGGGCATGTACCTCGCAGAGGCAGAGGCTACCCTGCTCTCATGCGGTATCAAGGTCTCAAACGTCAGATACGTTTCCACCGCGCTTCCCGCAGGAAAGGTATTCGGTCAGACCGTCCCCGGTGGTCAAACGATAACGGGCTACCAAGGACAGCTCTCGATCGAGCTCGTCATAAGCTCGGGTCCTCCCCCCTCTGTTGAGACCAATCCCTTAGCTTAAATCCGCAGTATTCTTATATTATATAATAAGGAAAGCAAATTAATGCCGATACTTACGAAAATCAAGAGCTTTTTCAAAAACGCTCCTTCATTGCTGTCAATACCGAACGTCATCAAAGCCGCCGCAGCGGTAGTTTTCGGCGTGCTTCTTTTGACGATGCTACCCGCGGCGCTCCCCGACTCAGAGGTCGAGGAAACGCGTCCGCCGATAGCCTTTGACAGCAAGCTTCCGGATATGAACGAGATCGCCAACCCACAGGTTTTCCCTCATCTCGTCATCGTTTACCCCGAGCGAGAGACTTGGGGCAGCGAGCTTGCAGATCACGTAGCAACTATGGTCGCATCAAAATTCCACGCGCATTTTATTACGCTCAGCGATCGCGAATATCTCGCGCTTGACGAGGGCACACTCGCGCTATATAATGCCGATCCTACTCTCACTATCACCCTCGGCATCACCGATCTGATCGATGAAGCCTATCTTAGCGTGCTTTCTCGACTCGGCAATGATGGGCTTGAGATCGTGAGAAACGGGGGCCGCATAGACATCGTTTCCGCATCCGCATCGCGAATCAACGACAGTGCCCAAAAATTCATTTCGTCACTGTCCTTTAGCGGAAGCTATGAAATATCGGAGGACTTCTTCGTAAGCGATCCGATTCCGTCTGTGGGAACCGAGTTCGTCCCCGATATCATCACGGATGGCGAGGTCAAGCTACTCACCTTTTCCCACGTTGATAACAACACCTACACCATAAAAGCCCTCCGGGGAATAATCGACAGCGTAAAGCCCGATCTCGTTATCTTCAACGGCGGAGTTGACGGCGGATGTAAAACGCGCCACGAGCTTGCCCTGCTTTGGGGTGAGATCGCCGCAATCCTCGCTGAAAGCAACACCCCCTGGTGCTTCACGCCCGGAAATCTTTCGGGTTATCTGCCGAGGGTCGTCGTCTGCGAGGTCATTTCCTCATTTGAAGGATGTCTGCGCACCTTTAACGGCGACGGCGCAGTTACATATTCGCTCACCGTTGCCAATTCGGCGGGTGACGTTACCTCTACCGTTTACGTCGGTGACGTTTACAACAGCTCCGAATCACTTTGTGAGCTTATTGAATCCGATTCAAAGCTTTATGCGCTCGCATCCGACTACGATCGCAAGGTAATTTGCATTCTTCCCGCTATTCCCGAGCAGCTTTCCTCGCTCGAGGACGTTTGCGCAGAATACGCGTCAGACAAGCTTACCGATCTTTACGATGCATTCGTCGCGGCGGGTGGCAACACGCTTATTTGCGCCGCCGATCCCGCTCATCCCTTTGTGATAGAGCATAAGAATGGCACTCTTGCGCTTTGCGGCTCTATCGGATTCTCCGCAAGAGGACTTGGCGGACGTTTTGACTACAACAACAGCATCCGAGGCGGTATGATCCTCACTCTGACACCCCATCGCGCGGGATATACGACGGCAAAAGCCGCATATACCTTCGCCTCCGATCTCGGACTTACGGAGAGATAAATCTATGGAATATAAAACTCAATGCCGCGTCCTTCGCGGCGTCGGCGGACTTTATTACGTCAGCCTTGCAGACTCGGAGGCGCATTCCGCGCTCTATCCCGACACCGCATCCCCGCTTGCGGGCAAGACTCTGCTGACCCGCGCGCGCGGCTCGCTCCGCACGCCCGACGGTGGAAAGATCAAGGTCGGCGACATCTGCGAATTCATTTATACCGACAACTCCTTCACCGAGGGCGGTATACCCCAGGACGATTCCTCGGGCCTTCCCGAGGGCGCGGTCTCGGCAATTCTGCCGAGGAGAAATTCCCTCATCCGTCCGCCCTTATCAAATCTCGACATTCTCGTCATCGTCTGCGCCTCGGCGGCGCCCGCTCCCGCGACAGAAACGATCGACAAGCTCCTCTCGGTTGCCGAATATCACGGAATTGAAGCGATCGTTGTCATTGGAAAGTCCGAGCTTGACGGCGAGGTTGCCGAAAAGCTTGAAAAAACATACAAGTCCGCGCTCTATCCCACCTTCACCCTCTCCTGCTATGAGGGCGATGGAATCGAAGAGTTTTCTTCCTATATTAAAGAAAGACTGCGCGGCAAGGTTGCCGCATTTGCGGGCGCATCGGGCGTCGGCAAATCGACTCTCATCAACGCCCTTTTCCCCGAAATGAAGCTCGCGGCGGGCGAGATCAGCCGAAAGATCTCGCGCGGAAAGCACACCACGCGTCAAGCGGAGCTCTTTCCGCTTGAAGGCGGCGGATTTCTTGCCGACACGCCCGGATTTTCGATGATCGACTTCGAAAACTTCGATTTCTTCCCCTTCGATGCGCTCCCCGACACGATGCGCGAGTTCCGCGAGCATTACGGCGAGTGTAAGTACCTCGACTGCTCGCACACGAAGGAGGAGGGATGCGCTATTCTTGACGCCATCGAGCGCGGTGAGATCGCGCCCTCGCGCCACGAAAGCTACCTTTCGATGTATAAAACCCTCAAAGCCAAACCCCGTTGGGAGAAAAGACAATGAAAGCATTCATCTACGTCGGCGGTAAGATCGACGTAAACTTCATAACCGAACACCCGAAGGGCGAGGATATCACCGTCGCCGCCGATTCGGGAATCAGAAACGCCCTCTCGCTCGGCGACCGCGTTGATATCGCCGTCGGCGATTTCGATTCCTTCCCCGAGCGCGAAATTCCAGAGGGCGCGGAGGTCATCCGCCTCAAGCCCGAAAAGGATATCACCGATGCGCAGGCGGCGATCGAGATCGCCATCGAGCGTGGTGCAGATTCCTTCGTCATCATCGGCGGGCTCTCGGGCAGACTCGACCACACGCTTGCCAACCTCTCGATCCTCGAAGACCTCGCCGCAAGAAACTACTACGCGATCGCAACAGACGGCTACTCGCGCGTACACTTCCTAAACGGCGGCTCGGCATTGATCGGACGCGGCGGCGGTTTTAAGTATTTCTCGCTCCTCCCCGTCACCGATATCGTCAAGGGTGTATCTATCGAGGGTGCAAAATATCCTCTCAAAAACGTCCGACTTACAAGAAAAAACGGAGGCTTTGCCACCTCAAACGAGATCGAAGGCAACTGCGCGCTCATTTCGGTCAAAAAAGGCGCACTTTACCTCATAGAATCGCGCGACGCGTAATCATATCATCCCCTCGCCGCATATACTGTTTTTGAAAACACTTTGCGGAGGTGGAATATGAGAGATTGCAGAAAGATGCGGCAGACAGTGGGAGTGCTCGCGCTGACCTTCGGCGCGGGAATATTGCTCGCCTTCCTACTGCCCGGAAAGATCCTCGCCTTTATCGAGGCGGCTGTCCTCCTCTGCGCGGGAATTATGCTCATCAAATAGGAGGCAGATATGAGGATCGTTCTGATGCGCCCGCCCGCCATTCTGGCACCCATTTTAAGAAAATTTTTCGGAATTAAGAAGACTAAAAAGTAAGTACACATATCTTTTATGCGGTACAGACTCGGCTCTCCTCATCCGTCAGCCTCCGGCTGCCACCTTCCCCGCTGGGGAAGGCTTATTTAGAATCTCACTTAATATTTCTGAATATTATTCTTCGGTTTAACCATATGAATATATGTTGAATTGCGTAACGTTTATCAGTATAGTGATTAAGTATTATTAGATCAATAAAACCTTTTTCGAGCATTTTTCGAAATATATCTCTATAACTGATGTTCGCAGATGCTACATAAGCCTTCCCCAGCGGGGAAGGTGGCAGCCGAAGGCTGACGGATGAGGAGAACGGAGTCTGTACTCATTAAAACTCAGGAGAACTAATTATGCTCGGAACAGAATTTCTTCCCATTTCGCGCGCCGAATGTGAGGCGCGCGGGTGGGACAGACCCGATTTTGTATATATCACGGGGGATGCCTACGTTGACCATCCCTCATTTGGCGTTGCCATAATCTCGCGCGTGCTTGAAGCGGCGGGCTACCGCGTTGCCATCCTCGCGCAACCTAATTGGAAGGCCCTCGACGACGTCAAGCGTTTCGGCAAGCCGCGCCTCGGCTTTCTCGTGACCGCGGGCAACGTCGACTCGATGGTATCGCACTATTCGGTCACGCGCCACCGCCGCGGCTACGATTACTATTCCCCCGGCGGAAAAACGGGACTCCGCCCCGACCGCGCAACGATCGTTTACTCAAATATGATAAGACAAGCCTACGGCGACGTCCCGATAATCCTCGGCGGCCTTGAAGCATCGCTTCGACGCTTCGCCCACTACGATTATTGGGAGGACCGCATGCGCCGTTCGATCCTCATCGACAGCCGCGCCGACATTCTCACCTACGGAATGGGCGAGAATATCCTCGTCCGCATCGCAAATCTGCTTGATAAGGGCGTTCCCGTCAAAAAGATCCGCGACGTTCGCGGAACCTGCTATCTTTGCCACGCGGACAAGCCCGAGATCCACTACGAGGTTGCCGCAGAGCTTGATTGGGAGGAACTTAAGGAGGGCGGTCGCGCCTACGCCGACGCCTTCGGAGCACAGTACCGCGAGCAGGATGCCATCGGCGGCAGAGCTATCATTGAGCACTACGGAGACAAGCTGCTCGTTCAGAATCCCCCGATGCCTCCCCTCGAGCGCGAGGAGCTCGACCGAGTTTACGCGCTTCCCTACACAAGAAAGGTACATCCCATTTACGACAAGGACGGCGGGGTGCCCGCGATCGCGGAGGTTGCTTTCTCGATCACGCACAACCGCGGATGCTTCGGCGCGTGCAATTTCTGTGCACTCGCATTCCATCAGGGACGAAGCGTAAGAAGCCGCTCTAAGGAAAGCGTTCTCGCCGAGGCACGCGAGATCGTCAAAATGCCCGATTTCAAAGGCTACATCCACGACGTCGGCGGTCCGACGGCAAATTTCCGCGCCCCCGCGTGCGATAAACAGCTCAAGCACGGCGTTTGCCCGAACCGCAAATGCCTCGCACCGAAGCCCTGCCCCAACCTCAAGGTCGATCACAAGGAATATTACGATCTGATCGAGTCGGTCGAGAAGATCGACGGCATCAAGAAGGTATTTATTCGCTCGGGAATCCGCTTCGACTACCTTATGGCAGACCCCGACGACTCCTTCTTCCGCAAGCTCGTCCGCGACAACGTATCGGGACAGCTAAAGGTCGCGCCCGAGCATTGTTCGGCAGGCGTTCTTGCATATATGGGCAAGCCCGATTTCTCGGTCTACCGCCGTTTCCGCGAGAAATTTTTCGACCTCTGCCGCGCATGCGGTAAGGAGCAGTATCTCGTTCCATACCTTATGTCAAGCCATCCCGGCTCAACGCTCCACGATGCAATTGCCCTCGCCCTCTACTTAAAGCGCGAAAACCTCTCGCCCGAGCAGGTTCAGGACTTCTACCCCACCCCCGGCACCGCATCGACCGTTATGTTCGCGACGGGAATCGACCCTTTCACGGGCAAAAAGGTCTACGTCGCCCGCGATCCGCGTGAAAAGAAGCTCCAACGCGCACTTCTGCAATACGGCAAGCCCGAAAACGCCCCCTTCGTCCGCGAAGCACTCATCGCCGCCCACCGCGAGGACCTCATCGGCACGGGCAAGGACTGCCTCGTACGCCCCGAGAATAATTTCAAGCCGCAGGGCAAACCGCAAGGCAAAAATCAGAATAACCGTAATCAGAAGAATTCCCGCCCGCAGAAAAATACGAAACCCACGCAAGGCGGTCAAAGAAACCATAAGAAAAAGAGATAAAAACAAAAGATAACAGCAACAAGAAAGTTTTGATCAAACTTTTTTAAAAGTTTGCGGTTTCTTAAGGCAGCGCCTTAAGTCGCGCTCCGCAGAGCGCGAAACTCTCCTTGTGCTACAAGCCGACTGCGCCAATTTGACGCTTGCGTCAAATATGCAGGCAGGCTTGGAATTAACCTCACCTCCCCACGCGGGAGGTGAGGTTAATTCATTCTCATCACAATTATCACCTAAAAACCCGCACTCCTTTGGAAGTGAAAAGGATGAAGGAGGGAGTTTCGACCGCTGCGGCGGTCGACTTAAGGCTTTGCGCGGCTCTGACGGTTTTCCGAAGGAAAATGGAGGCGGAAGCCGACAAGACAGAGTCGCAGCTTGCCGCAGGCAAGCATACTTTTCTAAAAAAAGTTCCTTAAGAATCTTCAAAAACTTTCTCGATGCTTTGAAAATCAAAAATATTTTGAGTTTCGCGTTACTTTTTTGCCTAAATCGGATACTTATAGGGTGAGAGGACATTGGAAAGGAGAATCAAGATGGACGACAAGAAAATCATCGGCTTGTTCTTGGCGCGCGACGAGAACGCCCTACGTGCCGTCGAGCAAAAATACGGCGGTCTTTGCTACTACGTAGCAGAAAATATTCTTGGCCGTCGTGAGGACTGCGAAGAATGCGTCAACGACGTCTTACTCGCGCTTTGGCAGTCTATTCCACCTGAAGAGCCCGAAAATCTGCGTGCCTTTACCGCAAAACTGACGAGAAACCGCGCGATTGCAAAGAGACGGGATCAAAACTCCCGAGGCCGAAGCGAGGTCACGATCGTCAGCGACGAATGCCTCGACTTTCTCGATGACGGCACCGACCTGCTCTCAGAATATGAGGCAAAACGCATAGGAAAGGTCATCAGCGAATTCCTCACAACGGTCGAAGAAGACAGCCGCGATGTATTCATTCTGCGTTATTTTCTCGGAATGAAGCTCGAAGCGGTGGCAAAAGAAACGGGCTTCACGCTCGGCAAGGTCAAAATGTCGCTCTCGCGAACCAAGAAAAGACTCAGGGAAAAGTTAAGAAAGGAAGGCTTTGAGTTATGAGAACAAATGATGAAAGAAAAATTTTCGAAGCATCGGGCTATCTCGATGACGGCGTGGTCTCGGACGTTCTCAAGAAATACGGTGAGAAAAGCAAGATCACCCGCCCCCACAAAGCAAACCAATGGCTGAAAACCGCTGTCGCTCTCGCGGCGTGCGCGGCACTCCTCGCCCTCGCCATTCCGTTGGCGATAGGTCTCATCGGTGACGGTGAGATCACCTCGACTTCGATAATCGAGCACACCGCCGCCATCCCCGCCGCAGACAACACGACCGCAGAGGTCGAAACAGCTCCCCTCTATGACGGAAGCCGAGGACTGATTTATGAGGTAAACGAGGATGGTAAGACCGCCTCTCTCGTCAGCTTCCACCTCTGCGAGGACGAGGTTATGGTCGTCGCGTCGCATTACAACGGCTTGCCCGTTACTGTGATGAAGAATCAGCCTTTCTACGATCTGACCTACGTTCCCGTCGATCATCCCTACCAGAACAAGACCGTCAAGCGAATTGTTATCTCGGATACCGTTACAAAAATACAATGGGGCGTTCTCGAGAAAATGCCCAACCTTGAGAGCATTTATTTCGGTGCAAGTGTTCAAAAATTAACTCATGCCTTTGACGGCGCCTTCAATTTCAAGCTTTCAAGCATCGAGGTCTCGCCCGAGAACAAGACCTTTACGGCAAAGAACAATTGTCTGATCGAAATTGAAACCAAGACGCTGGTCATGGGTTGCCTGACGAGCATTATCCCCGACGACGGAAGCGTTGAGATCATAGGGGAGGGTGCATTCAAGCTCTTCCCGATCGAAACCATGGTTATTCCGGAGGGGATAAAAGAAATCGGGTACACTGCATTCGATGGCTGTTGCAATCTTAAAAGCATCGTGCTTCCGCGCAGTCTTGAGGTTATGTCGACAGGTGCGTTCTCGCATTGTGACGGACTCGAGTACTTTGATCTTAACGGGTTTACCTATCTGCCGGAGCGTGCTTTCAGGCACGCCGATAACCTTGCCGAGATCAAGGGAACCGAAAACCTGACTTCCATCGGAAGTTATGCTCTCACTTCCTGCAGGATGCTGAAAAGCATCGACCTCGGAGTTTGTCTGGAAAGGATAGACGAGAAAGCTTTCGCGTACGAAGGCGACACCTCAATTGTATTAAATTACGCAGGAACAAAGTCGCAGTGGGATGCCATAGAAAAGCACGAGGATTGGAATCTGAGAAGCTTTTCCCTGACAGTTCGCTGTGCGGACCAATGATCCTAAAACCATATTATCCCTACAGATCATTCGAACATTGATATCATCTTACGTTTAACGTAAGATTCAGAATACCTTCTAATAGTTTCGCACCTTCTCCAACCCCTCCCGCTTGCGGGAGGGGTTGGGGTGGGCAGTCAGCACCCGAGCGAATAATTTTGCACCCAAACAAAATCAAGGGCGAAATTTAATAAAAATGAGAAAAATCCGCCCGCGGCGGATTTTTTCCTTAACGTTCCGCGTAGCGGAACATATCGCGTCGGCGAAGCCGACATATCGTATGAAATATATCGTGCCGAAGGCATATCGCGTGCCGAAGGCACCGAAAAACACTGTTCAGAACGCTAAAATAATAAGTTCGAGCTCTCAAAACAAGCCCCGTCCGCTTTCGGAAGGGGGTGGGGAAGGTAGTCAGCGCCCGAGCGAAGTATTTCGCACCCAAGCAAAATCAAGGGCGAAATTTAATAAAAATGAGAAAATCCGCCCGCAGGCGGATTTTTTCCTTGGCTTATGCAATGCTTTTGGTTCTATATCGTTGCCGGCGGCGATGCGGATTATTACGCACGAATAATCGCAATGAACTACCGCGCATTTATCCCAACGCTCGAATTCCTCGTCGATCTCGCCTTCACCGTCACTTTTACCGCCTGCCTTGTTCCGACATTTTATTGGATACGCGGTTTTGTTAATAAAAGGAAATCAAAGCAATAGTTGATTGAATGCAGAGAACCACGCAAGGTTCTCTGTATTTTTTTGCCAAAGGTATGGACTTTTTCAAAAAATGTGATATAATATATAGGAAATAAATTTCAAGGACTTTGCTATGGTAAAAAAGATAATCAAGGACTATGCCGTTATAACCTTTGCTGCTGTCGTTGCCGCGGCGGCGATATATTTCTTTATGCTCCCGAGCCACGTTGCGATCGGAAGCGGCTCGGCGCTTGCGATGGTGCTCTCGAACTTCATCCCCCTGCCCGTGTCGGTCATTTCGCTCTCGCTAAATATCATCTTTCTGATACTCGGATTCATCCTGATCGGACCCGAATTCGGTGCTAAAACGGTCTACACCACCATCCTCGTGCCCATTTCGCTTGGTATTTTTGAGACGTTTTTCCCGGATTTTAAATCGCTGACGGATGATCCCATGCTCGATATGGTCTGCTATCTTTTGATCGTCGGCATGGCAATGGCTCTGCTGTTTTCGCACAACGCCTCCTCGGGCGGACTTGACATCGTTGCGAAGATAATGCATAAATATCTCAAAATGGAGCTCGGCACGGCGATCTCGATCTCGGGACTTACCGTTGCGCTGACAACCGTCTTTGCCTACGACTCAAAAACCGTTGTGCTCAGTATCCTCGGTACATACCTCAGCGGAATTGTCGTTGATAAGTTCATTTTCGGACTCAATATCAAGCGCCGCGTTTGCATCCTTTCGAAGGAGCATATGCAGGAGATCCTCGACTACATACTTCACGATCTTCACAGCGGCGCATCGCTCTACGACGTCATCGGCGCATACGACGGAGTCACCCGCCGCGAGATTTTGACGATCGTTGACAACAACGAATACCGCAAGCTGATGGACTTCGTCAAAAAGACCGACCCCACCGCGTTTGTCACGGTATATTCGGTCAACGAGCTGAGAT
This sequence comes from Clostridia bacterium, assembly GCA_017387685.1. Lineage (GTDB taxonomy): Bacteria > Bacillota > Clostridia > Oscillospirales > CAG-272 > CAG-390. The sequence goes on from JAFOEU010000030.1 coordinate 23,717, forward strand.
ACCAACCCAAGAAATAAGTGCAGAGTTAAGAGTGCAGAGTGCAGAGTTAAGGAAAATTTCCTCACTTCGTTCGGAAATTATTTAATAAAATTGCTTTTCGCTCGCGAAAAGCTTCCATACCTCTGCCCTCTTACCTCTGCCCTCTGCCCTCAAAAAAGCTGAATTATAAAAAGGAAACCAAAATGAAAAACATCGAAACACTCCTCCTCCCCCTCATCCGCGAGGCGGGAAAAATTATGACGGGCGCGCTCGATATCGAGGACGCTGTAAACGAGAAGGGCGGCGACGCGGCGAATATGGTGACCGTTTATGACGTTGCCGTTCAGAACTTTCTTATGACCGAGATCACAAAGCTCATTCCCGATGCCTTTTTCTTCGCCGAGGAAAAGGAAAATAACGCCGAGGACCTGATGCGCGACTACTGCTTCGTCATCGATCCGATCGACGGAACCTCGAATTTTGTCCACGATTACAAGCATTCCTGCATTTCGGTAGCAATGTTCTCAAAGGGTGACATCAAGCTTGCCGCCGTTTACGATCCCTATCAGGACGAGATGTTCTCGGCTGTCAAGGGCGGCGGAGCATTCCTCAACGGCAAGCCGATGAAGGTTTCGGACAGAGATATGGCGCACTCGATCGTCGCATTCGGAACCTGCCCCTACTATAAGGACACCCTCGGCAAGGCTACCTTTGAGCTTTGCTACGAGCTTTACTGCGCTTGCAGCGACGTTCGCCGTCCCGGTGCGGCGGCGCTCGACCTGGCATATCTCGCCGCAGGAAGAAATGATATCTTCTTTGAGATAGTGCTTTCACCCTGGGATATCGCCGCAGGCAACCTGCTTATCAAGGAGGCGGGCGGTATTATAACCAACGAAAAGGGGAAGGACATTGATTTCTCCGCGCCCTCTTGCGTGCTCGCGTCCAACCCGAAGGTCTACGATGAATTCTTCCGAATCGCATCCAAGGTGATCAAGTAAGCTTGATCTGACTCAAAGGAAGTGGTTTTATGTTTAAGCTTTTTGATAATTTCTTCACCCACAAGGACTTCCTTACTACTCTCGATCTGCCGGGGCGGCTCTTTTCACCGCTTCATCTGATATTTTCCGCCTGCCTTTTGGCGGTCATCATTCATTCGGCTTTCCGTGTTGCAAAGAAATCGGAAAGCGCACAAAGGCGTCTGCTTTTGACGCTCTGGGTGTTTTTCGTGATCTTCGAGATCGTCAAAACGCTTTACGAAACATTTTGCGGAGCGAAGGTACATTTCGAGGTCGGCGGAGTTCTGCCGCTTTACCCTTGCAGTGTGTACCTGTATTCCCTCCCATTTTGCTTTTCAAAGAACCGTAGGGTAAGGCTCGCCGCTTGCGGATACCTTTTCACGATGGGACTGCTCGGCGCGGCGATCAATTTCGTCTATCCCGCAAACGTCCTCTCGAACTATTCCTGCATCTCATTTATGGGGTTCCACACGCTTTCCTTCCACGGGACGATGCTCTTTTCGATGCTTGTGATGCTCATTTCGGGTTATCACCGATACGACGGCATCAAAAAGCCTTGGGAGTTGATCCTACCCGCACTTCCGATGCTGATCATGTCGATCCCCGCGAATATAATCAATTTCTCTCCGATCGGCTCGGACTATATGTTCTTCAAATGCAACTCCTTCTTCCTCCCCGCGCTTTTCGGCGGACTACCCGACGGCGTGACTACGGTGCTGGCTTACTTGCTTTACGCGATACTGCCGGGGCTATTCTATTTGCCGGTCTATATGAAAAACAAGAGATCAACTAAATAAAAAATGAAGATTTTCGCCGAAGCGAAAATCTTCATTTTTATTAAATCTCAAAATCCTCGATAACTCCCGTGTCTGCCATATCCTTAAGCAGTCTGATCTCGGTGTCGAGGGCTTTGATGTTGGCTTCCTGCGCGAACCATTCGTCGGTCGGGGCGTTGTGGAATGCCGGGTAGCCCGAGAAGGTGAGCTTTCTCGGCATAAAGGCTTTTGCGAGGGTGAGGCTGCGCTTCATATGCGCCTCGGAGGTGACGATGATGACGTGATCGACCGTCTTCATCTTCAGCTTGCGGACTATCTGCAGAGTTCCGAAGATCATATTTTCAATCGTCGTGGTCGCCTGATTTTCAAGGATGATCGCCTCCTCGGGCACTCCCTTTTCCATCAGTATGCGCTTCATAAAATGCGACTCGCTGATCTGCTCGCCGTCGATATCCCACTTAACGCCGCCGCTGGGGATGATGTAGGGCACTCTGCCCGCGCGGTAAAGCTCTGCCGCCGCGAGGGCGCGGTTGCGGGCATTATTCGGATTGCCGCCGAGCAGGAGTGCGACGGGCGCGCTTTTGCCATCGTCGACGATACCGCCGCAGACAAATTCATATTTTTCACGGGGAGAGAGCGCCATAAGCGTCTCTTTTTTGATTTCGGTAATTTTCATTTCAATGTTCCTTTCCGCACGTCGGGCAGAGGAATGCGCCCTCGTCCGATATCGGCGTTATATTTCTGTAATAGTAAAGCCTCTCACCGCCGTGCGACTTTCGGGTGAAATTCTTGATGGAGGTGGAGTAATAGCCCGTGCCCGTTTCGGGGCAAACGTGCGCGCGGATGACGGTTCGACACGCGCCGCATTCGTATGACTCATCGGTTTGAGTCATAGCTTTACCGCAAAATGGGCAGATTTTATGTTCGTCATCGGCATACACCATCGCGCGGAGCAGCATCTGCTGAATTCGGCGGAACGAATCGATATCGTAGAGGCTGAGGCGGAGCGATTCTACGCCGTCGGGCGTGACGGTTATGACCTCGTGGGCATCATATTTACTCTCGCGCATAGGAGATAGGAATATTTTATATTCAAATTCCTTCTTGACAGCAAGCAGGATACCGCCGCCCTCGGCTTTGATAGTAAGTATCCAATCGCCGAAGCGTGCGGATGTATTGATGTCCCTGAAATCCATTGTTCGATATCTGTCGAATTTAAAGTTAAAATGTCCCGCCGCAAAGACGCAGAGCATCGCGCAGAAGTGGAAATATTCGTCCGCCTCCACTCCCGCCGCATCGGAAAGATCGACCGCGCCGATATCCGAGAGGTATTTCGCGAGCGAATAGAGCTTGCGGTAGTCCTTTTGCGAGCGGAAAATATTCGTGCGCTTGAGCGAGAGCTTCGTTTTGCTCCTTTTGCACTTTTTATATACGGGCATCGAGAGGCGCAAGGTCAGCGTGCGCTCGATCACGACGAGCTTGTCGAAGCAACGCTCGATCGGGAGCAGATATTTATCGTAATCGCGCAGATAACCTGTGTGGAGCTTTCCGAGGGCGAGAAAATATGACGGATGATTCTCGCGCTCGAGCAGATTGAAGCTCATTTCGCGGTTTGCGTAGAGCATATCGCGCAGAACGGCAAGGTTGGATTCAGTCAAGCGCAGTATCGCATCGACCGTCCGCGCGAACACTATGTTTTCGTAGAGCGCGTAATCGTCCTCCTGCCTGATCGACATCAGCTTGCGCGGGATCAGCTGACCGTCACGGACATTCTCCCACAGCTCGCTGTGCACCGAAATGTGCGCCAGAGTCTTGTTATTGACCACGCGCACCGCCTCGACGGGCAAAATTTCGCCCGTGTCGCGCAAGCGTATGATCGGCGAGGCGAAAATATGCCGCAGAGCGGGGAGCGCGGAGACGATCCGATCGAGTATCGCTTCAAGACCCGCTAGGTCGATATCCTCGCGCAAGGCAAAAAGATTGAGATCGGTCTGCGTCAGCGCGTCGAAATCCGTGTAGGAGATCGGCGCGGGAAGGAATAATTTACGGTAACAGAGGTCGCTCATTTATCAGTCCTCGTTGAGGCTCAGAACGAAGTCGCGGCAACGGAGCAATCCGAGGCGTTCAAACTCTCCGGCAAGTGCTTCCTTATCGTCAACGCTCTTGAACTCAAGCTTTGCAACGATCTTGGAGAGCAGAATGCGCTCAAGACCGTCCGCGATCGCTCGCTCACCGCCGCCGAAGCAAGCGGCGTAGATACGGACGAAATCCTCGATCTGATTTGCGATTCGGTTGCCGAAGGAAATATTATAGGGCGCGAGCAGAGCCTCGACCTGCGCGATGACGGGCGAGGACTCGATATCGAAGTAAACGGCGCGCTTTGCCTCGCGGAAAAGGTCAAGCAGAGTCTGCGCGGAGACAAATCTCTGCGGTATCGGCTCGGAGGTCGAACGAATCTTCGGCGCGCGGCGGTTGAAATTCATTGTATGTGCGCGGTCATAGACCTTGTCGCTGATCTCAAACGTGCTTTCGTCGCGGTTTGCCGTGCCGACGAACCACACGTTTTCGGGAATCTTGATCGAAAGTCCCTCGGAAAGACCGAGATAACGATAACGCACGCCGCCGTGCTTGCGGTAAAGGGGCGTTCCGAGCAATCTGATCGAGCGTTTGCCCTCTTCATTTTCCATCAAGGAAAGAAAATCCGAGAAATAATACTCGATTCGCGAGAGGTTCATCTCGTCAAGAACGATAAACGTGGGGCGTTCGGGGAAAAGACGGGCGCGGTAGAGTGCCTGCGTGAACTTTTTGGGCGTGTAAACACGGCTGAATTCGTTGTAATAGCCGAGCAGCTCGTTTTTATCGCGCCAAGCCGACTCAACCTCGACAAGGTCGCATCCACCAAAGATCGCCTCGGCAAAAATCTTCGGAAGGCTCGTTTTACCCGTACCGCTCATACCCTGAAGGATGGTCAGACGCGTCGTTCCGAGTCCCGCGATGAAGGTCGCGATGTCCTCGGGGGTGTAGTAGAGGTGGAGGCGCGAGTCGCGCGCGTAGGTTACCACGAAATTGACAAGCTCGGGGAGTGTGGGATTTTCAAACTCCGACGCGGAATCCACCTCGAGCTCTTCCTTGAGAGTTTCGTAACCTCGGTCGATCACGGTGAAGGCGGGGCAAGGATCGTGGTCGCCGGGCGCGGCGGGAGTTTCATTTTCCTCGGGAAGCTCTTCAGCGAAGGAGGAATCGAGAGTGCCTACCGTTTGTGCGCCCGCGATGATAAGCTCGCCCTTTGTTCCTCTCGAATAGGGCTTGCGGATCAGAATAAGGCAGATGAGCACGAGTGCGCCGACGAAAAACCAATGCGAGGGGCTTTGAATATCGTAATTGAGACCGATCGACTCGGGATCGACAAGACCGCCGAAGCCGTGCGCTTCAAGCTGGAAGGATATCCAGGAGTCGAGCACGTCCTTGTTGATCTGCTCCGCGATGGCGAAATACTTTCCGAAAAGACCGACTACAAAGGTGGTCACGCCGCCCGTGACGATCTGAGCGAGCGAGATCTGATAATAAAGCTTTGAGCGACCTATCCACGAGGTCAGCGCAAGCAGAAAGAGCGCAAAGTTTGCCGCAACGAAGGCGAGGACGAAGAAGGTGAGTATCTGCATACCGCCCGTAACCTCGGTGACACCGCGCAGAGCGTCAAGTCCGTTGAAATAGATCTCGGCGATCTCGATGTCGAACTTTACCCAAAGAATATCTCCGAGTGCGCAGAGAATAGCGATCGCGGAAAGTGCGGCGGAGTAAATGAAAAGCTCAAATCGTGCTCCGCGAGCGATGTTTTTGGGCTTTTTGACCTTTTCTGCGGAGAGCGTGTTTCTTGTCAGAACGGCAAAGATGACCGTCATAACGGCGCATACCCAAAAGGCAATTCCGCCCGAGGGCTTATAGTGAGTGGTGGTCGATGCCGCGTTGCGGATCGCGGACGCGACTATGCTTGCAACGAGAAAAGCGGCGGTTGTGAAATCGGCAAAAATAATGAGATTTTGAATGGCTCCGACGAATTTGCCGTCCTCTGCGGAATATTTGCGTGCTGCGGCGAAAAGGAAGTACGCTGCAACCGCGCCGAAGATTATTATAGATATAAAGAGCACGATCGCCTCGACCGTAAAGAGGTCTCCCACAGGAATGGAGCTGCTAATGCTCGGCACTCTTTTGTTGAAAATATCAAACGCACGAACTCTGCCCTCGGTGATCGATACGTCGAACCCAACGGCGGATGTTCGGTAAAAGGGCGCCCAAAGGAGCGAGAATATCAGAATGACCGAGATAATGCCGATGCATATCAATGCTTTTTTTCTTGTATTTTCATCGAAAGCAGGAAGCGTTATCGTCCTGCCCGTATTTGGTTTTCGTGTCATAGGCTTGTCCTCCGTCGATATTACTTCATAATAATTATACCAATAAAACACTCGTGTGTCTATATATATGACCGAAAAAAACGCTCAAGGTTTCACATCCTTGAGCGTTTCTCTCTTTTGAACAAAAACGAGTGTTGAAATTTGTATAAAATGCCTATCAAAGCATATGCGCACGAAGCTCCTCGGGCGAAAGGGGCGAGAGGTCTGCGGGCGCGATGTCGAAGATGGTCTTGCATCCCGTCATGCCGCGGCGGTACATACGGTCGATGGCACGCGCGCAAGCGACGAGAACGCTTGAGGTAAACTCGGGATTCGAATCAAGCGCGAGCGAAAACTCAACGGTGTGGTTATGCTCGCCCGAAAGTCCCGTCTTGCCGCTTCTGATGACCGAGCCGCCGTGAGGAAGCGCGGAGTGGTTCGCACGAAGCTCATCGAGGGTGATAAAGTTAACTGTGGTATCGTAATCGGCGAAATAGTTGGGCATATTCTTGATCTCGGATTCGATTCTCGCGAGATCTGCGCCCTCCTCTGCCACAACGTAGCACTCGCGTGTGTGCTTCTGTCTTGTAGTCAGCTCGGGCATCGAGCCCGAACGAACGGCATCGAGTGCCTCGGGGACGGGGACGGTGTACTGTCTTGCGTCAAGCACACCCTCGATGCGGCGAATGGCATCGGAATGTCCCTGACTTACGCCTCTGCCCCAAAAAGTGTAATCCTTGCCCTCGGGGAGAACAGACGAAGCATAAAGCCTTGCGATCGAGAAAAGACCGGGATCCCATCCGCCCGAGATCATTGCGATATGACCGCTCTTCGCTGCCGCCTCGTCAACGCGGGCGAAATGGGCGGGAATGGTAGCGTGGGTGTCGTAGCTGTCGATGACGTTGAAGTGCTCGGCGAGAGTGTGCGTCATTCGGGGCAGATCGGTCGCACTGCCGCCGCAGAGGATGAGGACGTCGATCTTATCCTTGAAATCAAGGATCGACTCTGCCGAATAAACGGGCGTGCCCGCAGTTTTGACAGCCGCAGGATCGCGGCGGGTGAAGACCGCGACGAGCTCGCAGTCGGTGTGGTATTTCATAGCAGCCTCGACGCCTCTGCCGAGGTTGCCGTATCCGTAAATTCCAATTTTCATCTTTTTATACCTTTTGGGGAGTTTTTGCGCCGCTGACGAGCGACTTCATATCGTACATTCCCGCCTCGCAATTAACGAGGAATGCCGCCGCGGCGAGTGCGCCCTCGGCGAAAAGCGCACGGGAGTGTGCCTCGTGCTTGAGGGTGATGGTCTGATTGGGCGTGCCGATCATAACCTCGTGCTCGCCGACAATGTTGCCCATTCTGATGGCGTGGATGCCGATCTCCTCGCGTGTTCTCTTGCCCTGACCGCTTCTGCCGCAGTTGAGCGTCGCCTCGGGACGAACGTCGCAGAGAGCATCGGCAAGCATAAGTGCCGTTCCGCTCGGAGCATCGACCTTGCGGTCGTGGTGCTTTTCAATGATTTCGATCTCCGCCTCGGGGAAAGCCGCCGCCGCTTGCTTTGCAAGCTCAACGAGGAGCGCAACGCCGAGGGACATATTCGCCGAGAAGAAAAGCGGGATCTTTTCAGCCGCGAGCGCGATCTTTGCCTTTTCCTCGGGCGTATGACCCGTGGTGCAGAGCACGGTGGGAATATTTCTCGCGATCGCAAAATCAAGAAGCGCGGGAGTTACGGTGTGATGCGAGAAATCGACGATGCAATCAACCGCCGCCTCGGGTACGTCGGAAAAGTCCTTGTAAACTATATAGGTCTCGCCGCCCTTGGCGAAAGCATCGACACCGCCGATGCACTCCGCACCGCGATATCCCGCCTCGCAGAGCGCGAGGACTTCTCTGCCCATATGTCCGCAGATTCCGTTTATCAGTATTTTCATTTCAAATTACCTTTAGATAAGATTTTCGGCTCTCATAAGATCGTAGAGAACCTTTGCCTTGTCCTCGCTCATGGGAGTGAGGGGCAGACGGAGATAGTTCTCGCCGAATCCCATTGCCGCGCAAGCCGCCTTTGCGGGGATCGGGTTGACCTCCGAGAAGAGGGCATTGATGAGGGGTATGTAGTGGAGCTGCATTTCGCGCGCGCCCGCAACGTCGCCCGCGAGGAACTTCTTGCACATAGCCGAGGTTTCAGCGGGGAGAATGTTGGAGAGAACCGAAATTACGCCCTTGCCGCCGAGCGACATAACGGGAACGATCTGATCGTCGTTGCCCGAGTAGATGTCCATCTTGTCGCCAACGAGGGAGGCAAGCTCCGCGATCTGCGAGATATTTCCGCAAGCTTCCTTGATCGCAACGATGTTTTCGTGCTCTGCGAGCTTTGCCGCAGTCGCGGGGAGCAGATTACAGCCCGTGCGCGAGGGGACGTTATAGAGGATGCAAGGCTTGTCGGATGCCTCCGCGATCTTGAGGAAGGAGAGCTCCATACCCGCCTGAGTCGCCTTGTTGTAGTAGGGGGTGACGAGGAGCATAGCATCCGCGCCGACAGCGGCGGAATACTTGGTCAGCTCGATCGCGTAAGCGATATCGTTCGAGCCCGTGCCCGCGATGACGGGAACTCTGCCCGCAACGCGCTCAACGCAATACTTGATAGCCGCCTTGTGCTCGGCGTCATCGAGGGTGGAGCCCTCTCCTGTCGTGCCGACCGCGACAAGCGCGTCAATGCCGTTTTCTATCTGGAAATCAATAAGCTTACCGAAATTTTCAAAGTCGATGCCGGATTCGGTAAGGGGAGTAACGAGGGCGGTAGCCGCGCCGGTGAATACAGTTTTCTTCATTTTATATATACCTCATAAATTTATTACGCATGAAAAAAGGCAGCCGCAGAGAGGCTACCGATATCCCGGGCATTCGGGAGGTGGGTATTGGATAGCTCTCCGCTTAAGCGACAGCAGGGCGGATATTCTCCGAACTGCCAGCCAAGTGCGCGCCACTGCACCGACTTCGGCACCCGTACCTTTCCCGCGTGACTTTGGCAGTCGTTTTCCCGCGGTATTCTTTACAAGGTGCGCCTCTATCAAACATTTTTTACATTGTACCACACTTTTGAGCGTTTGTCAATAGGTAATAATAAAAAAGATTGCGAATTTGAGCATTTGTCCGTTACGGTAATTTAATTTTCTCAAATCCCTTGCTTTTTCCCTTAAAATATGCTATCATTATAATACCAACCAAAAAGGAGTGATCAAAATGGGACTTGCCGAATCGGGCGAAATGTATCTTGAAACAATATACGTGCTGACAAGGCACTCGACATCTGTGCGCTCGATCGACGTCGCCGAGAGTATGGGCTACTCAAAGCCGAGCGTCAGCCGCGCTATCGGTATCCTCAAGGCGGGGGAATATATAACGGTCGACAAGTCGGGCTTCATCACTCTGACCGAAAAGGGCATAGAGACGGCAAATAATCTTTACGAGCGTCACACAATACTGACCGAAATGCTCGTTTCACTCGGCGTTGACCGCGAGACCGCCGCCGTCGATGCCTGCAAGATCGAGCACGTTATAAGTACGGACTCTTTTGAGGCTATAAAAAAGCATATCCATAAATACAAGTAAAGACAAGGGGATCGATCTACGGTCCCCTTTGTTAGCCCAAATTGCATAAATTGCAAGTTCCTCTTTTGTGCAAGTCTACAAAATAAAAATATTTTCGAAAAATGCTGAAACCAAATCCGGCATATTTGGTACTTGATAGGTGAAAGGATCCTTTAGAAATTCAAAAAGGAGGAAAAGCAATGAAAGATGAGAAGATAATCGAACTGCTTGAAAAACGCGACGAAAGCGCGCTTCGGGCGGCAGAAGAAAAGTACGGCGCGTTCTGCCACACGGTCACGTCAAATATCCTTTCGATGCGCGAGGACCGCGAGGAATGTCTCAACGATATGCTTCTGGCACTATGGAACAATATTCCTCCCGAAAAACCGCTGAACCTGAAGGCTTATATTGCAAAGATCGTGCGCAATTTGGCTCACAAGAAAACGCGGTCGGAGAACGTTTGGAAGCGCACCTCAAGCTTTGCCGAGCTTGGTGCGGAATTCATCGAGGCGATCCCCGACACCTGCAACCTCTGCGATCAGTTTGAAGCGGCACGCGCGGGCAAGATCATCAACGAATTTCTCGAAACCATCCCCGCGCACGAATCCGACGTGTTTATTTTGCGTTACTATTTCGGCGAACGGGTGGAATGTGTAGCCGTGGATATGGGATTCACGGTCGGCAAGGTCAAAACGATCCTGCACCGCACTCGCCGCAAACTTGCCGAAAAACTAAAAAAGGAGGGTATAATAATATGAAAAAGGATCAGAACAAAAGACTTCTCGGCGCGATGGAGTTTATTGATGACAAGCTCATCGACCGCGCCGCGGAAAAGATCAAGGAGCGTCCCGTAGGCGCGCCCGCAGAAAAGCCGAGCAAGAAGAAGGCGTTCCGTCAGCTCGCCTTGCTTGCCGCGTGCCTTTTGCTCCTCGGCGCGGCAGTACCGCTTGCGATCAGGCTCGTCAATTACATCCCGAATATGTTAAATCCTGGCGGAATCGATGAAACGACCGAATCGAATATTCTCGATACTAACGAAACCGAACCACCCGTGATTGATGCAACTCCCGAGGAATATTTCACAAACGGTTGGCTGTTCTACGGCGGTTCCGGTGGCAGCGGTGCAGAATACGAGGGTAAATGGATACACGTGACTGATATTTTGGAGTCGGGCGTCGAGACGCTGGCGGTATACGATCCCACCGCGGGTACGACGAAGAGTATCTGTATTGACCCGAATTGCAGGCATTCCGGTACAGTATGTCCCGTAGTTATGCCGATCGGCTGGTATATCCGATACATCGAAATCATCGGCGACTGGTGTCTGTATCAGATCGACGGTGACGGCAAGCATAACACCGAGGTGCGGATGTATAATATGAAAACGGGCGAGGCGAGAGTCATCTCCGAGGACGTCGAAAACGGGAATATCATCACTTACCCCAGTGTCACCTTCCCTATGGACGGAAAGGCGTATATCAATTTCCGCGACGCAGACACCGCCGCCGGAACGAGTCGCGATTACGTCTCTGTATACGACCCCGAGACCGCCACGACCGAGTACCTTTGCGACGAGCCCGAGGATATGAGTATGATCGGTATGTCGAACAAGCGCCTGTTCTTTAGCGAAAAGCGCAACTCACTTCGCGATCCCTCCGTGGTCTGGTCAACCGATCATTCGGGCGGAAATCTCAAAAAAGAGGAAGTCCTCAATTTCGATCTTCTGATCATGAGCGGAATCTATGCTTACGAGCCGATTATAGAAGAAAACTACGAGAAGAACGGCTATAATATGCGCGTGTATGATATTACGACCGATACGATGTTCGCAATGGATTTCGGCGGACCGGTGAAGCGTTACGTGCCCGGCGCAGATAAGTTCGCATATGTCCTCGAAGGGGACGGAAAGATATATTTTACCGATCTTCGAGGCGAGAATTCCGAGCTCGCTACCGAATATGAAGTTGCGGACTTTCTTCCTTTCTGCATCGTGGGGGACTACGTTATCGGAAGCATTCCCAAAACGAGCAGCGTAATGCCCGGCGGCGACTATGCCCTCAACATCAAAACCGGCGAGCTTAAAGCAATCCCCGGCATAAATTGAATTAAACCGCGCGGCGAATATCGGAGCATTACCGATATTCGCCGCACTTTTGAATTTATAAGCACTCTATCGCTACGCGCAATCCTCGTGCGATCTCGGAAAGCTCCATACTCGGCACGCCCGCCTTCGCTTGCTCGGGGAGGAAGGGCACGTGGATGAATCCGATCTTGATATCGGTATCCTTGAACTCATACAAAAGCGAAAAGAGCAGATCGTTGCAGACGAATGCTCCCGCACTGAATGAGAGCGATGCGGGCAGACCTTCCGCCTTGATCGCTTCGACCATCTCGCGGACGGGGAGCGTCGAGAAAATCCCGTCGGGCGCGCCCGCGCGTATCTTTTCGTTTTTCGGCATATTGCCCGCGTTGTCCGCGATCGAAGCCTCGCGCAGATTGATCCCGATCACCTCGGGCGTGATTCCGCGCCGTCCGCCCGCCTGACCGACACAAATGACGGCATCGGGGCGTATCTCTTCGATCTTTTCGATCATAATCTCTGCCGCGCGTCCGAAAACTGTGGGGAGCTCGATCTTTGTAAGCTCGTATTCGCCGATTACGTTTGGGAGAAGCTTGACCGCCTCGTATGAAGGATTTATTGCCTCGCCGCCGAAGGGATCGAACCCGCTTATCAGTAATTTTTTCATTTTTGCCTCCTGTATTCGCTCGGCGATACGCCGTATTTTTCCTTGAAAGCCGAGGTGAAACGGCTTGCGCTGTCAAATCCGACGGCGCGGGCAGCGTCGCTGACGCTCATATTTCCCTCGCGCAGAAGGATCTCGGCGCGCTCCATTCGGTGTTCCCTCGTGTGCGCCGCGATCGAGGAGCCGTATTCGTCCTTGAAAGCCTTTTTCAGCGTTGTCGGATTGACGTGGAATTTCCGCGAGAGCTCCTCGATAGTCACACGCTCCGAAATATGCTCGAGCAGATAATCGTGTGCCCGCCGCACGGTTTCGGCAACCGTCGCGCCGCCGCTCTGCTCGGGACAGGCGATCTCGGTCACGCTCTCGACCGCCGTGTGCATCGCGCGCCCCATCTCGTTGTCGGCAAGGCGGTAATATACCTCTCTGCCCTCGCGCCGAGGAACGATCAGCCCGCATTCGCGCAGAAGGCTGAGATGATGTGCCGCCGCGGGAGCGGTGATGCCGAGCCGCTCGGCAAGATGCGAGCCGCATTCCTCGCCGTGGCAAAGTATCCAGAATATTTTTATCCGAGTACCGTCGCCGAGCATCTTGAAGAACTCGGCGGCTGAGTCGAAATTTGCGATTTCGGTATGGTTATGTGTCGACATTTGACTCTCCTTTTTGGTAGCAAAACGCGCCTTTTCGGTCGCTTTCGTTCGAAAAGAGTTGATTTTTCGTTATATAAACAGTATAATACTTTCAGGACGATTAAACAAGTGTTTAATTGTAAAAAATTCAAAGGAGCATACATAATGAAGAAAATTTATAAAATCGAAGTTGACTGTGCGCATTGCGCCGCGAAGGCAGAGAATGCGGCAAAGAAGGTCGAGGGCGTTATCGACCTTGCCATCAACTTTATGACACAGAAAATGACCGTCGTTTTCGCTGACGGCGCGGATGAAAAGCGTGTACTCAAGGACATCCTAAAGACCTGCCGCAAGGTCGAGCGTCATTTTGCCATCGAGGAATGAAAAAGCGGCATAAAATAATGCTCGCGCGGATAATTTCGTCCGCGACGGCAACCGTCCTGCTCAATCTTCTGCCAATCGAGGGCGTTTTGCGCCTCGTGCTTTTCACTGCCGTTTACCTGCTGATCGGCTACGATATCCTATGGGAAGCCCTTTGCGGAATTTACAACCGCCAATTTTTAGATGAAAATTTCCTTATGGCGATAGCTACCGTCGGCGCGTTCGCGCTCGCCGTTTACACGAAAAGCGGAGACTATAACGAGGCGGTCGCCGTTATGCTCTTTTACCAGACGGGCGAGCTTTTCCAATCGATAGCGGTCGGCAAGAGCCGCAAAAATATTGCCGCGCTTATGGATATCCGTCCCGATTTCGCGCGTGTCGAGCGCGGCGAGCTCGTTGAGGTCGATCCCTCGGAGGTTGCGGTGGGCGAGGTGATCGTTGTCCGCCCCGGTGATCGCATACCGATCGACGGCGTGATAATCGAGGGCGAGGGCTCGATCGACACCTCCGCGTTGACGGGCGAGGGAGTACCGCGTGACATCCGAGCGGGCGACGGCGTGGTCAGCGGTTGCATCAACCTTACGGGACTTTTACGCATCCGCACCGAACGGGATTTCGGTGAATCGACCGTTTCTCGCATCCTCGAGCTCGTTGAAAGCGCAAGCTCGCGCAAATCGAGATCGGAAAAATTCATATCGAAATTCGCACGCATCTACACTCCCGCCGTTTGCGGCGCGGCACTCGCGCTCGCCGTTATCCCGCCCCTTTGCGGTCTCGGCGAGTGGCACTCGTGGCTCTACCGCGCGCTGACCTTCCTTGTTATAAGCTGTCCTTGCGCGCTCGTTATCAGCATTCCGCTGACCTTTTTTGCCGGCATCGGCGGCGCGAGCCGCGAGGGAATCCTCGTCAAGGGATCAAATTACCTTGAAGCACTCGCCGAGGTCAAGACCGTTGCTCTCGACAAGACGGGCACGCTCACGCGCGGGGCTTTTGAAGTGACCGATATTATCGAAAATAAGATCGAAAAAGAAAAACTGCTCGAGATCGCCGCGCACGCGGAGGGCTCGTCCACGCATCCGATTGCGAAAAGCATCGTCGCCGCTTTCGACGGCACGATCGACCTTTCACGAGTCAGCGAGATACGCGAGATCGGAGGTCTCGGAGTCAACTGCAAGATTGACGGCGTTGCCGTAACGGTCGGCAGACGCGCGACGGCCCCAAACGCACCCGAATATTCGGGCGCATCGACGGCGGTATACGTTTCGATTGACGGCAAGTTTTCGGGGATCATCCTCGTCGCAGATGCCGTCAAGGAAGAATCGCGCAAGGCAATTGAGGAGCTCAAGCGGATCGGCATCGAAAAATGCGTAATGCTGACGGGCGACGGCGAGGCAGTCGCGGCTGAGGTCGCGAAAAAGCTCGGGATAGACGAATACCGCGCATCGCTCCTGCCTGCGGATAAGCTCACCGAGGTCGAAGCACTTCTCTCGGATAAGTCGCGCGTTGCCTTCGTCGGCGACGGCATCAACGATGCGCCCGTCCTTGCGCGCGCTGACGTCGGAATCGCGATGGGCGCGATGGGATCGGATGCCGCGATCGAGGCGTCGGACGTGGTTCTGATGAAGGACGATCCGCGCGACGTCGCAAAAGCGATCGCTATCGCGCGCAAATGCATTTCGATCGTAAAACAAAACATAATATTCTCACTTGCCGTCAAGTTCGGCTGTCTCGCCCTCGTCGCGATGGGCTTTGCCGATATGTGGCTCGGCATCTTCGCCGACGTCGGAGTGATGGTACTCGCGGTGCTGAATGCTATCAGAGCGATGAGAAAATAAAGATATACCCGCCCCGATTAAAACGAGGCGGGTGTTTTTTAATGTCTCTTTTTCACAACCGCGAAGGCTTCCTCGGCGATATCGACGGTCTCGGCGATGTCTGCGTCGGTTAGTGCGGCGTTGATGAAGTGGTTATGGTGATTGGTGAAGAAGACTCCGCGCTTTACGCACTCGGCGATCCACTCCTGATGGAGCATCAGCGTGGGATCGTCAGCTATGCGGAGGTAGAAGAGCGAGGGTGCACCCGTGACGCGGAGGTCGAAGCCGCTCTGCTCGGCGGCGGCGATGAGCCCCGACTTGAGCTTTTCGCCCTTTTCGATGAGTGTACGCGGCATATCGAGCCGCTTCATCTTATTGATGCAGGCAATTCCCGCGGCAAAGGGCACGGCGGAGAGCCAATAGCTGCCCGTGTAGGACATTCCCGAAACCGTGTTCTTAAGGAACTCCTTACCGCAGAGCGCGGAGACGTTATATCCGTTTGCAAGTGCCTTGCAGAAGCAGATAAGGTCTGCTTCGAAGCCGAAATAATGGTCCGAGCCCGCGATATCAAGGCGGAATCCCGCGCGGACGTCGTCAACGACGAGAACCGTGCCGTTTTCGGTGCACATTTTGCGCACCTCCTGCCAAAAGCCGGGGGCGGGCATTACGTTATCCATAAAATTGCCGTGCATATAGGGCTGTGAGATGACAGCCGCGATCTGACCCTCGTTCTCCTTAAAGACCTTGCGCAAGGTGTCGAGATCGTTCCAAGGCACGTATATATTGTGCATTACGTCCTCTTCGATGACGCCCGCGTAGTCGATCTTCTGTGTCCAAGGCGAAACACCGTGGTAGTATCCCTTGAAAAATACGATCTTTTTACGGTGAGTGTAGGCTCTCGCGGTCATAACTGCAAGGGTGGTGACGTCGTTTCCGTTCTTCGCGAAGAACGCCCAATCGGCACTTGCGACGGTATCGACGAGCAATTCCGCGAACTCCACCATCTTGGTCGAGGGGAGGGTGGTACAGTCGCCGAGTGCTCTCTGCTCTGCCGCCGCGGCATCGACGTCGGGATCGTTATATCCGAGCACGTTTGGTCCGTAGGCGCACATATAGTCGATAAAGCGGTTGCCGTCAAGGTCCCAAACGTAGGTGCCCTGCGCCTTTGAGGAGTAGAAGGGAAACGCTTCGACGGGGGTGTAACAGCCCTCGGCAGGTCCGAGGTGACCGTAGATACCCGAGGGAATGACCTTCATTGCGCGGGCGAACGCCTCGCGGCTTTTATCGTAAGTATAAGTTTTTCTCATAATTTTACCTCACGCAAGATAGAGTGCAACGCGGTCGAGAATTCGGTTGACGTTATCGACCTGCGAGATCATTCCGCCGATACGGACCTTGCCCTCACCGACCGCGGCAACTGCATTGACTCTGCCGTCGAACAGGTCGCGAGCAAGCTTGATATCCTCAAAACGCATAAATGACGAGAATTTTTCGGTCGCATCGGGCAGAACGCGGAGTGTGTGATCCTTTGCCTCGATGAAGAGCTTATGCTCGTCGCCGATTGCGAGCTTGATCACGCCGTCGACGATATAGGATGCGCTCGCCTGACCGACCTTATCGACGTTGCCTATCTGTGCGATCGCGTTTGCGATCAGGTGGAACATCAGAAGCGTACTTTTTTCAAAGAAAACGGGATCCTCGAGTGCCTTTTCGTCGGCGCGGAGGTAGGAGGAAAGGATATCGGTCAGCGGCATAAACTTTTTGAGGAGGAAGCCAAGCTTCAAAAAGCCCTTTGAAGGGATCGGCGTAACTGTGCCGTCGATCATTCCGTTGAATTTTTCGGGCGAGGCAAAGGGCAAAATAATATTGCAGGAATCGCATTCCGCGGCAAACCACGCCTTGCCGTTCGCAAAGCAAAGTGCGCCCGAGGGACCGCCCTTAACGCGGAAGCCGAGGGATACCTTTTCATTTTTAATCAGTTCTTTAGCGCGCTCGTCAATCTCGCAAAGATATGGAATACTGCCGAGGATGGCGTGGAGATTGATATAAGCGAGTGTTTTAGCGTCTGTCATTTTGTCACCGCCTTTTATTTATTGTGTACAATTATATCATATTATTCCCGCTTTTTCAACCAAAAATGAAAAATCCTTATATCAATTATTATTGAAATCCCGAAATGTTATTGCAAAAAGAATAACGGAGTGGTATAATTATAAAAAAGAAAAGGAGGTTTGATATGTCTTTCCTTTATTTACTTGAAGATATCAGAAACCCCGTGCTTGATTTTATCTTTTCGATCGTCACGCTTTGCGGCGAGGAAACGGTGTTTATGGCTATCGGAATGATCGTTTTCTGGTGCGTAAACAAGCAAAAGGGCTATTATCTTCTCTCGGTCGGCTTCGTCGGCACAGTTATCAATCAGTTTCTCAAGATCACCTTCCGCATTCCGCGCCCGTGGGTCAAAGATCCGAGCTTCACGATCGTTGAATCGGCGCGCGAGGCGGCAAGCGGTTATTCCTTCCCAAGCGGTCACACACAGACCTCGGTCGGTCTTTTCGGCGGTCTTGCTCTGAAATTCAAAAATCGCGCCTTGCGCATCGCATCGATCGCGCTTTGCGTGCTCGTTCCCCTCTCGAGGATGTATCTCGGCGTTCACACGCCCGCTGACGTCGGCGTTTCGCTCGTCATCGCGCTCGTTCTCATTTTTGCGCTGTCGCCGATATTCGATAAGGCGGAAAAATCGCCGCGTGTGATGTACTACCTGCTCTTCTCGCTGACCGGGGTTATGCTCGCCTACCTCTGCTTTATGAGCTTTTGGCAGTTCCCCGAGGAGGTTATGCACGTTGATAACGTACACAACTACATCTCGGCGGTTAAGAATGCATACACGCTGACCGGCTGTATGCTCGGCTTCCTCGTTGTTTACACAGTTGACCTGAAATGGCTGAAATTCGACACGAAAGCCGTTTGGTGGGTACAAATTATCAAAATCGTCGGCGGTCTTGCGCTCGTTCTTGCCGTAAAGGAGCTTATGCGCGCACCGCTTGAAGCTATTCTCCCCGCAAACACTTGGGCGAGAATGCTCCGCTACTTCCTTATGGTCATTATGGCGGGCTCGATTTGGCCCGTGACATTCAAATATTTTGCAAAAATCGGAGGTAAAAAGGAATGACTTTTAACGTAAACCATCCCCTTCTCTTCGTCATCGTCGGCGCGATCATTGCGATCGTTCTGGCGCAGTCCGCATTCTTCCTCACACGCGCCATCAAGCGCGCCAAGGAGCTCGGACTCGGCGAGCACATCAAAAAAACCGTAATTTCCGCCGCGATCTTTACGATAGCACCCGCAGTTGCGGTGCTTATCGGCGTCGTTGCACTCTCAAAGAGCCTTGGCATCCCGCTTCCGTGGCTTCGCCTCTCGGTAATCGGCTCGATCACTTACGAAACCGTCGCGGCGGGCAATGCGCTTGAAGCCGCAAATATGAGCGCGGGCACGACCGTTGCCGATCCCTCGATCTACATCACGATCGCGTGGGTAATGACCGTCGGTATTGCCGCGGGACTCATCCTCGTTCCCTTCGTCACCAAAAAGCTTCAGAGCGGACTTGCAAAGGTCGGTATGAAGGACAAAAAGTGGGGCGAGATCTTCAATAACGCAATGTTCCTCGGTATGATCTCGGCATTTCTCGGCTACGTTTTCTGCGACGTCGGACTTATCGCAAAGGGCGACACCTCGGGACTTATCCCCGTCTGCGTAATGGCAACCTCAGCTGTCGTTATGGCTATCTGCGGTACTATCGCGACGAAATGCAAGATCCGTTGGCTGACCGACTATGCGCTCCCGATGAGCCTTATCGCGGGAATGGCTTCGGCAATTCCCTTCACAATGCTTTTAGGAGGTTAAAGATATGAAAAACACTAACCTTTCATATATGGAAAGCGTTCACAAGTACGGACGCATCTGGGGCATCGCGGTTGCCTGCGTGCTCTTTGCCTTCCCCGTAGCTCTTTCGCTGATATTCTCTACCGCACCCGATTTCGGCGTGCTTCTCAAGGGTATTTTCGCAACCGCACCGATGTACTGGGCGGTCGGTATCGTTGAGATCTTCACCTACGTCCCCATGCTTGGCGCGGGCGGCACTTACCTCTCCTTCGTCACGGGCAATATCTCGAACCTCAAGCTCCCCTGCGCCATAGACGCTATGGAGCGCGCGGGAGTCAAGGCTTCCGATGAGGAGGGCGAGGTCATTTCCACCATCGCCATCGCGGTTTCGAGCATCGTGACCACACTTATCATCATCATCGGCGTTATCTGCATCGTTCCGCTGACGCCCGTGCTTGAATCCCCCGTTCTCGTTCCCGCGTTCGATATGATCCTGCCCGCGCTCTTTGGCGGTCTTGCGGTAGTTTTCATTTCGAAGAACCTCAAGCTCTCGATCGCGCCCATCATTCTTATGCTCATCCTCTTTATCTTCATTCCCGCGCTCAACGCCTCCACCGTCGGAATTATGGTTCCCGTCGGAGTTATTTTCACCGTTATCGTCGCGCGCATCCTCTACAAGAAGGGAGCACTCTGATATGTGGGCACTTGCACTAATCCCCGCGGCACTTCTTGTCTTCCTCGCGGTGCTCGTCATCCGCGCCGCCGCATTCAAGCCCAAGGCACAGCCCGAGCTTGACGATTATGAGGTCAGGGTGGCCAAAGAAAAGGCTGCCGCTGACCTTTCAGAGCTCGTTCGTTGTAAGACGGTATCCTACCGCGATCCCACTCTTGAGGACGATGCGGAATTTGAAAAGCTTATTGCCCTCCTTCCCTCTCTCTACCCGAACGTATTCAAGACTTGCGAGTTCACAAAGCTTCCCGACCGCGGACTTCTCTTCCGTTGGGCGGGCAAAGAAGCCGACGCGCCCGCAGTTATGATGGCGCACTACGACGTCGTTCCCGTCAACGAGGATCTTTGGGACACGCCCGCATTTGAGGGCATCATCAAGGACGGCTTCGTCATCGGACGAGGCACGCTTGATACAAAAGTCACCTTCTCGGGCATCCTTTTTGCCGCAAATCAGCTCATTTCCGAAGGATTTGTACCCGAAAACGATATTTATTTCGCATTTTCGGGCGGCGAAGAGGTCAACGGAAACGGAGCAGTCCGCATCGTTGATTGGTTTGAGGAAAAGGGCATCACTCCCGCGCTCGTTGTCGACGAGGGCGGCGCGGTCGTTGAAAACGTCTTCCCCGGCGTCAAGGTGCCTTGCGGTTTGATAGGCATCGCAGAAAAAGGTATGATGGACGTCAAATATACCGTGAAATCTCAGGGCGGTCACGCATCTGCCCCCAAGCCCGGCGCGCCGATCGACCGTCTTGCATCCGCTTGCCGCAATATGGTCGAAAACCCCTTCAAGCTCAAGCTGACCGCGCCCGCCGCCGAAATGTTCGACACGCTCGGCAGATACTCCTCATTCGTTTACAAGATCATCTTCTCGAACATCAAGCTCTTCCTCCCCGTCCTCGATATGATCTGCAAGAAGGGCGGCGGCGAGATGAACGCGCTGATGCGCACCACGGTCGCCTTCACTCAGGCGCAGGGCTCGTCGGCAACCAACGTCATCCCGCCCGAGGCGTCGCTCGTTTCAAACATCCGACTCAACCCCGCCGACGATATGGAATCTGCACTTGAATATATCAAGAAGACCGTCGGTGACGAGCACGTTGAAGTCACCTGCATGCACGGAATGAACCCCTCCCGCATCTCGCGCACCGATTGCGAGGGATTCGACAGAGTGGCATCCGCAGTTGCATCGACTTGGAAGGGCTGCATCGTTGCGCCCTATCTGATGGTTCAATGCTCCGACTCGCGCCATTGGGGACGAATCTCCGACCGCGTCTACCGCTTCTCCGCGATGGATCTCACAAGCGAAGAACGCGCCTCGATCCACGGAAACAACGAAAAGATCCGCATTGATGCACTCGGAAGGACTGTTGAGTTTTATATCAGGCTGATGAAAAAGTGCTAATGATAGTTGCTAGTTACTAGTTGCTAGTTGCTAGTTGAAGGAAAATTTTCGCCTTTGGCGAAAATTGATTAAAATAATTTCGTACAATGCAAAAACTCGGATATCGAGGCAAAGCCTCGTAATATCCGAGTTTTTCTTTTTTTAACGTTGAATTATAGAGCTAAATAAATAATTATCAACACTAAATTAAATTATAGCAGAAGCCGATTTTCTCGGAAAGCGAGAAAATCTCCCTTCAACCAGCAACTAGTAACTAGCAACTAATCAATTATTATCAAGCACTCCAAATCCCGCAACTGCGCTGACGGGGAGCGACATTACTACTGCGCCCGCGTCGGTCTGGGTGCCGGCTTTATCGATGATGGACTTCATAATAGCCGCCTTTTCCGAGGATTTTGCAACTATCATAATGACTTCCTTTTCGCTCGCGATCGAAACGCCGAAGAATTTTGCGGCGTCGGTCGAGCCCGTGCCCTTACCGTGAAGGACTGTTCCGCCGCGTGCGCCCGCCTCGCGCGCGGCGTCCATAACGGTGTCGGTGTAGCCCTCATTCGCGATCGCAAGAACGATCTCGTAATTATAATTTATCTCGGGCGCGCCCTCGGTGGGTCTGCCTGCATTAAGATTAGCCAAGGTCTTGCCTCCTCCTACACTTTTGATGGGTGTTGCGACGATGATTCCCTGACCGGGGGCATCGATATAGAGATTTTTTCGTGCTTCCTCGATCAAACGCGCCGTGCGGTCGCGGTCGGCAACCGTCAGAATTATATGATATTCGTGCGTGCTCAGACCGAGCAGATCAAGCACGTTCTTTCTTGCAGTTCCTCTGCCGATAAGCTCTATCGAGAGGGGAAGCTCGAGTGTCTGCATAATGGCGTTCATCTTCGGCGCCATATTAGGATTGACAACGGAAATTACAAAATTCATTCCATTCACCCCCAAAGCTCGATGATCTCGTCATCGGGTGCAATATCTTCCACGGGTGCATCGGTCTTCTTGCGTCCGTAGATAAATCCGACGATCTGTATCGAAATAAGCGGCATCATTGCAACGGTCGCGACGATACCGAAGGCATCGGTCAGAATATTTCCGCCCGCCGCGGAGCATACACCGATCAAAAACTGCAGCATAAAGGTCGCCGTCATGGGTCCCGACGCAACTCCGCCTGAGTCGAATGCGATCGCGGTGTAAATATCGGGAACGAAAAACATCAAAATCAGCGCGATTGCGTATCCGGGGACTACAAACCACATGATCGAAATGCCCGTTATAACGCGGAGCATTGCGATTCCCATCGCGATCGCTATTGCGATAGAAAGGCTGTACTTGATCGCCTTACCCGGAATCGCGCCCGAGGAAACGCTTTCAATCTGCTTCTGGAGGACGTAGACCGCGGGTTCTGCCGAAATAATGAACCAACCGAGGCACATCGCAAGCGGGATCAGCAGATACTTCGTCCAACCGTCATAGAGAGCCTTACCGAGCACCGCGCCGAGCGAGGAAAATCCGACGTTTACACCCGTCAAAAAGAGGACGAGTCCGACGTATGTAAAGAGAATACCCCAACAGATCTTGAAGAAGGGGCGCGCCTGCATCTTCAGCACGAAGAACTGAAAGATGAGGAATATCGCAACGACGGGCAGAAGCGCCATCGCGGTTTCAAGCAGATAATGCGGGATCGCCTCAATATAAGCCATACCGATCTCGGTCGTGCTCGACCAATCGACGGTGGTAATGCTCGTCACGCCGTCGGCATTCGGGTAGAGGAAGCCGAGGATGAGGACGAAAAGGATCGGTCCGATCGAGCAAAGCGCGACAAGTCCGAAGCTATCCGAGCCCGCGTCGCGGTCAGAACGCATATTCGCAACACCGACGCCGAGAGCGAGAATGAAGGGAACCGTCATCGGTCCCGTGGTAACTCCGCCCGCATCAAAGGCAATGCAGAGATAATTCGGATCGGCAAGTGCCGCGAGGACGAAAGTGAGAATATAAAATCCGAGAAGCAACCAACGGAGCTTGATTCCGAGGAAGATTCGGAGCATACAAATTGTAAGAAAGAATCCGACACCGATACCGACGGTGACGATCAGCACCATATTGTCAATGTGGGGCACGGTCTGTGCAAGAACCTGAAGATCGGGCTCAGAAATAGTTACGGCAAGACCGAGGATAAAGCTGACGATGAGTATCAGCCAGAGCTTTTTGGATTTGGTCAGCGACGCGCCGATACGGTTACCGATAACGGTCATCGAGGTCTCCGCGCCCTGAGTGAAAAGTCCCATACCGACGATGATCATCAGCGTTCCTATCAGAAACGCGACGAGGAGGCTCGGCTCGATTGGTGTCAAAAACAGGCACAAGAGCGCAACGATGATAACTATCGGCAACACCGAGATCGCCGATTCCTTGATCTTTTCGCCGAAAACTGCGAATTTGCTTTGCGGTTTTATCTTTCCGTCCTCCTTGTTGATAATTTTTCTTCCTATTAATTATATCATAGATGCTCGGCGGTGTCAACCGCGAAGTTTGACGAAAGATTGACTTCGGGATAAATTTATTAATAATTTTAAAAGGAGCCGACAATCGGCTCCTTTTTCATATTTTTTTCATTGCCTTTTTGAACTGAATCGCAAAAAGGATGACGGTGAAGGTAACCGCGATGATATCCGCGATCGGCTCGGCGGTGTAAACACCGAGAGTCTTATCAGCCATAAACTGCGGCACGATATAGATCAGCGGCAGAAGGAGTACAAACTTTCGAACGACCGCAACCGTGACCGATGAAAGCGCCTTGCCGAGCGAAACGAAGGTCATCTGGCAAGCGATCTGCGCGCCGAAGATGATCAGTCCGCCAAAATAGATGCGAACGACACCCGCCGTGAAATCAATGAGCTCGGCGTCGGGCGTAAAGATCGAGGGGAAAAGGCGCGGGAAGATCATTATCAGGCTCCAAAGAGAGACCGAATAGATCAGGCAAGAAACAAGAAGCAGACGGTAGGTCTTTTTGACACGGTCGGCATTCTTCGCTCCGTAATTGTAGCTGAGGATGGGCTGTGCGCCCTGCGCGATACCGTTCATCGGGAGCATCGCAAACTGCATCAGGCTCGAAAGTATGGTCATCGCGCCGACGGCGATATCGCCTCCGTATTCAAGCAGGGATGAATTGAAGCAGACCGAGATCACGCTTTCGCTCGCCTGCATCATAAAAGGTGCAAGTCCGAGCGCAAGGCAGGGGAATATGACCTTTCCCTCGAGCTTCATAGCGGAGAATTTCAAGCGAAGGAGTGCCTTTTTTGAGAAAAGGAAGAAGAGCACCCAAGCGGTTGAAAGCGACTGCGCTATTACGGTTGCAAGTGCGGCACCGCGGACTCCCATATTTAATCCGTAGATGAAAAGCGCATCAAGCACGATGTTAGATATCGCTCCAATGCCGACGGATATCATTGAGATCTTTGAGCATCCCTGAGCCGTCACGAATGCGTTCATTCCGAGCGTAAGCTGAACGAAAATCGTGCCGAGGGCGTAGATGCCCATATAATCGCATGCGTATTCGATCGTATTTTCACTCGCGCCGAAGGCAAGCAGCAGCGGGCGGTTGAATATAAGCAAAGCGGTGGTCAGTATCAACGAAACCAATAGCTGAAGCGAGAAGCAATTGCCGAGAATCTTCTCAGCCGAGTCCATCCTCCGCTCTCCCATCGCGATCGAAGCGCGCGGTGCGCCGCCCGATCCGACAAGCGAGGCTACTGCGGAAACGGTCATAATAATCGGCAGACAAACTCCGACACCCGTAAGCGCGAGGTCACCGACCCCGGGGATGTGACCTATGAAAATACGGTCCACGATATTATAAAGCATATTGATCAGCTGAGCCGCAACTGTCGGTACGGCAAGCTTAAAAAGCAGCCTTCCTATCGGTGCAGTGCCGAGAAATTCCTTGTTGTTCATTAACCTTGACCTCGTAGTGTTATAAAAAGTATTTTATCACAATAAAAGAGCTTTGTCAATATTATTCAACAATTGTTTAACTAAAAAACGAATAATCATATAGACATCGGGGCATTTTTATGGTATAATATAAAGTACGAAAATTTTCGAAGGAGGATGAAATGGCAAGAAAAGTCAAGAATTTCCGAGATCTCGGCGGCATTCCCACGACGGACGGCAAGAGCGTTTGCTACGGCAAGCTTTACCGAAGCGGACATCTCGGCAAGATCAAGCCCAAGGTGGCAGAAAAGCTTCGCGATAAAAAGGGACTTCGCACCGTCATCGACCTTCGCGCGCCCGCAGAGCTTTCGCACAAGCGCGATATCGTTCCCGAGGGCGTTGATTATCTCCACATTCCCCCGCTGACCGACGAACAAAATCCCGCAGTTACTCGCCATACCGGTCCTTCGATACTCAAAAAGATAATGAAGGTCGATGGCGGCGCGCGCACCTACCTCGCCGACACCTACCGCACAATGATCTCCTCCGAGTCCGCACTTGAGGCTCTTCGCGAGTTTTTCGACGTGCTCCTCGAGGACGACGGAGCGGTGCTCTGGCATTGCACTCAGGGCAAGGACCGCACGGGCGTTGCCGCGGCGGCGATCCTGCTCGCGCTCGGCGTTGACCGCGACGAGATCATGCGCGATTATATGCGCACCAACCGCGCCTGCTTCTTTAAAAACTTCTGGATCTTCATCGGCGTGGTGCTCGTCACCTTCAGTGTCCGCAAGGCGCACAATCTTAATCTTCTCCTCTCCTCCCGCCGCTCATTCCTCGACGCGGCTTTCGACGAGATCGATCGCGTGTGGAACGGCACCGAAGGCTTTCTACACAACGCGCTCAAGCTTTCGGATGAGGATATCAGCGAGCTGAGGGAAATTTATCTTGTATAAAAAAGACTGCTTCTTTGAAGCAGTCTTTTCTTATTATTCAAAAGCCTTAGCAAAGGGGATGATATCCGCTTCGCCGTATAGCTCTTCGTAATCTTCGCCGAGGAAGCAGGCGAAGGTTGAGGCGCGGGAAAATCCCATTTCGCGGTATTCGCGTACGTCGTCCACCATCGCATTTTCATTCAGAACAAAGCGTGCGGGCGGCTTTTTCCAGCGCGAATAGAGCGAATTATCGTACCAATATTCAAGCACCTTCGCATCCGCTCTGCCGAAATAATCAAGAAGCGGCGCGATCATTGCCTTTTCGCGCGCGATGCGCTCCTCTCTGTCATCGCCCCGGGCGGTGTATTTTTCAAATGGTGCGTATTCGAGGAAAAGTCCGCTGTCGCTGTGGGAAACAGTCGGCGGCGCGATCGTGTCGATATAGGCAAGATACGCCATCCGAGCATCGGGAATATGCCGTCTTATCTCGCAAAGTGCCGCGCGGAGGGCGATATACTGCTGATCCGACGGCGTAAGCGAGCGGCATTCAGGGCAATTGCAATGGATTCCGCGACCGTCGTCCATCCAGAAATAGAAATCCTTACCGCTGCCGTATAGTGCGAGAGCAAGCTCGGCGGCGCGTTTTGCGAAAAGGGATAGCGCATCGGGGTTCGAAACGCAGAAATTCCAATCGGGAGTGCGTTCTCCCTCCGAATTCATTCTGAAATATTCGGGGTGATCCGCGAAAAGAGACTTGTCCATAAGGTATCCCGCGGCATGGCATTCGTATTCGATTTTGAGTCCTCGGCTTTTGGCATAATCGATAAGCGCGCGATATTCGGGCGTTTTGAGTAGTTCAAGCAAACGCGCCAAAGTCTTCGGTGCACCCGCACCGCCCTCGGGATGGATGCCGAGTGTGTCTATCCCCGCATCCGCAAGTCTGTCGATCCACTTTTTCGACAGCTCGCCGGGGTGTATTATCATTCCGTTTTTCATATTTTAACCCTTTTACTTAAAGCAATTCGCAAGCACTGCGGCGAGGTGATCGTAGTCGGGGGCGGTCAGCTTATATCTTGCGGGATAATCGAAATTGCCGACGGTTTCGTAATATCCGCAGGTGATGCTCGCACCGTTCGCCTCGGGGCAGAGTGAGAAGGAATAGATCGGCTGATTGTCGTAATAAAGCTCAACGTGGTAGGTAAAACCGTAATATCCGCGGCTGCTGACGGGGGCGTTCGCCTCTATTTTCTTTACCGTATCAAGTATCGTTTGGAAAAGCACTTTATCCAACCACTTATTCAAATATGCCCGTTTTCCCGTCTGCCCGTTCGTGACAACGATGCGGTCAACGAGCGAGAGGTCTATCTCGGAAAGATCGAGCTTTTCTATCAGCTCACGGGATTTGGTATCCTCGATCCCGATCAGCTTGACGTGACCGTCCTCAAGCGCGATCGCGTAGGTATGTGCCGCACCATCCTCGGTCACACCGCGCAGGCGGAGGTTGCCTTCATCGGTGTAAAGCTTAACGCCCATCGGGGTTATCTCGTAGGTATCGTCATAAGCCAAGGTCTTGCCATCCTCGCTGATCATATAGCGCAGAGTGAACTTATCGCCGTCAAGTCCGAGGGCAACCTTATTTAGCTCCTGAACACCGTCGCCGTCGATATCAAAGTAGGTCGATTCATAGACCGAGGGATAATATATGCGCTCCGCCGCGCCGAAAAGCATATCGTGCACCATAGCAAGATAAAGATTTCGCTGCGGAGTACTGTCCTCCATTGCAATCCAATTCATCCCATAATCGCCTATATAGCTCGATAACGGATTCTGCCATGGGACTATATTAACGTCATTCGGTCCGAGATTTTTATTAAGAAGAATTCGGCGCATATCAGTGGCATTGACTCCCTTAAGATCCCAAAGCTCATCGTCAAGCCAATCGCGCGGCTTGCTTTCAAGCAGACCAAACGAAAAGCTCCCCTTCCCCATCTGCCAGACGTAAACGTCGTATTTTCTTGAAGAATCGTAGGCGTAATAGGAAGGATCGAAAACGTAATAATTCGTGCCGTCATCCCCCTGCGTGAGGTCTTCTTGTATTTCCCTTACCACCTCGAAATCTATCCACGCGCCGTTGCACTCAAAGCGGTATTTGCCGGGGGCGGAGATGTCGTAGTGTTCGGTGATATTGTAGCTTCTGTAAGTCCTACTGAATGCATCCGCCGCAATTACGTTCATTTGCCAATAATGGATATGCTCAAGCGGCGCAAGTGATACGCCATCGTAACGGTAAACTTCAAAGGAAGGTCCGATCGATTGCGGCTTCAAGCCGCGATTCTTCCATTCCAATACGAATACGATATCGTTCTCATCACGTTGCGCTTGAACAAAGTTTACGTCAACGGTGTTATAGAGGAACCCGCAATCGAGAATTTTAATGTAAAGCATATAATCGAGGTTCGACGGCGCGGGAATATAGACCTTGCCGTTTGAGCCGATCATATTCATATCGTAAACCTGCTTAAAGACGAGCTTTTTGTCGATCTGAAGACCAAGATTGTCCTCCGAGATCTCAAAGATCAGCTTATCTCCGCGCGCCCTCATTGAGCCGGAAAGGAGCAGAGCATTCTCCGTGACCTCTGCATCTACAAGATCGCCTTTGAATATTTCGACCCAGAGTCGAGTGCCGCGTACGAGTCCCGCACTGCGCGTATGAACCGTTATATCGTACGACTTTTCGTTGTGATCCAAATATCCGCGTATTGCTCCGTCTTTTTCAACAGCAAAGTGTATGCTAACCTCACCGACGTATCCCCACTCGCTGCCGACGGTCAGTTTTTCCGAGGGTCTACCCTGCGGAACGGTCAAAAAGCAAACCGAAAGAATGAGGGTTACGGCAAGTGCGACGATTATCACCCAGAACGCGGGCTTTTTGTAGTTCAGAACGGACTTTATTCTCTGCTTCACTCCCACCTCGCCGAATGCGAGCGGACACGCCATTATGCGTTTGCGGTGCAAGCTGCAAGCGAGCAGCGCTTCGGAATATCCTTTTTTCGCCTCGGTGGGCATCGTCTTGATGACCTTTTCGTCGCAAGCCGCCTCGATATCGCGGCATAGGAGCGCGTAAGCTACCCACAAAAGCGGATTGAACCAATAAAGTGCGAGAAGCGCGAATCCCACGGGCTTCCAGAGGTGATCGCCGCGGCGGAGGTGCGCTCTTTCGTGTGCGAGGACGTGTTCAAGTGCTTCGTCACGCATTCCCGACGGTACGTAGATTCGCGGTCTGATCACTCCGAGGATGAAGGGCGAATCGACTTCGTCGCAGAAATAAGCCTTATCCTCGCCCTTGACCGACACGCGTACCTTGACGCGGAGCGAAATATAGGAAACGATTCCGTAGCCGAGCATCAGCGCGATGCCGATCATCCACACCCACGATGCTACCGCGATGACGATCTGCATCGGGTTGACGCTTGCGCCGACGGTGGGCACGAGAGAGGTGGAAATTATCGGATTTATCGCATCGTTGAGCACGCTGACACCGCTGTTGATAGCGGGGGTCTGCGTCATCATAATGTCCTCGGGCAGAGGCTCGGCGGACGGGATGAGGCTGAAGATGCTCTCGAGCGAGAACGGCAAGCAAAGGCGCAAGCCGACGATGCCCCAAAGCAGACAGTTGATCCACCTCGGCACCTTTTTCATCAGCGGGCGGCAGATGAGTATGGCAAGCACGAGCCAGCCCGCGGTAACGCCGAGGTTGAAAATTTTAATGAAAAGGTCGCTCATAATTACTCCTTTCCGAATTGCTCGATCATACGGCGTATCTCCTCGATCTCATCCTCGCTCGGCTTTTTGCGCGAGGCAAATGCCGCGATAAAGGCGGGGAGTGAGCCGCCAAAAGTGTCGTCAACGAACTTTTCGCTCTGCATCGCGTAAAATTCGTCGCGTGAGATCAGCACGCTGACCTCACTATTTTCCGTCACGAATATCCCGCGCTCGCAGAGCTTTTTGAGCACGGTGTAGGTCGTCGTGCGCTTCCAATTAAGCTCGCGCTCGCAGACAGCGACAAGCTCCTTCGTCGAAATCGGCGCGCTCGCCCAAACTATATCGGCGAACTTCGCCTCAACTATTCCAAGTCTTAATTCTTCCATTTCTATCTCCTTTCTTGTCTATCGTCAGTAGACTGCATATATAGTCTATCACAAATAGACAGATTTGTCAATAGGTTTTCAGAAAAAATCCCAAAAAAATTCGGGGCGCATTGCGCCCCGAATGAGGAAAAACATATAAGCTATCAGTTACCCGTATCAACTCTGATAAAGTCGATCTGATTGGTAACGAGGAAGGAGCCGCTGGAGTTGCTGTTGCCGAGGTAGCTGAAGGCGAAGTCGGCGGTGAAGGGATATGCGCTGAGGTCAGTCGCTGAGCCGCCGTTGAAGTCGCCGGTGACGAGGTTGATATTCTCAACCGTCAGTACGCCGTCGCGGTAAACGCTGACAAAGCTCTTTCCGGTTATTGCATCATAGGTATTGACGAGCTTGATGACCGTGCCGGAGGAGAGGCGGGAGCCTTCGTCGGAGTAGTTATAATAGCCTGCATTGGCAGCAAAGCCCTTGACGTCGTAATCCGAAACCGTCAGCTTGCCGCCGCGGTAGGAGAGCGCCTTATTTCCCTTGATATTGGTCGCTTCGGTAGCAAGGATGAAGCCGTTCGCACCGGTTATGTCGCCGAAGCCGATCTCGATCGACCAGTTCTTATCCTGACGGAGGTCGATAGCCTTGACGATCTCAAGCTGTGCCTTGGTCAGGCAAAGGATGCCGTTTTCGAACTTGTAAGAGCCGAAAAGTGCCTTTTCGAGCATAGCGTTGACAACTCTGCCGTCCTTATCGCGAGCGAGGAGGTCGCCGTCGAATTCCCAGGAGTACTGTGCGGGAAGATCGGCGGGAAGATCGATGCTGTTATCGAAGATCTTGTAGGTAACAGTTCCCTTTTCGCCCGACTTTGCGGTGAAGGTAACGGTGATCTGAACGTCGGAGAGCTCCTTGAGCTTCTTGATATTAACGCAACCGAAGTTTGCGCCCGACGCGTTTACCGCCTCGGCGGTGACGTCCTTTCCTGCGCTTGTGACCTTGATCTCAACCGTGCCCGCTGTCGAGCCGTCGGTCATACGGAACGCGAGATCGTCAGCCATTTCGGTGATATCGAGCTCAACTGTTGCGCCCGCCTTCGAGATCTTGCGATCCTCGGGTCTGCCCGAGCTGTTCGCCATCAGGAAGGAGAACTCCGAGCCGTGGAGCGCGCGGTACATATTGTAAGCCGCATCGGATGCGATGAGGGTATAGCCGAATTTGCCGTAGTGGTTGTTATTGTTCGAGCCGAAAAGGGTGCTCATCGGCATAGTCAGCGCGCCGTTTTTGAAGGTCGCGGTGTTGCCGTGGGTATCCTTATAGCT
Source organism: Clostridia bacterium (assembly GCA_017387685.1). GTDB lineage: Bacteria > Bacillota > Clostridia > Oscillospirales > CAG-272 > CAG-390. The sequence goes on from JAFOEU010000030.1 coordinate 55,354, forward strand.
GTCGATGGAAGAATACTCCGCCATCATTCTGATGTAATTCTTGATATCGACGGTCTTTTTAGCAGTCGGTGCACCCGTGAAATACTCGGTAAGCGTTGTTGCCATAAAGACGTCGGGGTTCTTGTTGACAACGTCAAACTGAGTCGCAACGGTGGTGGAATAGAAAATGTCGTTGTTGAGAGTGTTCTTGTCGCCGCCCTGACGGACGCGCATTATTGCCATATATTCAAGTCCGGCATCCTTCTTGAGTCGGTTGAAGATAGCGGTAAGGCGCGCGGAATAGTCAACGGGATCGATACCGCGAACGCCGTCGCCCTCGCCCTGAAGCCAGTAAACGCCTCGGCTGACGATCTCGACCTTATCGGAGATGCCCTCATAGTATGCTACGCATTTATTGACCATCTCGACGGTATAATCAGTACCCGAGGTATCGGTTGCGCTCGTTGCCCAGCCGGAAATGGACGAACCGTTCTTACTCGTTCCCTGACCTGCGGATGAGCCGCCCTCGTGCCAGACGAGAACGTTCTTAACGGGATCGCCCGCCGCTACGCTCTGCGCGTAGAGCTCGGCAAGCAGAGTGCTGTGGAAGCCCTTGGTCGCCATAGTGAAATCGGAGGGGGACTTTGCCGCCGTGCCTCTGCCCGCGCCCCACCAATATGCCGTGCCGAGGGGGCAGGTGATATCCGAGGTGGCGTTATCGAAATGGTTACCCGAGTTGCTCTGTCCCATAATAACGATGAGATTGAGCTTTGCCTTGCCGACGGTGACGTCGACGGTCTTGGTGCCGTCGCTGATCTTTACGGTACCGACGTCCTTGGCGTGGAAATAAGTCGCACCCTTGACGGTCTTCACCTCGACGGCATCGCCTTCAACGGTAACGCCCTCGGCATCGGGAAGGATGCCCGCGATCTCGGTGACGTAATCATCGTAAGAAAGAGTAATCGGATCGAGCGTTTCGATCTGAGGCTCGGTCTCAACGGGAGCCGCTGTGGTTTCGGGCTCGGAGGTAGTTGCGGGGGTTGCGGGGAAAGCGGAGGTCTCGGTAGAGCCCTCAGCGGGTGAGCAAGCGCAAAGGAGCGCGAGAGTTAGCGCGAGGATGAGAGCGAGTAGATTCTTTTTCATTTTCATTCTCCTTTCGGCTCGGAGCAGATATAATAGCTGTCCCCGAAGTGAAGTTCATTTTTATATAGGTAGAAAACTTCGTTTTCTACTTTAAGCTCATCGCAAATCGCCCGCTCGGTGTGACCGTCGCGGAAGTGAAGGATGCACTCGGGCGCGTTTTCGGTGGGCTCGACAGCGATCGGATAACCGAGGAAGTACTCGCCGTGGTCGGTAGTCCACGCATCGAAGCCCGAAAGGTATGTGTTGTCGTTCGAAGGACCGTTTACCTCCCACTTGCTCGGCGAGAGAGTCCACGAGCGCGACCAGACGAAGACGTGGAGCATACGGAATTTGGCGTATTCATTGAAAAGACGGTTGATATTGACATCCTCGGGATTGTAGCCCGCGGCGCAACCCTCTGTGAGCTGAGCGACGCGGTAGATTCTGTCCTCGGCGGCATCGCGGGTCTCGGGTGCTTCCGGGATATTCTTTCCGCCCTCGCACCAGCCAAGGGGAAGATAGGGGATGCGGCGATGGACGTAGCGGAGTCCCGGGCCAAGCGAGCCGCCCATAATTCCGATGCAGTTTTCCTGCGAAAGTCCGTCACGGAGAAGCTCGTCGGTCATGGCGGTCAGAAGCTCGACCTTGTGGTACTTTGCCGACGGCTTGATCTCGATCAGCACGGGTGTGTCGGGGTACTGCTTCATTTCGTGCATCAGATCGGAGAATTTATCAATCGACTCATTCGGATGCTCAATGCGACGGAGAGAGGACAGGAATTCGTAGCTGCTCTCCTCGGTCACGGCGACCTCACAATCGAAAAGCCCCTTGGTGTTGGTGTTATGCATAACCACCGCGACGTCATCCGAGGTCAGCTTGACGTCGATCTCTGCGCCGTCGAAGTAGTGCTTCGCGGCGGCAACGACCGAGGTGATCGTGTTTTCGGAAAATTCACCGTTATTTGAAAATCCCTTGTGCGCCAAGAGGTTGCGGCGGCGGAAATTCGTTCCCTCGGGGAAAGACGAGAGGAACGAGTACGCGCCCGCAAGGTCGGCGGTGATGATACCGTTTACGCCGCGTGTTGCGAGCTTACCGAAGCCGCCCTCTGAAATAACGTGTATAAATCTCTGCTGGAGCGAATGAACGGCATCGGCAGTTGCGATCTCAGCGTCAAGAATGACCGAGGTCGCGCCGCTTGCGACTGCAATTCCGGGTAATTTTTCGATTTCAGGTGTCTTTCCTCTGCAATCGAGCATTCCGCGGAGCATCGGCATCGCGTTGTAAGCCTTTGCGAGAATTTCCTTCTTATCAAAAGAAGCGCAAAGGATCGCATCGCCGACGTGGTTGAGGTCGCAGAATTCCGCGAGGGGCGCCACGGTTGCCTCGCTGTCGATATAAAGGATCGGCACGGAACGCGAGCAGAGCGCAAGGACGTCGTAAAGTGCCTCACCCGCGACGGTCAAATCGGGCGTGATATGTAAGATCACGTTCTGCGGAGGCATTTCCGAGGTCAGCGGCGCAAGATCAGCCGCACAATTGACCTCAAGCGTAACCGTCGGCGCGGCGACTACCGGGCAGACGGGCATATAAATGTCCTTTGAAAAGGACGCACGGATGCTTTGATAAAGTGGTTTCATATTTATTCCTCCGATACGAAATATGCGAGACCCAGAGCAATCTCAAAATGCCCCGAATCGTGCTGTGTGTGCTTGATCTGTCCCTCTTTCGCTCTCATCGTCCACTTCGGGGAGTCGAGAAGGTCGCCGCTTGTGAAGAATACGAAGAGCTTGAGTCCGCGGAATGCACATACAGCCTGAACTCCCGCGCATTCCATCTCGACAGAAATACATCCGTCCGCCTTGCGCTTGGCGAAGGTCGCCTCGGTCTCGCGGAAGATGGCGTCGGTGGTCCAGGTCTTGCCCTTGACGTACGCGATCTCGTTTTCCTTCATAAACGCCTCGACCGCTTCTGCGCCGGGGATATCGATATAGTCGGATGCGGGGACGTAGTGATAGGACGTGCCCTCATCGCGGTACGCGGCGGTGGGGATCATGACCTTTCCGCGTGCGATCTCGCGGTCAAGACAGCCCGAGCCGCCGAAAAGGATATACTTATCCGTCGAGAAGACCGCGCGAGTGTCCTCGACCGATGCCGCCGCGGCGGGCGCACCGACAAAGGACTTAAAAAAGGCAAATTTTTTGTTCTTATATTTAATAAGGTAGATGGGGGTGTTTCCCGTAACCGACTTCGATTCGCCGATCTCGACGCAATCATAGGTCTCGGTCACGAATTTTTCGATGACGTATGAAAAAGTGATGATGCAGGCGTCGACCTTTATGGCATCGGGATTTATAAAGGGATTCAGCTTCGCCGTAGGAGCGGGATCGAATGTCGTTGTTATCATAATATTCCCTCTTTTTTCATTTTCTTTAATGATACCACAAAAACATCCCGTTGTCAATACAAAAAGACCGACAGATCGGTCTTTTTGCATCATTATTTTCTACCTTTTTCCATTATAAAGTCACAAGCGTAAGCCGCCACAAATCCCGCGCTTAAGAGAATTCCCCCGATAATATCGGTTATCCAATGCACTCCCGATAAAATTCTTCCAACTATCATAAAAGCGGTAAATATCAATATTACCGAAGCGGATGTACTGCGAAGAATTCCGTTTTTTATCCGAGCGCGGAGCTGCATCGCCGCTGTCGGCATTACGCAAAGCGTAAGCAGAGTTGTAGACGACGGATAGGATGCTTCAAGTATTCCCTCGATCAGCACGGGGCGATAGTTTATTACCGCGTACTCAAAGAAAGCGTACGCCGACATCACCGCGATATAAAAAACTCCAAGGGCGATTATGCTTCGGTCGACCTTCAGAATACTTCTCCTCCCTGCCCATTGGCAAAGTCCGAGGGCGGCAAATCCGAGCGCGGTGGCGATCGGCACGAGCCCGAGCCAATCCGTAATAACGTAAAGCGTCATATTTGTGCCCGTGGCGTTGTGGACAAATTGATTGAGCGTTGCAAATCCCACACTCGATCCACGCGGTCCTATCCCCCGCACGTCAACGAAGCGGACGAGGAGAGTCCACGTAACAAACGCGACGAGCAGACAGAGCGATACACACAGCATTTTTCGATTTCTTTTCATAATAAAAATCCTTCCTATATAATACATCAGGCTTGCGCCGTAAAATATTATATAGGAAGAAGTCGATTTTTTCAAGAAACGCGCCGTCACGCGGGCGACACGATCCGTGTCAGCGGAGCTTTATCAGCAAATACGCCTTGATTGCCGTCAGCGAGAATGCCAAAACCGCGGCGTAGGGCTGTAAGCTCACGGTAAAGAGCAACGTGGCGGCGACACCGAGTGACAAAGAAATGATTTTTTTATTTTTTACCCAAAATTCATTTTGACAATTTTGCAAAGCGAGCTCCGCGATGCCAAACAAAACAATTGCGGCGGTGATTCCGATATAAAGCACTTTGAGATAAGCCCGATCCCATCCGAGCATTAAAAGTGAGGACGGCACCACCGCACCCGGCGCTCTGTCCGCAAAAAGCGGCAGAAAAAGCAGAAGCAGCGCACAGAGATCGAGCAGACCGTAGATAAGATCGCCAAATCGGCTCGTCTTTTGATTTGCGGAGTCTTCCGCTAAAACCAAGATCTCATCACTCGAGAGCAATTCGTCCACCGTCACCGAGAAAAATTCCGCTATAGCCTTCAGCGACTCGATATTCGGATATCCTCTGCCCGACTCCCATTTTGAGACAGCTGTGCGCGAAACGTAGAGCTTTTCCGCGAGTTCCTCCTGCGTAAGCCCTCGGCGACGCCTGAGCTGTTGAATTTTTTCATTGAATTCCATAATAAACCTTAAATATATTTTTTCACCCAATCAAACAGATCGGCAGACGCCTCGGCGAAGTCAACCGCTTCGCCCTTTTTGAATTGAATGAAAGTCTCAATAATCGTTTTTTCACCGTCATCCGCAACCGAAAGCAAGTCCGTCAAGCCGGCGTAATACTCCCCCGTCTTTCTGAAAACTATCGCTTGCACTGCGAAGGATGCGGATTTATAAAGCCCGAGCAGGATCTCCGTGCTCTTTTCGTGAAGCATATTATGCACACATCCGTGATAGATATTGCACGCGCCGATCTTTATTGCACGATCAACCGCGGCACCGTCAATCAGCGGAAGCAAGCCGTCAAGACTGCCGCGAATCGGCTTTGTATCGCGGTAAAACTGAAAAAGATCGGAGGGCTCCCAAATCCAAAGCTCATTTTTGCCCGAAAGGAATCCGCAGATCAGCTCGCGGTGTGGGAGCGTATCGAGCATTTCGCCGTATTTTTGAATATCCGCCGCCGAAAGCTCGTCGAGGATCACAACGGTGTCGATATCGCTCGCATCTGTTGCCTCGCCTCGGGCGTAGCTCCCCTGCAGACCGACGAAAAAGACGCGGTCGGCAAAAGCGGTGTCAAGTGCCGCCAAAAAATCCTTCAGCCAAGATGAAATATCTATCATTTTCTGCCTCTTATAAAAATTTACCGCTTACAGCCTCTTGATCTTAATGAGATACGAGGAAAGATTGGGCATTCTAAACGCGGGGGTGAATCTTTCGCCGTAGTACGTTGCCTTGCCCACGAGCTCGAGATCGTGCGATTCGTCGAGCAAGTAGTATTCGATCGCGCATCCATCCTCCGCGCCGAAGCCCGAAAGATCGACCTCGACCTCCTCGGCGCACTTTTCGTCATCGTCGGAAAAGTGGGTCAGCATCACCGCCGCCTCGCCTTCACCGACCGCCGCGCAGGCGAAAAAGTCGCCGTTATCGATCTCCGCACTTACCGCGCAATCGAGGCGGTAGAGCTGATTGAACATATAAAAGGGATAGTAGCCCTTGAGCTTATCGCAGATACGGTCGGTCGAGAACATACCGTTCATTCCGCCCGGACGCGCATCGTAATACATCAGCATATCGAGCGGCTCGTATTGGCACGACTCGATCACCGCCGCAATAAAGGACGCGCCCTTGATTCCTTTCTCGCTTTTGAGAGAATATACCCAATCGTCGCCCGTCCAACCGCGGACGTAATTCCACTCGTTGAGTATGCTTTCGGTCTCCGCAAAGCCGTATTTATCAAGCAGTTCGCGGGCATAGCGCACCTTTTCTACGAATTTGTGAACGTCTTTATCGTATCTGTGCCAAGAGAAAAAGTCGGGGACGATGCCGTTTTCCTTCAGCGCGCGGAAAAAGCCGTCAAGCCACACGGGTCTGAGTCCCGCCACCGCAGGACCGCCGATCTTCAGGTGCGGGAAGCACGCCTTCAGATGCTTATGCGCGATGCAGTAAAGCTCGTAGAACTGCGCCGCCGTACCGCCCCAGCAACGCTTATGCGTCGAATCGTCGGGATCGAGATCGGGCTCGTTCCAGATCTCCCAATACTTTATATCGTAATGAAATCCGTCCGCCCATCCCTCGGTATAGTGGCGGATAATGTGCTCGCAAATGACCGCCCATTTTGCGAAATCCTTGGGCGGCAGAGTGCCGTATTTCTTAACGCCGTGCTCGATCTTCGAGCCAAGGCGGTAGAAGGTGCGGACTCCCGCAAATTCGCAGACCTTGATATATTCATCGGTCATAGCAAAATCGTAGGACTCGGGCAGATAGGGATCAGCATCGAAATCCGTGAAAATATTATGCACGTCGACGGTGTGCTCGCCGCCGTAGGTCGAGTAAAACGCTGCATCGTGATTGCGCGCAAAAGGAATTCCCGCGGCGCAATAATCGTCGATATTCGTAATTCGCTGATCTACCGCAAACTTATAAACGGGACCGTTGTTCACCGCGTGCATCGGCTTGACACAGCCGAGCTTTTTACCAAAATCAATATTTATCCTTGCCATATTCTGCACCTCCGTGGGTTTTAATTCATTATATCATTATTCATTGAGCTTGTCAAGAAATTTGAAAACAAAAAGCAGGACGAGCCTGCTTTTTGTTTTCCTTATGCGTTGTTCTTATAATACTCGCATCTGCCGATGAGGTACTTTCCGACGACTGCCTGATATGCAAGTCCCTCGGGATAGAGGTCGGTCGGGAGTCCCGCGAGGAATGCGGATGCCTCGTAGTTGAGGTCGCCCTTGTAGCCGATGTCGGCAAGAGCCTTCATAACGCTTTCCCACTCGACCTTGCCGTAGTAAGGAAGGGTATGGCTGTCGCGCTCGCCGTTATTATCGTGAACGTGAGTGCAACCGTCAACGAGTCGGGGACCGATCGCGCGGATCGCCTCCGCAGGATCAACGCCCTGAAGCAGACAGTGTCCGACGTCGAAGCAAACGGTGAACACGGGATCGCAGAGCGTATCAAAGAGCTTATTGAGTCTTTCGGGAGTCGAGGTGACAGAAATTCTGCCGATATTCTCGATCGCGATCTTGATGCCGCATTCGCGTGCGACGGGGATGAGCTTTTTATAGAAATTGAGGTTGTAGTCAAAAAGGATCTCGGGATTGCCCTCGACGGAGTAGTCGAGATGAGTGCAGGGATGAACGACGATCATCGGCGCGCCGAGATAAGCGGCGTTTTTGATGCCCTGAACGATCTCCTCAAAGCGTTTCGCGGACTTTTCCTCGTCGTCCTTGTAGCTTGAGGGGAAGGGCGCGTGTGCCTGGCAGATCGCAATTCCGCGCGACTTTGCATACTCGCCAAGATCGCGGTAAAACTCCGCATCGTGCTCGGTGGTGCAGTACTCTGCAACGTCATTGTTGAAATCAATGCCCTCGAATCCCGCCTTTGCGAGGATGTCGAACATATTTTTGATACCGTAGGTATCGTGAAGTCGGATCATATTTGCGGAAAGTAACATCGGATTATCTCCTTATATATTAATGTAATTTAATTATATCACACTTGCCTTGAAGTGTCAAGATTTTTATTTCAAAACGCCATTCTTGCCCATCCCTCAGCAGATATCGGCTCGAGACCGAGCATTTCACGCCCAAGATCGACATAGTATCGGTATGTGTCAATATGCACTCCATTCGGGATGCGGTGATCAAGCGCAAAAACCGTGCCGCCGCCCATCAGATGCGGTGCCAGACGGTATTCAAGCTCCGCACGGACCGCATCTCTGCCTTTGACCAGAGCGTGCTTGTCGATTCCGCCCTTGAAGCAGAGCTTTTCACCGTATTTCTTGCGAAGCTCAACTATATCGTTGCCGCCGACGGGCTCCATCGGATGAATGCAGTTGAGTCCGCAGTCGATGAGATCGCCGAGGATCGGCGACATATCGCCGTCGCTGTCCTGCGAGAAAAGCTTCGCGCCGTAAGCCCTCGCCGCTTCCCATACGCGAAGGTAGTAGGGCTTGAAAAATTCTCTGATCTGAACGGGTCCGAACAAAGGTCCCGACTTGCCCGCCATATCCTCGTGGACGAAGAGACAGTCGATCGGAACGATATCACCTACTCGCTCGATCACACGAACAGCGGTGTCGGCGAATGTTTCAAGCATATCGCGGAGCATTTCGGGCTCCTCGTAGCACGCGATGCAAAGCTCCGCCTCGCCCATAAGCTGTCGAGGCTGATCGAATGCGCCGAGCATCGAAAAAACCGAAAGCGATCCGCGCTCCCATTCCTTTTTCTGCTCAAGCAGCCGCTCGCGGTTGATGCGCCGCTCGTCAAAAGCATACCAATGCTTCACCCGCTCCCAATCATCGGGAGTTGCGACGGGATGGTCGAGCGGAAGAGCAAGCGTTGCGCTGCTCTTTATCAGCTTCGTGCGCCGTCCCATATAGTCGATGGCAAGCGTGATCTCGGGCGTATCCTCAAGAATCTGCGCTTTTATTCCTGTTCGCGCGCCGACCTGCCCCGCAAGATGCGCGACGGGAACGTAATCCCAATCAAAAGCCTTCATTGCGATCTCGGATCCGGTCGCGCCCTGCGCCGCCCATTCACGCTCAAGGATGTGAAGCGGACCGAAAAGCTCGCAGAACATCTCCCTGCCCGTATCCTGAAAAAGTGAATGCGCAATATATCTTTCGCGGCTCCAGATCATCGGATCCACCTCCCGTTTTTGTGTTTTTCCGCTTTAATTATAGCATACAAGAAAGGTAAAAACAATAGTTTGAGAGAAATTTCGCGACTATACTCATATAATAATCACCCCGCCCGAACTGAGCGAGGTGATGAATATTATTTTTTCTTACCGTCCTTGGACGATTTTATGCCGATGAAGATCGCTACTCCAAGTATGATCAGCGCAAGGATCAAAAACACCGAGCTGCCCGATATACCGCCCGAGGTGGGAAACACGTTGTCGATATAGTCAACACAAACGACCGTTCGGATACCCGTCATAAATGTGAATTCCGCAAGCGCATCGTTAAGCGTTTCCGCACTCAGCTTCGGATCGGTCTCACGGATCGAATTTCCTTCGATACGGTGTGTCAGGTCGACAAGCTTCGACTCGACAGGGTTCGCCTTGACGATCGGTTCCTTCTTGAAAGAAGAATCAAGATCGAGCGCCGCGATCTGCTGCTCCATTTCTTTTATGACAGCTGCAAGATTGGAATCGAGCGAATAAGCGTAATAATTCGCAACGTTGCTCTCGATCGCCTGACCGAGCGCGGTGTAATTGTTACCGAAAAGCTCGGCAATCTCGTAGCTTACGTTGTCGCCAACCCACGCGATGAAGTAAATATCCTCACACTCCTCCTCAACGAGAAAGTAGAGCAGGATATTGTCCTCATATGTCTTGCCCGGAGCAAAATATTCGGCGTATTTCGCGTCTGCCGCGCGCTGGAAGGTCGCTTCGTCGTAATTCTTGCCAAAATCATCGACGTGAACGTTGCCCGCAGGCAAGAGCATATAGACCAGCATAAAAATAAAGAATATAGCGATGATAACGGGCGCCATAAACGCACCAAGACATCCTCCACCGCCGTAATAACGGCGACGACCAAATCCCCAACCAAAATAAGGGCCGTGATGATGATGATGGTGGTGATGATGACCGCCAAAGCCTCCGGGACGCGGTCCGCCTCCAAAGCCGCCGCGAGAACCGCCGGAAAAGCCTCCGCCACCGAAACCACCTCCGCGGGAGCCGCCGCTGAAACCGCCGCCTCCGCCTCTTGAACCTCCACCGGGACCAGGCATATCTACTACCTCTCTTTCATATCAATAATAAATAATTATACCACCCGCGCGCACGCTTGTCAATATTCTACGCAAGAATATCGTAAAAATACCAAAAAAACTCACACCTTTTATCAAAAACAAACCTTTTTACAAAAATCCCTTGACAAACCGCGCAGCTTATGATATAATATATTACTGGTGAAAAACAAAACGAGATGTGGCTCAGTTTGGTAGAGCGCTACGTTCGGGACGTAGAAGTCGCAGGTTCGAATCCTGTCATCTCGACCAAAAGAATAGGGGATAGCCTTCGGCTATCCCCTATTCTTTTCGTCTCGATTCAAGGGATTCGAACCTCTTGCTGTCTGCGAAGCAGATAGCAATCATTTGCGCGCTACCGCCGCACGTCAGTTTTGCACAAATTATGCGCGCAAATGGAGGTTCAGAATCCTGCCATTCTTTATTTCTTTGAATATTACTGATGATAAACCTCGCAAACGCTTGCGTTTGCCATAGCGCGCTGCTACATCGAACTGTTGGTTTGCACCAAGTTTTGCCGCGCGCAGAGGTTCAGAATCCTCTTCTTCTTTAATGATGAACCTCTCCGTGTTGCAAAGCAACACCAAGCATTTGCGTCCTGTTGCGCACGTCAGTTTGCGCACTAAATATTGGTTTCTGCAGGCCCAACTCGACTTTGAATAAATTTAAAACATTTTTTCTTAAATATGCCAAAATAATGAACATTTTATCTTGACAAACTTTCAAAATTGTGGTATATTAATAATGTATTTTAGAAAGGCGGTAAAAACCATGAAAAAAATTCTTGCAATTGTGCTCTCTCTGCTGACTCTCGCGGCAGCGTTTGCACTCCCTATGAACGCAGCTGATTCCACTATTGTTACTGCAGGTCTCGTCATCCACTATGACGGCGCAAACAACACCGGCAATGGCCAGGATAAGACTGCTACAGTTTGGAAGGACGTCACCGGCAACGGCCACGACTTCATCCTTGAAATCGATGAGTTCAACAAGTGGAACGACAATGCTTTCAATGTTGACGGCGCTTTCTTCTACTTCCCCGATAAGGCTCTCGAGGTCGTTAACGGCACGGCTTGGACCGTTGAGATCACCCTCGGTAATATCGAGCTCCTCGGTTCTTCCTATGACACCTTCATCTTCTCCGACAACGACAATTTCTCGATCTTCCGCCGTACCAACAACGACAGCATCGAGTTCAAGGGACACGATGCAAAGGCTGAGCGTGTCGTTATCCCCGACGGTACCAACCTGATGAACCAGTCTACCGTTACCGTTACTTATACCCTGAGCGGTATGGTTCGCATCTACGTTGACGGCGTACTGATGGGCGAAATGCCCCAGAACGGCAAGCCTATGGAGGCTGACTCCCTCGCTCTTGGTCACTACGACCTCAAGCGTTACTGGAAGGGCGACATTCACAGCATTCGTTTCTATGATCGTGAGCTTGCTGATTATGAGATCGCTCTGAACGCTGAGGCTGACGCGATCAAGTACAACATCGGTAGATTGGCTCCCGAGACCACCGCAGCTCCCGAGACTACCGCAGCTCCCGAGACCAAGGCTCCCGAGACCACCAAGGCTCCCGAAACCACTAAGGCTCCTGAGACTACCAAGGCTCCCGAGACCACCACAGCTCCCGAGACTCAGGCTCCCACCACCAACGCTCCCGCTACCGAAAAGGTAGAAGAAACCAAGGGATGCGGCGGATTCGTTGCAGCACCCGTTGCTATCATCGCAATCCTCGGAACAGCTCTTATCGTTAAGAAGAGAGACTGATCTTTACCTCATAGACATGGGGCTGACTCAAAGTATTCGTTTTGAGTCAGCCCCATTATATTCGATTTTTGATATAAAAATCCCCGCCCATTGTCGTTAAATGACATGGGTGGGGATTTTATTATGCGCGAAAGTTGCGCTTTTCAGCTTTGGGGATCAGCCTTGAAATTCTCCGTTTTTCCACTGTCCTTCAAAGACTTGACCGTATTGGTTGATATATTTGCCGTATCCGTGACGCTGGTTTTCGAGCCATTCGCCCTCGTAGGATGAGCCGTCGTACCAATCCATTCTTCCGTAGCCTGTGCGGACACCGTTTTCCCACGCGCCGACGTAAACGCTACCTGTATCGTATTTATAAGTGCCCTGTCCATGGCGCTTGCCATTGAGCCAGCCGCCGGTATACGTGCTTCCGCCTGCGTAGCGCATCGTCCCTTGGCCCGACTGGACACCATCGGCGAAATCTCCTTCGTATACTTCTCCGCTTGCCCAGATAAACTGTCCCCTGCCCGTACGGGAGCCCTCCACGAAATCGCCGATATATTTATTGCCCGACGTCCAAACGTAGGTGCCGCTGCCCGTGCGGCTGCCCTGCACCCAATCGCCCTCGTAGTAGTTACCGCTCGTCCAGGTATATTTTCCCGTGCCGTGGCGATTGCCGTTGACGAAGCTGCCCTCGTAGACGTCGCCCTCTTTATAGATCATCTTACCTATTCCGTTCGGCACGCCGCGTTCGAGGTATCCGGTATAGATTCCCGAAGAAATCTTATATTCGGTCACGTTGCCCGTAACATCCTGCTTATCCTGCTCTTGATCGAGATACTCTTTCGTCAAGTGCCGGGTTTGCTCAAGAAATGAATATGCATTCGCATCAAGCTCCTCGTCCCAGCCTATCAGATACGCGGTCAGCGCATCGACCGCAGAGCCGTTGCCCATCAAGCTTCCATCGAGATACTTATCCGAGAGCTTGACTACCTCGTCGGGATAATAGAAGTCCCGCGCGCCGTAAAGGTGGCATAGCTCGTGGCGGAATGAGTCGTTACTTGAAGAGAAAAGAGTAACACACTCACTTTGCGTGCCGGTCGTCCAGGTCGCATAGGCTCTGCCCGCCTTATTGATCGCAAAAACGATGGGATTCGAATCGCCGCCGTATATGTTTTGGAGTGTCTTTTGCGCGCTCTTAAGATTTTTCAGACCGAGCGCGGAAAGCGCAGCCTCCTTCCAATCGTCATCGGTATTTGCGGTATCTACCAACACCGCGATATCGACGACCGTATAGGAAAACGTGACATCAAGCGTCTTTCCGTATTTTTTCGCATCGGATTCAAGCGACTTTTCCTGACTCGAGAATGATGCCTGAAGCTCGCTCTTTGCCTTTGAATCCCACGCCGACACGGTATCGTTTACAAAGAAAACGTGTACGTTAACGCGACCGATAAGCTCAGGGCAGTTTCCGCTGTTCTTTGCGATAAGATAAACGTGATCGGCAAATTCCGAGGGCGGCTCGGCAACCTCGGGCGCAGCCGTCGTTTCGGGAGCGCGAGTCGTTTCGGGAGCGCGAGTCGTTTCGGGAGCTCGAGTCGTTTCGGGAGCTCGAGTCGTTTCGGTAGAACGAGTTGTTTCCGCATCGGTTTCGGGAGAAACCGTTGTTTCGGGTATGTTTACGGTAGCCTCGGTTTCCTCCACAGTTTCGGGTGAGGAGGTCGTTTCATCCACAGAATAGGTGGGCGTTGGCAGCTCGGTTCTCGCCGAAGTGTGCGGTGCCGTGTAATCCGAAAGGAAGGATTCAACGAAAAAGCCGCAGGATGAAAGCGCGCAGGCTGCGCAGAGCAACGATAGCATCAGCGCAGCGATTCGCAATATATTTTTAGATTTCATTATTCTTCAACAGTAGCCTTAAGAATATCGCCAATGCCGTTGAAAATATACTTAGGACGGTAGGGGAAGTTGCCGATATCATCGCGCGCGGTTACGCCCGTAAGAACGAGGATGGTGTCAACGTTCGACTCGATGCCCGCGATGATGTCGGTATCCATTCTGTCGCCGATGAAGGCGATATCCTCGGAATGACAGCCGAGACGCTTGAGTCCGTGGCGGATCATTACGGGGTTGGGCTTGCCGACAAAGTACGCTTTTTTGCCCGTCGCGATCTCGATGGGAGCAACGAGAGAGCCCGTCGCGGGCATAATTCCGCGATCGGTCACGCCGACGGTGTCGGGGTTGGTGCCGATGAGCTTCGCGCCCGCGTTGACGAGTGCGATAGCCTTTTCGATCTTTTCAAAGCAGTAGGTGCGTGTCTCGCCGACAACAACGTAATCGGGGTTAACGTCGTTCATATAAATGCCCTGATCGTACATTGCCTTTGAAAGCGACGCCTCGCCGATAACGTAAGCGGTGCATCCGGGCGCCTGACTGTGGAGAAATTCCGCAGTTGCCATCGCGCTGGTGTAGAAATGGTCGGGCGTGACCGAAAGTCCCATTCTCTCGAGCTTCATAGAAAGCTCGTGGGGAGTTCTTTCAGGCGAGTTGGTAAGGAATACGAACTTTTTGCCGTTATCGAGCATCCAGTTAACGAATTCGCGAACACCGTCGAGGATCTTATCTCCGTGGTAGATAACTCCGTCCATATCGCAGATAAATCCCTGCTTTTCTAAAATGTTTTTCATCTTTTTCTCCCTAATTTTATTGTTTTACGATTGAGTAATCATCGAAATTGCGTACAAAAGTGTTTCGTAGTCAAGCGCACCCTCGGCGTAAGCAACGAGATTGCCGCGCGCGCTGATAAAGTAGGTAGTCGGGATCGAACGGATTCCGTAGGTGTAAGCCGCCTCACTTGTCAGATCGAAGTAAATGGGGAACGAGTATCCCATCGAATCGATAAAGGCGGATGCCGATTGCATCGTTTCAACCTCGCCGTCGGTCAGATTGACGAGCATAAATACCACCTCGTCGCCGAGCAGACGGTAGACCTCGTCAAAATCGGGCATCTCCGATCGGCACGGACCGCACCAGCTCGCCCAGAAATTCAGAACGATCGGCTTACCTAACATATCCGAAAGACGCACGGGTTGACCGTTTCGATCGTAAACCGTAAAATCGGGCGCGGGATTTACTTCCTCTTCGGGCTCGGGTTCGGTTGTAGCCTCGGGCGCTGCCGTGGTTTCGGGCTCGGGAACCGTCGTAACCTCGGGCGCTGCCGTGGTATCGGGTTCGGGTATCGTCGTAACCTCGGGCGCTGCCGTGGTTTCGGGCTCGGGTACCGTCGTAACCTCGGGCGCTGCTGTGGTTTCGGGTTCGGGCACCGTCGTGACCTCGGGCTCAGCCGTGGTTTCGGGTTCGGGCACCGTCGTAACCTCGGGTTCAGCCGTGGTTTCGGGCTCGGGCACCGTCGTAACCTCGGGCTCAGCCGTGGTTTCGGGGTCGGGCACCGTCGTGACCTCGGGTTCAGCCGTGGTCTCGGGCTCGGGAACTGTCGTAACCTCGGGTTCTGCCGTGGTTTCGGGTTCGGGAACTGTCGTAACCTCGGGTTCAGTCGTGGTCTCGGGCTCGGGGACCGTCGTGACCTCGGGTTTAGCCGTAGTCTCGGGCTCGGGCACCGTCGTAACTTCGGGCTCTGCCGTAGTTTCGGGCTCGGGTACCGTTGTGACTTCGGGTTCAGCCGTGGTCTCGGGCTCTGGCACCGTCGTGACCTCAGGTTCAGCCGTGGTTGTCGGAATCAAAGTGATTACCGTCATTCCGCTGAGGTCGATCGGGGGTGCTGTGGTTTCTTCCGCCGCCGTCGTAACTTCTTCGGCGCCGGTTGTATTTTCCTGTGTAATAACTTCGGTGTTTACTGTCTTGGTGTATTCCGTCGTTATTTCTCCGCTCTCATTAACGCAAGAGGTAAAGGAAAAGAGGAGAAACAGAGCGAGAAATAAAGAGAAAGATCTGATCTTTTTCATAATATACCTCCAAAATATTTAATTTTACTGAATTTCCGCGTAGATCATCGAGATTCCGCGCAGAAGCGTGTCGCCCGACATCGAGCCCTCGTAGTAGGCTACGAAATATCCCTCGGCATCAATAAAGAAGGTGGTCGGGATCGACTGGATGCCGTAGGCGTAAGCCGCCTCGGACGTGGTATCGAAATAAACGGGGAAGGTGTATCCCATCGAGCTGATGAAGGACTTCGCCGAGTCAAGCGTTTCGCTTTGCCCGTCGGTGAGATTGACCATCATAAAGGCAACCTTGCCCTCGTACTGCTTCGCAATCTCGTCGAAATCGGGCATTTCCGCCTTGCAGGGCGGACACCAGCTTGCCCAGAAGTTGAGCACAACGGGCATTCCCTTCATATCCGAAAGCTTTACGGGATTTCCGTCCTTATCGTAGACGGTAAAATCGTAAGCCGCAACGCGATCGGCATCCTCCTCGGTGTGGGTATGGTCGGGAGCGGCGGTGGTTTGGGCGGGATCGGTCGCCTCGCCCTCCCCCTTGCACGATGCAAACGAGAGGATCAAAAGGATCGCGAGGAGCAAACAAAATAATTTTTTCTTCATTATTATTAAAGTGCCTCCAGAAGTGCCTCGTATCTCGTCAGGAGGAAGTCGTATCCCTCGTCCGAGAAGTGGCGGTTCGACTTGCCGTCGAGAACGCATCCCTCGTCGATCCACTCACACTGCGCGGGATTGTAGAAGGAGAAGCCCGCCTGACGGTAGTTATCGAAGCAGGGCATACCCCAACGCGCGCAAACTGCGATCATAGCGTCAACGTAGTCGATATCCGAAAGTCCCTCGGCGTTCTTCGATCTCCAACGGTCGTAGTTAGTGAGGAATAGGAATTTCGCCTTCGGGTACTTTGCAGTAAGTCCGAGAATGAGATTGTTCAGCGCACCGCAGAAGGTCGCGCTGTCCTCCGAATCGACCTCGCCGAGCGGGATCGAGAGACGCTTATCGTTTGCGCCGCCGAGAACAACAACGTAATCCGCGCCGTCCTCCATATCCTTATAGCGAACGACCATCGGTACCTTGTTCGGTTCTGCCGTCTGAAGTGCGACAGTGCCGCCGTTGAGTCCGTGGTTGTATACGGTCATATTGTGCTTTTTTGCGAGCTTATTTACCCAAGTGACGTGGTTGCCCTGCTTTGATCCGTAGATCAGCGAGTCGCCTATGGCAACGAGTGTTTTTCCTGTGAGATTAGACATTTTCGTGTTCCTCCGAAAAAGATTATAATAATACATAATAATTATATCATTAAGGAAATGATTTGTCAAGTATACAAATCTCTTCCTTACATATATATTATAGCGTGAAATCCCGCTCTTTTTCGGTGACTCGGTCACAATAACGATTTATTTTGCTTGCAAACTATTGAAATTACGAAAAAAATGTGTTATAATAAAATCACAAAAGTTACAGGAGAATTCGCCATGAAGAAGAATTCATTTTCCCGTCCGGCTCCCAAAGCTCCGACGAGCGAGCTTTACCTTGATTTTCAGCGCCGCGCCGACGCTTTTGTCGCCGACTGTATGCGCGATTGGTCGCCGCGTACCATCAAAGGAACGAAGGTCATCCACGACTGCGTCTGGGGTACGGTTATGTTCTACCCCTGGGAGCTTGAGCTCATAGATTCTCCGCTTTTTCAGCGTTTGCGCCGCATAAATCAGCTCGGTCTTGCACAGCTGACCTACCCCTCGGCGCACCATTCGCGATTTGAGCACACCCTCGGCGTCGTTGCCGTTACGGCACAGATGATCGCGGGCGTCGCGCGCCACGATGCCGCCGTTATGGCGGGCAAGGAGCAGACCATCCCCGCATCCCATCAGCGCCGTCTGCGCCTCGCCGCACTCCTTCACGATATCGGTCATTGCTTCTTCTCGCACCTCTCGGAAACCATCTACGGCGAAATGCCCGTGATGAAGGAGCTGAAGGCAACCGAATCGATGTTTGAGCGCGCACAGCCGCACGAAATGCTCGGTTATATTATCATAAATACTCCCACGTTTATAAAATGCATCTCCGAAAGCCTCGGCTATCCCTTTGAGGATGGCGAAGATGCCGCAGAGCTTCTTGAAGAGGTCGGACGAATGATCGTCGGTGCACCGCCCGAGGTCAAGGATGGGGTCCGCTACGTTTATCTGACCGAAATGATCAACGGTCAGTTCGATGCCGACGCACTCGACTACCTCCGCCGCGACAGCTACGCGACGGGTCTTGCGCTCGGTTACCACATCGACCGCTTCCTTTATAAGCTCCGCCTCGCCGACCGCTTGGCAGATGACGGCACCGTCGAGCGACATCTGACCGTCCCCGTTTCGGGTCTGTCAACCGTCGAGGAAATGGTCTTCTCGAAGCTTATGCTTTCAAGATACATCTATCAGCACCAGAAAGTGCTCGCCGCAGAGTCCTTGATCGAGGATATGGTCGTCGGTATGCAGCGCGGAGGCAGACTCGCGCACCCCATCGACTTCCTCTACCTCTGCGACAACGATATCTACTCGATCGGAGCACCCTCCGCAGACCGTGCACTCCGCCCCGCCGTCACCGATTGGAAGCTTTCGGATGACAGCGACGTCACCGTCGGCGATATGGCGGCAAGAGTTCTCGCCCGCCGTCTGCCGAAAAAGGCACTCGTCATCAGTCAGTCGAATATCAGATCCGCGGGCGGTATCGCTGCACAGCACCTCGGAATTTCCGGTCTTGCGGCGGCTGTAAGTCTACTCCCCCGACTTCGTGAGGAGATCCTCGAGCAATCGCGCATCTACGCCGAAAAGCTCAATATGCAGCGCCCCGAGATGTACGATATCCACATCGCCATCCCGCATATCAGTATGGCGAAGGACTATTCGCGCACGCCCGTTCTGACCTATGACGGCGAGTTCATCCCGATGTCCGAGGCGGTTAATCTCAACGATTGGACGCGCTCATTCGCGGGTCAGTCCTGGAATGCCTATATCTTCGCCGAGCCCGAGATCCTGCCCGCGGTAAGCCTTGCGGCATACACGGTGCTCGAGCGCAACGGCATTCTCTGTCAGAGAGAAATGCTCTTCTCTTCCCTTAAAGAATCCGACGCTATCGAGGCGGCAGCCGAGAAGCTTGGTCTTGATTAATCTGTTATTAGGAGAAACGTTTACAATGAGCAATACTGAAGTTAAAAAATATACCAGAATCGTAGCTGCCCTTGAAGAATGGGAAGTACTAAAGGGAATGCCCACGTATGAAGAAGCCGTGGCTCAGCTTGCGGATTATCTTTCTGTTTCCTATCCCGCACCGTTTTTTAGCTGTAAAGCGGGTAATTTGGGTATTCAAGCTCTGAATTATGCGGTTCTCACACAAGATGAGATGGATGAATGCAAAAAACATCTTAAAAACTTAAAGATCGGTGGCAAGAAGATCAAGTTTTCCACCAATCTTTACGCAAATGTCAATTATTACGGC
The DNA here is from genome assembly GCA_017387685.1 of Clostridia bacterium. Lineage (GTDB taxonomy): Bacteria > Bacillota > Clostridia > Oscillospirales > CAG-272 > CAG-390. The sequence continues at coordinate 74,808 of JAFOEU010000030.1, forward strand.
AAAGAGCGCGAGGCGTTGATCCTTCCGGAGCTTATCCTCTGGGAGCTCGTGGGCGTTACGATCCTCGATGCCGAGGATATCTGCGCAGAGCTGTCGGAAAAACTCGGCGTTGCACTTGCGGTCGTTTCAAACTAATATGCAGAGGTATTTATTATGAATTTTCGCGATAGAATAAATAATACTATACAAAATTCTAATTATGAAGCCGAGGAAGCGCAGCGTAAACAGGAGGCTCTCCAACAAGAAGTCAACGGAGTTTGCGATTGGGTCAGGAAAAGGATCGAATGGAAAGCAGCTTGCCATCCCAATCCTAATATTCCGTTCAAGGCGAATTTGTATTTTGTGTGTTCTCTCGGCGATGCATACATAACGCGTGAAGTAAAACAAATCGGAACTTCCGCGAAAGCTACCCGTGTAAATCAATCAACTCTCTCTCAAGACTTTCTCACACAAGAAAAGCTCATACGAGAGCAATTGAAAGCCGACGGTATCACAGTCGGTAAGTGGGAATTATATAATGCAGCAGTATCTGACGACGACAGCGTTTCACCTAGGCCGAAGTATCTTTGTTCTTATGCAAACGCTTTTGGCGTTTATGACGTAAATGAAGTTCGAATAGCGACTCGGGTCAACATCGATCCGTATAAGCCGATAACCACAACGAGCAGATACGGGTTATTCGCGAATACATGGATTTATACTTATTCTCAAGGTGGCAATTCAATCAGACCCCAGCCAGGCCTCGAGCTATATTTGCTTATGCCGATCAGTTTCAGTTAAAGAATTATTTATTGCACCCAAAAATCGATATTAATTAAAAACCATTAAAATTAACATAAAAGTTTGGACGCGCTCCTTCGCGGGTCAGTCCTGGAATGCCTATATCTTCGCCGAGCCCGAGATCCTGCCCGCAGTAAGCCTTGCGGCATACACGGTGCTCGAGCGCAACGGCATTCTCTGTCAGAGAGAAATGCTCTTCTCTTCCCTTAAAGAATCCGACGCTATCGAGGCGGCGGCAGAGGAGCTTGGCTTAGATTGATTTCCGCCGATCCGCCGTCAGACAAGGAAAGATTAAAAAGAAATATTCAAAAAATTAAGCGAGGTATTTATTATGGATTTTCGTGATCAGATAAAGCAAACGCTTCAGGTAGCCACTGATATCGCAGAAAAAGAGGCAGAGGAGAAAAGAATCCTCCGTTTGAACGCCTTTTGCAACACGGTCAAGTATCACATCGCCGATAAAGCAAGCCATCACACTGATCGCAGCGTGCCGTTCAAGATCAGAATGCGCCTGATCTGCACCGAGCCATTTGATATCGATGAGGGCCCCAGACGCGGCTCGCTCTATCAGACCTTCACCAAAACGAGTCAAGCAAAGCTTTCAAAGGAAGTTGTTGCCTTCGAAAACGACGTCAGAGCAGAGCTCAAAAAGGACGGCATAATCGTAGGCAAATGGCAGATGTATAAGATGCCCAAGGAACTCGACGAGGAGCTCGCTCTCCCCTCGAGCGATCCCGATTTCCCCGATATATTCAAGCTTTATCTCGACGATAATACCAAGCTCGATCAGTATTATCTCGATCCCTATTCCCCCTTCACGATCAAGGAGGTCGAGGACCGCAGCGGCGGCTCGGCGCGCCTCTCGTATACCTATACTCAGGATACAATGAAGATCATGGATCCCCTGGGCGCTACCTTGATCCTCCCCATCTCTTTTAAGTTATAAACCAAAAATATTTAATAAAAATCACAAAGTGAGGTAAAATCATCATGGCAAAATTTGTATGTTCCGTTTGCGGCTACGTTCACGAGGGCGATGCAGCTCCCGAAAAGTGTCCCGTTTGTAAGGTTCCCGCATCCAAGTTCAACGTAATGGCAGAGGGCGCAGCTCTCGCAGCAGAGCACGAGTACGGCATCTACGCAAAGACCGTAAAGAACAACCCCGACGTTTCCGAGGAAGATAAGAAGTACATCTTCGAGCAGCTCATGGCTAACTTCAACGGCGAGTGCGCAGAGGTTGGTATGTATCTCTGCATGGCACGCATCGCACACCGCGAGGGTTATCCCGAGATCGGTCTCTACTGGGAAAAGGCAGCATGGGAAGAGGCAGAGCACGCTGCAAAGTTCGCAGAGCTCCTCGGCGAAGACCTCGAGCCCAATATGAAGGCTACCACCAAGGATAACCTTGCATGGCGCGTTGACTGCGAATACGGCGCAACCGCGGGCAAGTTCGACCTTGCAAAGTGCGCAAAGAAGAACAACCTCGACGCCATCCACGACACCGTCCACGAAATGGCAAGAGACGAAGCTCGCCACGGCAAGGCCCTCGAGGGTATGCTCAAGAGATATTTCAAATAATATCGAAAATCTCATAAAAGCCTTGTAAAACAATAACTTTATAACAACTTCAGGAACAGAGCCTCGGCTCTGTTCCTGTTTTCTTTTGACGATTACACACCCACATACACATTAAATCATTGGAACTTTCGTGGAATTTCAATACTCCTCTCATACATAGCTTTATTATACCAAAAAAGCCTATCCTCGCGAATAGGCTTTTTTGATTGTTTGCGGAAAAGGGGCGATTTGCCTGAATCAGCTTTCAAAGAAAGCGGGATTCCGATGTTTTTATATTTTACTGTCTTCCCTCAAAGTACTTGAGAAGCTGTTTGATTCTGTTATTATATAATCTTTCCTGAACTTTATAGTCAGACGCAAAGGTATTTGTGCCGCTTCTGACAATAGAACGTGTGAAAGTTCCGATATTATCCAGCTCACTTCCGTAAACCATACCGGTATCGAACTTGATACTGTTACGGATAAGGTCGAAGATCATACCCGATTCAGCGTCAACAAGGTATCTTGTCTTCATAATAACTTCGCAGTAAACGGGAAGGATATCCATATAGGAGCGGTAATTCCATTCCTCAAATACGGTACCAACCTCACTAAGGTGAGTACTTGTTGCCATAACCGACATAGTGCTGTAAGCATCCTGCGCGGTGGTGTAGTAGTTCTGCTGATTGAGATCGAACTTCGGCATAGGAAGCAGACCGTAGCTTGAATTCATGCTTCTGAGTGCCTGGTTGACTTCAGCGCTCGGATAAATGTAGAAGAGCCAGAAGAGAGCCTCGTCGTTCGTGAACTTGTTGATGAGAGTAGGTTCGTCAGAGTCTGTGTATGTACCATTGCTCTCACTTAACAGGGCGATATTATAGTCGATAGCGCTCGAAACCTTATCGGGATCCCAAGCGATCTCGAGACCGCCGTCGGAGGTCTTCTTAAGAAAATCAATACCGAATGCGGTAAGGAATCCGTCGTAAGACGCGGAGCCGTTGCTCGAGAGGATACCGACCTTATCGGGGAAATCGGCGATGCCTGACTGGTTGGTATCTACCCAAGCATCCTTGGCGTACTGAATAAGAAGGTCGATAGTCCACTGTCCGTCAAGAACTACGTCATAGAGGTTGCCGATCTGATAACTGTTCGCAAGAGTTGCATTATAGTAAATAACCATAGAACGGTCAACACCCGTAAGGTTGAGGTCACCTACGATGAAGTAGAGCTGATCTTTAATGGTTGCGGCTTCAACGTAGGTCTGATTCCACCAAGGATGGCTGATATCTATAGTTTCCACGTCATAGAGATTTACATAGCAATCGCGGAGAGCCGAGGCTGTGGAGTAGTATGCGTAGTTTGAAATAAGGTCGAGACCCGAATCACCGCCTGACTGGTATTCGGCTATAACCATACGGTAAGACTCATCCTTACTCGAGCTCTCGATAAATTCAAAGGTGAAATTGAGGTCTTCCTCGATTCTCTGATTTCTCTTGTAGATTGCGTCATTGAGAACATCGCCGTTTGCGCTCTCGGCGAAAAACTCACGGTTCCACGTTTCAGAGTCACGAAGCATCATTGTGATAACAGTACCGTCCGCAAACTTCGTGCCCTCTGCGGTAGGGGAAGGTATATACGGTCTGCCCCACTCGTCGGTAAGAGGAGTGGTATCAACGGGAGCGGTATCCGCATCCGTAATGGGAGTCGCATTAACGTCCGCCGTAGTTTCGTCATCGGCGCCGGTATTAGCGCACGCGCCGAAGCAAAGCGTCAGGGTAATGAGCGCGAGAATGAACGAAATAATTCTGATCAAATTTTTCTTCATTTTTCAGTCCTTCTTTCATTTTAATTATATATGTGTTATCATTCGATTATAAGTGCGAGGGGTTCCATCGCCGCGATGGGGGACTTAACGTACGTCACGTCACCGCGCACCTCGAAGTCGCAGGGTACGCGCTCGCCCCGCTCATCGAGACGGTCTACCCGTGACACCTCACTCTTGATTACAAGCGGAAGCTCGTCGAGGGCGTCCTGCGAAAGATTGAAGGCTACGGCGAACGTCTCGCCGTCCTGAAGTCTGCCCGCTCTGAGATAGAGCTCTGCATCCTCGGGGTAATAGAGGGGAAGCAAGTCATTTTTCGAAAGGATATCAACAAACTGTCGCTTTCTCGTTTCATTGAGGAGCGAGAAGGCGGAATAATACTTAAAAGGCATATCCGGAGTTCCGCAAAAGACGATGCACTCACCGCCGAGGGAGGTCTTATGGCGGGTGACACCGGGATACAGAGGCTCGGGGACGCCCTGCTTCTGGTTGAAGTGATAGACCTCGGAGAGCCATTCGGTATCATCGGAGAGAGGTGTAAGCTCTCTGTTTCCGTACTGCACGTCAAGCGAGATACCGTTCACTCGCTCAGCGGTTGCGACCTTTGCGCTCGCGGAGACGGTTTGCACACCGACCTGATCAATGGAGGCGGTACCCGAAGCTACGGTCACGCCAAGCTCTGTGGCGAAGCCGCGAGTGACAAGCGCGTCAGCCGCTCCGACGGAGAGGATGAGAGTTCCCTTCATAAATTCGAGAATCTCGTCGTCAGTGAAGCCTCTGACGGAAAAATCGTCGAGGAAAACTGCGCCTTCACCCTCGTTTCCGAAGTAGAAGGGAATGCCGAGACGCTCAAGCACACAGCTCGACCAAGCGGAGAGGTTAAAATGCTTCTTTATGCGCAGCTGGTAGAAGTAGTCCTGCTTACGCGTCAGGGGAATGCGACATCCAAACGGACGGAGCTGACTCGCGTAGGTGGTGAGAGCTTCATAGAAGCCCGAATATTTTGCAAGCTTTTTTCTGTACGCCTTGCCCGATGCGGGCTCGAAGGCGGTAAGTCTTGTTATCCAATGCTTCGCGCCCGTTGCGCCCTCGAGTATCGATGCGGTAAAGTGAGCGTGAAGGAGTGCGGCAGAGGTGGAATATCTGTTCTGCGGGCAGGTATCGGTTTCTGCCAGGAAAACATCGACCTTGTCTTTGGTGCTTTCGCGCAGGATAGCCGCGCGGAACATATTTGCGGTGAAGTTTCGCGCGCCGCCCGTGTTGGCGGAGTTGGAGTAGGGGCCGCCGTTGAGACGGATAATTTTCGGATTGCCACTGCCCGCGAATGCCTCGGCGGTATAGCCCGAAAACTCGCAGAACGTGGACGTGTAGATGCCCGAAACCACTCCTTGAATGGTAGGATCTACCTCGTCGAGCCCCTCGCGCATAGCTTTTACGCAATTAACGAGCGAGTCGCGAACAACCTCTGCGTAAAGATCGGAATAATATTTATCTTCCTCGGTGTTGCCGAGGACGTGCCCATAGAGCTCCTCTCGTGTGATCGCCTTTCCCGCACGTCGGCTGAGTTCTGCCATATGATGCTTGCAAGCACAGCCGCCCGTCGGTCTGTAGAAAAGTCCAAGATCGTCATCGAGCATAACAACAGAGGGGTGACGCTCGGCGAGAATACGGAACTGATCCTTTATGTACTTACGAAAGTCAGGATCAAGCGGACAGCAGGTTACTATTCTCTCCTCTCCCGTCGGGAGAGAAACGGTGGGCTGAAAGGGATATGGCTCGTAGGGGGTGTAGATGTGACCGAGGGTTGCCTGCACGAGCACGCCGTGCCGGGCACCGTGCTTATCCAGCCTCTCGCGGAAAAGATCGTACTTTGCGCATTGCAGCTGTGCCTTGTTGACAGGGGGAGTTCCCTCGGGATTGAACTCCATCATAAACATAGCGTGAGTGCTGACGCCCGTTCTTTGCTGCTCTACTATATCCGCAACAATCTCGTCGAGATGCTCGACGTCAAGCGGCATTATTGATAGGTTAAGCATAGTTAACTCTCCTTACAGCTTTTCGGTGCAAAGCGCTATCAGATCGGAAAGCGAGGCTGTGGCAAGACACTCTACGGTGTCTGACGCGCCATAATAAATTTTGACCGTTTCGTCATCCTCAAGGATCATACCTCCGGGGAAGATGACGTTCTGCCTGAAGCCCTCGTCGGTTTCAAAGGGCAATTCGGGGGCGATCAGGGGCTCTTTCGACATTCCGATCACCTTTGTCGGATCTTCAAGGTCGAGGAGCATAATGCCGGCTGTATAGCGTTTATCCCAAGAGGGCTCCCAGCCGTTTTTACCTCTGCCCGCCTGACGGTCGACCACGTGGAAGGTGGTAAGCCAACCGTACTTTGTTTTGATGGGCGGTGCCGCCGGACCGATCTTATCGTTTGCAAAAGGAACGTGCTCCACGCCCATTACGAGCTCCGAGTCGCCCCAATATTTTAAGTCGGGAGATTTTGACGCCCAGATATCGAAGCGATCCTTTCCGCCTCTCGAATAAACGGTAAAGGGACGCTCGAGGCGGACGTACATTCCTCCGATACGTTCGGGAAACAGAACCATATTTCGATTGTCGGGAGTGCTTACGCTCAGAATATTGAAAGAATCGAGTGAGTCGTTAATATCGGCGATGACACCGCGGATTCCGTGGCGGGTATCCGTTGCAAGGCAAAGATAGAGCTTATCATCGATAACGGTCAGGCGCGGATCGTAATAGCGTCGTACGTCACTTTCCTTCGGCAAGCTCGCGCTGTCAAAAAGAGGCTTTTCGCGGACGGTCCAATGAACACCGTCGTCACTTTCGGCAACACCGAGCAGAGTTCCCGTCTTTTTGGCGGGCGGCCAGACATTTTCCTCAAAATTGTAGTCATCACGAAAGATCATAATGTATTTTCCGCGATACTTTGCAACTCCGGCATTGAATATGAGAGAGGCGTTATATGGGATATCATTTCTCGTCAGGATAGGTTTTTCCAATTTTTTGATGCACGAAGCAGTATAGAGGGGTGGTGTAAAGATCGCCATCTTAAAAAGTCTCCTTTGTATTTTTATCATTATAGCATTTTTTCATCGGTTTGTCATTTTGATTGTTTTTATAACATTGCAAATATTATTATTTTTTACTTAAATACTACAGTTTTTTGAAACAATATTGCATTTATTCTTGTAATATGCTATAATATGAGAAAAGGCAGGTGAGGATGATGTCCGAGATCGGGATGTTAAAAAGCTATAGAAATGCACAAATCACAAAAGATCACGGCGTGCGATGTGACGTCCACAAGCCGAGCGAGTTTCCGCTTCACCATCACGATTACTATGAGCTTGAGATCGTTGCCGAGGGAGAGATGTTTCACGAATGCAACGGAAAAGGCATGATGCTGAGGCGCGGGGACGTGTATATCCTTTCGCCCCACGACGTTCATCGACTTGTCCCCTCTCAAAAAACCACGATATATAACCTTTGTATTTATACGGAGCAATGCAGCAAATCTATTTCAAGACTGTTGCTTGATGAGGAATATCCGCGCTTTGGCAGAGTCGATGATAGCGTAATGGAGGAGATCAGCGCGCTGCACTCCGCCTTACGGGATGTCCTAAACTCGACTGGTCAATACCGTGGGGCACGCACGTCGGCGCTTACAACTCTGCTTGTGTCAAGACTTTTTGAAATGAGCGACGCCGAGATATCATTGCAAACAGACCAATCCTACTCAACCATTGCCAAGGCGATGTCCTTTATCGAGGCGCACCTCGCAAATCCGATCACGCTTGAGGAGGTTGCGGCTGCTTCGGGATATTCAAGGACCTACTTCAGCAGACTTTTCAAGGAGATCGTCGGAATCAATTTCAAGTATTACCTCGAGCGGGAGCGCATTGAGCTTGCAAGCGATCTGCTTGAAATGGAAGAAATGAGCATAACCGAAATAGCCTATGCGGTTGGATTTAACAGCTTTTCCTCCTTTTGGAGAGCCTTCAAAAAGCTCAAGGGAGTTTCCCCAAGAGAGTGGAGAAACCGATAACTTAAAAAAGGAACAGAGCCGCGGCTCTGTTCCTGCTTTTTCAAACAATATAATAAGGGGCTGTGCCGTGGCACAGCCCCTATTATTAAAGACTTTAATTAGCCCTTGATGTTGGAGTAGTACTTCTTGAGGATCTCGAGAGCCTTTTCGCAGTTTTCTGCGTATGCGGACTCGGATACATCGTAGTAACCAACGTATGCGTCGCTGTCGCCTGCGTTCTTGTAGAACTCGTTGCCGTCAGCGTCGGTCATACCCATTGCTACGAAGGAGGAAGCGGGAAGCTGACCGCCCTGTGCTACGTCGTTAACGATGTAGTTACGGTCGAAGAGAAGCGCGATTGCGTTTCTGATCTCCTGCTGTGCCTTTTCCTTCTCAACGCCGGTGAGGTCACTGCCGGGAAGGAGGTCTTCGTTTACGTTCCAGCAAACGTAGTAGGTACCGATCTGACCTGCGATAACGAACTCATTAGCGTAGTCCTTCTTAAGGGTTGCGATCTCGTTGGTGGGAACGTCGTCGATGAGGAGCCAAGAACCGTTCTTGAAGTTGGAGAGCATGTTGTTCGCATCGTCGGAGAGGAACATCTTGATCTCATTCATAGTAACGTTAGCAGCATCGTGGTAGTTAGCATTCTTGGTAAGAGTGATAACGCTGTCGTGCTCCCAAGCGGAGATGGTGTAAGGACCGTTGCAGATGTAGGTAGCGGGTTCGGTTGCCCAAGACTCGTTGCCGTATGCAGAGGAGTGTACGGGGAAGTAGGTGGGGAATGCGAGAAGCTCGTTCCAGTAGGAAATAGCATTGGAGATGGTGATGGTGATGGTTCTTGCAGCGTCGTCAGCGGAAGCGTTGAGCTTGTCGGTGCCGTAGCCGTCAACAACCTCGAACATGTAACCGTAGTCAGCACCGAGATCTGCGGAAGCAGCGCGGTTCCAAGCGTTTACGAAGTCGGAAGCCTTAACCTCATCGCCGTTGGACCACTTCATACCAGCCTTGATGGTGTAGGTATAAGTTACAGTACCGTCAGCATTTACTACGCCCTCGGGAAGAGACTCAGCAGCGTCAGCAACGATAACGAGGTTGCCGTTTGCATCCTGATCCCACTTTGCGAGACCGGAGAAGAGGTGAGCGATCATGGTAGCGCCGTCAACAGCACTGTTGAGAGCGGGGTCGAGGGTGTCGGGCTCGGAAGCGAGACATACGGAAATGCTATCGGTCTTGCCTGCAACGTTCGCCTTCATGAGGTACTTGTAGCCGAGGGGGTTGGAGTAGAAGCCCTGAACGCTGTCGTCGAGCATATAGAGGTCGGTGTAGTAGTAAAGAGGAACGATACAGCCGGTAGCCATCAGCATATCCTCTGCAAGGTGCATCATTGCATAGCGATTGTTGGTGTCGGTGCAGCTCTTGATACGAGAGATAAGAACGTCATAGGTCTCAGCCCAGGTGCCGTTCTCAACCTTATCGTCGTAGCCGTAAGGAGTGAGGTCGATGCTGTACATCTTAAGATCAGCGTGTGCGCCCTTACCGAACTGAACGTCGTTGTTACCGGAGCCGGAGGTCCACATATCAAGGAAGCAGATCGGGTCGTTGTAGTCAGCGAGCCAACCGTTTCTTGCTACGGAGTAGTTACCGTCCTTACGGGTGTTAAGGAAGGTGTTCCACTCCTGAACTTCAAGGCTCATATTGATGCCTGCAGCTGCAAGTGCGCTCTGCAGATATTCACCGATTGCCTTGTGTGCGTCGCCTTCATTGTAGAGATAGGTCAAAGAAGGTGTGGTTACTGTCTTGCTGCCGCCGCAAGCTACGAGAGCGAGCATCATAACAGCAACGAGAGCTAATGCGAGAATTCTTTTCATGATTTGAATCCTTTCTGAATTTTAATTTTTTATTAATATATGCCTCAAGGATGCACGCCTCAAAACACATAAATAACATTTTTTGGGGATTGTTTTTAGTTGATCTCTTCTACGCGATGGCACGCGACGAAGTGATCCTTTTCGATTTCGCGGAATTCGGGAACCTCCATAGCACAACGCTCGCAAGCATAAGCGCAACGAGTGCGGAAGGGGCAACCCGAGGGTGCGTGAAGCGGGGAGGGAATGTCGCCCGACAGCGGGATACGGTGCGACTCGCGCGCGATCTTGGGATCGGGCATAGGAACCGCGGACATAAGTGCCTTTGAGTAGGGATGGAGGGGACGCTCGTATATTTCGGCAGCGCTTGTCAGCTCAACCATCTTACCGAGGTACATAACTGCAATTCTGCTACTGATATGACGAACTACCAACAAGTCGTGAGCGATGAAGAGATAGGTAAGTCCCAGCTTATCCTGAAGCTCGCCGAACATATTGATAACCTGAGCCTGAATAGACACGTCAAGCGCGGAAACGGGCTCGTCGCAAACGATAAATTCGGGATTTACCGCCAAAGAACGCGCTATACCGATTCTCTGACGCTGACCGCCCGAGAATTCGTGAGCGTAACGGGAAGCGTGCTCGCTGTTAAGTCCGACGTGCTCCATAAGCTCAAGAACCTTTTGGCGGCGCTCCTCGGGGCTACTATACATTTTATGTATATCGAGGGGCTCAGCGATAATATCCGAAACCGTCATACGAGGGTTAAGGGAAGAATACGGGTCCTGGAATACCATAGTTGCCTTTTTGCGGAACTCGTGTATATCGGCGGAGGTCTTTATTTCCTTGCCGTCATAGATGATCTGTCCCGAGGTGGGGGTGTAGAGATGGAGCAGAGTACGTCCTACGGTGGTTTTACCGCAGCCCGACTCGCCGACAAGACCAACCGTTTCTCCGCGGTAGATGTCGAAGGAAACTCCGTCAACCGCCTTGAGGGGCAGGGTCTTGAACATACCCACGTTGATATCAAAATATTTTTTGAGGTCCTTGACCTCAACAAGAGGCTTTCGGGTCATTTCACTCATTGCTATCCTCCTTTGCGGGAGAAAGCTCGCCGCTTTCTATCTTGTCTTTTACGTTGAGCCAGCACGCGGCATAGTGACAATCGTTGAGTATCATACGATCCGCCTTTTGCTTGATGCATATCTTCATAGCCGCATCGCATCGGGGTGCAAAGGGACAACCCGCGGGCAGATTGAGCAGGTCGATAGGTGTACCTGCGATGGGGCTCAGACGCTGACCGAACGTGCCTGCCGTAGGAATCGAGCGCATAAGGCCCTTGGTATACTCGTGGCGAGGGTTATAGAATATTTCGTCCGCCGTTCCCTGCTCGCAAATCGAGCCTGCGTACATAACGATAACCTCGTCGCACATCTGCGCAACGACTCCAAGGTCATGGGTTATCATAATGATAGCCATTCCAAGCTCCTTCTGGAGCGAGGACATAAGATCGAGGATCTGTGCCTGAATGGTAACGTCAAGTGCCGTGGTGGGCTCATCCGCGATGAGGATGTCGGGCTCGCAAGCGAGTGCCATAGCGATTACGACACGCTGTCTCATACCGCCGGAGAGCTCGTGCGGATACTGCTTCATACGCTTTTCGGGCTCGTTGATATTTACAAGCCGCAGCATTTCAACTGCTCTTTCGTACGCCTGCTTTTTATTTCTGCCGGTGTGCAGCAGAATAGATTCCATAATCTGATGTCCAATGGTGTGCGTGGGGTTGAGCGAGGTCATCGGGTCCTGGAATATGATGGAGACCTTGTTGCCTCTTACCTTACGCATGGTCTTTTCACCGGCATTAACCAGCTCCTGACCGTCAAGCTTTATCGAGCCGCCCACGATCTTACCGGTGGACGCCAATATCTGCATAATAGAGTATGCCGTAACCGACTTTCCCGAGCCGGACTCGCCAACGATACCAAGTACCTTGCCGTGGTCGAGCTGGAAGGATATACCGTTTACCGCCTTGACCTCGCCCGCATCGGTGAAGAAGGACGTACGAAGGTCATTTATTTCAAGTAATGCCATAATTTGAACTCCTTAACCGTTAAGTTTGGGGTCGAATGCATCGCGCAGACCGTCACCCAGCAAATTGAGGGAGAGAACGATAAGCGAAATTACAACCGCGGGGATAATAAGTCTATAAGGATACGAGCTGATACCGTTGAGCGCATCCGAAGCAAGCGAACCAAGCGAAGGCATCGGCGCGTTAACACCGAGACCGAGGAAGGACAGATAGCTTTCGGTGAATATCGCGTTGGGGATCTGCAGAGCGGTGGAAATAATTACAACGCTGATGCAGTTGGGCATAAGATGCTTCATAATGATCCATTTGCCGCGCGCGCCCGCCGCCTGAGCCGCGAGAACGTATTCCTGCTCGCGCAGAGAGAGGATCTGTCCGCGGATAAGACGGGACATTGATACCCAATAAAGCACACCGAATACCACAAAGAGGCTTATGATGTTAGCACCGATCTTTTCAAGCACGGTGCCCTGAATTATCTGATCGAGCTTGGTCTGCTTGAGCGCGGAAGCCAGCAAAATGATAAGCAGCATATCCGGCAAAGAATAGATAATATCGACGATACGCATTATAACAAGGTCGACCTTGCCGCCGCAGTAACCCGAAATAGCACCTACGGTCATACCGATAATAAGTACGATAATGCTTGCAAAGAAGCCGACCGCGAGGGAGATGCGTGCGCCGTAAACTATACGGATAAAGTAATCGCGTCCCTGGCTATCCGTGCCGAAGAGGTGGGGGAAAATCTTTTCGCCCGCCGCGATTCTTTCCTGCTCGGTTTCTCCGTATTCAAAGGGAGCGAGGTTGTTATAGGACGAGTCAACGGGTCTGCCGAGCTTAACTCCAAGCATCTCGTCATAAGAATAAGGCCAGAAAAAGGGAATAACGATACAGCTGACAACTATCAGAGCAATAATGATAAGGCTGATCAGAGCGATTTTGTTTTTCACAAATCTCTTTACGCCGTCACGGAAAAAGGTAGTGGACGGACGCATTTGCACCATATATGCCTTTTCCTCTGCGGATGCGGGGAGAAACGCGTCAACGTCAAGCTGCATATTAAAGTATTTGTTTGCCATTATAATGCCTCCCCGATTTATTCAAGAGTGATGCGCGGGTCGATGACCTTGTAGAGAATATCGCTGACAAGGTTCATTACAACTATCAGAATAGCAAGAACGATAGTCGTACCCATTATTAAGGTGTAATCACGGTCGGTAATACTGCTTACGAAAGCGCGGCCGATGCCGGGAACCGCAAAGATCTGCTCAACGACAAGAGATCCGGTAACGATATATGCGATCATAGGTCCGCAGTAGGTAACTACGGGAATGAGAGCGTTCTTGAGCGCGTGAGAGAAAATGATCTTGGTGCTCGAAACGCCCTTTGCCTTTGCCGTTCTGATATAATCCTGACCGAGAACGTCAAGCATGGAGGAACGGGTAAGACGGGTGATATTAGCCATCGGAGAAAGCGAAAGAGTGATGATGGGAAGCACCAATCCGCCCTTTGATGCGCCGTTTGCGGGGAACAGCATGATCTGCACCGTAAACATAAGCAGCAAGAAGGTACCCATAATAAAGGAGGGCATCGAAACGAAAGCGGTAGTGATAACCATAATAACGCGGTCGATGAACTTGTTGCGTCGAAGCGCGGCAACAGAGCCGAGCACGGTACCGCATACGAGCGCGATACCCGCAGCCGCAAGTCCGAGCTTCGCGGAGGTCTTCATACCCGAAATGATAATGTCGATTACGTTACGTCCGCGCTGCTTGATCGAGGGACCGAAATCAAATTTGGTCACGATATCTTTAAGATAGGTAATATATTGCTGGAAAAGCGGCTTGTCCATGCCGTATTTAGCCTCAAGAGCAGCCTTGGCAGCCTCGGAGATCGCCTTTTCGCCAAGGAAAGGACCGCCGGGGACCGCGCGCATAACAAAGAAGGTGATCGTTATAACTATCCAGATCGTGAGCAATGCCAGACCTATTCTTTTAAGAATGTAACTTAATGTTTTAGTATTCATTGTATCCACACCTGTTATTTTATTTGACGGCGCGCCGTTTATTGAACACACCTATATATTTGTTTTCGAGCAATTTTAAGCAAATGTATACTCATTGTTCAACAAATATGTTATATTATATCATATTCAATTGCAAATTGCAATCCTTTTTTATAAATTTATGAATAAACTATTTAATTTTCTAACGATTTTTTGCAACCTCATTAATTATTTCTTGCAAAAACATACTGGTGCGAGCAAATAAAAAACCGGCAAGGACAAAAGTCCTTGCCGCAGTCGAGTTTTTTATTCTTTCCCCGAGCTGTCCTCCGAATAAAAGCGGCGGCGGTATTCCGAGGGAGAGATTCCCGTGTGATATTTGTAAAATTTACACAGCGCGCTTGCTGATCCAAAGCCCATGACCTCGGAGGTTGTCTGTATGGTGTGGTTTGCCGAGCTGAGATATTCTTCAATACGGCGAATGCGCAGATCGGTTATGTATTTTTTAATCGGGATCTGCTCGGATTTGTAAAACACGCGTGAGACGTAGTCGGGACAAAGACTGAAATGCAATGCAATATCGTTGACGGTAATATTGCGGTGTATGCTTGCATAAACGTACGTCTTAATGCTTTTGGCAAGCGAGGTCGCGGGTTCGGCGTGGAGCTCTGACTGATACAGCACCTCATAAAACAGCGCGTGCATAAGTGAGTTCATCGCCTCGCGCGGGTAATCGCTGTATCCCCGTCTGTTTACAAGCTGAAAAAGCAGCTCGCGTACGTTTTTTTCCTCCTGCAATTCAAAGCAGCTTGGAAAGGCCGGGCTGGCTCCGTCACATTCGAACATTACGTAATAAAATCCGGTATTGACCCCCGACGGGCGATACCCCGCGCTGGTGATGCCTTTCTTAAGGAAAATGCACTGCCCCGCGCGCACCTCATAGCGATTTTCCTCCTGCTCGATATATAAAACGCCCTCGGTAACAAATATCAGGTTATGGGAAGAATAACGCGTGCGCGGGGCATGGCTCCATACGGGATTGGTCACGTATAGATATTCCGCCCTGAGGTATGTGCAATTGCTTACAAAATCCACGTTTGAGACCTCCCGCTTCATACATTTATAATTAAATTATATCAAAATCTTTGTGCGTTGTCAATACAATTACACAAAGTCGTAAAATATCAATAAAGTTCGGATTTTTCCACTTGATTTTTTTCTAAAATTTTGTAAAATATAAGTATATAATAAACTTTCACATATTAGCTTTATGGGAGGAAAAACATGAAAAGAAACGTTTTATTAAGAGTGATCTCTCTTATGCTGGCTGTGATGATGCTGCTTTCCGTTATAGCATGCGCTGACCAGACCGATACCCCCGCGGACACGACTGCGGGAAGCAATAACGGTGACGCAGGCAATGCCGCTACCACCGCTGCCCCCGAGACCACAAGTCCTTATGACGAAAACGGTTTTCTCAAGGACACTCTGTCCCCCGATCTCAACTTTAACAATTACGAGTTCAACATTCTGGGCTGGAACACATCCTTGCCGGACTTTTACGTTGAAATGGACACGGGTGACACCGTTGTTGACAGTATTTTCTTACGCAACTTAGCCGTTGAGGAGAGACTGGGTATTAAAATCTCCTCTAACCTTATCAACGGTGACAACTCCAATCAGGCTCCCTTCGTCGAGCACGCAATGGCGGCAATCCTTGCAGGCGGCACTTGCGAATACGATATGATCGGCTGCTACAGTATGTGCGGCGGTACTCTTGCTACCCGTAACGCTATCACCGACCTTGCTACGCTTGATCACCTCAACTTTGATATGCCCTGGTGGTCCGACTCGCTTATCGAAATGTCCACCATCAACGACAAGCTGTTCTTCGTTTCGGGCGATGCGGCAAACTCTCTTATCTACAACCTCTACTTCCTTATCTACAACCACAACCTCGGCACAAGCATTGGTCTGAGCGATCCCCGTCTGTTGGTTCTGGATGGCTCCTGGACCATCGACAAAATGATCGAAATGACCGCAAACACTTACGTTGACGTTGGCGCAACGGGCCCCTCCGTTGAGGATACCTTCGGCTACGTAAACTACGGTCAGGTACATATGGACTGCTTTATCGCCGCATCGGGTATTCGTATGTCCGAGCCCAACGCCAACGGCATAATTCAGCTCACCGAGGACTTTATGGGTGAAAAGACACACGCTCTCATCACCAAGCTGAACAGCTGGATCTGGGAGAGTGGCGATTGCTGGTATAATACGAGCAACGGATACAAGGTCATCACCGACAACCGCGCGCTGTTCGGTGCAGTTGCAGGCAGCACCATCACCGGTCTGCGCGATAAGGATATGTCCTACGGTATAGTTCCTTATCCCAAGATGTACGCCGACCAGGAGCAGTATTACACCAACCTCGGCTTTGCTTACACCAACTTCTGCATTCCCACAACTGCTAATGATGCCAATATGTCCGCAGCAGTTCTCGAGGCGCTCGGCTCCGAGAGCCACCGTTCCTCTGCTCCCGCACTGTTTGAAAACTGTATGAAGTCGCGTTGGGCAGCCGACAACATTGACGGTCAGATGTACGATATCATCAAGGGCAACCTCTATATCGACTCCACCCGTATCTTCAGCTCCAGCTTTACCTGGGCATCGAGCGCAGTTGCTCTGTTCCGAAACAGCCTGACGGGCAACGACAGTAACTGGACCGCAAAGATCAAGGGTGCTTCCCGAAACATCAATAAGGTGTTTGAGGGCATTTCCGAGTCACTCAGCTAAAAGATATGAGAAAAACGTGTTTTATACTTGCGCTCGTTATATTTACAATAACATTGGCAGGCTGTCAGCCTGCCAATGTGCCCTCTGCGGACACCACTGCAGCGGACACCACGGCGGCTGAAATCACTTCGGATACCACGGTGGCGGACGGTCTTGTCAGAATAGTTACAGATGGCGCGAGCGACTATATGGTATTGCGCGCAGATCTGGCATCCGATACCGAGGTTAATGCGGCGGTTGCGTTGCGCAAAGCTATCAACGAAACGTACGGTATCAGCATGCGCATCGGCAACGAAATCGACGCGCAGCCCGATCGGGCAATAATCGTTGGCAACGTAAACTACGGTGGCGCGGCAGAAATTGCAGCCTCTCTTGGCTACTATGAATATACCATTACGTTTTCGGGAGAGCATATCGTCATTTGCGGAGGCAGCCCCGAGGCAACTCAGTCGGCAGTAAACGCCTTTATGGATAAATATCTGAGCAAAGATTCCGGGGTGCTTGCCGTCCCCGAGGATCTGAACGACTCTTACCGCCCCGATACGCTTGCGACCGACGGAACTATCGGCGGTGAAAGCCTCAAAAAGTTCAGCATATACGTCAGCTCTACTGCCGTATACGCCGAAAAGCGTGCCGCTCAAAGCATACGCTCGGCGCTTCGCGAGGCCTTGGGCATTAACGTTTCTGTTATCGACAAGGGCAACGTACCCGCTGACTGTGCGATAATCATAGGCAACGTTAAAAATGCCACCTCAGCCGGTTGCGACGCCGCGCTTGCGGCTTGCGGCGACGGTCAGGGACTTGTGTATTTCGAGGGTACAAGAGTGTATATTACGGGCAAGGATACCGACGCCACCTGCCGCGCAGTCGAGCTGTTTATAAAAGACTGTCTGTCGGCGAACCGCGTAAAGGACGGCGTGCTGACCGTTCCTACCGAAACGCTGAAGGTATCGACCCCCGCCGACACCTATACCGTTATGAGCTTTAACCTGCTTGTGGCAAAGGAGTCGGAGCCCGACCGCTTCAATGCGGCGCTGACACAGATAAATGCGGCTGACCCCGATATTCTTGGCGTTCAGGAATGCTCGGTTTTGTGGTATGAATTCCTCTGCGCACAGCTTGGCGACAGATATAATGTGGTTGGTGAGCTTAATCACACCTCCACGCAGATGTGGCGCAACGCCATTTTCTACAAAAAAGATAAGTTCGAGCTGATTGAGACCAAAACTCAGTGGCTATCTGCAACGCCGAGCGTTTCCAGCCGTCTTTCGAATGAAAATCAGTACCGCATACTTACTTACGCTGTGCTGAAGGACGTCAAAACCGGTGCCACCTTTGCGCATTGCAACACGCATATGACCATAATCGAGGAGGTGCGCGAATCGCAGTTCAAGGTGTTGGTCAAATTGCTCGGTAAGCTCGATTACCCCATCGTTATGACGGGCGACTTCAACACGCGAGAGAACTCGCAGTATTATCAGAAGATAACCGATTTCGGGCTCTACAGCGCGCACGTTATGACGTCGGCAAACGATCCCACGCATACGGTTTCGTCCTCGACAATCGACTTTTGCTTTGTTGACCCCGCGCATATGGGCGTGGTCAGCCACGAGGTGATTGACGAGAATGTTAACGGCGTCAACCCCTCCGACCACAACGCAGTAGTGGTCAAATTCAGATTTTACGAATAAAAAATAAGGACAGAGAATTTTTACGTTCTCTGTCCTTTTGCTTGTGCCTGTAATTTAATAGATCTTAAGCTCCGGAAAGCTTCTTGAGCTTTTTCAGTTTCTCGCGGATCTCGATATTCTGGGGGCAGATCTTTTCGCATTTTCCGCATTCGATGCAGTCGCCCGCCTTGACGTCGAAGGAATTAAGTCCCGCCTTTGTTTCCTTTTTCGTTACCTTTGCCAGAGCATATTCGTTATACACGGCAAACAGATCTGCGATCGGAACGTTCTTGGGGCAAACCTCTGCGCAATATCTGCATTTGGTGCAGGGAATCTGATTGTACTGACGGATGATCTCTCTTGCCTTGTCGGTCGCCGCAAGCTCCTCGTCACTCAGCGGTCGGAAGGGATGCATCGTGCGGATATTCGATTCCATCATCTCCATATTTCCCATACCCGAAAGCACCATAAATATCTCGGGGAAGCTTGCGGCATAGCGCAGAGCATAGGACACGGGTGTCGCATCGCCGAGCTTTTTGAATTCGGCAACTGCGGCATCGGGGAGATTAACAAGCGCGCCGCCCTTGACGGGCTCCATTACGATGACCTTTTTGCCGTGCTTAACGGCAACGTCATAGCACTTCTTGCTCTGCACGGTGGGATCGTCATAATCAAGATAGTTGATCTGCAGCTGAACTGCCTCGATCTGCGGCTGCTCGGAGAGTATCATATCGAGAACGTCCGCCGTGTCGTGGAAGGACATAGCAACGTGCTTTATCTTGCCCTCCTTCTTGAGCTGATCGACGATAGCGAAGGTATTGCAATCCTTGTGCTTCTGATAGGAATTGCGGTTGAGCGCGTGGAAAAGGTAAAAATCAAAATACTCAACGCCGCATATCTCAAGCTGGGATTCAAAGAAGGGACGAACCTCTTCCTCGGTCTTCCAGAACCAATCCGAAAGCTTGTTTGCGAGAATATAGCTATCTCTCGGGTAACGGGAGGTCAGGCAGGTCTTGACTGCCTTTTCGCTCTTGCCGTCAATATAGCCGTGCGCGGTGTCGAAATAATTAAATCCGTTTGCAATAAACGAGTCTACCATTCGATTGCATTCTGCCGTATCCACCTCACCGTCTATCATCGGCAAACGCATACAGCCAAATCCGAAATTGCGTTTTACGTTGTCAAACATAGTGCACCTCATCAATTAAAATATTTCAATGAATATATTATAATATACAATTCGATCGTTGTCAACATTTTTATAAAAATTTGCAGCAGTTTAAAAGCAAATCCGAAGCTTACGTTTTGATTTGTGTTGGGGCGATCTCCCGATCATATCAATCCCTAAAATATTTCAAAAAAGTGCAAAAATACTGTCTGTATCTATTGTTTGCATTTGCATTATATCTTGACTGATCAAGGGTTTTATGCTATAATTATCTTAATAAATTACGTGTATTTTTTATTTTTGATCATATCGAAAAAGTTATGAAAAATCAAGCTTTAAATCATTATTTCAACAAATCCGCTTTGCGGATCGGGGCTGTTTTGACCGTCATTTTATTAGCGATCGCTCTGCTTTGGCAAAGCAATGCAAAGAGCAATCAGGCGGTCGGCGCTACGTTGGCGCAGGTTTATTTTGAAGGTGAATACCGCATCGGCGATGGCGGCTGGCAACCTATCGTTGAAGGCAAGCACATCCCCTCCACCCAAGGAGACGTGACGCTTCTCGGCAAATTTCATATATTATCCCCCGGCGGAGAATACATCGGAATTTACGACGGAGCTCTGCCCATCGCGTTTTACGCCGACCACGTCAATCTGACCATCCGCGAGGGGAGCGGTGATCCGCACCGATCCGACAACGAGCATCCCATGATCGGTGCCCCCGCCTGCGGCATCAACTGGGTAATTCATTCCTTCACAAGCGGTGGCAAGGATCAGATAGAGATTCTCGTCCGCAATCCGCACAGCTTCGGAAACGAAACGGCAGTTGATGAATTGCTTTCAAGCTTTGCCATCAGCGCGGGCATTGACTTCGAAAAGGATATCCTTAGCAGTGGTGAAAGACAGAGATCAACGGGACTTCTTTTCGTGCTTGCTTCTCTGGCGATTCTGGGCACTGCGCTCTTCTCTACCCTGATACACATAAAAAACAGCGATATCATCTGCCTCTTCGGCTTGGTAATATTGTTTGCGGGAACTTATCTTGCATACAGCGCAGATGGCGTTTCATTCTGGCAAGAATCGGTTATCTCCAACACGGTGATCCCCGGCGCCGCAATGATGCTTTATATGCTATTCGTTTCGATCGGTATTACTTATTTTCTGACTGATACCAAGTTTGCAGGTCGTGTGGCGGTTGTCTTTATCGGCGCATTTGATGCCTTATTCTTCATTTTGCCCATGCTTGGCGTGATTTACTTTTACGACACGCTTCTCTATTGGGTAATTGCTCAATCTATATCAAACCTTATTTTGCTTATTTGCACAGCCTATGAGATTTTCCGTGCAAAGGGTGGGGTACGGTTGATATACATCGGAACGGCGCTCCCTCTCACAGCGTTTGAGGTTGATGCAATTATGACCGCTCTCGGCTTGTGGAAGGGCGGGCTCCTTTCAAAATATATCTTTTTCATTCTGTTTATCGCGGCTTTGGTGGTCGTGCTCAGGATCATTCCCAAAGGTATCAACGCCTCTGCGAAGGCTCGGGAGCTCGAGCTTCAGGCAAGCCGACTTGAGGCTGAGAAAAACAGCATCGAGGCGGAGCTGAAGGAAAGCAGAATTTCAATTATGCTCTCGCAGATCAAGCCGCATTTCATTTACAACACCCTCGGAACGATCGAGCGGATGTGCCTCAAGGATCCGCAAAAGGCGTTTGACCTCGTCCGCAATTTCAGCCTCTACCTCAGGGGCAACTTCAGCGAGCTCAACAGCGTAACGCCAATCCGATTTGCGGAGGAGCTTTTGCACGTTGAATATTACGCAAATATCGAAAAAGTGCGTTTCCCCGATATTGGCATCGAATATGACGTGCAATCTACCGATTTTCTCCTGCCTGCGCTGTCGGTTCAGCCTTTAGTGGAAAACGCTATCAAGCACGGTCTGATGAAGCTCGAGCGAGGCGGGAGAGTTCTCGTTCGTTCCTATGAAACGCAAACTCATTTTTGCATCGAGGTGACGGATGATGGCGTCGGATTTGATACGAGTCTCCCCTGTGATGCGAAAAAACATATTGGTCTGCGCAATATCCGCGAAAGACTAAAGGCAATGGTGAACGGCGAGCTTTTGATAGAGAGCGAGATAAACGTCGGCACCAAAGCAGTCATTTTGATCCCCAAGGAGTAAAAGTATGAAAGCCATAGTGGTTGATGATGAGATATATATGCTTGAAGCTCTGAGAGAGGCTGTCGAAGCGTCCCCTGACATAACGCGCACCAATGCCTTTTCCTCCTGCTCGGCAGCGCTTGAGTATGCGACTGAGAACCATATTGACATAGCCTTTCTCGACATCAATATGCGAGGCATTGGTGGACTTGAGCTTGCTGAAAGACTTCTTCAGCTGCACCCCGGATGTAAAATAATTTTCTGCACGGGATATGAAAAATACGCCGTTTCCGCCTTTCAGCTCCACGCCTCCGGGTATCTGATGAAGCCCATCACTCGCGCGGCAGTTCAGAAGGAGATCGATCATATCAAGGGAGTCAAGGCAACGGAAAAGCTTTTAACCGTCAAATGCTTTGGCAATTTTGAGGTGTTTTACGGCGGCGAAAGTCTTTCCTTCAAGCGCAAGAAGACCAAGGAGCTATTCGCCCTGCTCGTCGACCGAAACGGTGCGGGCTTAACGGCAAAGCAGATCTGTGCGGTGCTTTTCCCGCATGATACCAATGATATAAAAAACTCTGCATATCTGCGCCAGCTTATTCTTGACCTTAAGCAAACCCTCAAAAGTATCGGTGCTTCGGACGTTCTTCGACATGAAACGCCCTATTATCGCATTGATCCCGGGCTCTTAAACTGTGATTATTTCGAATTTCTCGAAACGAGAAATAAGAAGTTCATCGGTGAATATATGACGCAATATAGCTGGGCGGAGGATACCTGCGCTATGCTTCAATTCGAAAAATAACCCACAAAACGGCAGATTTTTCTTCTGCCGTTCTTTTTTGTAACGCATTTGTCACGCGGATTATTGTATAATGATTACACAAATAATAAAAAAGGAGGAAATTTAATGTTTCTTTACACACTCATCGAAGCAATTGCCGGCATCATCGGAGGAATACTTATCGCAACCCGCACAAAAAAAGCGGATGGCGTGACTTATAATAAACTGGATAAGGCAGGAAGAATCACAAACCTTATCCTGGCTATCGCTTACGTATGCTTTTCACCCTTTTATCTCTTTCTTGGTATGATCTCAACCGCACTCCCGGAGGGAGCACTTGCTATTTTTGCGTGGATCATCTGCCTTATCATCGCTTCCGCCGCGCTTATCTGCGCGCTCGGTCTCGGTTTCTCGGTCGCTTTGCGTAAAAAGGGACACAGCAAGCTGAGCTTCGCCGTTCAGTTCGCGGGTGTTGCCGCTATCGCTCTCACCGTGCTGCTTCACAGCGTTTGCACCGGAACTCTGGTCAAGCCTTTGAACTGATCACGCGCGCGCGAAACCGAAAATTCAACTGAAATAAAATAAATAAGAGCGATCGTTTGATCGCTCTTATTGCTTTTATTATTTCGAATTCAATTCATAGCCTTAAAGCTGTCTGTGATATCCTTCAGCTTTTTGGGCAGGGATCTTGCATAAGGCTTGCTTGCGGTTGCCCAGCTTGTGCCCTGAGATGCGCCCCAGCTCCACTGACCGCTCATATTGCCGAGGGTATCGTTGAAGAGTCTGCCGAAATCAAATACGATTCCCGCGCGGATGATATCGTACATCTGGGATTCAACGGAGGTATCGGAATATCTGAGCTTGAAGGTGGTCTCAAATACTGCGGGAGAGGTCAGGCGGTAAGCCTCGCTTGCCCAGCATTCAAGAACCGCCGCGGCGCGGTCGATATCCTCGGAGAGAGCGTAAATCGAATAGAAGGATATGGGGTTGCCGACCAAGGTAATATAGTTTTCCTGATCGTTATTGTACTTGGGGATAGGAGCGATGCCGTGCGTAAAGTCACCGGTAAGGTAGTTTGCAATATCGTGGTGACGGGCAAGAGACATCAGAGCGTTTCCGTTACAGAATACCTTATGGTATCTTGTGTTATCGACGTACACGGTTCCCGACTTGACCCATGCGCCGATCGAGTCGCTGAGAGCTATAGCTCTTTCACCGAAGTAGTCATCGGAGATCTTGAAGAGATTTTCGGGGTCTTTTTCTGCCTGTCTGAGACCCGAGCCATAGTAAAGAGAGTCAAAATGCCACCAAAGAGTGGACATACCGTAAAAGTCGTTTTCATTTGCGGAGTTAGAGCCATCAAGATCCTGATACATATCCTTGGTAAGAATCTGGAAGGTTTCGACATTCCAGTTGTTATCAAGAACGTATTTGGAGGGTTCGGTGAGAGCGGGATAATTCTTGAAAAGATCCTTATTAAAGAAAACCGCATACATCTGATGGATGGAGTTGGTGGAAATGTCACCCGATACGAAGAACATCTTATCGCCGATCGTTGCCGTCTCGAGCATGACCTCGGGCCACCAGGGCTTTTCAAAGTCGAGATGCTTTGCCTTCATAAGGTCTGCGCAGTAGCCGTACATCGAGGTGAGCGCGATAGTGCAGGAGTGAGCGGATATAATGTCATAGGTTTTGTCGCCGGATGAATACTGATTACCGATGTGATTTGCATAATTCGCACCGACGTTATTATTGTACTGACCCTTGATGCCTACCCACTCAAATGTAATGCCGAGCTGGGATTCAACGTTTGCGTTACGCCTGAAAATAGCGTCGTTAATGATCTCGCCGTTTTCGCCTTCAACAAAGAACTCGGGATTCTCAACGTCAGTCCACCAAAGAACGGTGACCTTCTCGCCGCCGAAGTCAAGCTCTTCGGGAAGAGAGCTCTTGAGAAATCCGTTTTCATCGTAGGGGCTCTCGGTTACCTCGACCGCAGCCGTAGAATCGGGAGCGGTTGTTGCTGCGGGTGAGTCTGTGGTTATGTCAGAGGATCCCTCTGAGGGGTCATTCGTGTTGCTGCATGAAACGGCAGAAAGCGCCATGATCAGACAGAGAAGCAGGGAAATAATGCTTTTGAGTTTCATAATTGTCTCCAAATTTATGTATTTTTTAATTTTACCCTTACGGTTTCCAATGCTCGGCTATAGTCTCCTTGGCGAGCTGAACGTAGCGTCTGCCGCGCTCGTAGTCGCCGAAGATCGTTCCGACCTCTCTTTGCGCTACCTCGAACAGGCATCCGCTCGCTGCTTTGCTGATATCACGGAAGCATCTTCTTATCGCGTCTTCGTCAAGGGGCCCGGGGTTGGTCACGTACTCGGCTCTCGGCTTGCTGTAATATACAACGCGGGTGCCGCGCAGATATTCGCCGATCTGCTCCTCGTTATTGAAGGGAGAGACCGAAAGCTTGCGCAGATTTTCCCACCTCGAAAGGTAGTCCTCCCAAAGATTATCCACTCTTTCGCAGCATCCGTATGAAAGCAGACCGAAGCGCTTGACCATACGGTCGAAGTAGGGATAAACGAATTCCCCGTACATCGCGGGCGAGATCGCCGTTGTTTCCTGTGATTCAAGGAAGCCCCAGATCTGCTTGGTGGAGGTTATCTCGCCGTCGGCGGGGAGCTCGTCGGTGAAGGCGAAGGATTCCTGCGCGACTCCCGAGAATCCGTTTGTCGGCAGAAGCAGCTTGTTTTCCTCGAGATAATCGTAGTATTTCAGATAAATATTCGTCGCCATATCCATCAGCTCGTGGAGCTTTTCGGGGCAATCGTACATGGACATATAGTAGGTTTCCATATTGACGAGCTTGACGAGAGGATTGGTGATAGCACCTCTGAGGGATGCCTGCATAATACGGGCGGGAAGAATATCACCGAAAATGCTGTCGGCAAAGGCACACCATTCCAGAGTACCCTCCATATCGACGGTAAATCCGCCGCCGCGGAAGATATCGAAATCCTCCTCGATATCGTCGGTCAGGGGCTCGATATGATAACCGATGGAATCCTTGGCTTTGGTTATTATCGGGGTCGCGCCGAAGGGAGATCCCTTTACAAACACGTTTACGTCAAATCTGTCCGAGATCGGCGTATCATCGTCAAAGAGCTCACGTCCGACCATGGAGGATAGGAGCTGACGTTCGAGCTTTCGCGCCTCCTTGCCCTCGCAACGCATACGGGGATCGATAACCTCGCGCGTGAAATTCGAGAAAAGCAATCTGACCGTGGGCGAGTTGCGCACGCCTTTTGCCTGATAATCCCACATTTTAAGGATCTCATCATTTCTCGGGCAAGCCGCAAGCTGTGCCTTTCGCGCCGCAAGCTCGCGCAGGATTTCGCGATCTTTCGGTGAAACGTTAATCATAGCTGTATTCTCCTCCGTTTTCATAATATTCATTTTGAGCCGCAAAGAATGCATCTATATTTTCCCACGGTGTCATCGGAGGAATATCACAACCCGAAGACAGAACGAAATTAGGATATTTTGAGCATTTACTCAGCAACTCCAACGTCTCCGCCCTTACTTTGTCAGGGGTTCCCATTCGGAGCACTCCTGCCGGATCAATGTTTCCCATTATAACGGTATCGGACGGTACTTTTTTAATAATATCTTTTTCAAGATCCACAGCGTTGCCGAAATGGTAAGCCGCGCATCCTGTTGTAAGGATCGAATCGAGCATCAGCGGCACGTTGTCACCGCAATTGTGATAAATTACAACGAAATCGTCACTCTGCACAGCATCCGTTATTTTTTTAACGTAGGGGGAGGCAAACTCCTTTTCAAGAGTAGGAGAAAGAAGTCCTGCAACCGGCTCCGCCATTACTATACCATTTGCTCCTGCAGCTTTGTACGCCCTTGCATACCTGATCAAAAATTCCGTGACCTTTTCAAGCACAGTATGTACCATATCGGGATCATCATAGCAATCCATCATTATCTCGGAAACGTCAAGCAGTCTGGCAGCAAGAGAGAATGGACCGATCATACCTGCGAGCACGGGGCGATCCGTTATCTCTTTACATGCTTTTTCTATCGCATCAATATACAGCTGAGTCCTTCCGCTTCCCGCCTCGGGTATTTCAAGTGCTTCAGCCTCATCCATATCGTTAATTATTCGCCCTTTGACCGTAGGAACCTCGTCGTCTGATACTATCACTTTGGCACCGAAGCATTCAGCTTCGACCGACAGATCCATAAAGCTTACGGACGCCGCGGAATCGGTTATGTCCGCAACCGCCTTCATTCCCTTTGCTTGAAGCGAACTATCCGAAATAAGTTCGCGAACCGTGACGCCCAGAAGGCTTACGCACGGAAAGGACAAAATGGGCATTGATTTTTTGCCATCCGTACCTCTAAGCGAATCTATCCATTGTTTCATATTACAGTTTAACATAAATAAATCTCTCTTACTATTTATTGAGCCTTACAAAACTCTACGGCAGCATCAGCTGCGCTGGCTGCGTCGACCGTATAGCAGTCAGCTCCTATCTTGTCGCAATATTCCTGCGAAACAGGTGCGCCGCCTACCATAATCTTCACCTTATCACGAATGCCCTTCTCTTCAGCCAACTTCACTACTTCAGCCATAACCGGCATAGTGGTGGTGAGGAGCGCCGAACAACAGATCACACGGCAATCCTGATCAATTGCGGTTTGAATAAAAGTCTCTGCGGCTACGTCGGTTCCCAGGTCGATCACCTCAAGTCCCTTTCCCTCAAGCATCATTTTCACAAGATTCTTTCCTATATCGTGAAGATCTCCCTGAACTGTACCGATGCAAACCTTGCCGACAGCCTTTATTCCCGCTTCAGCCAAATAAGGCTTTAGAATTTGAGCACCCATATTCATTGCTCTTGCCGCAACAAGGACTTCGGGAACAAATACTTCATTGTTTTTAAACTTTTCGCCGATAGCGCTCATACCGCTCAGCAAGCCTTCGCTGAGAATATCGTTAGGTTTTACTCCCTCATCAAGTGCCTGCTGAACAAGCTGCTTTACTATTTTAGATTTACCCTTTTGAAGATTTTCAGAAATATCATTCAAAATCCCCATTATTTTTTCTCCTTTTAGTAACTTGATATATTCATCCGTAATCGTACAGGCTGCAGAATTAAGCACGGATTGTCTGTATTCATTCGGCGTCATTTTCATTTTCGCTTCAAAATTCTTATAAAAAGACGGTATATTGACAAATCCGCATTTTCTTGCTATATCATTTATATTTGCATCGCTTTTTTCCAAAAGTCTGCAAACGTTATTCATTCTTACGTCTCGCAAATAATCCGAAATATATTTTCCCGAGATTTTGGTAAAAATTCTTCCCAGATGTGATTTACTGACATACAGCCTCTCTGCTATTTTTTCTTTCGTAAGCGACGGATCAAAATAATCCTCGCGAATTATTTTGATTGCGTTTGAAACAATATTCCATTCCTCGCACGATGCAAAGGAAAGATTCTTCACGGAAGAATTCATATATCTTGAAATAGTTATCAAGAAATAAGAAAGCACTCCTCTTAATGCTTCCGTATATTCTTCTTTTTGCATCTTGATCTCAGCTTCGATAATATTCCAAAGATAACAGATATTTTCAAATACGGTAGCATTCAGAACAGCATAGCCAAGAGTTGAGCTTTCACGAAAAATACCGTAGCAATACCGGCGGCTGGAGGGATTAGTGCACTCTCCGCTGAACCAATCCTCCAAATTCCAAAAAAGCCGCCTTATTACAAAAATATCATCCTCTTTTTCGACAAAATATTCGTGAGGAGTATTCGGAGGAATAACGAATATATCTCCCTTTTGGCTCGGAATATCTTTGTCAAGAACACGGTGTATACCTGAACCCGATACAACCATAGCTATCTCAAACATTTCATTTGATTCAAGTCTCAAAAAAGCGTGTTTTTCGCTGAATTTATTATCGCAGGAAAGAATATTCGAGATTATTGCTGTTTCGTTGTTTGCAGCCTTTACCATTGCCTCTCTCCTTTTTGAATGTTGAATAACATGCTTGAATCTTGAACAGTTTCAAATATACATTTTAATTATATCACAATAAGCAAAGAATGTAAATCTCTTTTTCGCCCTTTTTTGATTTTTTGATCAGCACAAAAACATATAAAAGATAAATATATATTTCATAAACGCTTGAAATGTTTCGAGAGTCGTGATATAATTTAAGTAACAAAAGTTGAAGGGAGAATTCCAATGTTACAAGCAGGCTTTGCAAGAATAGATATCACCCCGCCCTTCGGGAACGATCTTTCGGGATATTACGAGCGCCGTCTCGCCAACGGTACTCTTGACCCTCTCTACCTCAACGCAGTCGCGCTGACGGTTGGCGAGGAGACCGTTCTTCTTATGGCTGCCGACTATATCGGCATCAAGATGGAACAAAGCATCGCTATCCGCGAGCTGATCAGCGAGAGAACGGGAGTGCCCTCCGATCACATCCTGCTCGCCGCGCTGCATCAGCACACGAGCCCTTGCCTTGCCGACCCGACCAAAAAAGAGACCTCGCTGCGTGACAAGGTCTTCATCGACGTCGTCTACCGTCGCTTTGCGGATGCTGCGATGATGGCACTTGACGACAGAGCGGAGGCTTCGATTTCGGTCGGCGCACGCGAAGTGGCAGAGCCGATTGCCTTCGTGCGCCGTTATTTCACCCGTGAGGCGGGCGTTGTCACCAATCCGAGCTCGAAATTTACGCTTACGGGTCGCTGTGCCGATGCCGACAACACGGTACGCCTCGTCCGTTTTGCAAGAAAAGATAAAAACGATATTGCCATCCTCAACTTCTCCACCCACCCCGACGTCATCGGAGGCACCAAGTGGTCTGCCGATTGGCCGGGCTTTGCGCGTCGCTTCCTCGAGGAGGATATTGCGGGCACGTCCTGCCTCTTCTTCACGGGCTGTCAGGGCGACTCGAATCACAACGATTACTTCAAGCCGCGCGAGGAGCGTCTGCACGGCGGACGTTACGAGCACAGCCGATATATGGGACGTACGGTTGCCGATGCCGCAATCGCGGTTTGGAACGAGATGACACCCGTGGCGGATGACACTCTCTTTGCCGAATGCCGCACCATTTTCAACCTCACGAATACCGAGGGGATTGAAAAATATGACGAGTGCGCAGAGTGGGTTGCGGATTACAAGGCGGGAAAGATCCCGTCCGACAGCTATACTATGGCAGAGCGCGCATTTTGCTACCGAGTTGCCGCTCTTCGCAATCAGCCCCTTTTCCGTCCGATTCCCCTTACCGTCATAGGCGTAGGCGGCGTGGTTTTCGTCGGCTTCGGCGGCGAGGCTTTCACCTCCTACGGACAAAAAATGCGTGACCTTTGCCCCGATAAATTCGTCGTTTCCGCAGTTTGCGCAAACGGCTACGAGGGCTATCTGCCGACCGCCGAGGCATTCGCCCAGGGCGGCTACGAGGCGTGCTCCTCATTCTTTATGCCGACGCTCGAGGATGAGATCGTCACCGCGGCACGCGAAATGCTTGAAAAATTGAAATAAAAACGAGGTTCCCGATATGAAAAAGATAGGCTTTGTAGATTATTTTATAAGCGAATGGCACGCCGACAACTATCCCGCTTGGATCGAGCGGATCTGCGCCGAAACGGGAGTTGATTACAAGGTCGCCTATGCCTGGGCGGAGCTTGACACCTCGCCCGTGAGCGGCGTAAGCACCGACGAGTGGTGCGAAAAATTCGGCGTGGAGCGATGCGCGACCATTGACGAGCTCTGCGAGAAGAGCGACGTCATCGTCATTCTCTCCCCCTCGAATCCCGAAACTCACCTGCGCTATGCCGAGGCAGTTCTGAGGCACGGCAAGAGGACTTATATTGACAAGACCTTCGCGCCCGATGCGGCAATCGCAAAGGAAATCTTCGCCATTGGTGAGAAGTACGGTGCTCCCTTCTTCAGCACCTCCGCGCTGAGATACGCCACAGAGCTTGATTCGGTCGATGCGCCCGACAGTATCCTCGTTACGGGCGGCGGCTCGAATCTGCCCGAGTACTTCATCCACCTCGGCGAGATGGTCGTAAAGAAAATGGGCGCGATCAAGAGTGTCAAGGCTACCCGAAACGGCAGTCAGTGGATAATTTCGGCAAAAACAGCGGACGGCAAGGACGCGACGATGATCTACGGCTGCGCGATGCCTTATAACGTCTATATGACAAAGGACGGACGCGAAGCTTGGAAGTCGGTAAAATCCCCCTTCTTTGACGGACTCATCGCGGATATGCTTCGCTTTTTTGAAACGGGCAAGACGAGCTTTGATCCCGCCGAGACACTTGAGGTCAGCCGTCTTCGCGATGCTGTCCTGAGTGCGACAGAGAATCCCGACCGTGAAATCGAAGTCCTGTAAAGGAGTAAGGCAATGATCTTTTCAAGCCAATTTGTTTCGGCAACTGTCGAAAAATCAACCACGAAGAAGAACGTGGCGGCGCCCTATCTGCGCCGTGATATCGTACTCGACAAGATCCCCGAGCGGACCGAGATCACGGTCTGCGGACTTGGATTTTACGAGCTTTACGTCAACGGAAAGCGGATCACCAAGGGACATCTGTCGCCCTATATCGTCAATCCCGATCAGGTTTTGCCCTACGATCATTATGACGTAACCGATATGATGGTTTACGGCGAGAACACCTTTGCCTTCCATCTCGGCAACGGAATGCAAAACGGCTTCGGCGGCTTCGTCTGGAGCTTTGAAAAGGCTCGCTTCAATTCCGCGCCCAAGCTTGCATTTGCCATCGAAACGGTAACAGAGGGTAAAAAACAGGTGATCGAAGCTGACGAAAAGATGCTTTGCCATCCCTCTCCCATATACTTTGACGATCTTCGTATGGGCGAAAAATATGATGCGCGGCGCGAGATCCCGAATTGGAATCTGCCCGGATGCGATCTTTCGGATTGGACGCCCGCCATACCCGTCCCCACCGACCGCGGTGAGCAGATGCTCACCTGCAACAAGCCGATCGTCGCAACGGGCGAAATGCGCCCGATTTCGATCACGAAAAAGGATGACGCCTATATTTATGATTTCGGATACAACTGCGTCGGACTCACCCGCTTGAATATAAAGGGCAATTACGGTCAGCACGTCGTCATCGACCACGGCGAGCTGATTAAGGACGGCAAATTCACCCAATCCAACATTACCTTCACCAGCCCCATTCAGCTCGGACAGCCCAAATACGTGCAGAGAACCGAATATATCTGCCGCGGCGGCGAGCCCGAGAGCTATATCCCGAGCTTTACATATTACGGTTTCCGTTACGCCAAGGTAACCGGTATCACCGAGCAGCAGGCAACGCCCGAGCTTCTGACATACGTTATTATGAACACCGAGCTCGGCGACCGAGGCGACTTCAAATGCTCGAATGAAACCCTCAATAAGCTTCAGGAGATGACCCGCCGCTCCACGCTCGGAAACTTCCAGCATTTCCCCAACGATTGCCCTCACAGAGAGAAGAACGGTTGGACTGCCGACGCGGCACTTTCCGCAGAGCAGACCATTATGAATTTCGAGCCCGAGGATAACTATCTGATGTGGGAGCGTTGCATCGTCCGCGCGATGGATAACCGCGGCGCGCTCCCCGGAATCGTTCCCACGGGCGGATGGGGATTTGCTTGGGGCAACGGTCCCGCGTGGGACAGCGTGCTTGTCTATCTGCCCTATTTTGCGGCAGTTTTGCGCGACGATCTTCGCCTCGCGAAGGAAGCAAGCCGCGAGATGCTACGTTATTTTGCTTATCTTCGCACCCGATTTGATGAAAACGGTCTGCTTTCGATCGGTCTCGGCGACTGGTGTCCCGCCTACCCCGATTATATGCCTCCGCTGATATTCACCGACAGCACGATCTCTTACGATCTTGCCGTCAAGGCGGCGTATCTCTATGACAGACTCGGAATGACGCTTGAAGCGGACTATTGCCGCGCTTTTGCACGCGAAATGAGGGCGTGCATCAGAGAGCATCTGCTTGATAAAGATACCATGCGCTTCTCGAGCGGAACGCAATCCTGTCAGGCAATGGCGATTTTCTACGGACTTTGCGACAGTGATGACGAAAAGGCAAAGGCATTTTCGATCTTGCTTGACGAGATCCGCGCAAAGGATGATCACATGGGCGTCGGCGTGCTTGGTGGCAGAGTGATCTTCCGCGTGCTTTGCGATTTCGGCTATGAGGATCTTGCCATCAAGATGATCACCCGCCCCGATCAGCCCTCTTACGGATGTATGATCGCGGACGGCTTGACAACGCTCGGCGAAACTCCCCGTCCCCCCTACAGCTCGCTCAATCACCATTTCTGGGGCGATATTTCCGCGCTGATGATCGAATATTTTGCGGGAATCAGGGTCAACCCCGACCTCCTCGGCGCAGATCACATCGATATCGCGCCCGTTTTCGCCTCGGATATGGACTATGCCGAAGCATATCACAATTCGATCTGCGGCAAGGTCGAGGTGAAATGGCAGAGGACAGCCGACTGCATCGAATTGACGCTTGAGTATCCCGAGGGTGCCGTCGGTTTCGTGATCGCCCACGCAGGCTATACCGTAAACGGCGCCGAAAAGGCTTCTGCGGCAAGCGGAAGATTTATATTTAAAAGGAAGATATTTTAAATGAAAAGATTCGTTTCTTTAATTTTTGCGATCTTACTCGCACTCACCGCAGTTTCCTGCGCGGGCGGTGATAACACTATTGATACCGCGGAAACTACTGCGGCAGAAACTCTGCCCGAGACCGAGGCGGCACTCGCTCCGATCGCTCTTCTGAACGATGCGGGCGAGGCGGTTTACGCCATCATCCGCCCCGATGAGGGCAGCGGCGACGAAAAGCAGGCGGCAATCGACCTGAAAAAATCGCTAAAAACGCTGACGGGCGCGGAGTTTTCGCTCTCATCCGACTTTTTGATGCCGAATCAGACTCTTGAAAGCCTCGCGGAAGTGCCCGAGATCCTCATCGGTGCGACCAACCGCCCCGAGAGCATCGCGGCGCGCGAGGGCTTGACGGTCAACGATTACGTCATCCGCGTCATCGGCACAAAGATCGTCATTGCGGGCGGCTGTGATCTGATGACAAAGCGCGCGATCGAGGAATTCCTTTCGATGCTCGGCGCAGAAAACGGATTTACTCTGTCGGCTGACACCGATATCCGCGGCAAGATCGAGCGCGGACCTTATATCGTTGCGCTGACCAATCAGGGCAAGGAGTACCTCGAGGTCTACGATATTTCGGGCGGCAAGCTTGACGAAAGCTCGCTCGTTTGGTCCTATAAGCTGCCCTACTACAACATCGCGGGCACGAAGCTCCGCCATTCCGAAGCTCACGGCGACGTTGCGCTCGCGGTCTGCGGCAATAGCTACGGCTGTATGATCTCATACCCAGAGGGCAAGCTTCTCTGGTCTACCGAGGCGGCGGCGAACAATCCCCACAGCATCGAGCTGATGCCGAACGGCGTTATCGCGATTGCATCGAGCACGGGCGGCGAGGTGCGATTCTTCACCACCGACAAAAAAACAAGCCGCACTCCCGCGGCAAAGGTGACTCTTGAGGATGCTCACGGCGTGCTTTGGGATGACGAAAAGCAGGTTCTCTGGGCGATTGGCAGAACTGTGCTGACGGCGTATCGCGTTACCCTCGACGGCACCAAGGTAACCGTCACCGAGGAGACCTCCCTCCGCGCGACGATCCCGAGCGATTGGTCACACGATCTCGCTCCCGTTTACGGAAACACCGACGCGCTTTGGATCTCCACGGGCTCGCACGTTTACCGTTATAATAAGGAAACGAAAACATTCTCGACCGACTACGAGGGTCACACTCTCCTCGATCGCTCTGATATCAAGGGCATCGGCAACTTCGACGACGGCTCGGTCGCCTGCATCCATCCCGACGGCGCCTACAAGAGCTGGACAAGCCAATCCGCCTTCTTCCTGAAAGCCGGCAACTCTTCGCTCCAAACCCTCACCTCCGCCGACGGACATTTCTACAAAATCAGAGTCTGGGATGCCCGGTATCAATGAGCTTGTTTTGAATATCATATAATCATAAATACTCCACAATTTTATACAAATGTTATTTTAAAAAAGTAATATAGCTACAGCACAAAATTTTGTCTAATATTTTCGGGTGGATAATATGAATTTACTAAATTCTTTGTTTGGGTTACTCCTGTCATTTTTCAATCCAATTATAATAATTCCAATTACATTAATTATTATTTACATATATAATTATACGGAGTACACACAAACAAATTATTATAAAATTACAAAAAAATCGTTCCATACAGTTTGCTTCAACAAAGGATATCGCGGTGAATATTATACTTATAAACATCTAAGACATCTGGAAAAAGATAATGTAAAATTTCTATTTAATGTATACATTCCCAAATTAAATGGAACAACATCAG
>JAFOEU010000002.1 GCA_017387685.1 Clostridia bacterium
AAGAACGGTATCGTTGAAGAGGACGGAATGCTTTGGTGGTACGTTGACGGCGTAAAGACCTACGGCGGACTTATGCTGATCGACGGTGCATACTACTATGCGAGAACCTCCGGCGAAATCATTCGCGGAAGAGGATACGGAATCACTAAGACCAACGATCTTGTTCCTGCTGGCTATTACACATTCGACGCAGACGGAAAGATGATCGATCCTCCCGTTGCAGATCCCGAACAGCCCCCTGTAACTCCCGATCCCGAGCTGCCTCCCGTAGAAGAACCCGAGGTTAAGAACGGTATTGTTGAAGAGGGCGGAATGCTTTGGTGGTACGTTGACGGCGTAAAGACCTACGGCGGACTTATGCTGATCGATGGCGCATACTACTATGCAAGAACCTCCGGCGAAATCGTTCGCGGAAGAGGATACGGAATCACTAAAAACAACGATCTTCTTCCTGTTGGCTATTATAAATTTGATGCTGAAGGAAAGATGATCAATCCTCCCGTATAAATTTCAGCAATATAAAAGCCCGGGCTTCGGCCCGGGTGAGCCGTACAAAATCAGGGCCTCCACGCGGCGTACGGCGGAAACGGCTTTAGCCGGCAGACCTGATAATAATATAGGCCTAATGATCAATTGATTTCCTCAAATATTTGTTTGTACAAAATAAATCGATACGGACACTTTTAATTTGGATACTGTGGTTCAAATTAAGTGTTGAAAAAGTAAAAACTGTTGGATTGATGAAATAGTATGAAAAAAATAAAGACTAATTTAATAATAGCTATTATATATGAGCTGATTGCCATAATCTATGGATTTATATTGCCTCGACTGATTTTGGAGCAATTTGGTTCAGAGGTTAATGGACTTATGCAGTCTATTACCCAATTCCTCGGAATTATTGGATTTCTGGATATGGGAGTGGGTCAGGTTGTTCGAAGCGCATTGTACAGTCCGCTCGAAAAACGCGATAATGATCAATTAAGTCGCATTATAGTCTCGGGCGGTAGATTCTATCGAAAAATAGCTTATGCGTTGATAGGATATGTGGCAGTTCTTATTATAGCTTATCCTATTTTGGTTGATGAGAGCTTTGACCGGATGTTTACAGCCGGTATGATAGTTATTCTGGCTATTGGTTCTTTTGCACAATATTATTTTGGTGTGATCCGGGAGCAATTGATTCACGCAGATCAGAAAAGCTATTTGACATATTCTGTTCAGATACTCTGCTATCTTTTTAATATAGCAGTATGTGTCTGTATGATACGGTTGAATTGTTCCGTTCACGCGGTAAAGCTTGCTACTGCGATTATTTTTTTGATTAAGCCGTTGTTCTATGCTTGGCATATACGCAAACATTATAATATTAATTGGCGTATTACATATGACAACGAGCCGATAAAACAGAAATGGCACGGAGTGGCACAACATATTTCAGCGGTCGTTTTGGACGGAACAGATAGTATTGTATTAACGCTGTTTTCCACATTATCTAACGTATCGGTATATTCTGTTTATTATATGGTTGTGAAAAGCCTTAATGGGTTCTATCAGTCTGCCGTTGTAGGTGTTCAATCGGCGGCAGGTGCTGTTTGGGCAAGGCAAGATCGAAACGAGATCAAGCGTATGTTTTCTACGGTTGAAGTGTGTCTGCATCTGGTAACTGTATTTCTGTTCTGCTGCACCGGATTTCTTATTGTTCCGTTCATACAAGTATATACCAATGGCTTGACAGACGCAGATTATATTCAGCCTATGTTTGCATTGTTATTGGTATTGGCATACGGCATACGTTGTTTGCGCACGCCGTATAACATCTGGATATTAGCCGCCGGACATTTTAAACAGTCTCAAAGATGCCATGTTTTCGCAGCGGCAATAAATTTGGTGATTTCTGTTTTAGCTGTATCTCGCTGGGGATTGATAGGTATAGCGATCGGTACTTTGATAGCTATGTGTTACCAGACGACATGGATGATGATCTATGCTACCAAGAATTTGGTTAAGTATAATTTTGGACATCTTTTTAAGCAGATTTTGGCAGACGTTGCGGCAACTGTACTGATTTCCCTGACGGTCTCAGGAATTACATTGCAAGATGTAAGCTACTTGGGGTGGTTCTTTATGGCTGCAAAGATTTCCTTAATTGCGGCTGTTTGTATTGCTATAATAATTTGTATTTTTTATCCAAGAGAGATGAGAGCTTTGATAAAGCGCTTGAGTGTTAAACTGTTGAGAAAGTAAAGGAGCTTTTATGGTTAATACAAAAATCAAATTAATCAACCGAACTGTACTTATCACCGGCTCCTCCGGTTTTATCGGTGCAAACTTAGTGCAGTCTTTAATAAAGCAAGGCGTTCCTATGACCGTCATAGGCCTTGACAACGTGAACGATTATTACGACGTATCCTTGAAGGAATACCGCTTGCATCAGATCGAAGAGCTTGCGCGGAAGAATCCGCAGATCAACTGGCGCTTCGTCCGCGGCAGTATTGCAGACAAAGCTTTGGTGGATTCACTTTTTGAAGAATATCACTTTGATATCGTAGTCAACCTTGCCGCGCAGGCGGGAGTTCGTTATTCCATCGATCATCCCGATGTATATATAGAGTCCAACGTCATAGGATTTTATAACATACTCGAGGCTTGTCGTAGATATCCTGTGAAGCATTTGGTGTACGCCTCAAGCTCGAGTGTTTACGGAAGCAATAAGAAGATCCCCTATTCGACCGACGATAAGGTTGACAATCCCGTCAGCCTCTACGCCGCGACCAAGAAGTCGAACGAGCTTTTTGCACACGCTTATTCCAAGCTCTATAATATTCCGTCAACGGGATTGCGCTTCTTTACCGTTTACGGTCCCGCGGGACGCCCCGATATGGCATATTTCGGATTTACAAATAAGCTTCTTCGCGGTGAAACTATAGAGATTTTTAATTACGGAAAATGCCTGCGCGACTTCACTTACGTTGATGATATAGTCGAAGGCGTGATCCGCGTTATGCAAGCTCCTCCCGAAAAGAAAAACGGCGATGACGGACTTCCGATCCCGCCGTACCGCGTTTATAACATCGGAAACAACTCGCCCGAAAGCTTGCTTGACTTCGTCAGCATTCTCGCCCAGGAGCTGATAGCTGCGGACGTATTGCCCCGCGATTTTGATATTTCCGCGCACAGTAGGCTTGTTCCCATGCAGCCGGGAGACGTTCCCACAACTTATGCAGACGTTACACCGCTTGAGAATGACTTTGGCTTTAAGCCCGCTACAAGCTTGCGAGAGGGCTTGAGAGCCTTCGCACGTTGGTATAAAGATTACTATAAGATTTGAAAGCTATGTACGGGGCTTTCGGTGTGGAAAGTACCGCTATAAATTCAATCCGTTTTTTAAAAGGATTTAAGGCGATCAAAGAAAGAAGATACTATGACAGCATACGAGTTTTTTGAAAACACATATAAAAAAGAGCCGCTCTTCCGAGCGTTTACGCCTTATCGCGTTTGCCCGATAGGCGCTCATATAGATCATCAGCTTGGTAAGATCACGGGCTTTGCCATTGATAAAGGTATTCATATTGCATACGGACCCAAGCGCAACGGTGTTATAGAGGTTAAATCACTGCAATTTGATAAACGCGCGCAGTGGCACGTTGCATCAACCCCTGATAGACCCGAGGGGGATTGGGCTGATCCTCTTCGCGGAGCAACGATATCGCTTTACTCGAGATATAATCTGAATATCGGGCTTTGTGCGGTGATCGATGGGGAGCTTCCCATCGGCGGACTTTCTTCGTCAGCCGCGGTGATAATTACGTTTTTATCCGCTCTTTGCAAGCTCAACGGCATTTCTCTTTCAACCAATGAAATGATAGAGATAGCACAGGAGGCTGAAAACAAATACGTTGGCGTAGCTTGCGGAAGGCTTGACCAATCCTGTGAGGTGTATTGCCGTAAGGATCATCTGCTTTATCTCGACACAATGGACGGCAGCTATGAGCTTATTCCGCAATCGCCGCGTTTGAAGCCGTATAAATTCGCTATATTTTTCAGCGGGCTCGAGCGAAGCCTTGCAAGCTCCGCTTTCAATATGCGAGTGGACGAATGCAAAAGTGCTGCCTATGCGCTTAAGGCTTATGCGGGGATGGAATATGGAAAATTTTCCGAAACCCATTTGCGTGAGGTGCCAAAGGAAGTATTTTTGCAATATAAGGACCGTCTGCCCGAAAATTGGAGAAAGCGCGCAGAGCATTGCTATGGGGAGTTTGAGCGCGTGGAGCAAGGCGCCGAGGCTTGGCGCAGAGGTGATATTGAGACCTATGGCAGATTATGCTTTGAAAGCGGATATAGCTCGATACACAGCTGGGAGACCGGCTCGCCGGAGTTGATAAAGCTTTATGAAATAATGATGCAGACAGAAGGTATTTACGGCGGACGCTTCTCCGGCGCAGGCTTCAAGGGATGTTGCCTTGCCATCATTGACCCTGCATATGAGAAAAGCATCATTGAAAAGATTACAAGAGAATATCTGGAAGCGTTCCCGCATCTTGAAGGAAAGTATTCTGCGCACATTTGCGAGAGCGCAGATGGGGTGAAATTATGAAATGCTTGATTCTGGCGGCAGGCTATGCGACCCGCCTGTACCCGTTGACCGAAAACTTTCCCAAGCCCTTGCTCGAGGTCAAGGGAAAGACTATACTTGATTGGCTGGTAGATGACGTTGACACGCTCGGCGAGGTGGATGAATACGTCGTTATCTCAAATCACAAATACGCGCATCATTTTGAAGCCTGGGCAAAAAGCAAGGAGCAGAGAATAACCGTTGTTGACGACGGAACTGCCAGCAACGAAAACCGTCTCGGTGCGGTAAAGGATATTCAATACGCGATCGATACCCTCTTCATCGACGATGATATGCTTGTGATCGCCGGAGATAACGTGCTTGATTTCAGTCTTACAAAATTCATCGAATACGCAAAGAAAAAGCAGACCTCTTGCATTATGCGATACTATGAGCCTGATTTCCAAAGACTGCTCAAATGCGGTGTCGTTACGATTGATGAAAACGACAGAATACTGAATATGACCGAAAAATCTCCAACTCCTGCAACTCATTGGTGCTGCCCGCCCTTCTATTATTATACCAAAGAAGATGCAAGATTGGTTTCGGTAGGCATCGCCAACGGTTGCGGTACAGATGCTCCCGGAAACTATATGGCTTGGCTGTCAGAGCAAGTTCTCGTACACGCAATGCAAATGCCCGGGAGGCGCTTTGATATCGGGGACGTTGCGAGCTACGAGAAGGTAAAGCGAGAATACCGTGGTATCGGAGATTGATCAAATAACTCGTCTTGATGCTTGATACCAAAATAAAAGTAATTTAAAACAGTAAACGTCTCCTTGCTTTGCAGATTCCGACAGCGTAAATCTGCAGATCAAGGAGATTTTTTCTGAATAAAGCATTCCCGAAAAATCGTGAGGAAGGCTTGCAGCATCGCAGCAGCCGCTGCAATGCTTTTGTCAGGAGATTCAAGACTTTTCTTGCATAAAAAAACTTGATCGTTGCGCTAAAAAAACATTGACATTTAGAAAAAAATGTGCTAAAATATTTATCATCAAAAAACGGATATGTGCCGTTTTTGTGCTTGATGCATATAATTGACATTTTGATATATTACGCTTATTCAACCAATCCAATACTGTTACGAGATAAAAGAGGTACAAAATGAAAATCGGAACAACAAAAGAACTTAAAAATCATGAATACCGCGTGGGATTGACTCCCGATAACGTTCAGGCATTCGTTAGCTGTGGACACGAAGTATTTGTTGAAACTCATGCCGGTGAGGGCGCCAGCTTCTCCGATGAAGAATATATCGCTTGCGGAGCGACTGTCCTTTCCACTGCCGCGGAAGTATATGCTAAATGCGATATGATCGTAAAGGTCAAGGAGCCCGAGGAGGAGGAGTATCAGTATCTCCGCGAGGGACAGATCCTTTATACTTATCTTCACCTTGCTCCCAACAAGGGGCTTGTTGATGCGCTTCTCGAGAAGAAGGTAAAGGCTGTAGCATACGAAACCATTCGCGATGAGAACGGCAATCTTCCTTGCCTTCGTCCTATGAGCCAGATCGCGGGTCGACTTTCCGTTCAGGAAGGTGCGAAGTATCTCGAAAAGGGCTTCGGCGGACGCGGAATTCTGCTCGGTGGAGTTCCCGGGGTAGAGCGCGGCAAGATCGTTATCGTTGGCGGCGGCGTTGCAGGTACTTATGCGGCAAAGGCTGCTGTTGGTATTGACGCGCAGGTAACCATTCTTGATATCAATGCAAACAGACTTGCATATCTTGAGGATATCTTCGGCGCATCGGTCACTACTCTTTATAGCTCCGAGGCGAATATCCGCAAGGCGCTTTCCGAGGCTGATCTCGTGATCGGATCGGTACTTATCCCCGGCGCTGCAACTCCTAAGCTCGTAAGACGCGAGCATCTTAAGCTTATGAAGAAGGGCGCTGTAATAGTTGATATTGCAATCGACCAGGGCGGCTGCTGCGAATCCTCGCACGTTACTACACACGACCATCCTATCTACGTTGAAGAGGGAATCGTACACTACTGCGTTGGCAATATGCCCGGCGCAGTACCGCGTACCTCTACCATCGCGTTGACGAATACCACGATGCGTTACGGACTTATGATCGCAAATCTCGGCTTTGAAAAGGCTTGCGAGAACGAAGGCGTTAAGACCGGTGTCAACTGCTATCTCGGTAAGCTTACCAATAAGAACGTAGCAGATGCCCACGGCTATGACTGCGCAGATCTGAATTCTCTCATCTGAAACATAATTAAATAATAAAGTATAAATCTCCTTGTATTGCAGATACTAACATCACAAATCTGTAAATACAAGGAGATTTTATATAAATGAAAGCCACAGGAATTGTAAGAAGGATCGACGATCTTGGACGTGTCGTTATCCCAAAAGAAATAAGAAGGACTATGCGTATCCGCGAGGGTGACCCGCTTGAGATCTATACCGACCGCGAGGGTGAGGTCATTTTCAAGAAGTATT
This sequence comes from Clostridia bacterium, assembly GCA_017387685.1. Lineage (GTDB taxonomy): Bacteria > Bacillota > Clostridia > Oscillospirales > CAG-272 > CAG-390. Next base: position 7,064 of record JAFOEU010000002.1, read on the forward strand.
CTCCCATCGGCGAGCTTAATGCTTTTGCCGCGCAGTACGCGGAGACTCTGCATAAGACGGGCGAGATCAGCGTGCTGATCTGTGACCGCGATGCGGTTATTGCGGTTTCGGGTGCTCCGAAGAAGGAGTATGCCGACAAGCACATCGCTCCCGAGCTTGAGGTAATCATCGAAAACCGTCAGCTCTATCTTTACCGCGACGGCGATACCAAGTTTGAGCCGATCAACGACAACTGCTCGCATTTCATTCGTTGCGCGATGCCGATAATCTCGGAGGGCGACGTTCTCGGATGCGTTGTTTCGCTCGATTCTATCGAATCGCCCGCGCCCAGAATGCCCGAGCATGAGAAGAACATCGAGGTCAAGCTCGTGCAGACTGCTGCCGCTTTCCTCGGAAAACAGCTTGAGTCTTAATTTTTTTGCCGATGCCCCTGCGGTATCGGCTCTTTTTTATTGACTTTTGACCGCTTATGTGATAAAATTATCTTAATCACTTTAATAGGAGGGATTTTGAATGTTCCCGATACTTCGCAGATTAATTGCCTTGCTTTTGATTATTTGCACTCTGACGTCGCTTGCCGCCTGCAGGACCGATCAGCCTGACGAAACAACTGTCGAATCGACCGAAACAGAACCCGCGGTCACCGAGCCGATTGAAGAAGCAGTTGAAACCTTCGACATCATTAAGGACGGCAAGCTGCTCTATCCGATAGTCCGACCGGAGGTTGCATCGCAAGCGCTTATCCGCGCAGCGCTCAAGGTTCATAAATTCATCAACGACAGCGGCGTTAAGTCGGATATTTCCGATTGGGGCGACAAGACGGGTGAGAAGAATGAGATACTGTTCGGTATTTCCAAATATTTCCCCAAAGAGGCGCTTGACGGCATTGACCTTTCCGCACTTGGAATGGACGGCTTCGTCATTAAGCACTACGGCAATAAGATCCTCATCGCGGCAAGCAACGATACCGCTCTTGCCGATGCCGCGGAGTATTTTATTAATAATGTACTTGACATCAAAGGAGGCAATGCAACTATGCCCAAGGATTATCTGCACATTGAAAGCCAAGGCCTTTTCCTTTCCGAGCTGAAGATAGGAGGAATTGATATCAAAAAATTCTCCGTTACCTGTGATGCAGGTTTTGAAGAGCCCGCGAATTACGTAAAAGAGCTCATTAAAGCAAAATGCGGCGCAGAGATTTCCGACGGAGGAGAGAAGAAGATCATCCTTACCGCCGACGGCGCGAAGGCTCATACTGTTACTGCCAATATTGAGGACGGAAACCTTGTTATCCGTGCGGAAAACCTCGAGGCGATGAAAAAGGCGATCGTCTGCTTCTGGTATGAGAATATCGCATATACTACCGCTTCCTTCGACCTTCCCGCAGATACCGCATATTCCCGCGACCTCGATCAGACTATCTTTTACAGCGACTACGGCGTAACTCAGTCCGACAGCATTTGCTGCCGCGAGCAGCTTTACGACGTTCACGCAAAGGCTAACGAAAAGGGCTATAAGGTCTTCGCCGACTACGGCGCTAAGTATTATATCGCCTCGGTCGGCAGATCGGTAATCATCAACACCGACGTTGAATGGGGCAACGCGCAGTTCACTATCGACGACTCCGAGGTCACTCCCGATAAGAGAGGCAACTGGATATTCACCCTTCTTGAAAGGACCGATCTTGCTTATAATATCGACACCATTAAGACTCTCGACCGTGATATGACCAACCTCGGCGTGACATTCCCGCAGAGCTCTATCGTCACCTTCTACGACGATAAATCCACCCACTACGTCCGTTACGGAGGAAATGCCGACAACGGACAGACGAAGCGCGACAGCGTTGTCGTTGACAAGAACGGTAACATTGATATGGATGCGCCCCTTATGTGGGATTTCGATAATATTACCTTGATCTCGGTTCTCCCGATTGAGGAAGAAACTCGCTACATTAGCGGCGGAATCTTCACGACTATCGCAAATCAGGCACCCTCCGAGTATACGTACTACGCTCGAGGACTCAAGATCAACCGTTCGAATACCGTGCTTTGCGGTATGAAGCATTATATCACCGGCGAAGGACCTACCGGCGCACCCTATAACGGCTTCCTTTCGATCAATAACTGCGCGTACGTTACCGTCAAAAACTGTATTTTCACGGGTCATAAGACCTACCAGAGCCCCACGACCGCAATGGGCTCATACGATATCGGAATGGGTAACGCGATCTCGGTATCCTTCATCAACTGCACTCAGGCAAACGATATAAACGATAGCAAATACTGGGGTGTTTCGGGCACCAACTATTGCAAAAACTTCGTCTATGACGGCTGTGTCCTCTCACGTTTTGACGCGCATAAGGGAGTTGCAAATGCGACGATAAAGAATTCCGTTATCGGTCACGCAGGTGCAAGCGTTATCGGATACGGTACGCTTTTGATCGAAAATTCCACGTTCTTCACAAGTAAGATAATAGACCTGCGAAGCGACTACGGAAGCACTTGGGAAGGTGAGATCATAGTCCGCAACTGCACGATCTCTCCGATGACGAAGTCTGACGTATACGTTTTCAAGGGCAGCAACAAGGGCGAGCACGATTTCGGATATCCTTGCTATGTCGGAACGAATATAACGATCGACGGACTTACCGTTGATAATGCGAACAAGGCGTATATTTTCGCAAATCTAAATCCCAATTGCACAAGCGACAAATACCAGTCGAAATATCCATTCTACGCGCCCGAGACCGTCACCGTAAAGAATATTACGATCTCCGTCAAGGAAGGGCTTCAGGTCAGCCCCAATGAATATTTCTTCGCAAAAACTAAGTTTATTTATGAATAAAATTTTCGCCGCTCCGAATGGAGCGGCGATTTTTTGACATTATTTTTTCCTTTTAACAAAAAGGTCTTGATTTATTTTTGAGTTTATATTATAATAATTATAACTGTACTATAATGCGAGGATTTTACCATGCAGATAAATAAAGTTCGCAAAGCAGTAATTCCTGCTGCGGGACTCGGTACGCGTATGCTTCCGATCGCTCGCGCCGTGCCGAAGGAGGCTTTGCCCATAGTCGACCGCCCTGCGATCTCGTATCTCGTAGAGGAGGCTGCAAAATCGGGCATCACCGACGTGCTTATCATCACGGGAAGAAACAAGGGCTCGATAGAAGATTATTTTGATTATTCGCCGGAATACGAATCATATTTTACCGCCAAGGGCAGGGATGAGGAGATCGAAAAGATCCGCGAGGATGCCGAACCGCTCGGTGTTCGCGTTTATTTCCTTCGTCAGAAGATAACGCGCGGTCTCGGTCACGCCATTGGATGTGCACGAGGATTTGTCGGTAACGAGCCGTTTGCTATCCTTTACGGAGATGATATCATTCTTTCGGAAAAACCCGTTGTCGCGCAGATGATCGAAAGCTATGAAAAATACGGCAGATCGGTCTGCGGCGTTAAAGAAGTATCGACTGAATTGGTAAAGAAATATTGTTCGCTCAAAACTCACCCGATTGATGGAAGTGAGAACGAGTTTTTCGTCGACGATATGATCGAAAAGCCCAAGACCGATGCCGAGATCTTTTCGAATTACGCCATCCTTGGCAGAGTGCTCGTTACTCCTGACATCTTTGATATAATCGACGCAACTCCTCCCGGAGCGGGCGGTGAGATCCAGCTTACCGACGCTATCGCAACTCTCGCGCGCAGAGAGGGCGTAACCGCGCTCGACTTTGAGGGCAATCGCTTCGACCTCGGCTCAAAGCTCGGATTTCTCGAGGCAAACGTAACCGCCGCTCTTGCTCACCCCGAGCTTGGTGAGCGCTTCAAAGAATTTTTAACCGATATTGTAAGAAAAATGTGAGGAAAAAATAATGTCAAGCAGAATTTCAAAGGAAAATTATTATCTTGATATCGCGCAGACCGTCAGCGAGCGCAGCACCTGTCTTCGCCGCCGCTTCGGTGCGATCATCGTAAAAAATGACAGCATAATTGCGACCGGATATAACGGCGCGCCGCGCGGACGAAAGAATTGCGACGATCTCGGCTACTGCTTCCGCGAGAAGCTCGGTATTCCGAGAGGAGAGCGCTATGAGATGTGTCGTTCCGTTCACGCAGAGGCAAACGCCATCATCGCCGCGCCCCGCGAGCAGATGCTCGGCTCGACACTTTATATGGTCTGCACCTCGCCCGTTGACGGTGCGGTAATGCCCGGCACCTCGAGCTGCATGATGTGCAAGAAGCTCGCTATCAATGCGGGTATCGAGCGCCTTGTGGTGCGCGACGATGCGGAGAATTTCCGAGTTATCAACGTAAGCGATTGGATCGAGGATGACGATTCGCTTTCGGGACAGTTTGGTTATTGATTTTGGAGGAAAAAATGAAAAATCTTAAAAAAGTTATTTGCCTTGCTTTAGCAGTTATCTTTCTTTGCCCGATCCTTACCTCTTGCGGTAACAAGATGGTTATGACCGGCGCAGGACTTACCCACAAGAAAACGGGTGTTGAGTATCTGTACGTTCTCGATCCCTGCTATCAGCCTAAGGAATACGAAACCGAGCCGTACACCAAGTGGAAATATAACGATTTCACAGTAGAATATTATGCCGTCAAGGGCTTTGAGCCTACGGAATGGCTGTATTGTCCCACTCTCGGAGAGCTTCTTTGCGCAACCGGCGCGGAGCTTCCCTCGCTTGAGGGGTTTGCTCCGAACGGCGTATTTATTTGTGTTGAGGCAAACGTTCCCTATTCGATCTACGAAATCAAGGATCAGGCGACCGTCGATCAGATCCTGCAGAGACTTACCGATCCCGAAACCCCTTCATATTCTACCATTATGCCCGGCTCGAACTACACAATCAAGTTCGTCTCGGAAAAATACCCCGAATTTTATTACAGCATAGTTCTCGTTGCTGCCGAGGACGGCGTTTACGTTCACGATAGAATGAACGGCAAATACGTCGATATGGGAATGCTCTTTGATGAATACGAGCTTTACCACGGCGAAGACGAAGAGCCCTGATGAATAATTTTGATATCGTTAAGCTGACGGAATCTCATATTCGCGAGGCGGCAGAGATCGAAAGACTTTGCTTTTCCGAGCCTTGGAGCGAGGATGCCCTGCTTTATATGTGCACCGCGCCGATAACACACGCAGTTGCCGTGATCGAAAGGGCGAGCGGCAGACTTGCCGCGTACGGTGGGTGTGAATACGTGCTCGACGAGGCGAATATTGTCAACGTCGCGACTCACCCCGATTTCCGCCGCCGAGGATGTGCCGAAGCCCTGCTCGGAAAAATGGAAGAATTTCTGTCAAAAAACGGAGTTACGGACGTTTACCTTGAGGTTCGAGTGTCGAATGCACCCGCGAGGACTTTGTACGAAAAGCTCGGATTCCGTGCCGTCGGTTTGCGAAAAAAATATTACCGCCTCCCCGTCGAGGATGCGGTCGTAATGAAAAAACAGTTGAATAAAGGCGAAAACCAATGTTGATTTTAGGAATAGAAACATCCTGCGATGAAACGAGCGCCGCTGTTGTCGGCGACGTCGGAGAGGGCGGCAGACTCGTCGCGCTTTCCAATATAGTCGCGTCGCAGATAGATACCCACCGTCTTTACGGCGGTGTTGTCCCCGAGATCGCGGGACGGGCGCATATCGAGGCTATCTCAAACGTCGTCGAGCGCGCTCTTGCTGAGGCGAAGGTGGAAATATCCGATCTTGACGGAGTAGCGGTCACCACGCACCCCGGTCTTATCGGTGCGCTCCTCGTTGGAGTGAATTTTGCGAAGGCTTTTGCATTTGCAAATAAACTGCCCCTTCTTTCGGTAAACCATATCCACGCGCACACCGCGGCGGCGTACCTTACCGAAACTCCCCCGAAGCCGCCATATCTTTCTCTTGTTGTGTCGGGCGGACATACGTCGTTCTACCTTGTTAAATCCTATACCGAATACGTCGAGCTCGGCGGCACGCGTGATGACGCGGCAGGCGAGGCTTTTGACAAGATCGGCAGAGTTATAGGACTTCAGTACCCCGCGGGCGCGGCTATGGACAAGCTTGCGCACGAGGGCATCGCTTGCGGAAGAAAGCTTGATCTCAAGCTCCCAACACCCGCTCTTACCGGCGATAATCTTGATTTTTCCTTCAGCGGACTCAAAACAGCCGCGCTGAACTACCTCAATAAGCTCGCGCAGCAAAAACTCGAGGTTGACCGTCCCGCATTCGCGGCGCTTTACACCGAAACCGTTTGTTCAGCGATAGCAAAGAAGATCCCCGCGGCGATCAAAATGTCGGGCGCAAAGCAGCTCGTTATGTCGGGCGGCGTTGCGGCGAATTCGCATCTCCGCGCCGCTGTCGGTAAGGCTTGCGAAAAGGCGGGCGCAGAGCTTATTCTTTCTCCGATCTCCCTCTGCGGCGACAACGGAGTTATGGTCGCGGCACAGGGCTATTACGAGCTGAAGGCGGGCAGAATTGCCGATACCTATCTCAACGCGTCAGCCGCTGACGATTAAACGGAGAAAACAAATGAGTAAAAATGAAAATAAAAATCTCCGCGTAAACTACGGACAGAGCGTGGTCGTGCTCCCCGGTGCGGTTGCGGATATGATCGGCTCGGCAAAAAAGACCGATATCTGCATCCTGATCGCACTTCTTACCGATGTTTCCGCTGACAGCGAGCAGGTGGCGCAAAAGTGCGGCGTGACCGCAGAGACCGTTGAGCGCGCAATAGCATATTGGCGCGGTGCGGGTGTTATATCGTTCTGTGAGGAAAAGAAGGCGGAAGCGGAGAGTGCTCCCGCGCCCGAAAAGCCCAAGACAAAGACCAAACAGAGCAAACGTGCAGATCTTGGCGAGCTTCCGAGTTATTCGAGCAGCGAGATCGCGGGTATGGTCGAAAGCGACCGCGACGTCGCGCTGATGATCGATGAATGCGAGCGCGCACTCGGAAAGATCCTCCGCGTCGGTGAGATTGCAAAGCTGATCGCTCTGCGCGATTACCTTGGCTTTGCTCCCGATTACATAATCGCGCTCTGCGAGCATTGCGCGAAAATTGGCAAGAATACGGTTCACTATCTCGTAACCACTGCCGTAGCGCTTTATGATGACGGCATCACCGATAAAGAAACCCTCGACGAGCATCTTCGCCGCGCGCAGGAAAAGCACGATATCGAGATCCAGATCCGTTCGCTTTTCGGTATGAATATGACGCGTGCGCTGACCTCGAAAGAGAAGAGGATCATTGATGATTGGACCGTGACCTACGGCTACGGTATTGAAATCATCAAGCTTGCGTATGAGATCACGGTCGATACGATCAAGGAGCCGAATCTTAACTACGCAAACGGAATTCTCCAAAGATGGTATGCGAGTGAGCTTAAGACCGAGGACGATATCAAGGCACAGCTCGAAGCCGATGCGAAAGCCAAGGGCGAGCCCGCGGCGGGCAAGAGCTTTGACTCTACCGACTTCTTTGAGGCGGCACTCCGACGAAGCTACGGGGATTCGGGTGCGACTCCCGAGGTACCGGTCACCACCGATAACAAGAAAAGAAAGTAACGAGGCGCAGATATGGGATATAATATGGAAAATTTCCGCAAGATCCGCGAGGAATATAAGGAAAAGTATAAGAAAGCCGAAGCCGAAGCGGATGCACGCCGCCGTGAGCTTTGGCAGACAGTTGACGGTCTGCGCGACCTCGACCGTGCGCTCTCGATGACGGCAACAAGATTGCTCAACGCGGTTTCGGGCAAGAGCAATGAAAGCTTTGAGAAGGTAAAGGCTGATGCCGAAAGACTCAACCGCGAGCGCGATATTCTCCTTGCGGCATATGGCTACCCCTCTGATTATTCCGATCCGAGATATGAGTGCGATATCTGCCACGATACCGGCTATGCAGGCGAGGAGATCTGCGAGTGTATGAAGCGCCGTCTTCGCCTTGCGGGATATGAAAGCTCGGGCATTGCAAGACTTATGGGCGAGCAGAGATTCGACAATTTCAGCCTTGATTATTACAAGGCAAATGCTCGTTCCTATGAAAATATGACATATGTTTTCAAAACTATACTCGAGTACGCGAACACATTTGAGACAGAAAAGGCGCAGAATCTTCTCCTTCTCGGCGGAACGGGACTCGGCAAAACACATCTTTCGACCGCGCTTGCCAAGACGCTTATCGACCGCGGCTATGACGTTATCTACACGGGTGCGATCGGTATGATCGCGGATTTCGAGAAGCATCGCTTCGGTAATTCCGCAGGTAGCGAGAGCGGAATCAACCTCGACCGCTACTACGATTGCGACCTGCTCATCATCGACGATCTCGGCTCGGAGGTTTCGAACCAGTTCACGGTCAGCACGGTCTATAACGTGCTCAATAACCGCATAAGTCTCGGACTCCCCACCGTCGTCAGCACTAACCTTAATCAGAAGGAACTTAACGATCGCTATTGGGACAGAATCACAAGCCGAATCCTCGGCGAATTCCGTCCGCTTCTGTTCAGCGGCAGCGACGTCAGAAAGTTGAAATTGAGCGAATAAAAGACAAAAACTGTCGTTTTCACGGCAGTTTTTTGTTTTGTATATTTTTTGTGTTTTCGGTAACAATAAAGATTGACAACATAGTCAAATCAAAAATCAAAGGAGCGCAAAAATGCCTCAGGTTAAAACGAAGATCACGAGGGCACAGTTGCTCGATGATCTTTACAAAAATCTCAAAATGGGTACCACCTCGACAACCGACATTCTCGGCAGAGTCAAGGATCCCGATCTCCGTGCGGAGATGACAAAGACGATCGACGGCTTCGAGGGACTTGCTTCGCGCACCGCGAAGGTGATGATCGAGGCGGGAATTACTCCCAAGGAAGAGAATATGTTCACCAAAGCCGGCGCGAAGATCGGTATGGTAATGAACACCGCGACCGATTCCACAAGCGAGCATCTTGCCGAAATGATGATTCAAGGACTTACTATGGGCGTCACAGAGCTTTACCGCGACATCGGCGAAGCAGAGGAAGTCGGCATCTCGGGCGAGGTCCTCACCCTTGCTAAGGAAGCCCTCGACTTTGAGGAAAGAGCAGTAGAGAAGTACAAAACCTATCTCTAAAAAATATTCCTCGGACGTTTGCGTCCGAGGAATATAATACTATTTTGCCTTCTTAGCAGCTTTATCGGCTTCCTTCTGCGCTTCCTTTTCGGCTTTGGCTTCCTCGATATCGCGCTCGATCTCCTTTTCTTGACTGCGGAGGTCGGCGATACGCGAGAGGGAGGCTTCGATCTGTTCGGCGTTGTCTTGACCGCCGTTTAACTTTGCATAGGTCAGCTTGCCGAGCGTGGCATATTCCTTTTCAAGTCGGCTTCTGATATTCTCAAGTCTTATCTGCATACCTGCGGCGTCGGTGAGTCTGACAGCTTCGCCCGCCAGCTTGTCGAGAAATCTGCCCGCGCCGTCGCAAAATTCATTCCACGAATTAGACATATTGATACCCCCGTAAAATTACATTACTATTATTATAACCTATTTCTCGTCTCTTGTAAATACTTTTTTCAAAAAAGGAGTCAAAAATGAATATCGGAAAGAAGGAATATCCGAAATACGCAGATGCACACGCGCCGAAATCCCCCGTAGTAGCTGATACTCTGCGCGCTTTTCTTATAGGCGGGCTTATATGCGCGGCGGCACAGGGGCTGACTACCTTGTGGAAAAGCCTCGGTCTTGTCAAGGAGGACGCGGGACTTCTGACATCCGTCATCCTCGTTGCCGCGGCGGCGATTCTTACCGCCCTCGGTATTTTCGACAATATTGCAAGAGTGGCGGGAGCCGGCACTCTCGTGCCGATCACGGGCTTTGCAAACTCTGTTGTATCCGCCGCGATTGATTCGAAAAGCGAAGGATTTGTCCTCGGTCTCGGCGCGGGCATATTCACCGTAGCGGGTCCCGTACTGCTATACGGCACTGCCGCCGGAACGCTCTATGGCGTTATTTATTGGATCACCACCTTGTTTTAAAAAAACACTTGACAATCTCCTTGAAATGTAGTAATATTATTATATATAACATTATTAAGGAGGACCCTATTATGGAAAATAAAATCAGAATTGGCGTTGTCGGTACGGGCAGAGGAAAGACCTTTATGAAGCCCGCCTCCTGCACGGGGCTTAAGCTTGCGGCTGTTTGCGACCGCAGACCGGAGAAGCTCGAGGTTATCAAATCTCAGTACGATACCGACGGCACTCTTATGACCTTCACAGATTACGATGAAATGCTCAAGTCGGATATCGATGCCGTTGTTCTTGCAAACTATTTTAATGAGCACGCAGAATTCGCCATCAAGGCTCTTCGCGCGGGTAAGCACGTTCTTTCCGAGTGTACCGCAATGTCCACGCTCGCAGAGGGCGTTGCACTTTGCCGCGCGGTTGAAGAGACCGGAAAGATATATATGATCGCGGAGAACTACCCCTTCACCAAGCAGCGTCTTGAAATTAAGCGTCTTTACGAATCGGGCGAGCTTGGCGAGATGCTTTACGGCGAGGCTGAATACTGCCATCCTATGTTGAACTCCACTACATATAAGTATGCGCCCGGCGAATACCATTGGCGTAATCAGATCCCTTCGACCTACTACTGCACTCACGCGATCGCGCAGATGATGTACATAACCGGAACTATGCCCGTTCGCGTTAACGGCTTCGTTCCGCAGATCAAGGATCAGAGCTACCGCGAATACGAATTCCGTCAGCAGGATTCGGGCGGAGTTATCGTCTGCCAGATGGATAACGGCGCGGTAGTCCGCACGCTTCAGGGCGCATTCAGAACTCATTCGGGTATCGCACGTCTTTACGGCACACACGGCGCTGCAGAGGTAGAGAGATCGACGGGCAACGTAGTTGTTTACCATTCCGACGTCAGCCGTATGGGTCAGCCCGCGTACCGCTCTTACGCACCCGATTGGCCCGATTTCGGTGAGCTTGCTTCTGCGGCAGGTCACGGCGGCGGAGATTTCTGGGTTCAGTACTATTTCGGAGAGGCTATCCGCAATAACGAGCAGCCCTATCTCAACGTATATCGTGCGTGCGCGATGTCTTCTGTCGGAATCCTTGCTTGGAAGTCGGTTCTCTCGGGCGGACAGCCCTTCGACGTTCCTAAGTGGGATGACGAGGAGGATCGCAAGAAGTATGAGAACGACACATGGACTCCCTTCCTCAAGGAAGGCGAAGATCCCGCAGATCATCCTCCTCGCGCAGTAGCGTGGAAGCCCCTCCCCGAAGCACTTGATAAAGCAAAGGCGGCTTGGGAAGAGAACGATTACCTCGGTCTCGGATGGTCGAAGAAAGATATTGATATGTCCTTTGACAAGGTGAAGATGAACTAAAATGAAAAAGCGCGCTTTATTTACATTATTAGTATTTTTGCTCTGTGTTATACTGGTATCCTGCGATGGCGGTGCGGCAGAAGAAACTACCGCGCCACTCACTCCGGATACGACCGCGGAGCAGATAGAGGAGGGTATAGTCCTTTTTGCGCCCGGTGTCTGTGAATACCGCATAGTTTATCCCTCCGATGACACAGATGACGAATTCAACGCCGCGCGTAAGCTTCAAGGCCTCATCGAAGAAAAGTGCGGAGTCAAGCCCGAGATCGTCAGATCGAAGAACGCGGGCGGCGAAAACGCTGATTCTTCGGTCAAGGAGATACTCCTCAGCTTCGTTGAATTCGAGGAATTTGACGTTGCGATTTCGGGTATTCCTTATAATACCGCAATTTGCACCGCACTCGGCAACAAGATCGTCGTTACGGGTCACGAGCGAGAGGGCTTCAACGATGCCTTTGAGAATTTTCTGCATTGGATAGATAAGGAAACAAATGAGGGCAAGTGTGTGCTCCCCTCGGGCTTCTGGAGTGTCTGCGACAGCAGTAACCGCGATTACCGCAAATTCAAGGATGTCCCCGGCTATCCCGGCGGCAAGATCGAGGATATCTCGGAGCTCGGCGACCGCTATTATCAGGTTACGATCTACGATACCGATGCTGAAATGTACGAAAGCTACGAAAAGGTTCTCGCGGGCGAGGGATATTCTCTTTACAGCGAGAACGAAATAGCGGGCAATTCCTATTCCACTTATACCAAGGAAGAGGAAATGCTCTACTATTACTACTGCGAAAACACGGGCGAAACCCGCGTGATAATCACCGAAAATGCATTGCTTCCGTCGCTTGATGCGGTAGAGTATAAGAAAATCTGCGAGCCCGCTTTTATCGTTCTTTCAACCTATAACGAGAACGGCGTAGTATCGGGCGATGCGCAGGGATGCATCATCCGCTTTGCCGACGGTACGTTTATGGTGTATGACGGAGGAAACAAGAACAGCCATCAGGCAATTCATATCTATGAAAACCTCTTGAAATACGCACCCGATCCGCAGAATATCGTGATCCGCGCGTGGATGTTCTCGCATTTCCACGGCGACCATACGGGCGCATTCCAATCCTTTGTTTCAAGATATAAAAACGAAAAAGCGATAAAGATCGAGTCCTTTATCTACAATTTCTGCAACACCAAGGAGCAGACTCAGTGCATCAGCGCGGGACAGATGACGTCCACGGAGGATGCGATCTTCACCCTCGGCGGCGGTAAGATACCCGTCTACAAATGTCTGACGGGACAGATCTACCGTTTCCCCGGTATGGATATCGAGATCCTTGCATCAATGTCCGACTTCATTCCGCTCGTCATAGGATTTGAGCGCGCCGATGCGGAGAAGGACGCGGGCGACGGAAACTCGATGAGCACGGTTGTAAGAGTGGTAACCCCCGAGGGCAATACCTGTATGCTCACGGGCGACTCGACGAATATCGTTCTTGACGATATGGTAGACCGCTACGGAGCGGAATATCTTAAGTCCGATATCGTCACCACGCCTCACCACGCGCATAACCGCGACAGCTACCGCGCGAGAAACGCAACGATCAAGTTCTACGATGCCGTAAAACCCGAAATCCTTGTTGTTACGTCATCGAATATGAATAAGTTTACCCCCACGAGCAAATACGCTTACGAGGTAAACGTACACGTCATCAAGAATTACGATCCCGAGATCTATTTGATGAACGAGGTTCGTCTGATAAGTCTTGCGACACTCAAAGAGATCAAATAAAATGAAAAACGCACAGACCCGTTCTGTGCGTTTTTCGGGAAGAGAAGATAATGAATACTGTAAATATGTCATATATCCCGATGATACTCAAATACACCTCGCCCGAGGAGGTTCCGCTTTCCTTTAAGCTCGGCAGACGTGTGATCAAGGGTATCCCCGAGGAGTTTTCTCCGAAGGTCAGCCGCGAGTTTATTGACTCCACCGTCGCGCGAACCGTTATCGAAGGCAAAAACAGATCGGGACTTACCGTCCGCGCTGAGTATACCGAATACCGCGATTTCCCCGTGACCGAGTGGAGAGTTACGCTTACCAATAACGGTAAAAAGGATACGCCCATAATCTCCGAGCTCCGTGTCGGCGGCGAAATCGCGTGCGGAAAAAGCACGTTGAAATACGGCAACGGCGACACCTGCAAGCGGGACGGTTACAGCTTCTTTGAAAAAGACGTTGACGAAAAGATAACTCTCACACCTTTTTCGGGAACATCCTGTCAGGGGGCGTTCCCCTATATGACAATGCGCGGAGAGGGAGTTGAGCTTCGCGCCGCTATCGGATTTCCCGCTAAGTGGATCGCGGAAATAGAGCCTACTGCGGGCGGCATATCCTTCCTCTGCGGTCAGGACAGATGCCACACGCGTCTTTCTATGGGTGAATCCTTCACCTCGCCAAGGCTCACTCTGATGGCTTACGGAGCGGGTAGTGAATACAGAGGCATCAATATCTGGCGGAGATTCTATTTCGCGCATATTCTTCCCAAGGATAACGGCGCGGCGATGCCGCCGAAGCTCTGTCTGCATTATTTCCGCGCAGAGGGCAAGCCCGAGTTTACGGGTGCCACGGAGGAAAATCAGCTTCACGCGCTTTCCGAATATCTCAAAAAGGATATGAAGCCCGACGTCTGGTGGATAGACGCGGGATGGTATCCTTGCGATTACAACTGGCCGCGCATCGGCACTTGGCGTGTGGACGAAGCTCGTTTTCCGCGCGGACTTGCTCCTATCGGAGAGGCTTGCAAGGAAAATGACATCGACCTCCTTCTGTGGTTTGAACCCGAGCGCGTCCGCAAGGGCGAGGAGATCGACCGCGAGCATCCCGAATGGCTTTTCTCGATCGACGGAAGTGACAACAGACTTTTCGACCTCGGCAACCCCGAGGCGAGGGAGTGGATCACCGACCGCGTTGATTCTATCATAAAGGCTTCGGGCGTGAAGATCTACCGTCAGGATTTCAATTTCGATCCGCTTCCGATATGGAAGGCAAACGAGGCACCCGACCGCATAGGCTTCCTTGAAAACCGCCACGCGATGGGCTACCTTGCATATGGGGATGAGCTCGTGCTCCGAAATCCCGGCCTTATCATCGACTCCTGCGCCTCGGGCGGCAGACGAAATGATCTCGAAACAATGCGCCGCGCGATCACTCTGCATTACACCGACGTCGGCTACGGCGATCATCCCATCAAGCAAAAGCAGCACCGCGAGATGTTTGAGTGGATCCCCTATTTCCGCGCGCACAATATGAACTGGTTCGACCCCGAAACAGGTAAATATGACGGCAAGGAGCGCGATCCCGACAAGTTCGCTTATCATAACGCCTTTGCACCCTCTATGACGGATATGATCCGCTACGATGCAGAAAATTACAGCACCGCACTCGAAATGCAAACTCTCTGGCGCAAAGTCTCCGAAATCGAGCTTGAAGGCGATTATTATCCGATAACCGAGTGCAACGGTAGTGCAGAGAATTGGTACGCAATGCAGTTTGACGATGCCGAGCCACGCCGCGGATTCGTGCAGATAGTGCGAAATGCGGATGCGGAGGAGGATACCTTCCTCTTGAAGCTCCCGTATATTGCTGATAATTGTTCTGCTTATCACGTTTACGATAGCAATAACTGTACAATGACGGATTATTCTACCGATGACCTCCGAGAGGGTATAGAGATCAAGCTTGATAAGCACGATTCGAAGATCCTGTTGTATACGTATTAAATACAAAGCCGACCGCGAATGCGGTCGGCTTTGATCGTTACATACAATATTCAATTATACTGATATACTGCAGCACACTTCCAATTAATACGAATACGTGAAAAATCGAGTGCATATATTTGCATTTTTTGCCGAGTCCGTAGATGACCGCGCCGATGGTGTAGGCTATACCGCCTGCGAGCATAAAGCCGAATCCGACGGCTCCCATTCCCGCAATGGCGGCGGAGAAGTCGATGGCGATGCACCAGCCCATACCGATGTAGAATACCATCGAAACCTTGCTGAACTTTTCCATATTTACGGCGGTCAGCGTTACAGCGGGGACAAGGAGCGTCCATACGAGAACAAAGACTGTCCAGGCCGTTTTGGGTTCGGCGTTATAAACTCCGATAAGTGCCGCAGGTGTATAAGTTCCCGCGATGAGGAGATAGATCGTACAGTGGTCGATCACCTGCATTACGCGCTTGCCTACGCAAGGCGCGAGTGAGTGATAGACGCAGGATACGGAGTAGAGAAGTATCAGCGAAGTGCCGTATATCGCGCAGGAGAATATCTCGCGTGCGCCCTCGGCTTTCATCAGGGTCGTGATCAGTACGAATATTCCGAAGAGCGCGCCGAGCCCGTGGCTGATCGAATTACATAGCTCTTCGCCGAGTGTGTATTTAGGGAGTAGTTTTTTTGCTTCAGAGTTGCTCATGATTTACCTCGCGTGTTTTTGCTGACCATATTATATTCCAAAACCTCGGTAGAAGCAACCTACCGCTCAAAAATCGAGGTAGAATATGAAAATACCCCACTCTACTGCCGGTAGAGTGGGGTAAATTCTTAGTTTATCTTTGGCTTAAGTGCCCGAAAAGTGCGATTAAGCGGTTAATTTAGCAGATTTCAATGAGTTCCTTCGGCGAATGAGTAAAGTTGAGGATTCCGTCCTCGAGAACGGCTACCATGTCCTCAATTCTGCATCCGTACTTGCCCTCGATGTAAATTCCGGGTTCAAAGGTGACGATGTGACCGGGGGTGAGCTTGCGATCGGCGGGCATAACCTTCTGCGAAAGTCCGGGTGCCTCGTGGATATACATTCCGACACCGTGACCGAGCGAGTGACCGAACGTGCCCTTGTAGCCCGCGTTGTCGATAATGTCGCGCGCGATCTTATCCATCTCGCGGCAGAGTGCGCCGGGCTTAGCGGCTGCGAGTGCAGCGAGCTGTGCCTCAAGAACGGTATTGTAAAGACGCTTCATCTCGTCGTCAGCCTTGCCGATGACAATGGTACGGGTCATATCCGAACAGTAGCCGTCGATCTTTGCTCCGTAGTCCATAGTGAGGAATCCTTTTTCAAGCTGTACGTTTCTCGGCTCGCCGTGGGGGAGGGAGGAAGCCTTGCCCGAAACCGCGATGGTGTCGAATGCGGTCGACTCCGCACCGTGTGCGCGCATAAAGAATTCAAGCTCGAGTGCAACGTCGATCTCGGTCATATCGGGACGGATGAACTCGATGATGTGCTTGAACGCCGCATCTGCAATATCCTGTGCCTTTGCGGTGGATGCGATCTCCTCGGCATCCTTGAACTCGCGCAGACCGTCGATGATAGCGGACGCGCCGCCCTTGACCTCACAGCCCTCGAGAGCTGCTTTGAAAGCCTCGTAGCCCGAAAGCGAGATCTTTGCCTCTTCAACCGCTGCAACCTTGCCGCCGCAATCCTTGACGATCTCCGCAACAACTGCGGAATGACGCTTGTCGGGTGTGATGATCTCAAATATACCCGCCGCCTTCGAAGCCTTTGCCGCCTCGATGTAGCGGAAGTCGGTGATGAGAACCGCGCGGTTTGCGGTCACGAGAACAAGACCGTCCTGAAAGTTGAAGCCGGTGATGTATCTCTGATTTACCTCGGATGTGATGATAACGGCATCAAAGCCCTTTTCCGCCATAGCGGCGCGAAGTTTCTGAAGTTTAGACATTTTCTTTTTCCTTCCGTATATAAGTTAAATTAAATTTTTCAGAGTGTTTTTCATAAAGAGTGCATCGTCCGCCTGAGTGCCTGCAGATTCGCAGATGATGCGCGGCGAGAGTCCGTCGCGCGCGATGACCTCGGCAAGCGGCTCAAAGTGAGGACCGTAAACGGTGTCCTCAAACGTCAGATGGCATTTTTCGCCTTTGTCGGTATATTGGATCTTTGAAAAATGGCAATGCAGATTTTGGGTGTAAGAATCACCAAGCGACTCGCCGATGGCGTAAAAGACTCTGCGGTACGCATCCGCATCGGGGAACTGACCGCCCACAGCTCGCGCATTGAGATGACCCCAGTCAACGACGGGGCAGAAGATCGGGTCGATCTTGCAAAGCGCGATGACCTCCTCGAGAGTGCCGAGCTGGTTGACCTTACCCATTGTTTCAAGACCGAGCTTAATAGGCTGATCGCCGATCTCTTCAAGAGTCTTATAAAGCGTGTCTGCGGCAAGCGAGAGGGCTTCCTCGCGCGATATTTTTGCCGCGCTTCCCGTGTGGATGACGATTATATCCGCGCCGAGAAGAGAAGCCGCGTGAAGGGAATCTTTAATATAGGTAATGCTTTTAAGCCTCTTTTCGGGATCGACTCCCGAAAGTGAGATAAAATACGGCGTGTGGAGCGACATCGCGATGCCGTGCTTCTTGGCTTGCTCGCCGATCGCGCTTAAGGTTGCATCCGAAACACGGAGCCCATTGCCCGCTTGAAATTCGTAGGCGTCGAGATCAATTTCGCGAAGCCATTCGGGAGCTTGCAGAGTTGCTTTTCTGCCCGAGGCGTAAAAGGCGTCGCAGTTGCCTGCGGGACCGAATTTTGCAGTTATCATTTTTTTGCGCCTCCGTGGATCTTATAGTATTGGCGAATGATCGGCTTTTCCATCCATCTCTTGAAGCGGAAAAAGAGCGTCAGCTTGTCCTTGATAGGCGGGACGAGCAGAGCAATCTTAATGCCGAGATTCCGCGCGGAAAGTACGTCGGTGAATATCTGATCGCCGAGAAACGCGCTGTCATTTGCGGTCGCACCGTGATTTTTCATAATCTCACCGAGCCGCTTCTTGCCGGGCTTTTTGCAATCTGCGTAAGCAGACAGACCAAGGGAGCGGTTGAAAAGCTCAATGCGGTCGCCGTGATTGTTTGAAACGAGAACGACCGTGATCCCCGCAACCTTCAGCGAATCGAGCCACGCGCGGATGCGCTCGTCGGGCTCGGGGACTTCATAGGGCGCGAGGGTGTTGTCCACGTCGCTGAAAAGAAATTTCACGCCGAGGGATGAAAGATATTCGGGCGTTATGTCATCGAATTTATCGAAAATTTTGTATGGCAGTAATTTTGAGAGCATTTTAGTCCTCATTAAAGTGATATTTATTATATTTTATCATAAAAAAAGATATTTAGCAAGAGAAAAGAAGATTTTTTTGAAAATGTGGTGACATTTTATCGTTAATATGGTATAATTAAGTCAATATGATCTTGAAGGAGAAGTGAGATGCAATATCTTAAATCATTCACCCTGCCGACCGACGAGCAGGAGCTTGATTATTTGTTTGACAGCAAAAAGAGCGGCAAGCTTGATATGCAATGTTATAATAATCAGTACCCCTTCGGCATATTTCCGCACAAGCGGCTTTCGAAGATCGAATTTGAGCCTATCACGATATTCTACGGCGGCAACGGCTCGGGCAAGTCGACCTTGCTCAACGTGATCGCGGAGAAGCTTCGCCTCCCTCGCACCGCGCCGTTTAACAATTCGCCGATAATCGACGATTATATAAAGCTTTGCGAATACAGATTGGGTACCCCATACTTGCCCGACAAAAGTTCGATAATTACGAGCGACGGTGTTTTTGATTACTTGCTCGACATCCGCGCGATAAACGAGGGCATCGACCGCCGACGCGAGGAGCTTTTACGCGAATACGATGCGACCGTTAAATCCGATTGGCAGATGAAGAGTCTTGACGATTACGAGGAGCTTCGACGCTGCAACGAGGCGCGCAGGGGGACGAAATCTCAATACGTCACCCGACGGATGCAGAATCTTGAATACAGAATGCATTCAAACGGCGAGAGTGCTTTCGCGTACTTTACGAATAAGATCGATTCAAACGCCCTCTATCTGCTCGACGAGCCGGAGAACAGTCTTTCCGCAAAATTGCAAAAAGAGCTTGCGACGTTCCTTGAGGAAGCCGTGAGGTTTTACGGCTGTCAGCTTGTTATTTCAACTCACTCCCCATTTATTCTTTCCTTGCGCGGAGCAAAAATTTATGACCTCGACGGTGACCCGGCGGGTGAAAAGCATTGGAGTGATCTTGAGAATATCCGTGCGTATTATGACCTTTTCGAGGAAAGACGGCGGGAGTTTCAAAAATAATCAAAAAAATTCGAAAAAATATCGGTTTTTTTCAAAATACCTATTGACAAATGATTCTTTTGGTGGTATAATATTAGGGCGGTTTTGAGAAAGACCGAAATACGCGGGTGTAGTTCAATGGTAGAATTCCAGCCTTCCAAGCTGGTCGCGTGGGTTCGATTCCCATCACCCGCTCCATAGGGACAGAACGAATGTCCTCGGATATTCGTTCGTACCCCGATATGATGCGCCTTTAGCTCAGCCGGATAGAGCAACTGCCTTCTAAGCAGTAGGCCGGGGGTTCGAGTCCCTCAAGGCGCGCCATATACGGTGGGTGTAGCTCAGTTGGTTAGAGCGTCAGGTTGTGGCCCTGAAGGCCGTGGGTTCGAATCCCATCATTCACCCCATAACGAAAGAACGGAACTGCTTTGCAGTTCCGTTCTTTCGTTATGGGGTGAACGCTGTGTTCACGATTCGAACCCACTACAAGTTGCTCCGCAACTTGTTTAGCGTGCGCGTGGTAGGTATATCAAAATTAGTAGGCATTTACGCGCACGCATGGGTTCAGAATCCCATCATTCACCCCGCTTGCGGTTCAACCTTTTTCGTTATGGGGTGACCGAATCGTTTCACGATTCGAACCCACTATGAGTTGCTTGCAACTCATATAATTTGCGCGTAGCAACAAGATAAGAGTCTGCACAGTACAAAACGCGCAAATGCGGGTTCAGAATCCCATCATTCACCCCCGCTTGCAGTTCAACCTTTTTCGTTATGGGGTGAACTCGGGATTCGAGTGATATGTTCCGCTTGGCGGAACGTGAAGGTAAAAATCCGCACGGGCGGATTTTATTTTTATAAATTATGCAACGGAATTTTCCAAAATGCAACTATATAAGTGAAGGGACAAAAAACTCCTTGAAAGGAGGACTGAAATGACAGACGAAAAATTGATAGAAATGTTCTGGAATCGCGACGAGGGCGCGATCGCGGCGGCTACGGAGAAGTACCGCGCTTTCTGCCACTCGGTCGTTGCGAATCTGCTCGCGCATCAGGAGGATAGGGAAGAGTGCATAAGCGATGCCTTCCTCGCCCTCTGGAACAAGATACCGCCCGCGCGGCCGAAGAGCCTTTCGGCGTTTCTTGCGAAGATCGTGCGCACGCTTGCCCTTGAGCGGTCGCGCAAGGAAAACGCGTGGAAGCGCGGCGGGCGGGTGCAGACGGTCGGTGAGGAATTCCTGCAGGGCGTCACCGACGGCAGAACGCTTGCGGATGATTACGAATCGAGCCGCGCGGGGGAGATCATCAACGAGTTCCTCGATTCACAGCCCAAAGCTGACCGCAAGATATTCATACTTCGCTATTGGTTCGACGAGGATATCTCGCGCATCGCCCTTCGCACGGGACATTCGGAGAGCCGCATCAAATCATTACTTAAACGCCAGCGTGACAAGCTTCGCGCAATGCTCGAAAAGGAGGGAATAACGGTATGAGAGAATTGCCGATTATTGACGACAAAAGACTTCTCGGCGCGCTTGACTATATCGACGAGCGATTCATCGCCGAGGTCACCGAAGAATACGAGATCTTCGACACCGCACCCGGAGCGAAACTGCCACCGAGAGCGCGTATGTACCGATTCAGACAGTTCGCTGCATTGGCGGCGTGTCTGCTCTTGCTTTCCTTCGCTTCCCTTGGGGTTAACTACGTAGCGAATGAAATCATATCTTTCGCTGCGTCGTCAGGGGAAAGCTTGAATGAATATGGCTCTCAATATGATAGAGCAATAGATTCTTATCCGCAGGGGATGTCTGCAAAAGAGATATATGATGACGTACTGAAAGGCGGATGGGTTGTAAATACTGATGGTGAAATAGTTGGGGGAGAAAATTTATGGGAGGATTTTTTAGCAAAGACGGAAAATAAAAACGATGCAACGGTTTTAATTGCAGGATACAATGAAAAGTTGGAAAAAATTCTTTTGCATAGTGTGTCTTATAATGGAGATGTATATACCGTTGATACACGTTCTGTTTGTCAACTTGAAAATAAAGATCAAACTTATTACGCTACAAAAAAATATTTGGTTTGTCATGATTTAACCGAACCGGGCTATGACTGGTTTACCCCGCCACCTAATTACGTATGGTTTTTGACGGATTATCCGGATATTCATTTCATCGAGCAACTTATTCCTAATGTTAGTGAGGATAAATATGAATTTTTAAGTGACAATTATCCGTTATGGTATACGCTGATATGGTTAAATGATCAGTAATTTCTAATAGTAGAAGGCAAGGAAACGGTTTCCGCTCTCCCGCCCGCTAACGACAAAGAAGAATACACCGAATAACCAATAAAACGAACCCCGCGGACACCATCTGCGGGGTTCGTTTTATAAAAATCAATTTCCGAGCAAAGCGAGGAAATTTACCTTAAACTAGTAACTAGCGCCTAGTAACTTCTTTAAGGCTTTCTCACACAAATATTCAGCACCAACGCTCCGCACGCGAGTGAGAGCAGCAGCACGAACGGTGCAACAAATCCGCCCGACGAGGTGCGCAGGCTTGCGCAAGCGGTTGCGATAAATGACGCGGCGAAGAGGTTGAAGTTTACGATACTGTAATTCGTTGCGAAGTATTTCTGTCCGTAGAAGGATGAAGCGAACGCCGAGCCGACGGTGGGGCAGGCGCCGTAAGCGAGTCCGACGAGGCAGAGTCCGACGATGCAGAGGGGGAGAGAATCGATAACGACCGAAATAAGCGTCGTTCCCGCAGCGACGATCGAAAGGACGTTTGCCGCGATCATCGTAAATCTTCTGCCCGCGGCGTCAAAGAGCGCGCCGGTCAGGATTCTGCCGAGACCGTTGCAGAAGGAAAGCACGCCGACAAGGGTGGTGGCAAGTGCGGCACTCGCTCCGGTTGAGAGCGCGAGGTCTTTGGCAAAGCTGATAACAGAGTTTCCGACCGCGACGAGGCAGGTCATATATACGAAGCTGATCCAGAAAGAGGGTCGCGAGAGCATCTGAGTCGGGGACATATCACGGACCTCAAAGCTCTCCTTTTTCTTTGCCGCCTTCTTTTTACCCTCGGGGAAAACGACGTCAGCCGCGGGTTTGCGGATAACGATTCCCGCCGTGCAGATCATAGCCGCCATAATTATGCCAAAGAAGAGGAAGGTCTTGCGCCATCCGAACGCCTCGTTTGCGAAAAGCGCGTCGAGGAGCGAGCCGAAAACGAGCGAGGTCATACCGAAGCCCATAAGCAGACAGCCCGAGCAGAAGCCGCGGCGGTCGGGAAACCAAGCGTTGACAGATGCGATGATGATGTTATAAGCGACTCCGATACCGAGTCCCGCGAGGACGGCGTAGGAGATATAGAGCGTGATAATATCGCCCTTCATAAAGGAGGCGATGACGAATCCGCCGCCCGCGAGGATTCCCGCCGCGATGAGCGAAAGATTTGCGCCGATCAGCTTCGAAATGCGGCTTCCGAGGAATCCACCGATGCAGAAGGTGCACATCGTAAGGGTGAAGTTAAGAGCAAGCTCTGTATTGCTCCAGCCGAATTCTGCGGCAAGCGGTACCTTGAGGATCGACCACGCGTAGATGATTCCCGCAAAGGCGAGGCAGACGGTACACAGCGCGATGTAGAGCCAACGCAGTGAAATCTTTGATGTTTCGTTTTTCATTTTTTCTGCCTTTCGTTTAAAATTTGATGCAAATATTATAGCACAGAGCGCCTGATTTGTCAAGAAAGCTGTTAGCATTTTGAAGACTATGTGTAAATTTTTTGCGCAATTTCGGGATATTCATTTTTTGTCGATATATAATAGGTAAATTAGACTTGACTAACAATAAAAAATATGATAAAATATTGCGTATATATTTTTGCGGAAAGAAAATGCTTTATATAATTGCTTTTGATATATTTGCTTTAACCGCTCACAATCAAACCCAAGGAGAACAAAATGAAAAGAATCAAGATCCCCACAACACGCGCGTTGTCATTCCTTATGGCAATGCTCATGCTCATCGGACTCTGTCTTACGGCTTGCACCCCCGGCGGTGGCGATGAGACGACTGCGGGCACTCCCGACTCGACTACTTCGGCTCCCGGTGTAACGACCGATGCTCCGAGCAATACAACGTCGGCAAACGACGGTACCAAGATGCCTTACACGGTTGAGATCGTCAGCGAAGGCGGACTCAAGCTTAAGGACATCACCGTTCTTATCTATTCCGACGCAACTCTCACCGTTATGAACGGCTATGCAAAGACCGATGAAAACGGTATTGCATCCTTCAGCCTTCCCGCAGATATCACCACCTATCACGCGGTTCTTACCGAGGTACCTAACGGATACAAGCTTGCCGACAGCTATCCTCTGACGGGATCTGAGACCAAGATCACCCTTTCAGCAGAGCTTATCCCCGAGGGCAGCCTTGCAGGCACCAAGTTCAAGCTTGGTGACGTTATGCACGACTTCACCGTAAAGACCACCGACGGTGAGACCTTCAATCTTGCAGAAACTCTCAAGACCAAGAAGGCGGTGCTTATCAACTTCTGGTACATCAACTGCTCCTGGTGTCAGGAGGAGTTCCCCTATATGAACAGCGTATATCAGCAGTATGCGGACGATATCGCAATCATCGCGCTCAATCCCTATACAAGCGATTCCGAGAGCTCCATTCAGACCTATAAGGCTGCAAATTCTCTCGCTTTCCCGATGGCGAAGCTGAACGATGCATCAATCGTTGAAGCCTTCGGCGTTGCGGCGTATCCCACCTCCGTTATGATTGACCGTTACGGCACTATCACCGTAATCGAGGAGGGCGCGATCATTTCCGAGGCTCCCTTTATTGCGGCTTTCGAGCACTTCAAGTCTGAAAACTACGTTCAGCGTCTCGAGCCCTCGCTCCACTCCTTCGTTGAGATCCCCAAGCCCGAAACCGATATGCCCGCTCCCGAAGAGGTTGCGGCAGCTGTAAACGGTAAGAACGGCGCGGGTATCTCCTACCGTGCGGAGACCGGTGAAGAGTATCAGGATACTATCTGGGACTTCACCCTCACCGAAAAGAACGGCGTAAAGTGCCTTGTCAACACCAACCAGCAGGCGGCGGGCACAAGCTCTCTGCTTTACGTTGACGTTGAGCTCAAGGCCGGTCAGGCTGTAAAGTTTGATTATTTCGCATCCTGTGAGCGCGGTGCGGATATGCTTTATATCATCATTGATGACGTTCAGATCTATCAGATCTCGGGCGAAAGCACTGATTGGCAGACCTGCTTCCCCTACGTTGCCATCAAGGATGGCAAGTACACGATCGCTATCGCATATATCAAGGATACCACCGATGATATCGGTGAGGACAGTGTTTATATCCGCAACTTTGAGATCTGTGATAAAAAGGATATCAACGTTGCAAGCTATATTCCCCGTAACTGCGCTACCGAGCTTCTCCCTGACGGCTACGGATACGCAAGCTACGTTGACGTAGTTTTCAACGAGAAGGACGGATACTACCACGTTGGAACCGTTGACGGTCCCCTCCTTCTTGCAAATCTTATGGGCTACAACACCCCCTTCTCCGAGGTTTCCGTTTACGATCTTGCATATAACGGTCAGGTCGTTATTGACGGAGTCAACTATTACGATGATATCTTAAGATTCTTTAACTATTCTTCAAATGCAACTATCAACGGAGTTTGTACCGTTGACAAGACCCTTGCCGAGCTTCTTAAGAAGGTAGCGCATGCTTGCGGTCTTGAGGTAGAGAACGAAAAGCAGTGGCTCCAGATGTGCTGCTACTATGACGTTTACGGCGTCAAGGAGCAGCTTGAGGACCCCATCCGCGGTCTTTCCGATCATTCCGCTTTCATTGCAGAGATGGGCAAGGACAACGTTGTTACCTATGACAGACCCATCATGCCTCGCGGACTTCTCAATAAGTTCGTTCCCGATAAGTCGGGCGCTTACCGCATTACCTCCGATAGCGAATTCCTCGTTGATGCTTGGGTATTTACCTTCGAGCCCGACAGAACCGAGTACTACACCTACGAGGCCGGCGAGCGTATGTACACAGATCCCAACAACTGCTCGATGGTAGTTTACTTCGAGGCAGGAAAGGAATATTATATCGACATCGCTTATTACGACGTATATCAGACCGGTACATTCACCTTCAAGATCGAGTACCTCGGCGCAAGCTATGATCACTTCATCCTCGCTTCCCCCGGTTACTTCACCTTTATCGAGAGTGACGGCGTTGCAATCGGCGAGACCATCGCGGGCGGTATCAACGTTATCCTCGGTGATGACGGATACTATCACGAGCTCCGCGAGGACGGCAGCATCGGCTCCATCCTTTACGCTGACTTTACCGGCTATACTCCAATTTTCAGCGATACCATTATTAATATGGTAAATAGAAATGCATTTAACTTCAAGTATACCGAGGACGACCTCTACATCCTCTACTTCTATCTCCTTTACGGCGATAAGATCAAAGAGCAGCTCAAGATCGAGTGGGGCGAGTACTATGATCAGTACTATATTGATTACAAGGTAGACGAAGTTATTGCCGGAATCTATCACGGCAAGGGCGATGACTATTCCTCCGTTATCAGAGAGTACGCTGCTCAGGCTGTTGATAACCCCGAGCATCCCGAAAGAAGCGGCTGTGTTGCCGTTGACGCAAAGCTCGCGGAGATCCTTCAGTCGCTTATGAATAAGTACACCTTCGATGACGTTGACCATTCCTGGACAAAGCTCTGCTATTATTATAAGTACGTTGGAGTACCCACCAATCCCTAAAATCAGGTGAATAATATGAAAAACAGAAATTTTCTGACGGTATTTATCGTTATGATGCTTTCTCTGGCGCTTGTTTTCGCCTCCTGTGATAAAGCGGGAGACGAAACCACTGCCGCGCCGGATACTACCCTTGCTCCCGCGGTAACGGATACACCCACCGAACCCGCGGAGGAAACCACCACCGCTCCCGAAACCACCGCTGCAGAAACGACTGCCGAGCCCGAAACGACCGCGGCAGAGGAAACCACCGAGGCACCTCACGTCCATTCATTTGGAGCTTGGAGTACGGTAAAGGTCGCAAGCTGTTCTGCAGAAGGCACTCAGGAGAGAGCATGCTCCTGCGGTGAAAAGGAGACCGAGACCATCGCAAAGCTCGCTCACAGCGAGAGCACTTGGATCACCGATAAGGAAGCAACCTGTACCGAGACCGGCTCCAAGCATACCGAATGTGAAGTATGCAAGGCCACAGTCAAGAGCGAGACCATCCCCGCTAAGGGACATACCGACGGCGCTTGGATCATTGATAAGGAGGCTTCTGCTACCGCTGACGGCTCGAAGCACCTTGAATGTGCGGTATGTAAAGCAACTATCAAGACAGAAGTTATTCCCGCTACTCCCCACACCCCCGGTGCGTGGATAGTTGATAAGGAACCCACATGTACAGAGCCCGGTCTGAGACACCGTGCGTGCACCAAGTGCGGCGAGACTGTTGATACAGAAACTATATCCGCAAAGGGTCACACCGAGGTAACCGATGCCGCAAAGGCGGCAACTTGCACCGCAACCGGACTTACCGAGGGCAAGCATTGCTCCGTGTGTAAAGCCGTTACAGTGGCTCAGGTGACTGTTCCCGTAAAGGCACACACCGAGGTTATCGACTCCGCCAAGGAAGCGACCTGCACCGCGACCGGACTTACCGAGGGTAAGCACTGTTCCGTATGTAACGCCGTAACCAAGACTCAGGAAATTATTCCCGTAAAGGCACACACCGAGGTGACCGATGCTGCCAAGGCTGCAACCTGCACCGAGGAGGGACTTACCGAGGGCAAGCACTGTTCCGTATGTAATGCCGTGACCAAGGCTCAGGAAACCGTTCCTGCAAAGGGACACACCGAGGTGACCGATGCTGCCAAGGCTGCAACCTGCACCGAGGAGGGACTTACCGAGGGCAAGCATTGCTCCGTATGTAACGTTGTAACCAAGGCTCAGGAAAAGATTCCCACAAAGGCACATACCGAAAGCGATTGGATCATCGATAAGGCGGCAACCACAGCCGAAGAAGGCTCTAAGCATATTGAATGCACAGTATGCAAGACCACTCTCAAGACCGAAGCTATCCCGAAGGTAGAGATCCCCAAGATCGAATATACCGTTACGGTTGCAGACGGCAAGGGCAACGCGCTCTCCGGCATCGAGGTCGTATTCACCAAATCGGGTGCAGAGGTTGCAAAGGTAACCACCGGTAAGGACGGTAAGGCGACTGCAAAGCTTGAATCGGGTGAATACCATTTCGAGCTTTCCGGCGTTGATTCCTATTATGTTGCAGTAAGCGCAGAATCCTTGAATGCATCCGCTCCTGCGGCAGAGGTAAAGCTTATCCCTTATGCAGCTAACCCCGAGTATATTTATCCCGACGATAAAAACGGTATTTACCGCGTTAATCTCGGCAGTGTAAGAGTTCCCGTTGCGAAGGGCGAGATGAGATATTTCCTTTTCACTCCCGCTGAGGGTGCGGTTTATAAGGTATACACCGATTCCGATAAGGTTGAGGTGGGATACTATGGCGGTAGCTTCTACGTTTACCCCAATAATACCGGCGAAATGGAAGCTGATGGATCTATGAAGCTTCAGGTGCTCCTCTCTCAGGTTGGAAACACTCTCGTTCTCGGTCTTAAGTCTACTTCCGCATCGGTTGACGAATGCACTCTGACGATCGAAAAATTCTCGGACGTTCAGGTTACCATCGAAGAGCTTGAATGGGTCCCCTATAAGCCTGATGCCGTTGTTGAAAAGATCGAAACCCCTGCCGGTTATATTGTGGGTATGGATCTCGCGGTATGGACTCCTTTTGATCCCGCTGCGACCGAGATTCCCGTATACTTCAATGAGAAGGACGGCTACTACCATCTTGAGAGTGCCGACGGCCCCGTGCTTTACGTTCGTCTCGGCTCCAAGTCCAGCTATCAGGAGGCTTTGACTACGATCGTTGGAACGAGTAACCTTGGTGTTTATATTTACGATGATAACGGCGAGTTCGTGAAAAAGGAACGCTACAACGAGATCATCGATGCTTACGCTGCTGCGGCAGACACCAAATATAACGTATATCCTCTCACCGAAGATCTTTACTACGTGCTCCATAAGCTCGCGGATGACGGCTGGTATGATAAGACGTCGCCCAACTATATCTTCAGTGATGAAGGAATAGTTGTAATGCCTTTCAACGGCTGGCTCTTCGCTTGCGTTTACTTCAAATAAAAAATCAGCTCCGCTGCCCAGGGCAGCGGAGCTTTTGTATCAGATTTTATCAATAACCTCGCAATACATATAGAGCGAGCCGAGGCAGAGAAGTGCGGTGCTCGTTTCTTTAGCATACTTCTTTGCGTCTTCAAGCGCATCAGCAACGGAAGAATATGATGTCGCTGTGATTCCAACACCCTCGAGAACCTTTGCGTATTCCTCAGCGGGAAGCGCGCGGGGATTTTGAGGTGTAATGGTAAACGCACGGTCGGAAATCTCGGCGAATTTGCCTGCAATGTAATTGTAATCCTTATCCTTCATAACGCCTGTGAGAATGCAGACCTTTTGGTCACCGAAATATCTCTTGATACTTGTGACGGCGGTCTCAATGCCCTCGGGATTGTGCGCGCCGTCGAAGATTATCAGCGGATCACGCGAGATGATCTCAAATCGAGCGGGCCAGCGAGCGGCAAGAAGTCCTTCACGGACGGCTTTTTCGGAAACGGTAATTCCCTTACATTTCAGTATTTCAAGCGCACAGAGAACGTTTGCGGCGTTCGAGGGCTGATAAAGACCGAGGAGGGGAAGATTTACTTCCTTGTAGCCGAGATAATTAAAGGTACTGCCCGTAAGATCGGAGGCGACGATATTAAGCGAGGATTTGTCCGCAAAGCGATAATCCGCGCCCATCTCTGCGGCTTTTGCTTTTATGACTTCCTCAACGGATTTTGAATTGCCGCCAAAGAGCACCGATCCGTTTTCTTTTATGATACCCGCCTTTTCAGCCGCGATCTTTTCGACCGTGTCGCCGAGGAATGCGGTATGATCGAGCGAAATGCCCGTGATGACCGAGAGAAGGGAAGATTTGATGATATTAGTCGAATCAAGTCTGCCGCCCATTCCCGCCTCGAGAATGACGACGTCGCACTTCTTGCGCTTGAAGTATTCAAAACCGATCGCGGTGATAAGCTCAAACTCGGTCGGCTTATCCTCCATCGAGTCGGCGTACGGCTTGACGTATTCCGTGATCTCGGCAAGCTCGTCATCGGCGATGTTCTCGCCGCAGAATTGCATACGCTCGTTGAAGACCTTGATATAGGGCGAGGTGAAAAGTCCCGTTTTGTAGCCCGCCGCGCGGAGGACGGAGTCGATCATCGAGCAGAACGAGCCCTTTCCGTTTGTTCCCGCAACGTGGATGAATTTTAACTCATCCTGCGGATTCCCAAGTTTTTCGCAAAGCGCGGAGATGCGCTCAAGTCCGGGCTTGGTGAAGGTCCAGCATATAGAATGGATATATTCAAGTGCTTCGGTGTAATTCATTTTGTTACCTCGTGTATTTAGTGAATGCCTTGTGCCTGAAGATCAGGCAAAGGAAGAAGCTTTCAATAGCTATGATCGCCGCGTAGGTCGGGATTCGGTATAAGAGAAGCATACCGTAAGACATACTGTAATAAGTGTAAATGCCGAAGGTTTTGACGATCAGCGAGCCGACGACGTGAGCGGCGAGTGTAGATATAATCACGCGGAGTGCGCCACGCTTCTTTATGACGTAATTCGAAACGGTACCGCTGACCGCGCCGACGAGTGCTGCGCCGAGGGTGACTATCGGCGAGATAGCGAAGCTCTGCGTCGAGAGAAAATAGCTGACCATATCCGAAACTATTCCGACAGCCGCGCCCACGGCGGGACCGAACAGAATGCCCGAGAGAATGATCGGAAAATTTTCAAAGGTCACGCGGAAAAGTCCGTTGCCGAAATTGAGAAAATTCTTGCAGAAGATACCGATAACAACGCTCAGTGCACCGAGCATTGCGGCGGTTGTCAGGACTTTTACGTTGCGAAGTCCGTTTTTTTGTTGTTTTGACATATAAAAAACCTCCCCTCGCAAACAGCTTCTCTGTGCGGCGGGAGGAAATGATAATATTCCCCGAGGCAACAGCGGGATGCGGAAAACCTTGGGTGAACGTATCTTATTCCGCTCGGCAACTCCCCGTCCGAGCGTATTTTGACACAAGGTATCCTACTCTGTTCACAATGGTATTATTATATACCTTTTTTCTTGTTTTTGCAATACCTTTTGCGAAAAAACTTGACAAAAACCGCAGATTGTGATATAATATCCCGCGGTGAGTTCGAAACCATCCTCACCTAAAACAAAACTACGGAGAAAAAGCAAAATGCAAAAAAACAGAAAACACATCCGCCACCTTTGCGAGGCGGCACTTATCGCGGCGATCTACGTCATCCTCACCTACCTTTGTGCGGCTGTCGGAATGAGCAGCGGCGCGATACAGCTTCGATTTTCGGAGGCACTTTGTATCCTCGCGATCTTCACCCCCGCGGCAGTACCCGGCGTTGCGCTCGGATGCTTTATGGCAAACCTGCTCACGGGATGCGCCCTTTGGGATATCGTGTTCGGCTCGCTTGCAAGCCTTATCGGAATGCTCGGATGCAGAGCACTGAAAAAGCATCCCTACGTCGCTCCCGTGCCTTATGCGCTCGCAAATATGATCGTGATCCCCTTTGTGGTCAAGCTCGTTTACAGCGCACCCGAAGCACTTCCCTTGATCTTCCTGACAGTTGGAATCGGCGAGATAATTTCCGTCTTCGGCTTCGGAATCCCGCTTTACCTTGCACTCAAAAAGCACGCGTGCAGAATATTTAAATAAAGAAAATGCAGATCCTTCGGTTTCGGGATCTGCATTATAATTCTCTTTTTTTATAAAACACAATTGCAAGATACCACGAGAGGGCAAATAGTGCAATGCTGATAAGACAGACGATGGGTAATGAACCGTAAAGATCAATTTTTTGCTGAATTTCTTCTGTCAACAGGCTGGAAAACATAACGCTTCCACCGGTGACGATTCCGATCATAACGTAATAAGCAAGTCTACCTTTTTCAACGCCCGATTTGAACATAAAGGGGAGATTAATAGATGACGAGATCATAGATACCGTCAGCAGAAGCATCATAAAAATGCCGAACGAAGCTAAATTGAAGGTTCCGTCGATATTCATAGCTGCGGCGTGAACGATGCCGGTGAGTATAAGGAATGCCGTTTGTATAATAAGACCGACAATGTATTTCCCACTTACGATCTGCGCACGCGAATAGGGGAGTGTTTCACTGTATTGCAACCAAAGACAACGTTCGTCGTGTGCGAGCAAATTGGTAGGGATTATGGCTGAAAGCATAATGGGATAGAATGCTATAAAAAGACTATCCCGTTGCCAAAGCGAAAAAGCAAGAAAAATAAGCATTATTATGAAATTTGTTCTGCAATATTTGCCAGCCATATACAGGTCTTTGATAATAAGTCCTTTCATTTATTTTGCCTCCTTTACCATAAACAGAAAGAGCTCCTCGATAGTTATCGGGCTTATCTTGAAATCTTCGGGAATGCTCTCGCGAAGAACGATAGCCTCGATGCCGTAAGGTGTAACTTTAGTATGTTTAATTGATGCTGCGTCAAGTTCCGAGATCAATTCGGGGGTACAATGAACGATTCCGTATTTTGAAAGAAGCATGTCCTTTTCCTCGCAGAGAAGCAGTTTGCCCTTATGCAAAAACGCGATGTAATCGCAAAGCTTTTCAAGATCGCTGACGATGTGCGAGGAGATAAGGATCGAATGATTTTCGTCCCTTGTGAAGTCGTAAAACATTTCAACTACCTCGTCGCGCGCAACGGGATCGAGTCCGCTCGTTGCTTCGTCGAGAAGAAGCAACTTTGCTCCGTGAGACATAGCGATGGCAATACCGAGCTTCATTCTCATTCCGCGCGAGAAATGCCTGTATTGCTTGTTTTCCGGCAGAGAAAACTTGGTCAGCAGTCGTTTGTATTCATCCTGATCCCAGTTTTTGAAGGTGTTTTTCATTATTTTGCCGATCTGCTTAGCGGTAAGCAATTCGGGGAGACCGACGTAGTCCATAACCACACCGACATCTTCCTTGAGAAGCATGATATTCTTTTCATTGTCCTCACCGAGAATTTTTATACTTCCGCCGTCCTTGTGAAGCATATCGAGTATCAGCTTGATCGTTGTACTCTTGCCCGCACCGTTTTCGCCGATGAGTCCCATAATGCAACCGCTCGGCAGAGTGAGGTTGAGGTTATCAAGACGGAAATCCTTAAATGATTTGGTAAGATTTCTTATTTCAAGTGCATTCATTCTTTTTCCTCCATAATGAAAGTTAGCATTTCGATGATATCCTCTAGGCTAAGGTTGCAGGAAGACGCGAGCGAGGCGATATCTTCAATGTGTTTTTCTATCCTTTTGAGATTCTCTTCGCGCAAGATCTCGGTGTTTTTGGGGGCAACGTAGCAACCTTTTCCGGGAAGAGTGTAGATAAATCCTTCTTTTTCAAGCTCCTCGTAGGCGTGCTTGGTGGTGATAAAGCTGATGCGCAGGTCTTTTGCAAGACCGCGTATGGATGGGAGCATATCGTTTTCTTTGAGCTCTCCGCTGATTATTTGGCTTTTTATCTGGGAATAAATCTGATTGTAGATCGGTTCTCCGCTTTTTGTATCGATAAGAATTGTCACGCAATCACCTCCGTTACAACTGTATATATACATTATACACAGTCATAACACGTTTGTCAATAGCTTTTCGAAAAAAAGAGGACGGAAAATCGAAATTTTCCGTCCTCTGCGGTATTTAATTCAGAAAACTATTCTCTCAACCTTCGTGCATTTATCGCCCGAGAGGGTAAAGAGTGCACCGTGGGCGGTGACTTTGCCTTCGGCTACTCGATAGCGTTGGGGCATAGCGGTTGTGAAGCCCTTGATGATGCAATCCGTCGCAACGCCGAGGATGCTTATATCGGGGCCGGTCATACCAATATCGGTTATGTAACCCGTTCCGCGGGGAAGCACTTGCTCGTCCGCGGTTGCAACGTGCGTATGCGTGCCGAAAACGACCGATGCACGGCCGTCGAGGTAATAGCCCATCGCAAGCTTTTCGCTCGTTGCCTCGGCGTGAAAGTCGAGGACGGCGACGTCATAATTGCCCGCCTCGCGCTTCAGAATCGAATCCGCTACCTCAAAGGGATTGGCAAGCGCGACCTTCATCGCCACGTTGCCCTGAAGGTTCATAACGAGCACTCGCGCGCTGCCCGCGTTCAG
This sequence comes from Clostridia bacterium, assembly GCA_017387685.1. Classification (GTDB taxonomy): domain Bacteria; phylum Bacillota; class Clostridia; order Oscillospirales; family CAG-272; genus CAG-390. The sequence goes on from JAFOEU010000002.1 coordinate 40,968, forward strand.
GATAACGTGACCGTGACCCGGTGCGCTTCCGGGAAAGTTTGCAGGGCGGAGAATGTATTTTTCGTCATCGAGATAGGAATAGATATCGTATCTTCCGAAGGCGTGGTTGCCCGTGGTTATGACGTCCGCGCCCGCGTAGAAGATATCCTCCGCATCGTTCTGCCCGATGCCGTGTATCTCTGCGGCGTTCTCACCGTTGACTATAACTAGATCGGCCGCGTATTTTTGTTTGATCTTTCGGAGATTTGTGCGCAGATGGGCAACGCCCGTCTGACCGACGATATCTCCAATTGCAAGTATTTTCATTTTTCTATCGCCTTTTTGGGTGTTGCCCGATGCGGTTTATCAATCGCAGACGAGCTCCTTTACGGAGAGGATGATTTCATTTTCATATCCGGAGCAGAGAATGGTAAGGCTGTCTTTGCTGCCGGCGTAAACGACCTTTGAAAGCGCGGTGCACCCCTCAAACGCCTTGTTACCGATCGATGTGAGAGTCGAGGGAAGGGTGATGCTATGAAGCTTCTCGCAGGATGCTATCGCGCGTGCGCCGATCGTTTCAAATCCCTCGGGAAAGACGAGCTCGGTCAGCTCGTTACAGTTGCGGAACGCGGCAGAGCCGATTTCTTTAAGCTTTGCGGAGAGGGTGATGCTTTCAATCGCCTCACAATCTTCAAATGCCTTTTCGCCGATAAATTCGATCTCGGCGGGAAGGACGATAGATTTAAGCGAGGAGCAAGCGAAGAAACCCTGCGCCTCGATGCGTTTTACCGAGGGGGGAAGAATTATGCTCTCAAAGGGAGCGTAGAAAAATCCCTTGTCGGCGACAGCCATAACGAGCTGATTGTCGAATACGTCGGGAACGACGAGCTCGTCAGCACCCTTGTATTTCTTTTCATCAAATCTGATCGCGCCATTCTCGTCGATCTTGAACCAAGGCATTGAAGCGGTAGTTCCGATGATAACGTCATCGCGCCCCGCGAGCTTTTGAGCGTTTTTTGTAATGCAAACGGAAGCCTTGCCCTTGGCGTCCTTATAGTCCCCGAGGCTGATGTAGACCTCATACGCGGAGAGAAATTCCTCGGCGGTGCAGAGATCCTCCGCACTCTGATAAATGCGCGCGGGCTTCCATACGTTCTTTTCGAGAAGTACGCAAGCAACTATTCCGCCGACTAACACGAGCGCCGCGAGAGCGATCATAACGATCTTTAAAAGCCTTGCACGCTTGCGCTTTTGGTACTCCTCAATGCGCCTCTGCGTTGCTTTTTCCTGATAGAGCTTCTGGCGTTCGGCGCTTGTCAGATGTCTTTTTTCTTCCTGATTTACGTTGTTTTGTTCAGACATATTTTATTTGGTTTCTTCCTTGGGAATAAACTGTGTGGTGGGCTTTTCGGGGAGAGCTGCGAGCGACTTGAGGTTGCAGTCGATATAGATCGGGCAATGGTCGGAAACGTCGAGAGCATCCTGCTCGAGAACTACGCGGTATTCCTTGACGTCAAAGCCCTCATGACCGAAGAGGAAGATATGGTCGATCGAGGTAAGCTGTGAACCCTTGGGTGCGGGACCGCCCTCGTATTCGCCCGTAGCTTCGTTGTAAACCGCATAAGGATGGTGTGTTCCGGTGAGATGCGAGAACTCGGTGGCGCAAACGCGGGTGTCAAGACCGCCCCATTCGTATGCGCGGCGGTAGGGGAGAGAACCGATGCGGCAGTTCCAGTCGCCCATTGCAACTACGGGTACGTTGTACTTGTACTTCATATAATTGACGTAGGTCATCATCTGGTCAACGTCGCCAACGCGCGCGAGGTCGGACTCGGGTCCGCCCTGCCACCAGAAGTGGGTCGAGATCGCGCCAAACTCCATACCGTCGCTCTTGCGGCGAAGAACAGCCCAGGCAAGGCTCTTGGTCTTGCTGTTGTTGAGACCCTTGAAAAGATGCCAGCCGTGGTCGATTACGTCGAACATACCCTTGCGGATGAGAAGGGGAGTGTTGTCGGTGAAGCCCTCAGCCTCCTTGTGTGTGAGAAGCTCGTATTCGGGCTCAAGAAGCTCGACGATGCGGGACTGATAGAGCTTGGGCGTCATCTCCTGAAGACCGAGAACGTCGGGGAGATAGCGGAAATATATATCGCGCATATGAAGGTCGCGGTTGTAAACGGGACCGCACCAGATATTGTGGGACATAATTCTGAGTTCTGTTTTCTTTGAGTAATCCATTTCGGAACCTCCGTATATTAATATTTTTAATTTTAATTTTTATTATCGGTATCGCGGACGATACTGATATTCATTTCGTTTATCTCGGCGCAGACACCGCAGACGTAAACGGAATAATTCAAGACGAGCTTGCCGGATTTGAGCAGACGGTTATCTACCTTTTCCGCCACGACCGTGACCTCTATCCGCTCTCCGCGCATATCGTAGGAGACCGATCTATGCCGCTGACCCTCTTCGAGGTAGATCGTCACGGCGTTTTCGAAGAGCGTTTCACCGCGAGTTAACGCTATGAGCGTGGGCTCGGTTTTCATGAACGAGATCGTCATATCTCTGCCGTCGTCGGATTTATAAGTGAGCTCGATTCTTCCGTTCTTGCGAGAACGGAGTACTCCCTCTGAGGTAGCGCGTGTGCTTGTGCTGAGCAGCTCTTTGAAAAGATTTTTGATTTCCGAGGGGATTCCCGCTTGAGCGGGATTGGCGTGCTGTAGCCTGATATCGGATGTTACGATTACGTTATAATGCATTTTTTTCCTGAAATATGAGACCTGATAGTCGTCAAAAATATAGATTGAGGTGATCTTATGAAAATTAAATTGATTTGCTGTGCTGTGTCGATTTTGCTTTTGTCGACGGCACTCACGCCCGCCGCCCGCGCGGAGGAGATAGACGTGCACCTGCTTGCCCGTGCCATCGAAAATGCGGCGCGAGGGGAAAGCTATACCGTGATGGTGTCGCTTGGCGCGGTACTGGTCAACAGACTGAGCTCGAATTGCTATCCAACGAGTCTTGCGGCTGTCATATGCGATGCGGAGATAGATATAAGTGAATGTGAACCGTCATCGCGTGCGCTTCGTGCGGCTGCCGATGCCTCTGGCGGCTTTGATCCGACGTGCGGTGCGCTTCATTTCAAATACGGCGAATACGAGGGTGAACCCGCACTCTGTACAGACTCGTGGTTCTTCTATTGAAATTATACCTCATAATCGCTGAATAGTCAAGAAAATTTCTATATATTTTCTTGACTTTTTTTATTTTTAGGTATATAATTATATAGATAATCATTATTTTCCAAGAGGTATAACAATGGATCTTAAAAATCTTCTCAAATCACTTGAAAATTGCCCCTGTGGCAGAGAGCATACCTTCGATACCAAGGTCGTTGAAATTTACAGCGGTCTGACGAAGGATACGGGCAAGATCCTGCTTGACGCAGGCTTCCCCACCAATATCCTTCTCGTTGCTGATGAGAACACTCTCGGCGTTGCAAACGCAGAGGGACTTTGCGATGCTCTTGATGCTTCGGGCTTTAACGTAAAGAAGCTTATCTATAAGAATATGATGTACGCGCGCATCGAGCAGGTTCGCGAGGTCGAGGCTCTGCTTGACGACGTTGACGGCGTTATCTCCTGCGGCACCGGATCTCTCAATGACATCTGCCGCGTTGCATCCTTTGAAAAGGACAAGAAGTTCTGTATCTTTGCAACCGCTCCCTCGATGGACGGCTTCGCATCGGATACCGCTCCCATTATCGAAAACAACTTCAAGGTATCCTGGTTCGTTCGTCAGCCTATGGTCATCCTCGCTGACACCAAGATCCTCGCTAACGCTCCCACCGAGCTCAAGGCTGCGGGCTTTGGCGATATGGTAGCGAAGTACATAGGCATCGCAGATTGGAGAATCTCCAATCTTCTCACCGGTGAGTATTACTGCCCCGCAATCGCGGACGTAACCATGACCGCTGTTAAGAAGATGGTTGCTCTCGCAGATAAGGTTACCGGCAACGACGAGGAGGCTGCAGGCGCAATTATGGAGGCGCTCGTTCTCTCGGGACTTGCTATGAAGCTCGCTCTTTCCTCCCGTCCCGCTTCGGGTGCTGAGCACGTTGTTTCCCACTATTGGGAGTGCTACAAGCTCGCTCGCGGCATCTGGCCCGAGTTCCACGGCAAGAAGGTCGGCGTTGCTACCCTCATCATCAACAAGATCTACCGCAATATCGCAGACCGTGTAGAAGAGATCAATCCCACCAAGGATACTCCCGATTGGAACGAGATCTACAAGCATTTCTCCGCAGAGCAGATCCCCGAGGTTGAAAAGCTCAACAACCCGAGCATTATGGATAAGGTCGATCCCGCAGATCTCAAGGCTAAGTGGCAGCAGATCCGCGAGATCATTTGGGACGTTCTTCCCGAGAATGATGAGCTCCTCGCTCTTATGAAGACCGCGGGATGCGCAATCACTCCCGAGGAGATCAACGTATCCCCCGAGCTCTTCGCAGAGGGACTTTACTATCACGCATATATGAGATACCGCATTCTCGTTACAAGAATGATGCCTTCCATGGGCATTGATGCGCTTGAGTATATTGACTAAAATACAGTGATAAAGGTTGGCTTGGTTTTCAAGCCAACCTATTTCAAAATTACGGAAAGGAGTCCCCTATGAAAAACGAAAAGCTGATGTCGCTCGGCGCCGTTTTCGGTTGGTTTGGCGCGTACTTGTTTATCAGCATAGTTGCCACGGTCTTGCCCGAGGGCGTTGATTGTGCGGCGACGGTACTTGCGCTTTGGGGACTCGTTCTCATCTGCGCGAGGATATTTGAGGATAAAAGGACGCTCCCCGAAATGCTTTCGCACGGAGGACTGAATAAAGCGTCTTTAGCTTTGATTTTGTTCGCATTTTTTGCGGGCGCGGGACTGAATCTCGCATATAGCGGACTTCTGCCACTTCTTCCGATCCCCGAAGAAATCGTAGAGTCATATATTGATGCATCCGCTAAATACGAAGAGCCTTCAAACGCACTTATGTTTAGTACAGTATTCCTTGTTCCGATACTCGAGGAAACCGTATTTCGCGGGCTTATCGGTGACAGAATATCGCGATTTGCTCCGAAATGGATCGCCATACCTATTGCATCGCTTATCTTTGCCGTTATGCACGGTGATCTCCTATGGTGTGCGTATGCGTTCGTATCGGGCATCGTTCTCACTTGGATGTATTTCATATGCAAATCGATTTTGCCTTGCATCTCATTTCACATAGCATTTAACGCCGCTAATTATCTTTGGGCGAAGATATTGCCTCTGCCCGACGAAGCTTGGGCATACGCGGTGAGCCTTATGATTGGATTAGTGTTGTGTTTGAGCGCAATTTTTATGATAATAAGAAACTCCGACTCGAAATGAGCCGGAGTTTTTTGTTTTAAGCGAGTTCAACGATCGCGCAAACGGGGTTATGGTCGGATATGTAAAGACCGTCAGCGGAGGTATCGGTTACGATGTAGGACTTGGAGATATCGCAGGGAAGATCGGTGAAGATATAGTCGATCTTAGGAGCTTTTTCTGCGGTGTATTTGCCAAAGCCGTGGAAGGTGCCGCCGAGGGATGCGGTAGCGTCGATAACGGGCTTGCCGTTGATCGCGTAAGCGGTGAAAGCCTCGATCTCGGGAGTGCCGGGGTGAGCGTTCATATCGCCCGTGATGATGCAGGGCAGGTGCTTTTCGGAAAGGTATCTGACAACGTCAAGCGCACCGAGCTTTCTAGCCTCCGAGCCCTTGTGATCGAGGTGGGTGTTGAGGAAGATGAAGATCTCGTCGGAATCCTTATGCTTGAGAGTAGCCGCGGTGTAAACGCGGGGGCATCCGCTCTGGTCAGCCGCATAGCGCGAGCCGGGAACGAGGGGAGTAGCAGAGAGCCAACGGGTCTCAAGTGCGATCAGCTCGAAATCATCGCGCTTGAAAGCGATGCAGGTTGCTTCGCCGCGGTAGTCCGCACTGCGTCCGCAGCCCACTACGGTGTAGCCGAGAGGGGAAAGCTCGTCGCCGAGCCACTTCTTCATCGGAGAAGCAGCCTCCTGAAATCCGATAATGTCGGGGGAGTGCTCTTTGATGGTATCTGCAATTCTACCCTTGCGGTTGTAGAAGATATTGTTGCCGTCAACATCGGCGATAACGCGCAGATTAAATGTACAAACTTTGATTTCGGTGCTCATTTTGAAAGCCTCCTGTATATTTTATTCTGTTTTGGTTTTTCTTGAAAAGAGTACGATGCCGATAACGGCGACCGCGACGAGCGCGAGTGCGGAGATGATAAGAGGAATGCCGAGTGTGTCAAAGGTCTCGGGCGATTCCGTTACGGCTTTGGTCACTTCGTCGGGAAGAGGACCGACTATTGCGTCGAGTGAGGATATGATTCTATTCATTTCTTTTCTCCTTTTTTTTTCTTGGTAAATATCACTATGCCGACTATCGCGGCTATTACGAGCAGACCTGCTATTGCGAAGATCCACCATAAATTTGAAAGTGCGATGAGAAAAATATCAAACGGTGAAAAAGCAACGTCGAGTGCGAAGTTTGGAAGCATCATTATTTATTCTCCTTTTTCGATCTTTTTTTCTTGGTGAAATAAACGATTCCGATGATCGCGCTGATAACAAGTAAGCCTGCCAATGCGAATATCCACCAAAAATATACGAGATATACGAGAACCATATCAAATGGTGATACAGCCGCGTCAAGTGCGAAAAAATTATACATTTTTACCTCCTAAATCAGTGCGAGTATTGCAGAACCAAGAATCAAGGAAACTGCATTGATTACAGTTGAAATGATAATTGCTCTTTTTAGCGAAAGATTACAAAGCGAGCGTATTAGAAATCCCTCACCAATAAATACCGCTATCTCGCCGATCAAAACGGCTATCCAATAAAGAGAAATGCTTTGCGTCAGCGCGAATAAAAGGGTAAGCGCGAGGTTGAGCGCGGGGTTGGTGAGTACGTTTATAAGTATCAGCGGGATGAGGGAATCCTTGCGCTTTATGAGAAGCGTACCGAGCGGAACTTCGATCACAAGGGTCAGGAGAAGTGCTGATAAAAGAGTGATTATTGCTTTCATTTTCTTTCACGAATGTCGTCGGTCGTAAGGAATACGCAAACCGCGGCAACGAGCGAGAGGATGGGAATAAGTATCACGGACAGCGCCCGACCGATGGGGAAGAGCGTGTGGACGAAATAACCGATAAAGAGCGCGACCGTGGTCAGTCCGAATACGAATCCCTCGTGAGAGCGAAGCTTTCGCGCCGCGCCGACGAGAGTTATCGGCATTGCGATATTGAAGAAAAACGTTGCTGTAAGGAACAAAACTACCGATCCCGCTCCGAAATAATAAAGCGGAACACAGAGGAGAAGCGAGAGCGTGCCGACACGTCTTGCCCCGAAAAGATCTGCAAATACGCCGCCGAGCAGCTTTCCCGCAAAAGCCGACGCGGCGACCGCGAGAGTGAAGAGGGGGAAGACTTCGGTAGGTTTCGTAGCCGCAAATCCAGCGTATGAGCGGATCACGACGGCAAAAATAAGTATGCAGATAGCGAGCGTTGATGAAGAGATTCTTGTCTGCGGCGCTTCTTCCTCGGGTATCACTGTCCGCTCTCCTCGGCAGAATATGGCAACTGCAAGTGCCGCGAGTGCGAGGGCTAAAACGTAAAGTGCGGGAGGGAAGAGAAGGCTCTGTCCGAATCTGCATCCGAGTGCAATTCCAAGAGCTCCCGACGACACGAATATTCCCGCGCGTGTAAAACCTTGGCTTTCGGTCAGAGCATCAATACCGCCGCCGACGTGGAAGCAAGCGTTTCCGAGTCCGACGAAGCAGACGCTCACCGCGGGTGCCGCGCCGCGTATCAGAACGCCTGCCGCAGTTGCAAGTATTCCGATAAAGGCAAAAGTGCTTCCGTTTGAATTGACCTTATCGGCAAGCGCACCGAAAAGATGCTGTGTCGCAAAGGCGAGCATATTGTAAAGGATGAAGAGCACGGCGACCGAAGCCGCTTCGATCTTGCCCTCTGCGTACATCGAATAAAGCGTGTATCCGCAGGCAAGATCAACGAGAAAATGCGACGCGGTATAAACGGTCAGCGGGCATTTTTTCATAATTATTCCTCTTTATCTTTCTTGTGAGGGGTGTTTCTGACGGAGGAGAGTGAGATGAGGAACGCAACAAACGATGCCACCGCTAAAAGACCGGATACGACAAGCAGAGCCATCGTTATCTCCTCGCCGCCGGGGGCGTATGTTGATTCGACTGAGGGAGTTATGGATAAAGTAGGGGAATCTTTGTTTTCGCCTTTGAAATAAAACTTGGTAGTTTCGGGACGGATGGTTTCGGGCATCGCGGTTTCCGTGGGAGGAGTGGGATTTTCAGCGGCAGAAGTAATTTCTTCGGCGGGAGGCGTATCGGATTCGGCGATGATCATCGTTTCCTCTATGGTATCACTCGGTGAAATCGCGGGACCTGCCGATGCGACGCTTGACTGCGGGACTGATTCGAGTGCTTCCGGCTGTTCTTCTTCGGTGAAGTCGGCGAGGGAGTCTGTTATTTCGGCTATCGATTCCGTTTCTATGGCATCAGCTTGAGTTTCACCCGCGGCAAAATCGGGATCGGCGGGCAAAGGCGCACCTCCCTCGTTGCTCGGGTTCCACATCGGTAGCATTACGATTACAATTGTCAGTGAAAGGCAAATGAAGAAGCAAGCGGCGGCGAGAGCACTGCGACGGAAGATAAGAGCCTTCTTTTTAGATCTTCCCTCGGCTTTGACCGCTTTCATTATGCGAGAATGGAGACCGTCAGGCGCCGGCTCTCTGCTTGAGCGAAGAATAGCATATAATCTGCGTGCCGATTCGACCTCGCGGCGGCAGTCCTCACACTCGGCAATATGCGCCTCAAATTCGCGCATTTCCGCATCGGTCAGCTCGCCTTCAATATATTCATCCACCTGAAGGCGAAAATATTTGCAGGAATGAGTCTTTTCCATAGCCTTTTCCTTTCGTAGATTTTGTGTTTCATATATATAGACGTCAATTTTTTGAAAAAGTTCCGTGATTTTCGAAAATTATAAAATGTTTTTTGAAAGAATTATTAGTCTGAGCCTTGCTCGTGCTCGGAAGAGCTTGGATTTGAGCGTGCCCTCTGCGATGCCGAGCATTGTTGAGATCTCCGAGTACGAAAGACCTTCAACGTCGCGCAGGATGATAAGCTCGCGCGCCGCAGTCGGCAATTCCCCAATTGATTCACGCACGGCTTTCGCTTCTATATTTTGCAAATATGCAATATCGGGGCGGGACGATGAATCGGTATCTTCGATATCGACTTCAAATTCGCCGTCGGTGCCTTGAATGACCGTGTCGGCGTCCTCGCGCCTCGCATTCTTGCGTATGAGATCGAGCGCGAGGTTTCGGGCGGTCTTCAGTATGTATAATTTGAGTGAGCTTTCGATCTTAAGCTCGGCAAGCGACCGCCACAATCGCAGATACGTCTCCTGCGTAACGTCCTCGGCATCCTCTTTATTTTTCAAAAGCGACAGCGCGAGGTTGTAGACAGCGTTTTCAGTTGAAAGCACTATCTGCTCAAAGGCTCTGCCGTCGCCCTTTTTGGCAAGCAGAAACAGGTCTTCAAGCTTCATATTTGCATATTTCAAGCGACGGCACCTCCTTTTGGGCTATTCTTCTTCGTTTGCCTCCGCAAACGCGCGGACGAGCGATTCGTGCGCCTCCGCGTAAGTCATTGAGTTCATAAAATCAAATCTTGCGCGCGTTGCCCCGCGTATTCCGCGGAAATAATGCGACACCACGACCTTTGCTTCGGCAAGTCCACGACGTTCCCCCTTGTGCTCGATCGCCATAGCTAAATGCCGCTCCGCAATCGCCTGCACCTCCTCATTTGAGGGATAAACGAAATCTTTTCCGTCAAGCGCGTCTGCAATCTGACCGAAGAGCCAGGGATTTCCCATCGCACCTCTTGCAAGTGCAAAGCCGTCGCATCCGGTCTCGGTCTTCATTTTCATTGCCTGCTTTGCGGAAAACAGATCGCCGTTGCCGATGACGGGGACTTTTACCGCGCTCTTGACCTCACCGATTATCGAAAGGTCAACGCCGGGGGAGTAAAATTGATCGCGCGTTCTGCCGTGAACGCATATCGCAACCGCACCCGCGCTTTCTGCGGCAAGTGCACATTCAACTGCATTCTTTGTTTCCTTGCTCCATCCCGCGCGGATCTTGACCGTAACGGGCAGAGAAGAGGCTTTGACAACTGCCTCGGTGATGCGGTGGATAAGCTCGGGATTTTTCATCAGCGCGCTTCCGTCACCGCTTTGGACTATTTTTTTGACGGGACAGCCCATATTAATGTCGATGGCATCGGGGCGCGCGCCTTCAAAGCCTCGGTATGCGCTGTTTGAGATGAGCCTTGCCGCCTCCGCCATAAATTCGGGCTCCGAGCCGAAGATCTGAACGGCTGTCGGTATCGCTCCGTCCTCAATGTTGCAAAGCTGTGCGGTTCTGACGGGTGCGCTCGGACGGGCATCCTGCTCGTAAACGATCGCCTTTGCCGAGACCATTTCGCTGACGGCGTATTCGCATCCGAACTCGCCCGAGATACGGCGCATTGTCCTATCGGTCACTCCCGCCATCGGCGCGAGCTGAAGACCGTACCGCAGATCGGTATTTCCTATTTTCATTCCTTTTCGTTAAAAGCTATGGTGGTGCGGCAAGCGATGGTATGGATCGCGGCCGCAGTCTTTTCGTCGATGCCGAGACGTGTGTGGGGTTCGTCGCCCTCGTTTACACGCAGAGCGCGGCGGCGTTCTGTGATAGCGTAGAAGATCGAAGCCGCGGCGAGATAAGAGCCCGTGGGAGTCACGTGGTTGCCATCCTCGCGGTAAAGCTCGGGCGCAGGACGTCTGCGGAGCACGGTCTGCAGTACCTCACCCGCGGGAGCAACTCTGCCCTTCGTATATCTTGCAAGCTCGACGTTTGCTTCGGTAAGAGCCGGCTGTTCCTCCTTCTTTTTGCCCTTATTGGACCATACCATATAGAGAATGGGGGTAGCGTTGGTCTGCGAGATCCACTCGTCGTATATCTTCTTACCGCTGTCAAGGTAAGCTTCGCGATCAAAATTCGAAGCCTTACTCTGCAATACGATGTAGTCATAACCTCCGTAGAGAATATTGAAGCGGGTCTGCTTCTGCTCGTAGTGCCAATCAAGGCACTTGCCGCCCTGAGTCAACATCGTTATTTCGGCGTCCATTCCCGCCGCCGCAAAAATATCCTTTGCGATCTCGGGCATATCGTTATAATAAGTGTGGCTGTTGCCGATGAAGAGAATTTTTATTTTTGACATCGTTTTATTTCCTTTGTTTGATTTATCAGTAGTTTTGGAGCATTTAAAGGCAATAAGTGCTATTAATATAATATCACATTATAGGCTTTAAGTCAAGACGATAAGAAAAATTCCGCTCCTTATCGGAGCGGAATTTTTATTTGACCGAGGGATCCCACGGTAGATCGTTTTCGCAGAAGGAGCAGAAAGTAGTCCCGAGCGGATGGAGCGCACCGCAGATAGGGCAGATAACGCTTACGGGATCATACTTCTTTGCCGTGTCGTTACGCGGAAAACGGCAGGTGTATTTTGCGCCCTTTATATGATAAACTCTGTCGCCTTCACGGTAGGGGATGGCTTTGGAAAGCGCGCTTGAAAGCATTTCTTCGTGTGCAATAGTTGTGCCGTCGTCACATTCAACGGTCATTTCAACGAAAATTCTCGTTTCCATTCTCCGCTCAAACGCGCTGACCTTATATAATCTGACCGCCGCGTGGTAACGCAGAATTTTTCCCGTGAAGCTTTTGTCGGTGAAGTAATCCCACAGCCCCATAAAATAAAAGGTAATTGCCGCAATAATGACGATTCCCGCAACTGACGCGGCGGGAGCAAAATGCGCCTCGAAGAAGCTGTGATAGCAAAAGGCGATGCAGCAAAGCACGGTGATGATAACCGTCCAGATCGCAAGACGCATCATATGCGGCTTTTTAACTTTCTCTTCAATAGTCATAATTGTAAATACCTTTCAAATGATTGGATGCTGATATTATATCACGGTTTTGATCGCTTGTCAATAGCATTTTGGCAAATTTTATGAACATTTCGGTGGAAATTTAAGATTTTTTGAATAAATCGCAAAAAAAGTTGAATTTATCTATTGACATTTTCAAAAAAAATGGTATAATGTGTATAAGCGAATTTATGCATATTGATCAAGTGACATTTTTTCGCGGAGGTATACGTGGCGCATTATTCCGATTCCGAAAAAGAGAAGAGCCTCATGTCCGCATCTCACACAGGCTTGTTGCTTCTTGCCAAGGAAGGGGATGGGGAGGCTTTCGTGCGGCTTACCGAGGAATATAAGCCTATGCTTGATTCTGCGGTTGCATCATACAGGGACGGTCTCTGCGATCAGGATATCGAGGAGCTTCATCAGGAGGCGCTTCTTGCCTTTCATCGCGCTGTTCAGAGCTATGAGCTTCTTTACGGAAACGTAAGCTTTGGACTTTATGCCAAGATCTGCGTGAGCAAGGCGCTCGTGTCTGCTCTGCGTCAGCTTAAAAAGTATGCCGGTGTGGTCGTCATTCCGCTTGACGAGATTGAGCCCTCCGAGCTTACCGTAAGCGATCCCGCCTCCTCCGTTATCGAGCGGGAAAGCGCAGCAGAGCTTCGCGCCTTTATCAGAGAGAATTTGTCGAAGTACGAAAATTCGGTTTGGTGGATGCATTATTCGGGAATGAGCATCGAGGAGATCGCGGAAAGCCTCGGCTCGACCAAAAAATCTGTAAGCAACGCGTTGGCGCGCATCAAGCGCAAGCTGCGTTCATTATTATCATAGTAACCGTATGCTCGAATAGCTTAAAAAGAGCGTTGTAACAACAAAGGTGGCGGTGTGAGTCCGCCGACGGGCATTAATACATATTTTTCATGAGGTAGAACATGTACGAAGAACTCAAGGTCGAAGGTACCGAAATCGAAGAAACCGCAGCAGTAGAATACGCTGACGAAACTCTCGTTTGCGTTGAGTGTGGCAACGAGTTTGTTTTCACCGCTGGCGAGCAGGCTTTCTATGCTGAGAAGGGCTACACCAACAAGCCCAAGAGATGCAAGAACTGCCGCGACGCTAAGAAGAACGCAAACCGTCCCGCAAGACAGTATTTCTATGCTACCTGCAGCGAGTGCGGTGCTGAGGCTAAGCTCACTTTTGAGCCCTCGAGCGACAAGCCCGTTTATTGCAGCGCTTGCTTCGAAAAGAGAAGAAGACCCCAGTAATCGGTCTCCTCTTTTAAGACGCCATATAGCCCCGTTAAAGCACGGGGCTTATGGTGTTTTATTTAACGATTTTTTATGAAACGGCGAAAGCCGTTTTTTCTTTTTCGACTTTTTGTGACATTTTTTCCTTCCTTGCATAAAATGGTATTGAGAACGAAAGAAAGGAAGGATGATATTAATGAATAAATACAGTTTTGAGCGAGCGGGCTTTGAGGTCAACCGCGGCGGATACACAAGCGTGCCGCGTTGCGGATGCGAATCGAACTCGCGACGGAACGAAGAAATAAAGGGAAGCTACGGTGAGGCGCTCAATCGCCGCGCGGGTGAATCCTCTTCCGGTTGCAGATGCAAAACGGGCGGCTACGGCGTCACCGACCGCCCCGTAGGAAGCGTTTACGCTCCCATTCAGGCTTTTGAAAGGCTTTACGATCACCCGCGGGCGCTTTCCAGAGGTACCTTGTTCTCGGATCTCGATCTCCCGCTTGAGGTTGGCAAGGGAGGCAGATGCAATGGATAAGTTCAATCCCGCAATGTCGCAGGGCTGCTCCTGCGAGCGAAATGATGATCTGCTGACACAGCTCAGACAGATGGATTTCGCGATCGTCGAGGTTACGCTTTATCTTGACGTATACCCCGATTGCTGCGAAGCGAAGGAATATCTCGAAACAATGAGAGCGAAGCGCGCAAAGGTTGCGGCTGAGTACGAGTCGAAGCACGGTATGCTGACTATGTACGGAGTCTGCGGCGAGTCAAGCGACAAGTGCGCGCACTGGCCCTGGCACTACGAGGCAAACTGAGGAGGGAATATTATGTGGATATATGAGAAGAAACTGCAGTACCCCGTAAAGATCAAAAATCCCAATCCGAAGCTTGCGGCGGCTATGATCAGTCAGCTCGGCGGCCCCGATGGTGAGCTGGCAGCATCTATGCGCTATCTGCATCAGCGCTACGGTATGCCTTACAATGAAGTTGTTGGAATATTAACAGACGTTGGTACGGAAGAACTCGCACACCTCGAGATGATCGCGGCGATCATTTATCAGCTTACGCGGAACATTTCGATCGAGAATATCAAGGGCACGATGTTTGAGCCATACTACGTTGACCACACCACGGGAATGTACCCGATCGCGGCGTCGGGCGTGCCGTTTGATATGAAATACGTTGGAGTCAAGGGCGATCCCTTGGCTGACCTCGCCGAGTCGCAGGCAGCGGAGCAGAAGGCGCGCGTGACCTACGATAACCTCATCCGCCTCTCCGACGACCCCGACGTCACCGATCCCCTCCGCTTCCTCCGCGAACGCGAGATCGTGCATTTCCAAAGATTCGGAGACGCTATGAGAGTAGTGCAGGATAAACTCGACGGCAAGAATTTCTACGCATTCAATCCCGCGTTTGACAAAAAGACAAGATAATAAAACGGACGGCTTGAATTTCGAGCCGTCCTATTTACATTGTTCCGCTTTTATGCTATAATTATTTCGATACCGAATAGTAAGGAGTTTTTTGAAATGTCAACCGATAACAGAAAAATATTCGATCACGAAGTTGATAAGCTTCTGAAAGAAGCAGAAGAAAAGATTCCAGATACCGAGTTGCCCGATTTGCCGTACTTGAAGGAAGCCCCCGACGTTCATGATTGGTATACGTTTGAGCATGAAATCTGGGATATCGGCGAAGAAATCCGGCAGTTGACTGTCCAAAACAAAAAGAAATTCAACGAAGAGCAAATAGGCAGAATAATCGGTATTTGCCTTGATAAAAGAGTCAAAAGAGGAAGACAGAGCTTTTTTATGCTTTTGGGAAAGAAGTCTTATAACGGCTATTCCGGCGCGCTGATTCCTCTGCTGTGCGACGATGATGTGGACGGTCATGTAATCTACACCCTGTATAAAATGCAAGCGGGGCAGTATGTTGAGCAGATCAAACCTTTTGCCGAGCATAAGAGGACTTGGATAAGAAACGAGGCAAAACGGTGTATTCAAAAATTCGGATGAAATTGCAAAACCATTTGGAAAGGATCGAGCAATGAGATTTTATGTATATTCTCGCCAAAAGGCGAAGAGAGAGTCGTATCGGATAAATGAATCGACTTTGATAATTTCAATTACCGATCCCGGACTTGCTCCCAATGTTTTCGCGCGAAACAGCAATATTATAGGTCTTTGCAGGCTTCAATTCGATGATGTGACTGAAGAAAACGCGCGACCCGAGGACGTGTTGATGTCGGAGTCGGATGCTTTGAAGATAAAGGATTACGTGTTGAGATACAAGGACAGAGTGGAGTGTATCATCGTTCATTGTGAGGTCGGTATTTCACGCTCTGCGGGCGTAATGGCGGCTATACAAAAATATCTGCTCGGCGATGATTCGGCTATATTCAATAACTCTGCTTTTTCTCCGAATATGTATTGTTATCGGATGATGCTTGATGCATTTGAAATATAAAACGGGAGCTTCCGCAATGAAGCTCCCGTTTTTATTAGTCAAAAAGAAAGTTTACGTTGCCCGCCATAAGCGCGGTGAAGCCGCGGTAGATGACCTCGGGGCGGTCGTCGAAGTTTGCTTTCATACGGCGCGCGCGGTCGAGGCTGTCGACTGCGATGGTTGCCTCAAAGATGACGTCCTTCTTCTCGGTCAGCGAGCAGTAAACGTAGCATCTGCCAGTCTTCGGGTCAACGCGCTCGATGCGGCATTCGGTTGTGATGCCGCGCTTGGTGAAGTCGAGGTAACGCAGAGCTGCAGTCATTGCCGAGTCGAGGACGGATGAGAGAACGTCGGACTTGAACGCCTGTGCCACGATGCGGCCCTTTTCGCTTACCTGATAGAAGGTAAGTCCGTTTTCCTCAAAAGAGTCGATCAGACCGCCGTCAACCATCTCGTTGAAGCTCTCGGCAAAGTCGAGGAACATAACGTAATCGGTCTGCATAACGATATCGTTGATGGTGCAGTATTCGAGGGGGTAGTTTATATTTTCAAGAAGGTAAAGCACGAAGATCTTTACCGTTCGCTTGCTTCCGATGGGTGATGACATTGATAATTCTCCTTGTTTGAGTCGCTATATATAAATATTATCATAAAAAATGAACTTTTTCAATAGTTTTTATTGATTTTTTTGAAAAAATGTGATATCATTATGGGTAATAAACAAAAAGGAGCCAAAACATGCTTAATATTGCACTTATGGGCTACGGCGTTATCGGAAGCGGCGTTGCCAAGGTTATTGAAGAAAACAAAAAGCTGATAGCTTCCCGCCTCGGCGAGGAGGTATATCTCAAATATATTCTCGAGATCCGCGATCTTTCGGGCACTCCCTACGCAGACCGAGTAGTAAGCGATATCAACGTGATTCTGAACGACCCCGAGGTAAAGGTCGTCGTCGAGGTTATGGGCGGTATCCATCCCGCGTCCGATTTCACCCGCGCTTGCCTCGAGGCGGGCAAGAGTGTTGTCACCGCTAACAAGGCTGTAGTTGCCGATTGCGGCGACGAGCTTCTTGAGCTTGCAAGAGCGAAGGGCGTTCGTTACCTCTTTGAGGCGAGCGTAGGCGGCGGAATCCCGATCATCCGTCCTCTTATCAACGACCTTGCATCCAACGAGATCGAGGGCGTTTACGGTATCCTCAACGGAACCACCAACTATATCCTCACCCGTATGACCAACGAGGGCTGCACCTATGAAGACGTTCTCAAGGACGCGCAGAAGCTTGGTTACGCCGAGGCTAACCCCGCGGCAGACGTAGAGGGCACCGATGCGCTCCGCAAGATCGCTATCCTTGCCGCTCTTTCCTACGGCAAGCTTATTCCTATGGATATGCTCAAGGCGAAGGGAATTACCGAGGTTTCGCTTACCGATATCGCGGTTGCCGAGTCCTTTGGCTGCTCGGTCAAGCTGATCGGACGCGCCGGCAAGCTTGAGGATGGACGCATCTATGCTACCGTTTCTCCCGAATTTGTTGAAGATTCCTGCCCGATGGCACACGTAAACGATGTTTTCAACAGCATCCTTGTTCGCGGCAATATGCTTGGTGACGCAATGTTCTACGGCAGAGGCGCAGGTCAGCTCCCCACCGCGGGCGCTGTAGTTGCAGACGTTATCGATGCGCTTGAAACAAAGTATGCCGCACCCGCAAGACTCTTCTGGGATAAGGCCGGCGAAAATGATATTCTTCCCGCAGATGAAGTTATCGGAACCGTGGCAAAGAAGTTCTGCCATATCTTCGAGAACGGCGAAGCTTTGAAGAACGCTGTAGAAGGCAAGATCGATATTTCCTTTGTTTCCTGCAGCGGTGATATCCATGCGGTAATGTGCTCCGAGCCCGTGCTTGAAGGAAGCGTAAAGACCTATGCCGTCCTCAGCTAAAATAAAAGTAACTCATATCCTTACCGATTCGAATATCGGAGGAGCCGGAAGGCTTCTCCGATACTTTCTCGAGGAGGCAGACCGTGAGCGATTTGAATACAGCGTCATTCTCCCCGAGGATGCCGCACTGATCCCCGAGATTGAATCACTCGGTATTCCCGTCGTGACCGCCTACGGCATCGCAGACCGCTCGAATGCTCCCGAAATGCAGGGCATATTGGCGGAGAAGATCAAAAAGCTCGCCCCCGATATTCTTCACACCCATTCGTCAAGAACGGGAAGATTCGCGGGAGTTGATGCAAAGGTGCCGAGGGTAATACTTACCAAGCATTGCTCGGATATGCCGAGCGAGAAATATATGAAGTTTCCATTCAAGCAGATTCTTGCAAGCGAATGGAAAAAGACGCTTCACGGTGCGATCGCTACCGACGACAGCGCGGCTGAGGCTCTTGCGGCTGAGGCTCTGCGACGCGATAAGATCAAGGTCATCTATAACGGCGCGCCCACTCTCCGTAATCTCGACGAGGATGAGAAGAATGCTGTTCGCCGCGAATACGGCATTCCCGAGGATGCCTTCGTTGTCGGCATTTTTGCGCGTACGGAAGCCGTAAAGGATCACGGAACCTTTATTGACACCGCGTGTGAATGCATTGCGCGCGGACTTGATAAGGCGTATTTCCTGATCGTCGGAGAGGGAAGTAAGCTTGAAGATATCCGCGATACTGTCGAAGGTAAAGACCTTGGCAACAAAGTAAAGATCTGCGGCTTTGTTACCGATATTGCCCCGCTTATGAATATCTGCGACGTGAACGTGAATTGCTCCGTTGGCACCGAAACCTCAAACCTCGCGCTTCTTGAAGGTATGAGCCTCGGCGTGGTTCCCGTGGTATCCGACCTTGAAGGAAACAAGCGTATTGCCGATGGCTGCGGAATCGTATGCAACCGCGGTGACAGAGATGCTTTCGCGGATGCGATTGAAGCTCTTTATAATGACAGAGAAAGGCTTCGCTCGCTTTCCACCGCCGCAAAGGAAAAATACCTTTCAAATTACACCTCCGAGCGTATGGCTCGCGAAGTTGAAGAATATTATCTTTCCTTGTTGAAATAAGCAAAGGTTTCCGTTTTTATCCTTTTTCGTTCAAGTAAGAGGATCGATATATTTATTAAAGTCATAATACCGATCGAAAGGTCGGCAAGCCCCCATACAGATCCCGGCGGCGTTCCTGCACTAAGGAGCGCCGCCGCTCCGTATAAGAGCGTAAGAATCCACTCAGCGGTCTTGTTTTTTGTCAGATGAGAAAGGCATAGCTTGCCGTAAAAGCATTGGCAGAATACCGTGGCGAGTCCGAAAAGGAGGACAAGCCCGCACATCAGAGGCTCGACCCACGCGCCAAGTGCCGCGCTGTAAGCTCCGACGGTCATCATTACCGAATTGTCTGCAAAAGGTTCTACATCCGGATAGCTGACGAGAATGACGAGCGCTGTCAGCGTGCAGAGGAAGACGGTATCAATCAAAACCTCGATTATCCCGAGAAAGCCCTGCTCTGCGGGCGAGTCGGAGGATGATGCCGAGTGCGCCATAGGAGATGTTCCCGCACCCGCTTCGTTGCTGATAAGTCCTCGCATAACTCCGAGGCGAACCGATTTTGAAAGAAAAAATCCGCAGATACCGCCCGTAACTCCGCGCCATTCGAATGCGGAGTGTATTATTTCAGACAAGGCGCTCGGAATTCTGTCCGCTTTTATTATAAGCGCGGCAAAGGACAGGATACAGAAAACTACCGTCATAAACGGCACTATCTTGCCCGTTGCCGACGATATCCTTTTCAGCCCGCCCGACGATACCGCGATCATAAGCACCGCGCAGAGCGTTCCCGTAAATATCGGCTTGATATGAAGTATATCCTTGCAAACGCCGACCATCGCGTTAACTTGTATCAGACATCCCATAGAAAGCGAATTGACGAGGCAGAGAAGAGCAAAGATAAAACTCAGTATTGCTCCAAATCTCGGCTTTTTTCTTTCAATCAATACATCCTTTATGTATTCCGCACTTGAGGAAGGTTTACCGTTCTTTCTGCGCGAGAGGGCGAGCAAAGTTTCGGCATATTTAAGTATGGATGCAAGGATCGCGGAGATGCACATCCAGAATACCGCCCCCGCGCCGCCGTAAAATATCGCCGCAGAGACACCGACTATGTTGCCCACGCCGAGCACGCCCCCGAGCGCAAGCCAGAGCGCAGACCGCGGAGAAATACCGCTTTTTTTAATTTCTTTCCGCAAAAACGGAGAAATTATCGCCCTCGGACGAATAATCGGCATGCCTTTCATATATATAATGAAGAAGAGCCCCGCACCGATGAGTGCGCCGGGGAGTAAAACGCCCAAAATCCTCGAATTCAGAAAGTCTATCAATCAAATCACCTCTTTGTAGTATATATGCTCGAAATATGTTGGCAATTCCTCGCTCGGGTGCTAAAAATTATGTGAACAATATGTTAATTTGAGGCAAAGGTACTTGATTTTTTGAGATTTTGTAGTACAATTATATGCGTAAGTTAGCACTCGGATAAAAAGAGTGCCAAAATCAAAGTAAATTATTGAGGCGAAAGCCTTTTACCCCTTAAGGAGGAAGAAAAATGACAATCAAACCCCTTGCAGACCGAGTTGTTATCAAGCTCGTTGAAGCAGAAGAGAAGACCCAGAGCGGTATCATCCTTACCGCAAGTGCGCAGGAAAAGCCCCAGATCGCAGAAGTAGTTGCAGTCGGCCCCGGCAAGAAGAACGACGACGGTGTTATCATCCCCGTTGCTCTCGAGGTAGGACAGAAGGTCATCGCGGCTAAGTACTCGGGCACCGAGGTCAAGCTCGACGGTGTTGAATACACCATCATGGCAGAGAAGGACATTCTCGCCGTTATCGAATAATTGAAAGGAACTAATCACAATGGCTAAGGATATTTACTACGGAATTGATTCCAGAAACGCCCTTCTTCGCGGCGTTGATAAGCTTGCCGACACCGTTAAGATCACTCTCGGCCCGAAGGGCAGAAACGTAGTTCTTGACAAGAAGTACGGCGCACCCCTCATCACCAACGACGGTGTAACCATCGCAAAGGAGATCGAGCTTGACGATCCCGCTGAGAACATGGGCGCACAGCTCGTAAAGGAAGTTGCTACCAAGACCAACGATGCAGCCGGTGACGGTACTACCACCGCAACCCTCCTCGCTCAGGCAATGATCCACGAGGGTATGAAGAACGTTACCGCAGGCGCAAACCCCATGGTTATCCGCAAGGGTATGAAGAAGGCTATCGACCGCGCGGTTGAGTGCCTCGCAGCAATCTCCAAGCCCGTAAACGGCACCGAGGATATCGCACGCGTTGGTACTATCTCCGCTGCAGACGAGGTTATCGGTCAGCTCATCGCTGATGCTATGGAAAAGGTAACCGCAGACGGCGTTATCACCGTTGAAGAGTCCAAGTCGGCTGAGACCTCCTCCGAGGTCGTTGAGGGTATGCAGTTCGACCGCGGCTACATCTCTCCCTATATGGCAACAGATATGGAGAAGATGGAGGCTGTTATCGACGACGCATTCATTCTCATTACCGATAAGAAGATCTCTTCGGTTCAGGATATTCTCCCCGTTCTCGAGCAGATCGTTCAGGCCGGCAAGAAGCTCCTCATCGTAGCTGAGGACCTCGACGGAGAGGCTCTCACCACCATCATCCTCAACAAGCTCCGCGGCACCTTCACTTGCATCGCTGTTAAGGCTCCCTCCTTCGGCGAGAAGAGAAAGGAAATGCTCCGCGATATCGCTATCCTCACCGGCGGTCAGGTTATCACCTCCGATCTCGGTCTTGAGCTTAAGGATGCTACCATCGCCGATCTCGGCCGTGCACGTCAGGTCAAGGTTACCAAGGAAAACACCATCATCGTTGACGGTGCAGGCGACTCCGCTGCTATCAAGGATCGCATCGCACAGATCCGCGGTGAGCTTGAGCACACCACCTCCTCCTTCGATAAGGAAAAGCTTCAGGAAAGACTCGCAAAGCTCGCAGGTGGCGTAGCTGTTATCAAGGTCGGTGCTGCTACCGAGGTTGAAATGAAGGAAAAGAAGCTCCGCATCGAGGACGCTCTCAACGCTACCCGCGCGGCAGTTGAAGAGGGTATCGTTCCCGGCGGCGGAACTGCTTACCTCAACGTTATCACCGAGGTTGCAAAGCTCCTCAAGACCGTTGAAGGCGACGAGAAGACCGGTGTATCCATCGTTCTCAAGGCTCTCGAGGCTCCCGTTCGTCAGATCGCTGTTAACGCAGGCTTCGACGGCGGTGTAATCGTTGATAAGATCGTTTCCTCCCGCAAGGCAGGCTGGGGCTTCGACGCTTACAACGAGGTTTACTGCGATATGATGAAGGCAGGAATCGTTGACCCCACCAAGGTTACCCGTTCCGCACTCCAGAACGCAGCTTCCATCGCATCCACCATCCTCACCACCGAGGCTGTTGTTGCTAACCAGAAGGAAGACCCCGCGGCTGTAGCTGCTGCTAATGCGGCTATGAACGCAGGCGGAGGTATGTATTAATAAGTGCAGAGTGCAGAATGCAGAGTGCAGAGTTGAATGCACAATGCAAAATGTAAAATGCAAAAACAAGGGAGTCGAGTTCGGCTCCCTTGACTTTTTTATGCAAATATGATATAATGATAAAAAAGGAGGTGCGGGATGAAGAATAATGTTCTGAAATTGAACGGACTTGCAAAACAATTTCGTCCGGTATCAATTGTTGAAGTTTTGGCTTTGTTGATTATTTGTTTTGGTTTGGCACAAAGACGCGGATTTGATCCGATTTATATTTTATCTTACATCTGTGCTTTGATATTCTTATATCCGCTTTTCTCGCTTTTGGGATTTACCCGCTCGACTCGGAAGATACAGCTTGATAAAGGTGTAATGAAATTTACTTATTGGCAGGCGCTCGAGAATCCAGGAGGATTGGGCGAAGGTGCAATCCGTACGAGAGGATTTACTCCGAAAGCTAAAGTGAAATATACCGTCACTGATATTGAAAACCTCCGATTTGAGCAGAATGCTCTTGAAAAACTCTTCAACTGTGGTCATTTTTCTTTTGAAGGCAATACAGTATACGAAACAGATTCCGACTGTGTTGTTCCCAAAACTGCATTTACCTTCTACGGCTTGACTCATTTCCGTCAGACGAAAAAAGAAATCTGCGACATTCTTGGCGTAAATGAAACCGAATAAAAAAACACGGATATTTGAGCAACTGCTCAAATATCCGTGTTTTTACATTTAACCAGCAACTAATAACTAGCAACTAGTAACTATTTTAGTTGTAGTACTTATCGAGGCTTGCGAGGAACCTGTCGACCATCTTGCTCGCTGTCCTCTTGGTAGCGGAGATGGTGGATGCTACGCCGTCGGCGTTTCCTGCCTTTGCAAGAGCCCAGATAGCGCTCTCGAGACCGGTTACCTTTGCGGTCTGGTCAACGTCGAAGGTCTTGGAATCGAAGAAGATGTCAAGCATTCTGGTGTCCTCGGGAGAACGTGCGAGACGGTAGTCTGCAAGAACGTAGTAGAATGCGTCGCGGAGGGAGGTGTTGTTTTCGTTGCTGGTGAAGCGAGAGTAGTATGCGGTCGCCTCGGAGATGAGCATAGCGTTTTCAACGTCCTTGAGGTTAGCGGGGAAGGAGAGAGGACGGTGGTTTCCGCCCGCAACGTAGCAGAAGTACTCGTGAGTCTCACCGCTGTTCGGAACGGGAAGGATACCGTAGTCACCGGTCATATCAATATAGGCGTTTACAGAGGAAAGTGCGTTGGAACGGAAGAGAACATTACCGCTCTTGAATTTGTTGCCTGCTTCGGTCCATACGTCGTTACCGCCGAACCATACGCCGTTATTAACGATCATAACGTCCTGATTCTTAACGAGCTGGATCATCTTCTGGAGTGCGTTGGAAATGGTTTCGGATTCAATGTTAAGCACGAATTCGCCGCCGTTGTTGATGAGAGTCTTGTGACCCTGGCCGAGGAAGAAGTAGTAGGGAGCGGAAACCTCGGATAACATACCCCAACGACCGTTTTCATCGGTGGGATCAACGGTAACGCCCTTGATCATTTCCATAAGGGTGTCGTAGGTCCACTTGTTCTGCTCAACGAGATCGTAGGGGGTGCCGTAGGTGGTGTTATAGCCGTAGTTGTCATAGAGAGTCTTGTTGAATACCACGCAGATAGTGCGGAGCTCATCGAGCATATTCATATCGCCCTCAAGAGTAAAGAGGCGATTGCCGATGCGGTATTCTTCCTGAATTCTCTGATCCCACCAGGGCTGATCGAGCTGAAGCCCCTCAAGAGTATTTACGTCAAGAACGTAACCGCTCGTAGCTGCGCTCATCGTGTCAGTACCGGTCATATAGAGAGCCTCACAGAGGTCGGTGTTGGTCTGAATGTGGTTGCCGAGCGTGGTAAGAGCCTTAGAGTCAACGATGTGCTCAACCTGAATGCCGTACATTTCCTCAAGGAAAGCCTCGCGGCGGTAGAGAGCATCGTTGATTACGTTACCGTTCTGCTCGCCGTCGGGAGCAAAATAGATGGGTCCCCACATGTTGTTACCGATGACGATTGCTCGGTAAACGTAACCGTCAAGCTTTTTGAGCTCGGGCACGGGATAGGATGTGGTTTCTTCAACGGTGGTAGCGGCATCGGGCGCTTGAGTCTGCGCGGGATCGTTACCTGCGGGTGCTTTTGTCTGATCTTCACCGTTTCCGGACTCTGCACACGCAACGAATGCGGGCACGAGCATAAGAACAGCGCAGATCAGAGCAAGAATGCGTTTTTTCATAACAGTTCTCCTTTTTGTATTATAAATTTTATTTTTAATTAAATATAAATCTGCAGTTGAAATTATATACCTCTCCGGGCGCAAGTCGGACAAATCCCTTGCGCTCGCAGATCTGATCTGCGGGTGATCCAACGGGTGCGTCGGATGCGGGGAGCGACTGCCACGGTTCGATGCAGAGGAAGGGCGCATCGCTGTTGGCGGGCTGCCAGAAGCCGACGTAGGGCGCATCGGGGAAGGTCACGGTCACGCTTCTCGGCGAATCGGGAGATTCAAGAGTTGCAGAGGTTACGCCCGTGAGGATGATGGCATCGTTATCGAAAAGAGAATTGTCGAGAGTGATATACTTGCCGTCTTCAAGGGTATAAGGCTCCGATTTGTCAGCCATTTGATAGGATGGCGCGAGAAGCTGTCTTTCGGGGGCTGAGTGGCATTCGAGCGAAAGTCTTGCGCGTCCCTCGGAAATCATAAATCCGGGGTGCAGACCGATGCCGAAGAACATATCGCGGGTGTCGTCGTTCTTGACCGTGATCGTTTCAAGGATCGCATTTTTAGCAAGCTTGAAGCGGCGGCGGAGCGTGAACGCATAGGGGTAGCACTCTTTAGACTCGGCACTGTCACGAAGCGTGAATTCGGCAAAATCCTGCATTGCGACAGCCTTCATCAGCTGATGGCGCGCAAAGCCGTGGTTGCTCATCTTGTATATCTTTTCGCCGTCCGCCCACTCGCCGCCGCGGAGTCTGCCTACCGTAGGGAAGAGTACGGGCGCGCTTGATGACCAATATTTTGCATCGCGGCACCAAAGATATTCGTATCCGTCAGCCGACTTGATTGAGATCGGCTCGCCTCCTTTTTCGGAAAGCTCAAGAGTTAAATAATCGTTCTTAATAATATATGTTTTCATTTTTGCATACCTCCGATTTATTGTACCATATTTCTCCGAATAAATCAAGGTGTTAGAGTAAAAAATAATTATTGTAACAATCTATTTGGAGTATATTAATGGAAAATAACAGAAAAATAATTGACACCTCCGGTGCGCTGATACTTGCCGCATCGAGCGTTGTTGGCGGTAAGGAGTTCGAGGGGCCTCTCGGCTCGCTTTTTGACTTTCACGATCCGAGTGACCGCTTCGGTCAGAAGACCTTTGAACGGAGTGAGGGGGAGATGCAGCGCCTCGTTCTCGCAAGCGCAATGACAAAGCTTGGAGTCGGTGCATCGGATATTGATGCACTTTTTGCGGGCGACCTGATGAATCAATGTGTTTCATCGGCTTACGGACTTCTTGAATATGACATTCCATATTTCGGACTCTACGGAGCTTGCTCGACTGCGGCTGAGGGCTTGATGCTCGCCTCGATCCTCGTGTCGCGCGGAATTTCCGATCTTGCTGCGGCGGTCACGTCATCGCATAATTCAGCAGCAGAGAGACAGTACAGAAATCCTATCGAATACGGCGGTCAGCGCACGCCGACGGCACAATGGACTGTAACGGGCGCGGGAGCATTTGTGGTCGGGCGCAAGGGCGATGCTTTGGCAGAGATCGCTGATGTGTTTCCCGGAATTGTTGTAGAAAAAGGCGTTACCGATGCGGCAAATATGGGCGCGGCAATGGCACCCGCGGCAGCGGACACTCTGCTGAACTATTTTGAATTGAGTGGTACGTCGCCGAGCGATTATGACATCATAATCAGCGGTGATCTCGGTCGGGAGGGTGTTACTATCCTTGGCGAGCTTTTGGCGACGTCAGGCGTTGATGCATCGGGTAAGCTCGATGATTGCGGACTGATGATATACGACCTGGAGGCGCAGGACGTTCACGCAGGCGGATCGGGTTGCGGTTGCTCGGCATCGGTCCTTGCGGCAAGTATTTTGCCAAAGCTGAAGCGGGGCGAGCTTCGAAATATTCTGTTTTACGGGACGGGCGCGATGATGAGTCCTTCAAGTCTCAAACAGGGGCTCGCCATTCCCGCTGTGGCGCATCTTCTTCATCTTAAGGCTTACGGAGGTGCAAAATGAGCACTATTATGCCATATGTGAATGCCTTTCTCGTCGGAGGCGGACTTTGCGCGCTGGCGCAGGTGCTGATAGATAAGACTCGTCTTACACCCGCTCGTATACTCGTTGGCTACGTTGTTGCGGGCGTTTTGCTCGGTGCGCTCGGAGTTTACAAGTATATTGCGGATTTCGGCGGCTCGGGAGCGGCTGTTCCTCTCACGGGATTTGGATATATTATTTCCGAAGGAGTCAGAAAAGCTGTTGACGAGCGTGGCTTGCTGGGTGCCCTTACGGGAAGTCTTACAGCGGCATCGGGCGGAACTACCGCGGCTCTCGTTTTTGGACTTATCGCCGCTTTGTGCGTCAGAAGCAAGCCTAAGCGTTAACAATATGTAAAAGTTTTGTTATAATTGACAACTGTCTTGCAAAATGCTCGTATTTATGCTATAATTAAAACAATATGCTAAAATTCGACGTATTTTGCAAGGCTTTAGCCGAAAGGATGTAATATATGATATTCAGAAAGCATAAATTCTTACTTTCACTTTTATTTATTCTGCTTGCCGCCACCTTGTTTGCATTCGGAGCATATGCCGATGACGAAACTCCTACGGTGCCTATCGACCCGCCTGACGTAACAGCGATAAAGCTGAAAAGTCTTCCCGTCAAGACATTTTATCTTGTTGGCGAGAAGCTCGATATGTCCGGGGCGGAGCTTGAGCTTACTTATGATAGCGGAACAAAGGGAACAACTCTTGTAAAGCTTGATTGGACGAGCGGCTTCAATTCCTCTAAGGAGGGCGTGCAGAAGATAACTGTCACCTATCCCGGAACAAAATGTAAAACTACCTTTAACGTTGAGGTGGTTTCAGAAAAATCGCTGAAGGTATTTTCTCCGAATACGTTGACCTATTTTGTAGGCGACGCAGAGGATAGGTCGGGGCTCAGCGTCTCGGTTGTATATAGCAACGGTAAATCCGCCGAGCTTGCTCCGTCTGACTATACCGTCAAGGGATTCAGTACCAACACGATAGGCGAAAAAACAATCACTATTTCTTATAAAAAGCTGACCGCAAGCTATAAGATCACCGTTTTTGAGCCTGCGCTTACGAAAATTGAGATATCGAAGGTCCCGAATAAGCTTACTTATTACATTGGTGAGCCCCTCGATTCATCGGGCTTGGCAGTTACTGCTTATTACGAAAACGGTAAAACTGCAGACGTAACTCCGTACGTTACCGTCAGCGGCGACGTTTCGTCTGCAGGAAGTAAAAACGTCACCGTATCTTATTCCGAAAACGACCGAATCGAGTCGACGATCTATCGAGTCACCGTTATAGGCGTTGAGGTAAGAAATATAGTTTTTGCGACCTACCCGAATAAGACTACGTACTATGAGGGTGAATTCTTCGATCCTACCGGAATTTCCGTTACCGTCACCTATAATAACGGTGAGGTAAAAACGGTCAGCGAGGGCATTCGTTATATGGGATTTGAATCGGAGACCGTCGGAGAAAAAACAGTAACTCTTTTTTATGACGGATTTCAGCTTGATTTCAAGGTAAACGTAACTGTCTCCCCGTCTCACGTACATAAAGAAAGTGAGTTTAAAACTACGTCTGAGCCTACCTGCACCCTGGAGGGATCTGAGTCGACCACTTGTCTTGTATGTTTTGCAGTAGTTACGACAAGGGCGATCGCTCCTCTCGGTCACGGTATCGAAAGTATGCCGATTCAGACTAAAGCTCCGAACTGCACCGAGGACGGTTCGACCGCAACGTATTGTATGATATGTAATGACGTTGCGACGGTTACTATACTGCCTGCCCTCGGACATACTGAAGGTGCGCCGCAGTTTGTTGTCATTCCTACCTGCACCACGGGCGGACTTACCAAAACCTATTGCAAGGTTTGCCAGGCTGAAGTTAATGCATACGATCTCAAGGCGTATGGACACGAGTTCAGCCCTTGGGTTCTGCTGACGGAAGCAACCGGTGAGAATGATGGAATGGAAGAACGTGTCTGTGCGACCTGCCAGCTGGTTGAAAACAACATTATTCCGAAGCTCGTTCGCACCTTGACAAGCGCAGAGTTTAACGTAACTCTTGGCGGAAACGCGTATTTCCCCTCGTATTCAAACTTTTACGGCTCTTGCATTACAGAGTCTTTGAGTGTTGCAGAAAAAATCGCTCTTACGCTCACCGATTCTTCGGGCAAGGAGTATGAGATCTTAGAGGTATTTGATTTTGCCGTGACCACCTCGAAGGGTGAAGATTTCATATCTTCCTCTGAGCTTATCTTCAGCGCGGCTTCCACTCTGCCCTACGAAGAATATTCGTCCTTTATCGTTTATGACGAAGAGTTCAATGAGATTTCATATTTTGACGAGGGGGGCAAATTGAGCATTGTTTGCAAGGGCAACGGCAGATTTGTTCTTGCAGGAGAGGTCATTCCCGAGGAGACCGAAGTTCAAACAGATGCAGTTGATACTGAGCCCGAACAAACGGATAGCATTCCTGTTTCGGGAATCGTCATTACCCCGAATAATTACGTTCAGATCGCACTTCTTATTGTAGCTTTTATTCTCTTAATTGCATTTATTTCTTGCTTATGCTCTTACGCTTCTAAGCGTAAACGTCAATAAAAAATAACCGCTGTGCTCATGCACAGCGGTTGTTTTTTATTTTTCAGATGTGATCTTTGAAGTGATAGTTGAAACGTCTCCGTTGAAGGGGAGGGGAATGGTATGTGTGGTGCCGTTCCAGCCCGCAACCAAGACCTGCTTGAGATTCTTGTTGCTTCCGTCCCAAAGAACCTTGTTGAAGGATTTTTCCTTGTGAGTAGAGTGAGCGTGAAGACCCATGGGCCAGATTACGAGCTCGGGTGCCATGATCTTATAGGAATCGGCGATAGCCTTATCGTTACCCCAAGTCTGGTATCCGTGGTGTGCAACCTGAACTACGTCGCATTTAAGATCGTTTCCGTAGAGCTTGATGCAGATTGCCATTGCAGGACCGGTGATATCACCCATAACCATTACCGAGCTTGACTTGCCCGACTTGTCGGTTGTGATCGATCTTACGAGGATGGAGGAGGTGTTAAGCGCATTAGTGGTTGCGGGAGCGAAGTTTTCTACGGTATAAAGTATCTCAAATACAGTATCTCCGAAGAAGAATCTCTGACCGGTGTGGCAGGTGATGAACTCTGCGCCGACCGATTTTGCCGCGTTGCGGACGCTGTTTGCTGTATTTGCTTCACCGCCGCCGAAGTTAGCGCCGTGTGAAGAATCGAGCGATTTCTGAATCTCCTTAGGGCTCATAAGGCAGGTGATAACGCGTTCTACAGTAAACTTGCTCTTGAAGGTAGATGCTTCCTTTTTAAGCATACCCATATGGTCGCCGTGTGCGTGGGAGACGAACCAAGCCGCGATGCGGATGTCCTTGCCCGAAGCATAGCCCTTAGCCTGCTCTGTGATGGCGTTAATGAGGTTGTTTGCCCAATAGCTGCTGTTTGTATCGTGACCGCCGTCAACGATTACGAAGGAGCCGTCGGAAAGACGGTAGAGAAGCGAAAGACCGTTGCCCTTGTAGCCGCCGCTGCTTTCCTTAAACTCACATCCGAGCATCGTGATCTGCGTGGTGGTGACGGTGGGGCGGTTGTTTTCGGATTCAAGACCGATGAGAGTCTTCTCATCAAAGGGCTCGATGATGATACGGCATTCATCGTAGGGCTTGTAATAGCCTACGTTAACCGTGTAATCCGAGCTGTAAAGAGTGTTAAAAACGTTTCCGCTGAGGTCACTTCCGGTGTACTTCTTATATCCGCTTGCCTCAAGCTCGGATACGTAGGCGTTGTATTCGTCAAGCGTAACGTCGCCGAGGATGACCTGATTGCACTTGAGGTCGGAGGTCGAGGTGGCGATGAAGGAGGACTCTTCAAGCACGGGAACCGCGCAGAGATCCTTTGAGCCGCTGTGGAGCTCAACTACGTTGAGTGCCTCGGAGGGGATAGAAACGTTAACTGTTCCGTTTTCATTGATGATATGCTCGGATACGATCTGAATAAAATCATTTACAGCACTTTTGATAGCCTGATCGGTGTAACCGAAGATAACGATCTTGTTGCCGACGGCTTTGATGGTGTATTCACCGTATTTGAGTCCCGAGATTGCCTCTGCTACCTGAGGATGACGGGTGTTACCGACGAGGATCTCAAATGTGGAAGCATCGTATTCTTCGGATGCTCTCTTGAAATCGTCGCCCATAGTGAATCTGACCTTGGTCAGCGCGTCGATCTCGTCGCGGATACTGATCGCAGAGGAAACGTATGCGTGTTCGGACGTAAGATCCTGAGGACGAATGATCTTAAATGCGGCTTTGCCGTCAACTATGAGGTCAAGATTTTGGTTTACGGGTTCTGTCGGCTGAGTGGTTTCGGTAAGCTCGCCCTGAATGGGGGCGGTAGTATCGTCGCCTGTGCTCTCGGGAGTACAGGATACGAGAATTCCGAGTGTGATTACGAGCGCGAGCAGAAAAGAGGTTAGACGAAGTTTGTTTTTCATCTGTGTTTCCTTTCTTTGGTAAAATTTGTGTATTTGATATAAGATACCGATCAAATACATTTTAAAAATTATACCATTTTACCATTAAAAAATCAAGTCGGTATTGGATATTTTGTTTTAAAATAAAATGGCAGGATGTGTAATTACACAAAAACAGCCGCTCCGAGAAGAAACTCGGAGCGGCTGATGCTGTGTTTAGTTCTGCTTGGTTATCTTGGATGTTATTGAAGCGGGATTTCCGTTGTAGGGAAGAGGAACGATGTATTGTGTTCCGCTCCATCCCGCAACGTATACTTGCTGAAGATTCTTGTTTGTGCCGTCCCAAAGGACCTTATTATACGCCTTGTTTTTATAACTTTCATAAGCGTGAAGTCCCATGGGCCAGAGAACGATCTCGGGGGACATACGCCTGTAAGAGGCGATCATTGCGCGGTCGTTACCCCAGGTTCCATAGCCGTGGTGCGCGACCTGAACTACTTCGCTTCTGAGTTCGGTTCCGTAGATCTCATTGCATATCTCCATCGCGGGACCGGTCACGTCGCCCATTACCATGACGCGTGTGGACTTGCCCGATTTATCCGTTGTGATCGAACGGAAAAGAAGGCTCGAGGTATTGAGCGCGTTTGCGATTTTTGGGGCGAAATCGTCAACGGTATAAAGAATCTCAAATACCGTGTCGCCGATGTAGTAACGCTGACCCGTGTGGCATACTACCAGCTCGGCTTGGAGAGCTTTTGCTGATTGACGAATAGAGTTACGCGCGGTGCCTTCGCCGCTGCTGAAATTGCTGCCGTAGGAGGACCCGAGAGATTTTTCAAACTCGCTGTCGCTCATAAGGTTAGCTATGAATCGCTCGACAGTAAATTGCTTGAACTTTGCAACCTCTGCTTTTAACATACCCATATGGTCGCCGTGAGCGTGGGTTATGAACCAAGCTGCGATGCGGATGTCCTTGCCGGTCGCGTAACCCTTTGCCTGCTCCTTGATCGCGTTGATAAGGTTGTCTGCAAAGATGGCGGAATTGGTGGTGTGACCTCCGTCTACTATGACGAACGATCCATCGGAAAGTCTGTAAAGAAGCGAAAGACCGTTGCCCTTATAAGAGCCGTCGCTTCCCTGATATTCACAGCCGAGCATAGTGATCTGCGTGGTTGTGACCGTGGGGCGGTTGTTGTCGGATTCAAGACCGATGAGAGTTTTGGGCGTGAAGGGCTCCATAATTATACGGCACTCTCCGCGCTTTTCGTAATAACCGACGTTGAGTGTGTATTCGCTGTTATAGAGAGTGGCAAAAAGATTGCCGTTTATATCGTTGGTGGTATATTTTGCATATCCCATAGATTCAAGCTCGGTGATATAGGCGTCATAGCCGTTGAGGTGTGCGTTCGCGAGCACGAGCTGTTTACCGTCGATATCGGAGTCCGAGGTGCAAGAATATGTTGCACCGCCGTAAACGGGGAGGTTCGAGAGCCACGCGGATTCCTCGTCTGTGCCCGAAATGTTCAGCTCTTCAAACGGGAGTATTACCGTGCCGTCTTCGGCGATATTGTTTTTGACGATCTCGATGAAGGCATCAGCCGCGCACTCCATAGCTTCGGGAGTATATCCGAAGACAACGATCTTGTTGCCTACCTGTTTAACTGTATAGTCGCTGTATTTAAGCCCCGCGATAGCCTCGGATTTCTCAGGATATGCGGTTTCACCGACGAGGATCTCATATGTCGAGCTGTCAAATTCCTCGGAATCCTTCTTGAAATCGTCGAGCATAGTGACGGTAATACCCGTCGCGGCTTCGATTTCGTCGCGTATTTTAAGTGCAGCTGCAACCGAAGGATCATCGGACGGGAGATCCTTGGGACGGATGATCGTAAAGCTTGTTTCTCCGTTTACGATAAAGTCAAACGACGTGGGAGCTTCGACTGCTGCCGTGGTTTCTTCAGCGGATGTATCAGGCACGTCTGTCACGGATGGAGCAGAGGTATCTTCGTTACATCCTACGAGAAGAGAGAGTGCCATAATAAGAGTTAAAATGAGGGCAAAGATACTGATTTTCTTTTTCATATCTTAATGTCCTTTCTGCATTTACGCGGTGCGCTTTAGGTTATTATAACATTTTTAGACTTCGATTTCAATACTTTAAACGAAATTTGACAAAAAGAAAACCGAAGCCGCGCGCGGCGGCTTCGGTATATGATTGATTACTTGCTGGTGATCTTGGAGGTGATGCTATCAGGGCTTCCGCTGTAGGGCAGGGGAACGATGTGCTGAGTGTTGTTCCAACCTGCAACGTAGAGCTGCTGGAAGTTCTTGTTTGTGCCGTCCCAAAGAACCTTGTTATAGGACTTTTCCTTATAGTTGGGGAAGGCATTCGAGCCCTGAGGCCAAAGAACGATCTCGGGTGCCATGTACTTATATGCGGTAGCCATAGCGGAGTCGTTACCCCAAGTGGTATAGCCGTGGTGAGCAACCTGAACGATCTGCGCTCTCATATCGTGGCCGTACATCTTGTTACAGATAGCCATTGCGGGACCGGTAACGTCGCCCATTACCATGGTGGTGCTGGACTTGCCGGACGCGTCGGTGGTGATTGCACGGACGAGAATGGTGGAGGTGTTAAGTGCGTTTACGAGCTGAGGACCGTAGCTTTCAACGGTGTAGAGAATCTCGAATACGGTGTCGCCGAAGAAGAAGCGCTGACCAACGTGGCAAACGATGAAGTCTGCACCCATATTAGCGGCAGCGGTTCTGGTTGCGTCGTCGCCCGAGCCCTCGGTGCTCGACCAGTTGTTGCTGTATGCGTTGATCGACTTAGTACGCTCCGAGTCGGTCATGAAGTTTGCGATAACGCGCTCAACGGTGAATTTCTTGAACGCAGAGGACTTGCTGTTGAGCATACCGTTGTGGTCGCCGTGGCAGTGGGAAACAAACCAAGCCGCGATGCGGATATCCTTGCCGGTTGCGTAATCCTTAGCCTGCTCCTCGATCGCCTTGACGAGGTTGTTAGCCCAGATATCTGCGCTTCCGGAGTGACCGCCGTCAACGATTACGAAGGAACCGTCGGAAAGTCTGAAGAGAAGGGAAAGACCGTTACCTACGAAGCTTCCGTCGCCCTTCTGATACTCACAGCCAAGCATAGTGATCTGAGAGGTGGTGACGGTGGGACGGTTGTTATCAGCAGCAAGGCCGATGAGAGTTTCCTCGGAGAAGGGCTCCATAATAATACGGCACTCGTCGTAGGGCTTGTAGTAGCCTACGTTAAGGGTGAGTTCCTTGTTGTAAAGGGTGGTGAAAAGGTTGCCGCTGAAGTCGCTTCCGGTGTACTTTGTGAAGCCTGCGCCTTCAAGCTTGGTTATGTAAGCGTTGTAGCCCTCGAGAGTTACGTCCTCAAGAATGATTTCGTCGCAATCAAGGTTGGATTCGTAGGTGCCGGAGAAGGTTGCACCGTCGAAGGTGGGAAGGACGGAGAGGTGCTTGGAGCCGCTGTGCTCCTCAACGATGTTGAGTGCCTCAACGGGGATGGATACGTTATACTTGCCGTCGGTCTCGACTGCGTATTCCTTAACGAGCTTTGCGAACTGCTTTGCCGCGTAGGAGATAGCGTCATAGGTGAAGCCGAAAACAACGATCTTGTTGCCTACTGCCTTGATGGTGTAGTCGCCGTAGCTGAGACCTGAGATAGCCTCACCGATCTGCGCGTGAGCGGTGTGACCTACAAGGATCTCGACGGTGGAGTCATCGTATTCCTCGGTTGCCTTCTTGAAGTCGTCTGCCATAGAGAACTTTACTCCGGTGGCATCCTCGATCTCGTTACGGATCTTAACTGCTGCAACAACGGAAGCGTCGGTGGATGCAAGATCCTTCGGACGAATGATCTTTACCTGAGCTTCGCCGTTAACTATGAGGTCAAAGGTAGATGCTTGTGCGGGGGTAGTGTCTTCTGCCGTGGTCTCGGGAGTTACGGTAGTCTCGGGAGCAACGGTAGTCTCTTCGGTAGAACCGGTTTCGCAGGAAGCGAAGAGTCCGATCACTATGATCAGCGTCAAAAGAAGTGCTGTAAGACGAATATTAAATTTCATCTGAGTTTTCCTTTCTTTCGGTAGAAATGGTATTGTCCTAAAATTATACCATTCTTTGCCCATATTTTCAACACTTTTGTGTGAATTTTCACAAATCCTTAATATAAAAATTTTGCTTATTCCTCGCCAAGCGCGCTCCGTAACTTGTCAAGTGCGCTTTTTTCTATGCGGCTGACGTAAGATCTGGATATGCCAAGCAAATCCGCCGCTTCCTTTTGTGTTTTCGGATTTCTTCCCGATAGACCGTAGCGAAGGTATATGATCTGCCTCTCGCGCGGAGTCAGTATCGTGTTTATATAAGAAAGCGCGCGCCGCGCGAGCAGACGTCTGTCAAGCTCCTCTGCCATATTTTCATCGGTACTGATGATGTCCTCGTAGGTCAGCGGATTGCCGTCGCGGTCTGTGTCGATAGCCTCGTTGATCGATACCTCGTTTTGCAGCTTTTTCTGACTTCGAAAGTGCATCAGTATCTCGTTCTGTATACATTTTGCCGCGTAAGTTGCGAATCGGGTGCCGTGAACGGGATCGAATGAATCAACACCCTTAATCAGACCTATCGTGCCGAGAGAAACGAGATCTTCCTGGTCGCTTGAGGTAGAATAATATTTCCTTACTATGTGAGAAACAAGGCGCAGGTTGTGCACGATCAGCTTTTCTCGCGCTTTGAGATCCCCCTTGCGTGCAAGAATAAATGCTTCTCGCTCCTCCTTGGCGTCAAGTGGAGGCGGAAAGCCTTGCGGTGTAGAGATGCCGAGCATTGAGTGAAGCAACCGCGCAAGTATCGAAAGAATATTTAACATAGCGGACTCCTTTGTAGATGCTTAATACTTGATTGTATTCCTTTGCAGGCACATTTTTGCTTGTCCGGGATGGAAATGGCTTCCAAAAATATTTTGAGGATGTGAAAAGTTTTGTACGCTATGTAAATTTTACGTAATACTATTGACAATATATGATAAAAAATGATAAAATAGTCTATAATTATTTTCTTTTGCAACGGAGAAATTCAGTGAAAAATATATTTTTGAAAAAGCTGCTTTGCTTCATCCTTTGTGTGAGTACGTTAATTCCTTGCCTGCCGATTAATATCGGTGCGGCTGTCGAGATACCTACCGACAAGTCTCTGCTCGAGCGCGTAGAATATTATTATGCATGGGCTAAGCGATATAATAATAACGAGTCGTTCAAAAACTACTGCGCGCATTACGTTAATCTCCAACTTCAGCTTCTTGGCATCAATAAAAAATACGTCGGCGGAAACGGCAACGACGAATACGATAACTATAAAAATCTTCAGCGCAGCCAGGGCGGACGCAAGATACATAATTATCCCGCAAATAACGCGAATTTTAAAGACATTCTCTACGAAATATCCTCGCTCGGTCCCGTTGTTACCGACGTTTTGGTCGGCTTTCAATGGACGAATACAAATGCGGGCAAAAAATACGGTCATACGTTTTTTATCCACGGCATAATCGGAGAGTACGTTTATTTTTCGGACAGCTTCACATTTACCTTCAAAGGAAAGACCTATAAAGAAGGCACTCCGATCAAGTGGACGATAGACCAGGTTGTTGCATATTACGGAAGAAGCTCGCATTACACGGTCGAGGGACTTATATGGTTTGAGGATGAGGCTCTCTCGCAGGCACTCGGAATGGAGACGGACGGCTCATCCGGAGGCACCGCGGGAGGTACTTCGGGCGGTAGCCAAAGCACGATTACAACGGGCGCGGGCGTTTACGAGATAACTTATAGCTCGGGAATGCGCCTGAGAAGCGGCCCCGGTACCAATTATACAAGCCTTGAGGTTATACCCAACGGTGCGTCGGTGTATGTCACTGAGGTGCAAGGCGATTGGGGATATTTATACTATAACGGAAAATTCGGATGGACATGCTTGCCGTCTTATACGAAGAGGACAGGTAATTTGCCGAAATTCCTGCTGGACACCTATAACGGTTCGACGCCGGTATCGAGAGTCGGAAAATCAAGCCTGAAGGAAGCTCTTTCGGCTGCAAGTAACACCTCGAAATATAACTATACCGTCATCGCTACCGCGAACGTAAAGCTGGCAGCGAATACCTCGATTAACGAGGGAGTTACGCTTTCTCTCGGAAGCTTCAGCTTTGATAAAGGAAAATACACCTTCACGCTGAACGGAGGAGTCGTTCGTTCGGATAAGTCCATCAAAGCACTTGCAGACGATCCCATGATAAACGAGAACGTCAGCGGCGGTGCTTACGTCTATATGGGACACATCGTTGAAATGTCTTTTACAGGCCTGAGCCTTATTATCAATGATAACGTTTCTATGCGCTTGACCGCAACGGTAGAAGGTGTTGATAAGCTCAAAAAACCCGAAGTCGTGATGATTACGACTGACAAGTCCGGCTTCAAGAGCGAATATAAGCCCGATTCTGCAAAGAATGGCGTTTACGTTTTTACCACCGAAGGTATTCCCGCACGTAAGCTTGGCGATGCGATAAAGTTTGCTATCTGTGTCAGATCAAGCACGTTCGGTTCCTCCGGATCGGTTACCGGTGCCGAGATATCACTTTCTCCCCGCGACTACGTCGGCTTAAGTTACGGTAGCGGAGAGAAACTTGACAATCTGCTTTCTTCGATGCTAAATTACGGCACTGAGGCACAGATCTTTGTCGGCTACAACGAATCCACTCCCGCCAATTCGATTCTCCCCGAGAATATGAAAAATCCCGCTTTCGACGATTCCGTTCTTGTTAAGGCAAACGGAGTGCCGAGAATAGATTATAATTCCACGGTGCATATCAGTCACGCGCGCCTTGTTCTCCTTGACGGCGTTTCTTTGCGTCTGCTTATAGGCGAAGAAGAGGATTCCGGAAGCTCCACGCTCTCGCTCCTCGTTTGGACGGAGGAGGACTACCTAGATATCTGCCAAAAGGCTGCTGCGGCGGGCAAGGATATCTCCGATTGTCTTGTAAACGGTACTCAGACCTATACCCTTAAGGATGTGGAGGGCGCGTTCACTCTCGATAACATTCCCCCCAAGAAATTTGCCGATACCTACTATTTCCGCCTCTGCCAGACGGACGGTAACAAGGTGCTCTACGATTATCTGTTCTCATACAGCGTTACTACCTACTGTAACGATATGCTTTCAAATGGCGAAGAAGATGATACCGATTCCCTTTGTATGGCAATAGCACAGTACAGTGCCGCCGCAAGAGATTATTTCGGATATGAGATAAACGGATAAAATGATAAAACAAAAGCCTGCTCGGTTGAGCAGGCTTTTTGTATTGAATTTGTAAATTACGAACCGAAATTGGTGGATCCGAAGATCTTTGCGAATGCCTTCGGGATATCGGTGTTGTCGATAACGCTCTTGTTAATGAGCTCTGCCGCGCCGTCGCCGAGTGCGAAGACGGGAACGTTCTTGTTGGTGTGGTTATCGGAGTTGTAAACGTAGTCGCCGTTTGCCTTCTGGGAGAGGTTTCCGCAGTCGTGGTCGGCGGTGATAACGAGCATTACGTCGCCGCGGATCATGGTGTAAGCGATACAGTAAGCGATAACCTCATCGTAGTTCTTAACGCTTGCGGTGGTCTTCTTAAGATCGTTGTTGTGGGAGTTCTTATCGATGTAAGCCTCCTCGATCATAATGAAGAAGGGGCTGTTTTCAGCGGCGATGATCGAAAGTGCTTCCTGGGTGTAGGGTACGAGGCTTACCTTGTTGTTAGCACCTGCACCGTAGGTGTAGTTGACCGCGCCCTTCTTGACGAGATCGTCGTGCTGCTTCTGAAGCTCGGTGGTAGCATTACGGTCGGGATAGTGATAGAGGAATCCGCCGGGGGTAGCACCGGTGATCTTATCGGTGGTTACAACTGCGGTCTTCGCGCCGGTGGAGTGAGCAAGCTCGCGGATGTTCTGCTGTTCTTTCTTCTTGTGGTCAACACCAAGGTAGCTGTTGACGGTCTTGTATCCGCCTGCAAGTGCAGTAGCGGATGCCGCGGAGTCGGTGTAAGCCTTGCCGCTGTGAAGAACGGAGTAGGAAGCGGTGGTGCACTCTGCCTTATAGGGAAGGGTGTCAGCTACGAATTCGGAGATGACCTTGGTATCAATTGCAGCTGCAAAGTGAACGGCACTCATACCGTCACCGATCATCATAATACCGGAGGTTGCCTTCTTGAAGTTGTAGGTAGAAGCCGCGGGAGCGGTTGCAAGAGTGGTAACGTCAACAGCCTTGCTGTCTGCCTTGAAGAGGTCTACAAGAGCACCTGCTGCGCCTGCAACCATTCTGTGGTCGCCTGCGAGAACGATCTTTTTGCCGTTGATAGAGAGGGAGTACTTGTCGGTGCCGAGATCGATGCCGATGTTCGATTCGGGGCGGTTGGTTGCGCCTACGAGGATCTCGTATTCGGTTGCAGCCTTGGAGTCGTCAATGACCTCAAGCTTGATGCCCGCGTTATCGTAGAGGTAGTCGGAAAGTGCAACAGCGGTGAAGTAGGTAACGAGATCGGAGCCCTTGGGGTAAACGATCTTGTACTCGTTGATGGAAGTGCCGTTGATCGAGATGCTTCCTATGTAGTACTGATGTCCGACGATCTCGAGGTGATTCTCGTTGAGAGTGAACTTCTTGTTTTCTGCATCGATGTAGTTTGCGATGAAGTATTCAACTGCTTCCTTTACAGCCGCGTCGGTGCCGCCGGTGATTACGATTCTGTCATTTTCAAATGCGATGACGTAGTCCTTCGCTCTGATCTTTGCGAGAGCGTTAGCAGTTTCAACGCGATTGGTTTTACCAACAAGGATCTCCTTTGCGGTCTCGGGAAGTCCCTCGGCTGCCTTGTACCAGTCGTCCTGAAGCTCGAGGCTGAGACCGAAGGTGGAGTTGATGGTGTCGCGGAGAGTCTTTGCCGCCTCGATGGTAGCGACAATGGATTCGTCCTTTACCTTTTCAGGTCTGCGGATTATGTAATCCTTAAGAATGTCTGCGGTGAATTCGAAAGAAACTTCAGCCTTTTCGGTGACTTCTTCGGTGGTGTCAATGTTCTCGGCAGCTGTGGTCTCGTCGCCTTCGCCGTTACAAGCGACAAGGGCAAAGATCATCAGGAATGCAAGAACAAATGATGTAA
The DNA here is from genome assembly GCA_017387685.1 of Clostridia bacterium. GTDB lineage: Bacteria > Bacillota > Clostridia > Oscillospirales > CAG-272 > CAG-390. The sequence continues at coordinate 81,283 of JAFOEU010000002.1, forward strand.
ATCTTTTGAACATAGTTTTCCTCCATAGTTAAATTTGAGTTGAAATAATTATACATCATTCTCCGCGCCAAGGTGTGAACAAAAGGTTAAAACTGCGTGTTTTTCTTCACAAAAAATGGCGTTTGGTGACTAAGTCACAAAAACAAATGGATAATTTTACCTGCTCAACTAACTTCGACCTTTTTTTCGAGCTCATTATGGTATCATTCAGTCAAGAAAACAAAAGGAAGTGAAAAAATGAGGATAAGACGGATACCGCGAGACAAGCGGAATATAGCGGAGCGAGCGATAGTGGCGCTGGCGGAACGCTGTGAGCAAATAAGCGAAAAGCTCGGCGCGTGGGGCAGAGAATATAACGCGCGGGTGTTGTGCGGCAATCTGGCACTCGGAGGCGCGGCGTTTTTACTTGGTGGAGCGGAAATATATTTCTCGGCGTCACCCTTCGGAATTGCATTTTTATGCGCCGCGCCGAGCGGAATTCCCTATATAATGATCGGTGTGCTTCTTTCTGCTCTGATGCGCGGAGAGGAAGCACTTGTGTTTTCTTTGAGCACGGTCCTTGCGGTGGGATTGCGCATACTCGTTCGGTGTGTCATTGAACCGCCTCGAGGAGGGAGAATATCCGAATCTCTTTTTGAGGAAAGCACTTATCTTCGTATGACCACGGCTGCGGTCGCGGCATTTGCATTCGGATTCTACCGCGCCTTTGTGGGCGGCTTCCTTATTTATGACCTCGGCGGCTGCATAACGGCAACGGCTGTTGCGCCCGTAGCAACGGCGCTCTTTATACCGCTGTTTTCAGGCAACGAGTATGAGCTTCCGGATCAGGATACTCCCGCGCGCAGGCTGATCGGCGAGGCAGCGTATATTACCCTTGTGTTCGCGCTTACGGTTGCCTCCCGCGGTATTGAGCTGACGGGACTGTCACCTATCCATATAGCCGTTAGCGCGGCTGTGCTTTATACCGTCAGAGCGCGCGGAGCTGCAAGCGGAGTGGTGATCGGGTTGCTTTGCGGAGCGATTGCGGGATTTGACTACGCCATCGTATATTCCGCGGGAGCGGTGGGCGCCGCGCTTTTTATGAATCTTTCTCTCCTTGCCGCGGCAACGGCAATACCCGTCTGCGGCGCGGTGCGATCAGCGATCGTCTCGGATGCTCCGGGATTTATTACGCTATTTCCCTCACAGGTTGCAGGACTTGCTATCTTTTGCGTGATATCTCTCTTTACCGAAAGAATTGATTTCGCTTCTGCGCAGAAGAGCGGTGGTGCAGTGCCATCTGATCCGATGCAGAGCAGAGCGAGAATGCAAGAGCTTTCGGATGCGTTTTCAAGGCTCGCGGATAGCTTTTCCGAGCTCGCGCGCGAGCGGCGCAGACCCGCCGAGGGAGAGCTTCGCGCGGAATGTGACAGGGTATGCGATAAGGTATGCCTGAAATGTCCGAAAAGAAATCTATGCTGGAATCTCGAATACGCATCAACGCTCGATATAATATCAAAGATCTGCAACGCAGTTTCAACAAAAGGCTATGTCGAAGCATCCGATCTGCCCGAATACATCAGACGGCGATGTCCCTCGCTCGATGAGATCACCGACGGAGTTAATAACGCCGCTACTCAATTGATACGCGATTGTCTCGAGGATGGCAGACTTTCGGGCTTTTCTGCGGATTACCGCGCGGTTTCAGCGGCACTTGCGGAGGCAGTGGCGGGTGACGAGCGCGAAAATTCAGAGGATATCGAGCGAACCGAGCGCGTCCGCCGCGTTTTTGAACGCGCGAATATCAAGTTTTCCTCAATTTCGGTCACGGGCAAAAGACGCGTGGTGATCCGTGCCGAAAACGTAAGCCTTGCACGCGCAACCGTAAAGGCACGTGAGCTTCGCGAAAACGTCGAGCGCGCCGTCGGTGTTCTCCTTGGTCCGCCCGTGCTGACTTCCGAGGGGAAGGGAATGCGCCTTGAGCTTACCGCGCGCCGGCGCTTTTCGGTCAGCTTCGGCGCGGCGCGCTCGTCTGCCGAAAACGGAGATCCCTGCGGCGACAGTATATGCAGTATTGATAGCAGTGAGGACTATTTTTATGCAGTTATCTGCGACGGTATGGGGCAGGGGCGCGGAGCGGCGTTTGCATCATCTGCTTCTATAAGATTTCTCAAACAGATGCTTGAAGCAAAAATGAGCGTTGAGACCTCACTTTCGGTGCTCAACGCGTGGCTCCGCGCCGACCGTGAGGAATGCTCGGTCAGCATAGATATTCTGCAGATCGATCTGCTGTCGGGAAAAGCGGCGATATATAAAAGCGGTGCCGCGCCGAGCTTTATTCGCCGAGGAAGGGAAGTGTTTCCGATTGAATCGGAGGGGTTTCCCGTCGGTATTCTGAAGCAGACTTCATCGGTCAGAACCGATCTCGAGTTGCTCGCGGGTGACCTTATACTTATGGGGTCGGACGGCATAGACCCCGACGGTAAGATCGTAGGCGGCGACGAGGTCTGGCTTCTCGATCTGCTTGAATCGGTCGATCCCTCGCGTCCCGACGCCATGACTCTCGCGGCAAAGCGCACGGTCGGTGCCGCCCGTCAGGCGGGAAGCTCTGATGATATCGGCGCACTCTACGTCGCTCTGCGCGAAGAGCCTTTTGCAGAGGAATAATTTCTTGATTTTATTGACAACAGCTCCCGAAAATGGTATAATTATCTCGATAATTATTTCATAGGAGCAGACAAAATGATCATTTCAACAGATAACAGCGTAATGCGCTATGCCTTCGGCGACAAGGAATCCATCAGAATGTGTAAGGAAGCGGGCTTTGACGGTATCGACTACTCGCTCTTCAAGATGAAGCCCGACAACGATATCCTCAATCTCCCCGACGGTGAGCGTCAGGCGTGTGCATATGAGCTCCGCAACTACGCGGAGAAGATCGGTATCTCCTTCCCTCAGGCGCACGCGGATTTTGAACTCAAATACGGCGAGGGCAAGGATCATATCCACTACCATAACCTTCTCAGAAGCCTTGAATTCGCATCATGGATGGGTATCAAGCAGATCGTCGTTCATACCGTAAAGAACGGTATCCCCGAAGACGAGGATTTTGACGTTCTCGCGTACAACCGTCCCTTCTTCTCGGAGCTTATCCCGATCGCCGAGAAGCTTGATCTCAAGATCGGTATGGAAAACCTTTTCCGCAAGAAGCCGAACGGTAACTTCAATTACGTCGGCGTTCTCGGTACTGCCGAGGAAATGAACGCTTACCGTGATTCCTTTGATACCGACGTTTTCGTCACTTGCGTGGATATCGGTCACGCGGCGATCGTCGGCGTTGATCCCGCAGAATTTATCCGCGGAATGTCGAAGGACAAGCTGACCATGCTTCACGTTCAGGATACCGACTTCAAGAGCGACAAGCATTGGCTCCCCTATATGGGCAAGCACGATTGGGATTCCATCACGTCCGCGCTCGCAGAGATCGGATTCGATAGCAATTTCAACCTTGAGGTCCTCCACTTCTACGATCGCTTCAAGGACCACGACCTTATGCAGTCCTCCCTCTGCCACGCCGCAAAGGTAGCGCGCTTCCTCGCAGACGAGGTCGAGGCGAAAAAGGCTGCGCTTTCAAAGTAAATTTATGATTTACGGAGACGGTAAGCACAACGATACCCGTGCCATACAGGAGATGCTTGACGGATGCGGTATCGTTACCATCGACAAGCCCGGTACGTATCTCATCAGTAAAACTCTGATCATCCACTCCAACACTCGCCTCATCCTTTCTCCCGGTGCAAAGCTTCTTGCAGCACCGCTTTCCCGCTGCGCGCTCATTGAGAACGAGCATTTTGCCGGAGGCGGACGCGATGAGAACATCGAGATCGTAGGCGGCATTTGGGACGGAAATTGCGACGAGATGGGACTTGACGGAGAATACGAAGCACGTCATCGGCTTGATGACCCGTATAGCCCCGAGCTTTTCAAGGGCAAGCTGATGCGCTTTGCACACGTTGATCGCATTAAGCTGACAGGGTTTACCGTGCGAAATCCCGTCAGCTATGGCGTACAGATCGGTGACGTCCGAGGCTTCGTGACCCGAGATATCTTCTTTGACTACAATTGGCATTTCGGCACCACCGACGGCGTACACATCAACGGCCCCGCGCGGGACGGCGTGATCGAAAACCTCTGCGGTACCACAAATGACGATATGGTGTCGCTCACCACTTATGACGAGCCGCACGCCGAAGTATCTCTCGGTGATATCGAGAATGTTTACATTCACAATATCACCGCGATCAACGGCTTTTCGGGAGTCAGATTGCTCTCGGGTGAAGGCTATAAGCTCTGCAACGTCCGCGTTGACGGCGTTTACGGCGATTACCGACATAATGCCATTGTTATCTCCAATCACAACAAACGCCCGGGGGCGGTTTGGTTTGACAACGTCACGATTGAAAACTTCGGCGCGCGCAAGAGCTACACCCCTTTGGGCGAGGGCTGCTTCCGTATGTGGGAGAAGAACGTGGATTCCCGCGCGATCATAGAGTTTGAGTGCGGCGCCCGGTGCGGAAATGTTGTAATACGTGATATTTACCGCCGCGAGGAGCAAGCCACAAAAGCGCCGCTTTTGAAGATCAGCGCCGATACGGTCATTGACCGTCTGCTGCTTGAAAACATAAGTCAAAGTGCCGCGGAAGGTGTAACTCTTGCGGCTATCGAGATAGACGGCGATGTCAAATCACTCATCAAACACGATGTAGTCGAATAATGAAAACAGGACAGAGAACTTTTTGCTCTCTGTCCTGCTTTTTATGTATTAGTTAATTTCAAACTCCGCCCAGAGCATATAGTGGTCGGAAAAGCTCTTGGTTACGGTGCCCGATGCGATCTCCTTGAAGGCGTCGGTATAAACGATGTTGTCGATCGCGCTGTTGCCGCCGGGGAAGGTGGGATACCAGCGTCCCGCGTTGTTGATGAGATTTGCGCCGAGGATGGTGAATTCGGTGAAATCTGCGGTGTTGAAGTCGCCGGTCAGGATGAAGTTCTGGCAGGCGTCGGTCTTTTCGGAAACCTCAAAGAACTGCTCTTTACGGAGGGTAGTGTCCTCATAGGAGAGGTGAGTGTTGAAGAAGTCGAACCGGAAACCGTTGACGTCGATCACGGCGTGACCGAGTGCGCGGCCTTCCTTATCCCAGGATTCAAGCGGGATGACCTCGCTCGAGATGATGGGGTACTTCGAAAGAATGAGAGTACCGTACTGTCCGCCCTGATAGTCGATTCCGCGAACGAAAACGTAATAGGGCATATCAGCGTATTCCGAGAGCATGCGGGGCTGATCGATACCGTTTGAGCGTTTGGTTCTGAGGTCGACCTCCTGAATGCCGACGATGTCGAGGTTAGCATCGGTGATTACCTTTGCGATCGTTTTAAGATTGAGACCTGCGTCTGCGGCGTGCTTGATGTTGTAGCTGCCTATTCTGAGCTTCATTTTTACTTCCTCCTCGGTGGTTTCGGGTGCTGCTGTTGTGATCTCCTCGGTTGTCGCTACTTCGGTGATTTCTGCGGTGGTATCGGGCGCGGGTGCTGTGGTTTCCGCGGGTGTACCGCCGTCGCAGGACGCGAAGAGCGGGCAGAGAAGAGCAAACAGCAAAAAGAAAATGATGGATTTGCGATTCATTTTATTTCCGTCCTTATTTGTATTAGTGTAATTATATCTTAAACGAGCAATTTTGTCAAGCAATTATTGACAATTTCTTTGTCGGGTGATATAATTATAATGATAATTTTATTTTTCGGGAGAAATCAAATGGCTGAATGTATTTTGTATCAGAGTAGTGTTCCCGTAGTCCGCGAATGCGACGTACTCGTCGTCGGCGCGGGACCTTCGGGTGTTTGCGCGGCAGTTTCTGCGGCAAGAGAGGGCGCGAAGGTCATCCTTTGCGAGCGTTACGGCTCGGTCGGCGGTATGTTGACGATGGGCAACGTCGATCCCATCCTCGGTGAGGTTGCGGGCGGAACGTATTACGATGAAATCGTAAGAAGACTTGCGGAAATAGATAAAGGCACAGTTCCCACCACGGGTACGAGAATCGGACGTGAGATCCCTGTCAACCGCGAGGTGGCAAAGATCGTTCTTGACAGAATGATCGAGGATGCGGGAGTCGAACTTTGGGTAGGCGCAGCATTCGTTGACGCTCTTATCGAAAACGGCAAGGTGACGGGCGCAATCTTCGCAACGCAGAACGGACTTAAAGCCGTCCGCGCAAAGATCACGGTCGACTCCACGGGCGACGCTTGCGTTGCCGCTGCGGCGGGTGCGGAAATCGAGATCGGACGTGAGAGCGACGGCGGTCTTCAGCCGATGACGCTTGAATTTACCGTTACCGGAGTTGACGAGAGCATCGCTATCAGCGTTTGGGGCGGCTCCGACCCGATCAAGATTCCCGCGGGCGAATTTGCGGGTATGGAATACCGCGAGCTTTGCAAGCAGAAGAACCGCGAGGGCGAGCTTCCCGAATTCGTGTCGATCGTCCGTCTTCACAGAACCTCGCACCCCGGCGAGCGTTCGGTAAACGCGACTCAGGTCAACAATCTCTCGCCTCTCGATCCCGCTGATATGGGCAAGGCAGAGCTTGAGCTCCGCGATCAGATCAAAAAGTGCGTGGACTTCCTTCAGAAGTATATCCCCGGCTTTGAGAATTGCTCGATCAAGACCTCGGCGGATACCGTCGGCGTTCGCGAGTCGAGAAGAGTACGCGGAATCGAATATATCGTTGACAAGGACGTAGAGGACGGCAGACACCGCGAGGACGGCATCGTTCATAACGCGTGGTTCCTCATCGACATCCACAACCCCAAGGGCGGCGGACAGGCGGAGGGATATTCGCGCCCCGCACAGCCCTACGACATCCCCTATGGCGCACTCGTTCCGATCAAGACCGATGGACTCCTCATCGCGGGCAGACCGATCTCGGGAACTCACCGCGCCCATGCATCGTGGAGAGTTATGGCGATCTGTATGGCAATGGGCGAAGCCGCAGGCGTTGCCGCATCCAAGTGTTCCGCGCTCGGCGTCGAACCCCGTGACCTCAACCCCGCAGAGGTTCGCAAGGTCCTCACCTCAAGAGGCGTTGAACTTTAATTTGATACTAATATAACGATCCCCGTCGCGTTCTGATGAATGCGGCGGGGATGCTTGTTATTTGTTACGAATCGCAAAAATCTTTGAAAAAAACAACGAAATCTGAGCTATTACGAGTTCGCGCTTGATAGAGCGTTTGGCTTTTGTTAACTCTCTGTCTTTGCGGTTTACGTTGGAAATACGACTCATAATTTCAAGAGATTTTTTTAGATATTCCGTTTTGTCACTTCGATAAAGGTAGGATATTCTATAATATGACAGCGCAAGATTGATGTAGTCTTCGACTGTTTCGGTTTTGTGTGCGATCAATTTTTGTATTTCCAAGGACTTGATATAATAATGCTTTGCAGTATCAAGATCATCGCAAAAATAGTAATAGTCGCCGAGTGAGTTGCAGATCGGTAGAAGTTTGCGCTTTTCCTTCAGAGTGTCTACTTCTTTTGCAAGGCTTTCCCGTAACTCGAATGCCTTTAGCAAATAATGTTCAGCACTGTCGAAATCGCTGCAGGATGCGTATATATCACCGACGTTTTTGCAAATTGCCGCGAGCTCGCGCCTTGCGTCTGCCGTACCGGTTTCCGTTGCTATAGCCTCACTTAATTCCAATGCCTTGAGATAATATTTTTCCGCGCCGTCGCAGTCATCGAAGCGGCTGCGGATATCTCCGAGAGATCTGCAGATTATTGCCAGATCGCGCTTGGATTCAATGGTTGAGTTTTTTCTTTCGATATCCCTTCTTATTTCCAGAGCTTTAAGATAATATTTTTCGGCATTATTGAGATCATTGTGTTTAGCACGAATATCACCGACGTCTTTATAAACTATGGAACGGTTGCGTCTGATCTTATCTATATAGGTTGCACTGTATATGGATTCGGAGATTTCCAATGCCTTGAGAAAATATTTGTTCGCTTCCTCAAGATCGCCGCGATTTCGCCTGATTGATCCCAAGTTGCAGAAAATTATAGAAAGATCGCTTCTGTCTTCAATGCTGCCGCTTTGACGTTCAATAGCCTCGGCTATCTCCGCGTGTTTCAGACAGTGCTTTTCAGCGGCACTGTAATCTTCGTGCGAATAACGCATTACTGAGAGTACGTTATATATATCACTCAAAGCGCGCAGGGAGTCGACGGTGTTGCTTTTGCGTGCAATGATTTCCAATATCCCCGCAGCCTTAAGATAATACACCTCGGCGCACTCAACGTCGTCAAGTTCCTTTCTGGCGTCTCCGAGCCTGCAGTAAGCGTCGGAAATACAGCGGTGAGTCCGCTCTGTATTGAATATTTCGTGAATATCCTTGCTCTCGGAAAGCATTTCGTCATATATTTCTTCCGCTTCGTCTGTTTGTGTAAGTTCTAAAAGAAGATCTCCGAGAGTCAGAAGATCACATAAATAACCGAGCGCGGAGCCCTCATCTTGCTTTTCCGCAAATGTTTCTTTGCGGGAATCAACGAGCTTTTTCTGCCATTCTGTTGCCTTGTTTCGGTCCCTTTCGGCTCCATCGCCGTAGCGATAGACCGAAACGAGCTTTTTCACGGCATCTGTGAGACCTGCCTCTGCGGCGGAAGTTATGAGCGCAAGCGCACGTTCTTCATCTTTTGGCACGTCTATGCCAGAGAGGCAGGCAAGACCGATATGATAATTATCCTCGGGATTATCACATATTTCGCGAGATCTTTTGATTTTTTCTGCAAGTTCATCGCTGATGAGAATAGAGGTCAGAAAACGGGTAAGCGTTTCCTCATAGGAGATGACCTCGTCTTTATGCAGGTACTTGCCGATAAACTTCAAATCGCCGCATTTGGAGCTGAATAATTCGTCGAGTTTGCTTTCTGTCATGATCGGCAGGATCGGAATATGATTTTCAATCGCAAGTCTGAATTCGATATCAAGCGCGGGATTTTTCGTTGTCAACAACCTTGTCGTTACGGGCATAACGATAAGGTTCATTTCTTTAAAGCTGAATTTAAAGTCATCGTCGCGCTCCGCGTTTGCGTTCTCGAGATAGAAAAAAGCGCAGTTACGGTTGTTTTCTTTTTCGAGAGTATTCAGAATCTCATTCGAGATCTTTTCAAAATACCTTCCGTAATCGTCGGGGTGTGCGCAGAAATATGCCTTTTGCTTACCCTGCGCGGTCTGCTCGCCTCGGGTGACGTATTTTAAAACTGCCATATCGGTATCTCCTTGCGATTTATGTTTTAATTATACATTATCCGTCGTATATTGTCAAGGAAAACAATTATTTCCGTTAATAAATATTAATTATTGATACACAAAATATTTATCCGAACTAAACACTTGAGTGATATAATAACTTTGAATAATTCTGACTTTTACCAAAAAGGAGAAAAAGATTATGAATGCACAGACTTTAAAGGAAAATATACTTTCGGGCGCGCTTGACGTGCGTCTTGCGAAGCTTTACGGCTCGGACGAGACTGTTCTTTCCGCGCAGAGAACAAGATATGCCGCGCTGATCGACGAGTTCGCATCGCGCTACGGTGCTGACCGCGATATCGCGCTTTTCTCGACCCCCGGCAGAAGCGAGCTTTCGGGCAACCACACCGACCACAACCACGGCTGCGTAATCGCGGGCAGTATCGACCTCGATATCATCGCGGTTGCCGCAAAGAATGAGGACTCCACCGTCCGCATCAAGAGCGAGGGCTTCCCCGAGGACGTTGTTGATATCAATGCTTTCAACACTCCCGACGAGGCTCGTTTCGGCAAGTCGGATGCTCTTATCGCGGGCGTTGCTGACGGTTTCCGCGCGCGCGGATTTGCTGTCGGCGGCTACGATGCTTGCACTACATCGAGCGTTCTCAAGGGCTCGGGACTTTCCTCCTCCGCCGCTTTCGAGAATATGGTCGGACTTATGCTTTCGCATTTTTATAATGAAGGCGTCGTTGACTTCGTAACCCTCGCGCAGATCTCTCAGTATTCGGAGAACAAGTTCTTCGGCAAGCCCTGCGGACTTATGGACCAGGTCGCTTGCGCGGCGGGAGGTATCGTTTCGATCGACTTTGCCGACACATCCGCTCCCATCGTTGAGAAGGTTGATTTCGACCTCACCGGCGCTGGCTATTGCCTCTGCATCGTAAACACCGGCGGTAACCACGCAGACCTCACCCCCGATTATGCCGCTGTACCCGCAGAGATGAAGGCTGTTGCTGCAGAGCTCGGCGCTTCGGTGCTTCGCGAGTCGAGCAGAGAAGAGCTGATGAAGAATATTGCCGCACTCCGCGAGAAGGTCGGCGACCGCGCGATCCTTCGTGCGCTTCATTTCTTCGCAGAGAACGAGCGTGTTGCAGAGCAGAAGTCCGCGCTCAAGTCGGGCGATCTTGCTAAGTATTTTGAAGGCGTTCTTTCCTCGGGAAGGTCCTCCTTCTGCTATCTCCAAAACGTTTACACCACCGCAAACGTATCCGAGCAGGGCATTTCTCTCGCGCTTAATCTCTGCGAGAGCTATCTCTCGAAGCTCGACGTTCCCACCGCTTGGCGTGTTCACGGCGGCGGCTTTGCGGGTACAGTTCAGGCTTACGTTCCCGCAAAGGATGCCGATGGCTTCGTAACTCTTCTTGAGAGCGTATTCGGTAAGGGCTCTTGCTACCTGCTCCACGTCAGACCCTCGGGAGCTGTAAAAGTATTTTAATCGAAAGGAATATCTGCCGTGAAAAGACAGAATTCACAAAACAAACCTCAGTCGGTCAAGGAAGCCGCTTCCGCTTTCAACTGGCGTCGCGCGCTTATGCTTGCTATGTCGACCGTTTGCGCAATGGGCTTCTACTTTTTCCTTTCAAGCACCTCGCTCTGGAAGGTTGCGGTAATTGCATACGTTGCAATCGCTTCGGTGCTTATCGTCGCGTATTTCATCATCAACCGCGCGTTTACGGGCAGCGGCGTTACCTATGAAATGCTCCCCGATACAATGACCAAGCAGGAAAAGGATGAATACCTTGCTGACGTTGCAGAGCGCGAAAAGCGTTCTCGCCCGATGCTTATGGTTATTTTCCCTATAATAATTACCCTTCTCATTGATCTTTTCCGTCTCTTCGTGATCGACGGATTTGCCGGAAAATGAGCGAGATAAAGATAGGAACGCTTTGCTCGGGATCGAAGGGAAACTGCACGCTGATAAAGTACCGCGACACCGCGATCCTCGTTGACGCGGGACGCTCGACAAAGTACATAAAGAGCGCTCTTGCCTCCGTCGGACTTGCCCCCGAGGATATCAGCGCAATCTTCCTGACACATTCCCACAGCGACCACACCTCTGCGCTCAAGGTATGGAGCTCGCACTATAAGGTGCCGATCCACGCAAGCCGCGCGGTATGCTCTGCCGTTTGCACAAAATGTGACAGAGAACTGCTCTGTCCGCATACTCTCATCTTCGAAGAGCAAATCGGTGATATCACCGTCAAAAGCTTTCCGACCGACCACGATTCTGCAGGCTCTGTCGGATACAGATTTGAAGCGGGAGGCGTCATCCTCGGCGTTGCGACCGACCTTGGACGCGTGACCGATTACGTTCGCGACGGACTTTGCGGATGCACTGCCGCGGTCATCGAGTCGAATCACGACGTAGATATGCTGATGAACGGTCCCTATCCGCCTGATCTCAAACAGCGCATTCTTTCGCGCTACGGTCACCTTTCGAACGAAAGCGGTGCAGAGTTCGCGCGTTACCTTGCCGATCACGGTACAAGGAAGCTTATGCTTGCGCATCTTTCCGAGATCAACAACACTCCCGAGCTTGCGCACCGAGCATCGGTCGCGGCGCTTTCCGATATTCTTTCCGATATCGAGCTTGCCGTTGCCGAGCCCGCAGAACCCGTGATCTTCGAATTATAAGAGGAAACAAAAGTGATTAATATCAAATTCATAGTCCTCGGTAATATCAAGGAGAGCTATCTCCGCGATGCTATTGCGGAATACGTAAAACGCCTCGGTGCGTTTGCCAAGGTCGAGCTTTGCGAGCTCAAGGAAGCGCGACTTCCCGACAATCCCTCGCAGAGTCACATCGACGCCGCCCTTGAGGACGAGGCACAGAGAATATGCGCCGCTATACCTCCGAGATCGCACGTCGTTGCGCTTGCGGTTGAGGGCAAGCAGATGTCCTCCGAGGATCTCGCGGCACATATCGAAAACGTGTCGCAGAGCGCATCGACCGTATGCTTCATCATCGGCAGCTCGCACGGACTTGCGGACCGGGTAAAGAATATGGCAAATTACAAGCTCTCTCTCTCAAAAATGACATTCCCGCATCAGCTCTTCCGAGTGATGCTCCTTGAGCAGGTCTACCGCGCTTTCAACATAATTAAAGGCACTAAATATCATAAGTGATATTTTTACATAATTGGAGAAAAATATGCGTTTATTCAATGATATAGCGAAGCGTACGGTTGCGTTTCTTCTGCTTGCCGTCACAGCCTTCGCATCTATCACCTATTCGCTCGGGTACTATGATTTTTCCTTCATAGAACGCCCAAATAACGGTTATAACGATGCTTGGACTCAGGACTATCTCGGAACTCTCGAGCCGGGTACGAATATTTCGGATTTCACCGGTGTTACGGGTGAGTCAACAACTTATCCCGCCACAGACCCCGTAACGTCGCCTGTGACCGATCCGATCACTCAGCCACCGTCAACCTCAACAATCGCCCCCGATACCACGGCTCGTCCTTCGGTTGATACTACTTCGCCCGAAACAACTCCTCCCGATCAGCCCACCTTCCCCGGCAGCTCATCCACTCTTGCGGACTATCTTGCCGAGGGATATAAGATAAGCTGGGCTAATTACGATCCATCAATGCAATTTGCAGAGGTCGTTCTCAACTCCGACGGACTTGACTCCTATACGCAGGGTAGCTACAAGATGGTCAGAGTTCTTATGGAGCTTGATTACGGTGAGGGACACCGCGAAGTCGGCCAGTATGTCAACAAAAGTGAGCTTCGCCCCTCGCTCGAGGTCTATATGGGATATATACTCATTGATTCAGGCGTAGGAAACGTTATTTCAGGTATCAGCGATAAGCTTTATACCGATTCCGTCAGAGTCAGCATTTACGATTCTGGGGGCAATTTCATCGGTATTTACCCCGGCGAAGAGATCATTCCCGCCTATACCCGCGACAGCAAGGACAGGCCTGTGTTCGTTTATAAGAACGTCTACTATTATCTGAATGCCGAAACAGGTCGCTTTGAGCTTTCGGATTTCAATCCTACGATTGACTGCCGCGGACTTTATTTCGATTACAATCCCGATTTTGGCAAGAGCGACAATAAGTATAAGATATACAGCACCGTTCAGACGATCACCGAGACCTTCGTTATGAAGGATACAACGAGCTATTATACGAGATACGGCGTTGACTCCCGTCTTGCGGAGCAGATATATCTTACCTACCCGAAATTCGCAAATCAGATAGCGCAGGAATTCCAACCCGGAAAATATTACAACAGACTTTTCGCAGAAAAGCTTGCAGAGGTAATTAAAGGAATTGCAATAAACGGAATTACTACAGAGGTTCCCGTGATTCCCGAAGAAACCGAGCCGCCCGAAACAACCGAATCACCCGAAACAACGCTTGATCCCGAAGCAACGGGCGATCCCGAAGCAACGGTCGATCCCGAAGCAACGGGCGAGCCTGAAACTACGTTAGAACCCGAAACGACAGCAGAACCTGAAACGACAACGGAACCCGAAACTACGATAGAACCCGAAGCTACAGTTGTTCCCGAAGTTACCACCCACGTTATAACCGAGGAAACTACCGTCGAGGGACCTCAACCGAGAAGCCTTATCGTCAGCAACGATGATGCGGATAAAGACGGCGTTCCCGACAGAATTACAATCGACCTCGTCTACGATGCTTACCGATTTACCTATCGCGCGAGCGAGCCGAAGATCGATACCTCAAAGGTTACCACCAATAAGTACACCAAGAATCAGTATATTACCCACACTATAAGCTGGAATACCGATTTCAAGTATGCTAAGGCGTATAATTTCAGCGAGAATCGTGCTTATACGGTTGACGATAAGGGCATCGTTAAGATCATCAATACGAGCGGCAACTCTGCTGTGTATCTTTATAACGAGTATAAGGCAAGCAGCTCGGGCGGTTCTTATTACCGTCTTCAGTACTATACCGAGCCCTTCGAACGCGATGAATATATGCTCGGTCATTATTACTTCAATGACGGGCTTATCCGTATGCGCGTAGTTGAGATCCGTCCTCACAAGCCCGACATTTACGAGGAGCAGTATGAGGTTCTCGTTAATACGAGTGGCAAGCAGGTAGCGGTCGTTCCTGAGGGATACAATCTCGTTTCCTACTCCGACAGCGTTCTTCTTGTCGAGCGTGACGGAAGATACGGGTATTATCACCGCGATGGCTATTGGGTAGCACAGCCTATCTACACCTATGCAGCTCCCTTTATCGAGGGGCTTGCCGTTGTAGGCTACACCGACGGCATCAAGGGCGTTATTGACACCGCCGGAAATATCGTAATTCCTTTCCGCTATACCTCGATTTCAAATGCGTCGACAGGTATTTTTGCTTGCTTCAGCGAGGCGGATGGCTGGAAGGTATACGCGAAATTAAGTAAATGATTTATTAAAGAGCATCTTTTTTGAAAAGGTGCTCTTTTGTTAATAAAAACTATGCTTTTTCGTCTTATTGAGTCGAAAAACATAGAGTATAATATTGAGGTTAAAAATACCGAAAGGAAAAAGAAAATGACGTTCAGAAGAATTACGGCTCTTCTCCTTCTCGTTGCTATGTCGCTCACTATGCTTGCGGCTTGCGGCACAGAGGCACAGAGCGAAGACACAACCGCTCCCGTAACCGAAAATACGGAGGCTCCCGCAGACACCACCGAGGCACCCGCCGAGGACACAACGGCTGAAAATACGGATGCCGTCACAGAAGCTCCTGCGGACACCACAGAGCCTACGGAGGTCTACAACACCATCACTATCGCCGAAGCACTCACGCTTTGCGAAAAGTACGTTGAAACTCCTTCCACCGAAAGATACTACATCCGCGGTATCGTAAAAGAGCTCCAGAGCGAGCAGTACGGTCAGATGATCATTGAGGACTCGACCGGCTCGATTATGGTCTACGGCTCTTACAGCGCGGACGGAACCGTAAGATACAGCTCGCTTACCGAAAAGCCCGTAGTCGGTGATGAGGTCCTTTTCTACGGAACTCTTCAGAATTACAAGGGCAACACCAAGGAGATCCAGAGCGGCTGGATCATCGAGTTCAAGGCGAACGGATACGTTCCCGAGGCTCCCAAGCTTCCCGCGTTTGATACCGCTCTCACCGTAGCGGAGCTTCTCGCTCTTCCTCTTTCCTCGAATCAGATCACCGAGGGACGCTACTACGTTACCGCCAAGATCGAGTCTGTCACCAACGCGACATACGGCGCGATGGTTATCGCTGACTCCACCGGCAGCATTTCGGTTTACAACAGCAAGAGCGCTGACGGCAAGACCGATTATCAGAATATGACCGACAAACCCGTCAAGGGCGACGAGGTCAGGCTTTACTGCACCGTTCAGAATTTCAACGGCACTTATGAGATCAAGAGCGCGTATATCGTTGAGTTCAAGCACAACACCGTTGACGAGTCCGCTTACACTTCTATGAGCATCGCGGACGCGCGCAATGCCGCAGAGGGCGCAAAGGTCAAGGTAGAGGGCGTTGTTGCCGCTATTACCTACGCGACCGGTATGGTTCCCTCCGGCGTTATCCTCGTTGACAACACAGGCTCGATTTACCTCTACGACGGCGACCTCGCGGCTACCGTTGCAAAGGGCAACAAGATCACCGTTGCGGCAGAGAAGACCTGGTGGGTTCTCGACACCGAGCAGGCAAACGCGCAGAAATTCGGCTATAAGGGCTGCAACCAGCTCACCGCCGCTTGGCTCATTTCCAACGATAAGGGCAACCACGATTTTGATAAGTCATGGATCACCGAATCTACCGTAAAGACCATCGTTGACACTCCCGTCACCGAGGACGTAAGCTCGATCCTCTACAAGGTTACCGCGCTCATCAAGGAAGTTCCCGGCAGCGGATTTACCAACTACTACATCTTCGATCTCGACGGCGAGACCGGAACCTATTCTTACTCCCAGTGCAACGGCGGCGATTTTGAGTGGCTCCGCGCGTTCGACGGTAAGATCTGCACCGTTTACGTAATGGCACTTAACGCAAAGTCCACCGCTTCCGATTGCTTCTGGAGATTCCTTCCCGTTGCTGTGATCGACGAGGGCTTTGATCCCGCAAGCGTCAACGCCGCAGAATTTGCGGTCAAGTATTACGCCGTTCCTCAGTTCAAGTCTACCACCTTCTCGGGCGATCCCGCGCTTGAGCTTCTTGAAAGCGCATCCTCCGATATCATCGGATTCAGCGGTATCAAGTTTACTTATACCTCGAGCAATACCTCTGTTGTTTCCATCTCAAATGAAAACGGCAAGAATGTTCTTCATTGCAATTCCGCAGGTACTGCGGTCGTAACCGTTAAGGCTGAGCATAACGGCAAGACCTACACCGAGGATATCACCTTCACCGTAACCTCCTCCGAGAGCATTTCCGCGATCACCGTCAAGGATGCGATCGCATCCGCGGCTGATACCAAGGTCACCGTCAAGGGTATCGTCGGACCCTCGCTCGTAAATCAGTCAGGCTTCTACCTCATCGACGAGACGGGTATCATCGCAGTTCTTTGCGATGCGAGCGTATTCGACGGCATCAAGATCGGTAACGAGGTTGTTATCGAGGGCGTAAGAACCGTCAAGACCAAGGGCGGCGACGCATACTTCGGTCAGAGCCATCTCGCAGAGGGCAAGGTAGTTGCAAACTATTACGGCACTCACAACTACGCGGATTCCTTCTTCGTAATCGATAAGACCGTTGCCGACTTCTACGCGCTCGATCCCAAGACCGACTATTCGACCACCGTATTCGTTCTCAAGGCAAAGGTTGAATTCACGGGCGGCGGATACTCCACGAGCGTAAACCTCGTTTCGGGCAACAGTAAGATCAGCCTCTACTGCTCGGGCTCGGGACAGTACAGCTGGCTTCAGGCTTATGACGGACAGGAGGTAACCCTCGAGGTTGCAGCCTGCAACTGGAACTCGAAGGACTACTGGCGCGGATGCGTTCTCGCAGTACGCACCGCAGACGGTAAGGTTCTCAACGAGCTTAACTTCGCACACTGATAACAATAGAAACGCCGCCGCGCATCAAGCGCGGCGGCGTTTCTTTTACTTAACTATTCTTGATTTTGACATATTGAATCTGCTGAAATAAATGAGCAGAGTGGTTGCGCAGGCGAGCCAGCCGAGGGGGTATGCCATACCGATCGGAACGAGATTGCCCGAAATGAATGTTGAGATAACGAAGAGCATAAGCTGTCTGAAGCCGACGAAGGTGGCAAGCATTATAACCATCGGCGCGGTAGTATTGCCCGAGCCTCTGAGCGCCGCCGAAATCACCTGATTCACACAGCAACAAACGTAGAAGGGCGAAATACAGCGCAAGAGGATCGCCGCGTTCTTTACAACGTCGGGATTGGAATTGAAGATCGAGGTCCAGAAGGGAGCCCAGATCATGATCGGGATTATGATCGCAACTGCTGAAACAAACGCCATTCCGAGAGCGAGATAAGTGCCCTTCTTTGCGCGTTTGGTATCGTTCACGCCGAGGTTCTGACCGACGAAGGTGGTAACTGCGAGTCCTATCGATTGAATAGGCAGGAATATGAATTGGTCTATCTTCGAATATGCCGTCCAAGCCGCAAGAACGACGGTCTGCATATCCTCACCCGAGGTGAGTCCGCCGGGTACTGTTGCCCCTGCTATGTAATACTGAACGAAAACATTGGAGAAGGACGTGATCGCCATCTGAATTGCCGCAGGGAAGCCGACCTTGGCGATCTTTTTGAGGTAAAATGCTTCAAATCGGATCTTCTTGACGTAAAGCTTAACGCAAGTGTCGGTTTTGAAGAGCGCGATCAGTGTCATAATGGCTGAAAGAGTCTGCGCGATAACCGTTGCAAGGGCAACTCCCGCAACGCCCATATCGAGCCAAAATACGAACACAAGGTCAAGAACGGTGTTGGTGATGGCAGCGGCGATAAGGAAGTAGAACGGTCTCTGCGAGTCGCCGATCGCGCGGAGAAATCCCGCGCCCATATTGTAGATCATCAGCGAGGTAACGCCCGCAAAGTATATGGTAAGGTAAGTTTTTGCTTCCTTAAATACAGGATTTGCATCACCCGCACCGTCTGTCTGCAGTATCAGATCGAGGGCAAACGGAGTCATAAGGATTCCGACGATCGTGAAGATGACAGCCATAACGAGCGTCATAGCCATTGCCGTGTGAACCGTCTTGTTTGCCTTTTCCTCGTCCTTTGCACCGAAATACTGCGATATGATTACGCCCGCACCGCTTGAAAATCCAAGAAAGAAGCCTATGAGTATGTTGATGACCTGACCGACACTTCCGACAGCCGCGAATGCCGCGGTATTGCCCGTTTGACCTATGACCCAAGTGTCAACAAGATTATATAATTGCTGAAAAAGATTGCCGACGAGCAGAGGAAGGGCAAAGATGATTATGTTCTTCGCTATGCTGCCGTGAGTCATATCCATTGCTTTCTTTTTGCCGAATCCAAGACGTTTTATTGCTTCCATAATGCCGCCTCAACAGAAAAATATTGTTGTATGATATTATATCACATAAAATCGAAAAATGCAAGTTATGTCCGCAAAAATAATTATGCATAGCGGTTTTAGTTTATTGAGGCTCTGATAAGCTTAATAGGAAGGTTGAAAAAATCTTGAAATTTCCTCAAACAGGTTGACAAATTATACCGCTTGTTGTATAATTTATAATGTATTGGTTTAGGTGAACAATATCCTCAACAGTCGGTTCCCCTATATTTCGGAGGTGTAATATGTCAGTATTAAAGCCGGGCACGATGACCAATCTGTTTTATAAATACAGACCCGGAAAAGAAAACGTAGTTGAATCAATGCGCCGTCTGCGCGAGATCGGATTTGAGGTTATGGATCTTTGTATGTGCCCGATGCAGAGAAATAAATTTGAGCTCTGCGAGGATGAAAACTGGGAGCGCTTCACCGATAATATCGGTAACGAGGCGGCAAAGCTCGGAATCTCCTTCGTTCAGTGCCATCCCGTTTATCCCAAGCCTCTTTGCCGCCGCAAATCGGCTGATGAGGACGGATGCGAAAAGAACGAGTTCTTTGCTAAAATGCTCGACCGTTCGCTCGATATTGCGTCAAGACTCGGAATTCCGTGGGCAGTAATGCATCCGCTTGAAGAAGCGATCGAGTGTGAATATGATCTTGAGTTCAACACCAAATACAATCTCGAGGTTTACGGTCCTTTGTATGAAAAGTACGCTCACAGAGGACTCGGATTTGCATTCGAGAATATGTGCGACGTTGACGGCAGACGCCGCTTCGGCGTAACTCCTGACGAGCTTAAAATGATCCTCAATGCATTCGGCGACCGCAAGGTCGGTATTTGCTGGGACACCGGACATGCCAATCGCATTTATAACGACGGCATCGCCCCCTTGCGCAGAGTAGGGAAGGACCTTGTCTGCACCCACATCGACGATAACATCGGCACCGTTGACCTCCACCAGATGCCCTTTATGGGAACAGTTCCGTGGGCGAAGGTTATGCAGACCCTCAAGGAGATCGGCTACGAAGGCGGATTTGTCTACGAGCTCTCGACAACCAAGCGTCTCCCCGACGAGCTCAAGAAGCCCGCTGTCGAGTATTCCTACAAGATCGCGGAATATCTCGTAAATCTTTAAGATTTTTTGCTGTGCGTTCACACGGCTGAAAATAGAAATATTTTTAATTACGAAAGGCAAGGTATTTCAATTATGAAAAAATTTACCTCGATGCTCATTGCTCTTGCAATGCTTGCAGCAATGACTGTCATTATGATCCCCACGGCATCTGCCGCTTGGGACGGAACTTCCGTTTCCGCCGCTCTTGTTGGCTCGGGTACTGAGTACGATCCATTCATCATTTCCGGCGAAAATGATCTCGCTTTCGTAGCAAAGCAGGTCAATGACGGTGTTACTACCTTCGAAGGACAGTATTTCAAACTCGCCGTAGACCTCGACCTCGGCGGCAAACTCTGGACTCCAATCGGAGTTGCAAAGACATACTTCTTCGGCAACTTTGACGGTGACGGACATACCATCACCGGACTTAACGTAAAGACCGATCCCGCAAATTCCTCCGCACAGTACGGCGGACTTTTCGGCAGAATCTGTGACGGTGTTGTCAAGAATCTTACGATCGAGAACGCAAAGGTTATCTCTCTTAAGTATGGAGGCACCGTAGCGGGTCTTCTTTCCTGCACCAAAGAAACGGGTTCCGCCGCTATCATCAATTGCCGAGTAATCAACTCCGAAATTTACGCAACTCAGCCCGGCGGTATCGTAGGCCGTTCCGCTACGACCGGTGCTACTAAGGGTCAGCTCCGCATCACCGGTTGCTCGGTAGAAAATCTTTATATCGGTCAGGTATCCATCGACGAGTACCCCAAGGCAGAGGTCAAGAACCACTACGTTGGTGGTATCGCGGGATGCTCGGGTGCAACCGTTATCGACGGCTGTTCCGTTAAGAACTTTACCGCGGACGTTTGCGGAACAAGTATGGCTCCTGCAGGCGGAATCATCGGATGTCTGGGCGCAAGCAGCCTTGCTACCGACGTTACAAACTGCTACGTTGTAGGCGTTAAATTTACCGCTTTGGCTGAAAGCCACGCGGAAAAGACCAACCTCGGCGGTCTTATCGGTAAAGCGGCTCACGCTGCTGTTTCGGCAGGTGACCCCAATACCGAATACAATATCTTTAACTGCTTCGTTTCCGACATTGAATTAACAAATAACACCACCTCTATCCGTAACGGTGTCGTTATCGGTTGGGTAGCTGATACTATTTTCTTCAATGACGTTTACTACGTTCCCGCAGGAGAACTCCCCTCCTTTGGCGAGGATACATATTTTAACGAATGGCCCTTTATGGAGATCGCTGCCGCATCTCTTCTTACTGCAGAACAGCTCAACAAGGGCAACTCTACCGCAGTTTGGGTTGATGACGTTGTAGCAGGATACCCCACTATCGATGTTGATGCAGCTATTGCAAACACTCCTTCCTTTATTGACTACTTTGTAGAGAATGCAGAGGAGACCACTGCAGAGGTAACTACCGAGGCTCCCACTCCCGAAACCACTAAGGCGCCCGAGACCGAAGCTCCCGCAGAGACCACTGAGGCTGTTGTTGAAACCACCGAGGCTCCCATTGCGACCAACGCTCCCGAGGCTACCAAGGCACCCGAAACCGAGGCTCCCAAGTCCGAGGGCGGATGCGGCTCCGCTATTGCAAGCGGCGTTGCAATCGTGGCTCTTCTTGGTTCCGCTATCGTATTCAAAAAGAGAAAGTGATAACTTATTAAGGTGAAGAATATGAAAAAATACATCAGAATCATTGCGCTGATTATGGCGCTCCTTACTCTCTCCGGTATGGTTGCCGCTTGCGCTGAAACCGGTAATGTCGAAACCACTACCGAAGCGGGGGTTGCCGAAACTCAGGCTCCCACAGTTGAGACTACCGCCGAGCAGACTCTCTACGCTCTCGACGATCTTAAGGAAAGCTACAACTTCAACGAAACCATCACCATCTTTATGTGGTCTGACTACACTATGATGGAGTTCTATGCGGAAGAGACCGGTGACGTCATCGACGATGCTATCTTCAACCGTAATATCGCTGTTGAGGACCGTCTCGGCATTCAGTTCGAGTATGTTGAGGACAAAGGCGCTTCTGACAACTATACCAAGTGGATCCAGAAGGCGGAAAACGATTGGCAGGCGGATAACTCTTTTGATATCTACGCAGGCTACAGCCGTTGCGCGCCCCTTATGACCCTCAAGGGTATGACCGTTAACCTTCTCGAGCATGAGGCGTTTAGCGTAGATAAGCCCTGGTGGCCCGCGGCTCTTACAACCGAGTGCACCATCAACGACAAGCTCTATTTCTGTTCCGGCGATATCTCCACCAACCTCCTTTGGATGATGATCGGTACTTTCTATAACAAGGAGCTCTTCAAGCAGTATTTCCCCGAAGAGAAGAGCCCTATGGATATGGTAGAGTCAAACGAATGGACTATGGAGAAGCTGTTCTCTATGGTTCAGGATATCTACACAGATGACGGCGACCAGAAGAAGAATGATGCAGACGTTTACGGTTACGTTCTTTACGAGACCAATGCCGATGCATTCCAGACCGGTGCAGGTATTATCTCTATCGAAAAGGATGAAGAAAAGGGACTCAGAGTCTCCGCAGGATGGAACAGCCAGAGATGTGCTGATGCTTGCGAGCTTGTAGGCAACTTCCTTAAATCTGATGGTGTTTTTTATAACAATAAGACCTCTATCCGTAATATTTTCTACGAGGAGCGCGCTCTCTTTATCACCGACCGTCTCTTTATCGTAGCAGGTAAGGATACTAAGGAGACCGGCAAGATCGAGTTCTCATACGGTCTTGTACCTCAGCCTAAGTTTGACACCGAGCAGGCATCCTTCCTCACCAACGTAGGACATCCCTTCACTATGTATGCAGTAAACTCTCAATCCAAAGCTCTCGAGGCTGCAGTTACCACTCTCGAGGCTATCGGCTCTGCTAACCACCGCACCGTTACTCCCGCAGTATTCGAGGTAGCGATGAAGGTCAGATATACCGACGATCCTCAGACCTCTGAAATGTATGACCTCCTCCGCGAGGGTATCTCCTTCGATATCGGTCGTCTTTACGCTTCCACCTTCCAGAACGGTACCGCAAACCTCTTCAGAACTACCGCTCTGTCCGGTAACCCCGCAGGTCTTCTCTCTAATATCAAGAAGAACCTGAAGGTTATTGAAAAGGGTATCGGCACCATTATGGAGTTCTACGGTAAATAATTGACCTACAGTAAACCCGCCCCACAATGGGGCGGGTTTTAAATATTTAAAAAACATTGACAAAAAACATTTATTATGCTATAATAAGGCAACTAATTAATTCTACGGAGGAATATTATGAAAAAGACAATCCGAATTATTGCCATGCTGTTAGCGCTTGTAACGCTTACTGCACTTGTCGCTGCTTGCGCAGAAACAACAGGCGAGGAAACTACCGAAGAGCTCGCAGTTACCGAAGCACCCGCAAACGATGCTACCGAAGCTCCCGTCACCGAAGAGATCACTCTCTTTACTCCCGACTGTCTTGACGAAAAGTACAATTTCGACACCACTATCACCATTTTGATGTGGGATGACTACCGTATGACCGAGTTTTACGCAGAGGAGACCGGTGATATTATAGACGACTCGATCTACCACAGAAATGTAAAAGTCAGCGAAAGACTTGGTATCACTCTCGAATTCGTTGAAGAACCCGGTGATTCCGGTGACTACAAGGCATGGATCCAGAAGGCAGAGAACGACAGAGCGGCAGATAACGCTTACGATATCTATGCAGGATATAGCCGTTCCGCTCCCCTTATGGCAACCAAGGGTATGACCACCAACCTTCTCGATCACGAGGCATTCAGCGTAGAAAAGCCCTGGTGGCCTGAGGCGCTTACCTCTGAGTGTACCGTAAACGATAAGCTCTATTTCTGTACCGGCGATATTGCAACCAGTATGCTTTGGTATATGAACGGCTTTATGTATAATAAGGAACTCTACGAATCCAACATTTCCACCGAGAGAACACCTATGGATATGGTTCTTGCGAACGAGTGGACGATGGATATCTTCTTTACCATGGTTAAGGATCTCTACATAGATAATAACCAGGACGGTAAGAAGGACAAGGGTGACTTCTTTGGTTGTACCATGTATTCCACTGACCTTGGCGCTTTCCAGATCGGTGCGGGTATTACCTCCCTCGAAAAGACCGAGGACGGCGGACTCCGCATTTCCGAAAAATGGAACAGCCAGCTTTGCTCTGATATCTGTGCGCTTCTCGGAAGCTACATTCAGCAGCCCGGCGTTTTCTCCGCTACCTCCGACTCCAGAAGACCTTTCTTTGACGGTACCTCCATCTTCCATATGGACCGTATCTTCCTTATCAAGGGCGTAGATAACGGTAACTCTGAGGATAAGGTTGAGTTCCCCTGCGGCGTTGTTCCCGTACCGAAGTACGATAACAACCAGGAAAAGTACAGAACCAACCTCGGTAACCCCTACACTATCTATGCAGTTAATGCCACCTCCAAGAATCTCGAGGCAGCTGTAACCACCCTTGAGGCTATGGGATCTGAGAACTACCGCAGCGTAACTCCCGCAGTGTTTGAGGTTGCAATGAAGGTAAGATATTCCGACGATGCTCAGACCTCTCAGGTCTTCGACATCCTCAAGGAAGGCGTATCCTTCGACCTCGGTAAGCTTTACGGAACAAGCTTCGGTGACGTGACCGCAAACCTCTTCCCGAATACCGCAAATTCTACAAGCTATACCTCCTTCCTTACCGCTCTCAAGAGAAGCGAAAGACTTATTGAAAAAGGTATCGCCGACCTGATGAAGGCTTACGGTGATTAATCCATAAACAAAGCCACCCGACGAAAAAACGTTCGTCGGGTGGCTTTGTGTAAAATGAACAAATTGACAGGAAATATCTATTTAAAATGCCGAAATTTGATCAAATCGGTTGACAAAATCGAAGGATTATGGTATAATTACCGCAACAAAAGTATGATTGCAAATGCGAAGCGGATGAGTATTTCCGTGCGAATTTACAATGATATTACTAATAAAAACGGAGGCTACTATGAAAAAGTACGTCAAATTGACAACACTGCTTCTTGTGTTTGCAACAATGCTTTCTCTCTTTGCAGCATGCGCTAACACCGGCGGCGAAGACACTACAGCTCCCTCTGGCGCTCAGACTCAGGCTCCTACCGAGTCGGGTGAAGTAACCGAGGAAGTAACTCTTTACGTTCCCGACGATCTTAATGAAACCTACAACTTCGGCGAAACCATTACCTTCTTCATTTGGGATGACTGGCGCATGATGGAGTTCTACTCCGACGAGACCGGCGACCTTATCGACGACGCTATCTATCACCGTAACATCGCTGTTACCGAGAGACTCGGCGTTGAGTTCGCATGGGTTGAGGCTCCCGGCGACTCCGGCGACTACTCCTCTTGGCTTACTCAGGCTGAAAACGACTGGGCTGCAGATAACGAGTACGATATCTACGCAGGCTACAGCCGTACCATCCCGCTCCTTACCATCAGAGGTATGGCAGCAAACCTTCTCCAGCAGGAAGCTTTCAACGTAGAAAAGCCCTGGTGGCCTGAGGCTCTTACCACCGAGTGCACCATCAATGACAGACTTTATTTCTGTACCGGTGATATCGCAACCAGTATGCTTTGGTACATGGTAGCATTTATGTACAACAAGGATCTCTATGAGGCTCACATTCTTGATAAGAATGGCGGCAAGACTCCTATGGATATGGTAGATGAGGATAACTGGACCCTCGAGTCCTTCCTTAACCTCGTTCAGGATATCTACATAGATGCAGATAACAACGGTCAGAAGGATATTACCGACTTCTACGGTTCTACTATCTACTCCACCGACATTACCGCATTCATGATCGGTGCAGGCATCACCTCCTTCGAAAAGGCAGAGGATGGCAGCCTCCGTATCTCCGAGAAGTGGAACAGCCAGCGTTGCGCAGATATCTGTGAGACCGTTGGTAACGCAATGAAGCTTACCGGTATCCTCTGTAACGATGACAGAACCACCTTCCGTACTCAGCAGTCCATCTTCCACATGGACCGTGTATTCAACATCCCCGGTACCGATACCGGTGGCGAAGGTCTTGACTTCACCGTTGGCGTAGTTCCCGTACCTAAGTTCGATAAGTCTCAGCAGGAATATAAGACCAACCTCGGTAACCCCTACACCATGTACGCTATCAATGCACAGTCCAAGGAAATGGAAGCAACCGCTACCACTCTTGAGGCTATGGCATCTCAGAACTACCGCGCTGTAACTCCCGTTGTATTCGAGGTTGCAATGAAGGTAAGATATACCGATGACTCTCAGGTTGCAGGTATGTTCGATATCCTTAAGGAAAACGTTTCCTTCGACGTTGGACAGCTTTACTACTACGCAACCGAAAAGCTCCCTGCAAAGGTATTCAGCGATACTTGTCTCTCCGGTAACCCCGCAGGATTCCTCTCCGCACTCAAGAGAAGTGAAAGAGTTATCAACAACAAGATCAAGGATATTATGAAGGGCTACACCGACTAATATTTTAATAAAATACACGCTTGACGCATTTGTTTGTGTCAAGCGTGTATTTTTTGCAATTTCCTATTGACAAAACTTGCAAAATGTGATACAATTAAGCATATTTTATTTGGAGGACATTGATATGTTTTTTGAAAGAGTAAAGGATTTCGACGCCGAAGTCGGCGCGGCGTGCGGCAGAGAGTTTGCGCGCCAGTGCGGTAACATCGAGCTTATCGCGTCCGAAAATATCGTTTCCGAGGCAGTTCTTCTTGCAGCGGGCGGCGTTCTTACCAACAAGTATGCCGAGGGTTATCCCGGCAAGCGTTACTACGGCGGATGTGAATTCGTTGATGAGGTCGAGGAGATCGCTCGCACCCGTGCTTGCAAGCTTTGGGGAGCAGATCACGCAAACGTTCAGCCTCATTCCGGTGCGAACGCAAACCTTGCGGCTTTCTTTGCACTTCTTCAGCCCGGTGACAAGGTTCTTTCTATGAATCTCGCACACGGCGGACATATTTCCCACGGTCTGCCTATCAACATTTCGGGTAAGTACTTCACCATCTATCAGTACGGTGTTGACGCCGAAACAGGCCTTATAGATTACGACGAGGTACGCCGTATGGCTCTCGAGTGCCGTCCCAAGATGATCCTTGCGGGCGCAAGCGCATACCCCAGAATTATTGATTTTGCAAAGTTCCGTGAGATTGCAGACGAGGTTGGCGCATACCTTATGGTCGATATGGCTCATATCGCAGGTCTCGTTGCAGCAGGCGTTCATCCATCGCCCGTTCCTTATGCAGATATCGTAACCACCACCACCCACAAGACTCTCCGCGGTCCCCGCGGCGGTCTCATCCTTTGCCGCGAGCAGTTCGCAACCGCTATCGACAAGGCGATCTTCCCCGGCACTCAGGGCGGTCCCCTTATGCACATCATCGCTGCAAAGGCGGTTGCACTCGGCGAGGCACTCCGTCCCGAGTTCGTTGAATATCAGAAGCAGGTTGTAGCAAACGCTGCACGTCTCGCTAAGGGTCTTAACGATCGCGGTATCAAGCTCGTTTCGGGCGGCACCGAGAACCACCTTATGCTTCTTGACCTCCGTGACACCGGTATGACCGGACGTGAGCTTGAGGTAAACCTTGATAAGGTACACATCACTGCAAATAAGAATGCGATCCCCAACGACCCCCAGAAGCCCGCTTATACCTCGGGTCTCCGCGTAGGTACTCCCGCAGTTACCACCCGTGGCTTCGGTCTTGAGGAAATGGATAAGATCGCCGGCTTCATCGCAGATACCGTTTACGATTTCGAGGGCAAGAAGGCTTCCATCGCCGAGGGCGTTGCAGAGCTCTGCGCAAAGTTCCCCATTTACGTTGGTTAATCAGCTCATATAATTGACGGGCAGTTTACTGCCCGTCTTTTTGTATAGCAATATTTGTCTATAATAGGGTTGCTTTTGTCTTGACAATTCTGCGTTTGTATGGTATATTTATATCAAATAATTAAGGAGAGTGTTGAGATATGAAAAAACACATCAGATTACTGACAGCAATTCTTGCCCTCGTTATGATCCTCCCCTCTATTGTTTCTTGTGCAGAAACTAAGGGTACGGATGTAGTAACCACCGCTCCCGAGGCTGCTACCGAAGCACCGAGCGCGGAGACAACTGTCGTTATAGAAGAGACTACTCAGTATGAGCCCGACGATCTTGAAGAGAAGTATAATTTTGACGAAGTTGTAACCTTCTTTATTTGGTCAGACCACAGAATGAAGGAGTTCTTCTCCGAGGATGGCGGAAACACGATCGATCACGCTATATATAACAGAAATATCAAGGTTTCGGAAAGACTCGGCATCACCATCGATTTCGTTCAGGAGAAGGGATCTCTCGACTTCTACAAGGAATGGAATAAGAAGGCTGAAAACGATTGGAATTCGGATAATGCTTATGATATTTATTCCGGCTACAGCCGTGCAGTACCCTTGCTTGCGATTAACGGTATGACCGCAAATCTTCTTGATTACGATACCTTCAGCGTCGAAAAGCCTTGGTGGCCTGAGGCGTTGACAACCGAATGTACAATCAAGGATAAGTTGCTTTTCTGCACCGGTGATATTGCAACAAGCCTTCTTTGGTTTATGGATGCCGTTCTTTATAATAAGGAGCTTTACAACGCTTATTATAACGGTCAGCAGACTCCTATGGATATGGTTGATGCGAACGAGTGGACCTTTGAAAAGCTTTTCAATCTGACAAAGGAGATTTACACTCCCGCTGCTGACGGCTCTGCAGAAAACGCTTCCTACGGTATTTCGGTTTATGAGACCGATATCGACGCCTTCCAGACCGCTGCAGGAATTACCTCGCTTGAAAAGACAGAGGATGGCGGACTTCGAATCTCCGAAAAATGGGATAGCCAGCGCTGTGCAGATGCTTGCGAAATGGTTGGAAATTTCCTCTTGAGTCAGGGTGTATACCACGGCGATGATAAGGAAACAAGAAGAATATTCTTCAACGAGCAGTCGATCTTCCACGTAGACCGCGTGCTTATTATGGCGGGACAGGATAATGCCGACACGGGTAAGGTTGAATTTGCTTGCGGAATCGTTCCCGTTCCTAAGTTCGAAGCAACCCAGGAGGATTATCAAACCAACCTTGGAAACTCCTTCTCGATCTATGCGGTAAACAACAATTCCAAGCTCGCAGATATCGCTGTTACAACTCTTGAGGCGATGGGCTCCGAGAACTATCGCAGCGTAACTCCCGCGGTATTTGAGGTAACTATGAAGCAGAGATACGCTGACGATGCGCAGTCCTCGAGAATGTACGATATTCTTCGCGGTACTGTATCCTTCGATATGGGACGACTTTTCTCGGCTCATTTCAGCAACTACACATCAAAGAGCTTCCGCGTTACTACTCTTTCTACAAATCCCTCGGGATTCCTCACTCTTGTTGAAGCGCGCTCCAAGGGAATCAAGAAAAGCCTTGAAACTCTTATGAAGGCATTTGAAGACTAAATAATAATCCCGAGGCGATATGCCTCGGGATTATTTATGTATAAATTAATAAACTTCCTTTTCGAACTTCTTCCACGGAACGTCGATGCCGGTCTCGTTGTCGAGAAGTCTGCCGATATGGTAGAGAAGGGGAAGATCGTCAGCCTTGATGACGCCCATAGCCTCGAGAGTCTTAGCCGCCTCAACTGTTCTGCCTGCAATAGCGATGGACTCGAGGGTAACACCCTTGAGAGCATCCATAGCGTCCTTGAAGCTCATGCCGGTTCCAAGGAGAGTACCGATCTTACGGGTTCTGCCGCCGAATACGGTAACGTAGAGGTCGCCTGCGCCAAGCTCGATGTTGTCGGGATGACCGCCACAAAGGCCCAAGAGAATTCTCATCTCGCGAACAGCCTGACCGAAGAGGGCTGCCTGAGAGTTGTAATGCTCAAACTCACGTCCCTCGCGCTTGTAGGACATACCGATAGCGAGAGATACACCGAGAGCGTAAGCGTTCTTGAGAGCAACCGCGCACTCAACACCGCGAACGTCGGTGGAAAGGCTTACGTGGTAGTAGGGAGCCTCAAAGAGATCGCGGATCTCGCGGAGAAGCTCGATCTTACGGCCGCAGAAGGTTACGCAAGAGGGATCGAGGTCTGCAAGCTCATAGGATGTGCAAGGACCGCCAACTGCGCAGAAGTCAATGTTCTTCTTGCCGCAAGCTGCAGCAACCTCTTCCATACGCTCGGGGTAAGAGATCATCTTACCTTCGCCAAGGTGGATCATACCCTTGGAGATAGAGAGAACAGGAACGCCGTCGGGAAGGCGCGGAATTACGTAATCGAGATACCAGTCAAGACCGAAGCTGGAAACGCCGCAGATGGAGAGGTCTGCTCCCTCGAGAGCCTTTTCCATTTCGTCAACGGTGTAGAATTCGGTGCCTGCGGGAATGGGGCGCTTGAGGGTGAGATGCTCACCGGTAGCGCGAGCGTGCGCGATGATCTCGCCGTCAAGGGGAGAGCCTACATAGCGGATCTTGCAGCCGTTGTAAGCAGCGGGCCAGGTGATGGAGGAGCCCATCATACCGCAGCCGATAACTGTGATAATGGGATGTTCGGACTTGTTTCTCATGTTTATCTTCCTTTGTATAAAATTTTTCCCAATATTATTATACTACAAAAATATATCTATTTCAATACTTTTTTGAAAAAACGGCGATTTGCATATTTTGTGGTATAAGCGACATTGTTTTTATAGTAAAAATAACACCCGACGGATCGGGTGTTATTTTTATGTAATTAACCGAGAGTTTCGATGATCTTGCCGAGTGATCTGGACCAAAGCTTACCGTTGGTAGCATAGTAGCTGCTCCAAGAGGTGCTTCCGGTTTCCTGAGCTGCCTGACGGAATGCCGCGAAGCAGTTGAGCTGGTCTGCGAAGAGACGACCGGGATCGAATACGAGAGTATCGTGGAGAAGGTCGAACATCTGCGCGTTCTCAAGAGTATCGAGGTAACGGTACTGGAATGCTTCCTGATACATAACAGGAGTCAGGTAGCGGTAGCCGTAGGAGGAAAGACACTCAAGAACAGCTGCGGACATAGAGGGATCGGGTGCATTGACGGGGATGGAGAAGAGGCTGAGCCAATAGCTTGTAATGGTGTAGTACTCTTCCTGATCCTTGTCGTAAAGCGGGAAGGGAAGAACTGCAAAGTCGAAGCTTACCTCCTGAAGGGAGTTCTGAACGTCAGAAACGCCACCGCAGTGGAAGAGAACGTTGCCGGATGTGAATCCGTTTGCACCGTTGATAGCGAGGATCTCAACGTCCGAGTTATCAAAGAGGAAGCTACGGCAGGTCTGGAACCAAGCCTCGAGGCGGTCGCCGGTGAGCTCGTCGGACATAACAAGCTTGTTGTCAGCATCGTGCTCAACGAAGCGGAAGCCTGCGCCATAGAAAAGGCTGTCGTACTCAACGTTGTTGGGGAAGGTTACACTGTAAGCTGCGGAGCCATCGGGATTGATGCCCTGAATGGTACCGAGAGCAACCTCTGCGAACTTATCCATAGTCCATTCCATGTTGTTTACGAGCTCGTAAAGGTTAGGAAGCTGATGGGTTTCAGCAAGATCGAGGTTAGCGATAATGCAGTGAATGTTACGTACGAGTGTACCGGTAATATCACCGGTGGTGAAGTAAACGTTGTTGTTGATATGGCAGGACTCCTGAATATCGGAGGGCCACCAGGGGCGCTCCCAGTCAAGATACTCGATCTCGGAGATATCATGGTAGAGTCCCTTCATAGCGCCGATAGGAGCAGCGGGGGTGTACTGACCGACGAGGTCGAAAGCATCCTTGGTGCCTGCGGAAACGTTAGCTTCAACAGTGGTGATGAAGGAGTTACGGTTGCTCCAGTCACCGTTCTGCTTGGAGAGAACGATGTCGAGGCCGAGACGCTCTTCGGTTCTTACCTGACGGTCATAGATAGCGTCGTGGATCTTTTCGCCGTTGGTGGTGTCATCCTCGTTCCACTCCCACATTACCTGGTTGGACCAGGTGAAAATAACGAATTCCTCGTTATTGTAGTTGAGTTCGGGAAGTCTGTCGAGTTCGTAACCGTTTTCGTCAACGGGGTAGGTGGTTTCTGCGGGTTCGGTAGAGCCTGCTACGGGAGCTTCGGTGGATGCATTCTCGCCTGCGGTGGTTGTTTCAGGGTCAACGGGAGTGTTGGCGCAAGAAGCAAAGCAGAGCGCGAGCATCAGAAGTGCCATAATGCCGGCAAAGATGCGGATCTTTTTCATTGTATAGATTCCTTTCTAAAATATAGTTAACATTATGATATCATTTTTTTACCCCGCTGTCAAGAGATTTTGCAAAAATATGCAAAAAATTGACAACGGGGTGTTATTTTATTTATATTTTAGGTTCAAAGGCAGTCTTGAGTGCTTTGTATTTTTCTTCAGCACTTGCCTTGTCGGGTGCGCAAACGCAGTAGTAGAACTTACACTTCGGCTCTGTTCCGCTGGGACGAACGGCAACCCAACAGCCGTCCTCGAAGATGAAACGGAGAACGTCGGATGCGGGGAAGCCTGCGGCTTTCGTCTCGTCGGAGAGGTAGTCTTCAACTTTTATGACCTTCACGCCTCCGACCTCTGCGGGAGCGTTTTCACGCAGACCTGCGGTGAGTGCCGCGATCTTCGCCTTGCCGTCGAGTCCGGGGAAGTAGAAGTTCGATTGCGAATCAAGGAAATAGCCGTACTTTTCGTGAATAGCGGCGAGGACGTCGATAAGGGTCAAGCCGTAATTCTTGTAGTAAGCCGCCGCCTCGCAGAGCATCATAGAAGCCTGAACGCCGTCCTTGTCGCGAACGAAATCAGAGATCAGACAGCCGTAGCTTTCCTCATAGCCGAAAACAAAGCCGTAATTGCCCTCGGCACGGTGGCGCGCGATCTTCTCTCCAATGAACTTGAAGCCCGTGAGGGTCTTTTCGACCTTAACTCCGTATCTGTCGCAGATGCGGTCGCCGAGATCGGAGGTTACGATGGTGGTCACCATATAAGCGTCGGTGGGGAGGGAAGAGTCATCGGTACGGCGCGAAAGTATATATTCAAGGAGCACAGCCGCAGATTGGTTACCCGTCATAAGCACCATTTCGCCGTCTTTATTAAGAGCGGCAACGCCGAGACGGTCGCAGTCGGGGTCTGTGGTGATAACGATATCAGCTGCGGTTTCCTTCGCAATACGAAGAGCCTCGGTGTAAGCCTTAGGCGACTCGGGATTGGGAGATTCAGTTCCCGAAAAATCGGGATCGGGATCACACTGCGAAAGGACGGGGATCACCTCATAACCGCAATCGGCAAGCACGCGGCGAACGGGCACGTTACCCGTACCGTGCTGAGGCGAATAAACGACCTTCAGTTTTGCAGCACTCTCTCTGTCACGCGAGATCGAGATATTTTCAACGCGCATAGCGTATTCGTCATCGATCGACGGATCGAGCATAACGATCCTATCGCCCGCTTCCTCGAGGGTGAGGCAAGGAACGGCAAGCTCATCCTTAACTTCTTTTACAAGCGCGATAACCTTCTCGCTTTCTTCAAGCGAAAGCTGACAGCCTTCTGCGTCGTAGATTTTGTATCCGTTATATTCGGGCGGATTGTGCGAAGCCGTGATCATAACCCCTCCCGCCGCGCGCATCTTGCGAACGGAGAAGGAAAGCATAGGCGTGGGACGAAGCGAATCGAAGATATAAGCGCGAACACCCGCGGCGGCAAAAACACCCGCGGTCGCAAGCGCAAATTCACGCGAATAGCGGCGGTTATCGTGCGAGATAACAACGCCCTTTTCTGCGGCATCAGCACCAAGGCTCTTGATATATTCTGCAAAACCGAGGCTGACGCGCATAACGGTGTAGATGTTCATTCTTCCGATACCCGCGCCGAGAATACCGCGCATACCGCCCGTGCCGAATTCCAGCTCGGCGGCAAAACGCTCGGCAATAGCCTTTTTGTCATCCTTTATAGAAATCAACTCTGCCTTGATGTCGGGCGCAATACCCTCAAATCCAAGCCAGCGATCAAAGTCAGTCATATACTTTTCGGTAGACATTAAAATCTCCTCTTTCAAAAATAATACCGTATTATTATACTATATTTGCGTGCATTTTTCAAGTCCTGACAAGTAAAAAAGCAGAGTTTTCATCGCGGAAAGGGACAAAAGGAGAGAAATTTTGATAAAAACTGGAACTTGTATTGACTTTTAATAAAATATGGTGTATAATGAAGAAGCCAAACTAACTTAATAAACGTGAACGAATGGGTGTACTATCTTTATTTATGGGGATAGGTAGACTCTTTTTTGGGTATACTTTCATTTGTCGATGAATTTGATAAAATGCAAATTCCTCTTACGGCAAATGAATGTATACTGCACTCATAATTCACGTAAAGTTAGTTTGGCGACTATCGGAGTTTGCGTTTTTGTGCGTCTGCTTCGGTAGGCGCACTTTTTATTTTATATTTTTTAAGGAGGTTATCGTTATGTATGATAACATTGGTGGAAAAATCAAAGGTTTAGCGAAAGCAACTTTTTTTGTGGAAGCAATTAGTGCAATAATTGTAGGTATCATTTGGATGTCAGAAACCGATGTGGATAATATCGGTGCTTGGTGTTTGATAATTTTTGGACCGTATATTGCTTGGAGTTCAAGTTGGGTTTTGTATGGTTTCGGGGAATTGATTGTAAGGTCGTGTGATACGAACCAAAAGGTAATTGATATTGCTAAACTTGTTTGCGAAAATAAAAAAACAAATAACAATATTGATGCCAACATTGAAGTTATTGCGTACTGGATTAAAGATCAACCTTCCGTGTTTGATGAGAATGAAGAGCAAAAAACTCAAGGACAGCAAGTAGAGGAGAAAGAGAAAGCGCAACCGCAAGCTCAAAGTGCGCCTACAATAAAAACTATTGTTAAACCTGAAAAGTCCTTTAAGGAAAAATTAACATATTCACTGAAATATCAGACCGTTGATGGAATGATTAGTTACTTAAGTGAAATAGATGATATAAGAGTAAAAATGATTTTGAAAGGGCCGATAGAATTGGTTAGATCAAAAATAATCGATTTGTTGAATTCATTACAAGACGAATAAGGAAGCCTCCCTGTGCGGGAGGCTTCCTTAATTTTGGAATCAAGATTTGTCATTTAATCAGTATTTATGTTTCAGAAAACAACGGCGCAAGCGTCTTATAAATCTTCTCAAAAGTACGGTATCCCTTTTCATAAGCGGCTACCGCCTCGGGGTTGGGCTTGTAGACGTTTGCGATCTTCACGCGGCTTGCGGCGTCCTCTACGTCGTTGCAAAGCCCGAGACCAACGAGGGCGCAATATGCCGTGCCGAGTGTTCCCGCGTGGCGGGTTGCGGCGGGGACTTCGATGGTTACGTTCAGCACGTCTGCGAGTATCTGCATCCAGATTCCGCTGCAAGAACCGCCGCCGATGGCGCGTACCTTGTCGGGCAAGGGACGTCCAATGTTGGCGTTATATTCCGCGCCCATTCTGAGCTGATAGCAAACGCCCTCCATCACCGCGCGAGTCATATGACGGCGGTCGTGGATCGCGCCGAGACCGAGAAAATTACCTCTTGCATCTCTGCCGAAGAGTGGTGGACGCTCACCGTAAAACCACGGCGTCGCAAAAACTCCTTCCGAGCCCGCGGGGATTTCGGACAATTGCTGATCGAGCAGGGCATAAATACCGTCGCCGAGAGCCTTCTTTTCCTCGCCGTAAAAACGATCGATTGCCCAGTTGTAGGAAAGTCCGATCGCCTGCGAACCCATTATGTGAACATCTCTCTTATTATCAAATGGAGAGAAGTACAACTCTTTGAATTCGTGTGCAAGAGTGTAACCGATCCACCCCGACGAGCCGAAATATATATGCACGCCGCCGACAGCGGCAGTACCCGCGCCCATGGCGATTGCATTTATATCGCTTGTGCCGCCGAAAACTGGCACGCCTGCGGGCAGACCGAGTTCGTGGGAAGCCTCCTCTGTAACGTGTCCCACAAGACCGCACGAGGGCGCGACCTGCGGGAATTTTTCACGCGGGATATCCATAAAAGCCATCAGCTCGGCGTAAAAAGCATCAAGTTTGGGGTCGGTTGAATGCACGAAGTTGTTGCCCTCATCCACCGATGCCACGCCGGTCGCACGCCACTTGATATAGGAATTGACCTCGAAAACCGTGACGGCATTCTCAAATACGTCGGGGCGGTTTCGGCGAAGCCAAAAGAGCTTGGGCCAATAATCTGCCGAGGTGAACGTACCTTCTCCGAACCGTTCGTTCAGAATCCGCGCCTCCTCCACGGAGCGCGAATCGAGCCAAATGATACTGCGATGAAGCACACGTCCCGCCTCGTCAACGGGAATAATGCCCTTCCACATAGTATCGAGAGCCATTCCGATCACCGCATCGGGCGAAACTTTGCCCTTTTCGAGCACGGCGCGTGTGACGGAGCAAACGCCCTGCCAATAATCCGACGGCTCCTGCTCTGCGATACCGCCCTCTGCCGTATAGAGCGGATAAGAAACCGTAGCGGTAAAAGCAACCTCGCCATCGGGCGTGACCAACGCGCCCTTGACACCGCTTGTACCGAGATCGTATGCCAAAACGTATTTTTTCATACAGATATCCCTCGCATTCATAAAAATTGAAGCATAAGTCTTTCGGGTTCATTATAGCACACTATGGGGAAAATGTCAACGCGATAAAGCAAAATACAAATAAAAAGGAGCAGTATTTGCCCCTTTTTATCCGAATCGATTAATCCTTGAATTCGTTGATATATTCCTCAATCGTCACAACGCTGCCCTCGTGTCTTGATCTTTCAGCCGCGAAGGTGACGAGGTGGTTTTCGATGGAGGTGGTGATCTCGGTCACGGAGTTGCCCGTGTACGTGCCGCAGAGATATTGGCAGAAGGAACGCATAATTCCTCTGTCGCCGCCGCCGTGACCGCCGGTGATCTCCTCGTCCGCAACCGCATCCGAAACGGGTATTTCGCTCTTCTTTCCGGTCTCGAATTCGTAAAGCGTTACCGTCTTGTCAGCCATACCTGCATAAATTTCGCCCTTAGTGCCCATAATGTGGATCTTTCTGCCGCCCTTGTTGAAGGCACTCATAGTAAAGGAAACGGTCGCGCCGCTTTCGTATTCAAGGTTTACTACCTGATGGTCGACAACGTCGTTGTCGCAACCGAATACACAGCGTCCGTAGTTGGTTTCGGTAAGAACGCGGCGAACGTCCTCTTCGGTGGGATTGTGCTTTTTGGATGCTCTGCCAATGTAAGAGGACTTTTCGGAGGCGTAGATCTTTACCGCGTTATAGGGACAGCTCTCGCCTACGGGACAGCCCATATAGCAGAACTCGGGCGCGCCCTCGGGCTTGTTCGCCGCGCAGAAATAGGTAAGCGAGCCGAAGCTGTGAACGCGAGTACACTTCTCACCGAGAAGCCATTGAAGAATGTCGATATCGTGACAGCTCTTGGCAAGGAGCATAGGAGTGCTGTCGGCTTCCTTGTGCCAGTTGCCTCGGACGTAGCTGTGGCTCTGATGGATGTTTCCGACACCTTCCTGATGAACGATATTCATTATTTTACCGATCTTGCCGTCGTCGATGATCTTCTTGAGCGTGCGGAAGAAGGGAGTGAAGCGGAGCACGTGGCAGACGATAACGTGAACGCCCTTTTTGTTAGCCGCGTCCGCGATCTTGTAGCACTCCTCGGGAGTGGGAGCAGCGGGCTTCTCAAGCAGAAGGTGATATCCGAGCTCGATAGCCTTCATAGCGGGCTCGAAGTGCATCTGATCCTGCGTTGCGATAATAGCCGCATCGGCAAACTTCGGCAGAGCAAGAATATCCTCCCAGTTTTCAAAGCAAGCGGAATCGTCGAGCTGACATTTTTCCTTAACGTAATTTCTTCTCACGGGATCGGGATCGGCAATTCCGACGAGCTCGAATTCGGGACAAGCGTCAAAGCCGTGCTTTGCATAAGTAGTGCCTCTGCTGCCGAGACCAATGACGATAACCTTAAGTTTCTTCATTTTTATACCTCTTGTGAAATTGATAGACAAATGTTGCTTAATTATACCATATAATTTTGAGAATTGCAAGGGATATTGGAAAAAAAGTGCTATAAATTAATAATGATAAATCCAAATTGTTATGGTGATCCGATTCCCGACGTAAAAGTGCTGTATATTAGGCATCGTCTTGCCGAAGAAATCTGATTGAATTTACTGTAGATATATTTTTCGGGATTGAAAAATGATAGATAATGTGATATAATTATAAAAAATACGTCTATTGATTCACAAATCAAAAACGGAGGAACTATGAAAGCATACGAAAGATTTTTAAAATACGCAAGAATGCATACGACAAGCGATGAGATGAGCGGAACACATCCGTCTTCCTCTATCCAATTTGCCTTGGCACACCTTTTGGTCGATGAGCTGAAAGCTCTGGGAATTTCGGCTGAGTGCGATGAATACTGCTATGTTTACGCGACGATCCCTGCCACCGAGGGATGCGAGAATGCGCCCGCTATCGGGTTTATAGCTCACATGGACACGTCTCCCGATTTTTGCGGAGAAAACGTTTCTCCCCGTATCATTGAAAATTATGACGGCGAGGACGTAGAGCTGGGAGAGGGAAGAATTCTCAAACGCTCCGATTTTCCGCATCTTGCGGAGTTGAAGGGAAGAACCTTGATCGTTACCGATGGAAAGACACTTCTCGGAGCAGATGACAAGGCGGGAATTGCCGAGATTATGACCTTGGCGGAGACCTTGATTGAGAAAAATCTGCCTCACGGAAAGATCTGTATTGCATTCACTCCTGACGAGGAGATCGGAGAGGGCGCGGATCATTTTGACGTGGCACGCTTCGGAGCCGACTTTGCTTATACCGCGGACGGTGACGTAGAGGGCGGAATTGAATACGAGAATTTTAACGCCGCGGGTGCTCTTTTTGAGATCAATGGCTTCAATATTCATCCGGGATCTGCAAAGGATAAGATGATCAACGCTTCATTGATAGCGATGGAGATCAATTCGCTTCTGCCCGCCGATGAGATACCGTCCAAAACCGAGGGCTATGAAGGATTTTTCCATTTGACGGATATGGAGGGATGCGTGGAGCACGCAACCCTTAAATATATCATTCGCGACCACTCCGCGGAATCCTTCGCAAAGCGCTGTGAGTTAGCCCGTCAGATTGAAAAGCAGATCAATGCAGCCTACGGAGAGGGAACTGTTACCCTTGCGCTTAAGGAGCAGTACAGAAATATGGAAGAGAAGATCCGCCCCTGCTTCCACGTTGTTGAGACAGCAAAGCGCGCAACCCTCGCGGCAGGACTCGAGCCCATCATCAAGCCCATCAGAGGCGGAACGGATGGCGCAAGACTCTCCTTCGAGGGCTTACCCTGTCCCAACCTCGGCACCGGCGGCTATGCCTTCCACGGTCCGTACGAGCATATCACCGTTGAGGGAATGGATAAAGCGGTTGAGATTTTGCTTGGAATTGTTAGATTGTATCAGGAATAACTTAAAACGAAACAAAAATGCCCCGAAAACGTTTGGGGCATTTTTGTTTGAATACTGATTATAATTTGGATATGACTGCCAAGGCGGTGCAAAAAGCGGTGCTGACAGGGACACTTATCTTTTTTTGAAGATACAAACAAGCAATCATTACCAATGTTTATCTTCATAGGGCGTGTTTTCAACACCATTTTTTTCGAGTTTCTTAACCATCCGGTCAAGTGTACCTTTCCACATTTTCTTAAACCATGTGGTGTTTCCAAACCATTTTACGAGCGTAGGGCTAATTGCATAATATGTGCGAATGAAAGCGCGTCCATACCAAGTTGAACCCAGAGTATTATCGCGGAAGCGGCGAAGCGTCCAAACTTCAGGACAGTCGTATGAACCATAAACGCAAGTTGCTACATAGCAGCCATTTGATCGCTTCCTTTGTGGAATATATGATGGATGCTGTTGTGTTTCCGATGGAGTAATAGTTGTAACTTGCGGTTTTTTTTCGCTTTGCGAGAAATGATGAACACGCGCTATCGGTAACGAAGATATAGTTTCATTGATTTTTGTCTTTATGTAAGCACCGTTAACCCCGTAAGAAGTCCAAAATTTTACGACAGGAATACCAGCTTCATCACAAATGTTTTTAACCTTTTCGTCGCGTTCTTTTCGATCTGAATTTAGATGGGTTTGGTCGTTAATTTCTATTACGATTAGCGGTTTGAAATTTTCGTCGGTTATTAAGAAATCTATGTTCCTGAATAATTCGTTATGAAACGGCGAATCATCGTTTTTGATAATAAAAGAAGCTAAGTTAACTTGCGGGAATACATGATAACCCGTTGGTAATGAATTTACGATAGACTTGAAATATTCCTGTTCAGAACGACTAATAAGAACATTTTTGGATTCGTAAACGAAATCACGACCATTGTTATTAGGATTGGGAAAAATGCATGGAGCAACTATTGAATGCCAATTGCCGCATTTGTTGCACTTAACTATCTCGCCCTTTTCTTTTTTGATATTACACGCGCGGCATAATGGATATTTCCCGCTTTCTGCACCGCAAACCTTGCATTTCATAATAATCTCTCCTGTAATGATTGTTTCCAATAAAGTGTTATAAATATTATACCACACTTTTTAATAAAACACAAGAAGTGTTGAAAAAATTAATGTTTTTCTCACGTCATAAAAAATCTATATTAAAAAATCTGCTATGTTATGGTAAAAAATGATGCGGTGCACACTCTGACACTTATCTTTTGTAAAGTTTCAGAATAATTATCATATTCACATTTTTGAAGTTTAAATTCTCAAAAATCAGTAGAACGAAACCTGATAATTTTGATAGAAATACTTATCTAACCCCAAAAACAAGAAAAGCCTTATAAATCAAGGCTTCCCGATAAAAACCAAGCACCGCTTTTACGACACGGTTTCGTATCATAATTACGGTGCTTATTTGGTGCGGGTGACAGGGGTCAGAACCTATATTTGCGCGCATAATTAGATGATGAAACGAAATGCGGCGGTAGCGCGCAAATGATTGCTGTTGCGGAGCAACAGCAAGAGGTTCTTCACCATTACAATCCAAACGAAACAAAGGCAACCCGAACAGGTTCGGATTGCCTTGGTTTGGTGCGGGTGACAGGACTTGAACCTGCACGAATTAACACAAGATCCTAAATCTTGCGCGTCTGCCAATTCCGCCACACCCGCGAGTAAAGATATTTAATTATAATTGCGCGAGACGGCTTGCAACATAGTCGATTTGCTCCCGTCGGTCGCAAATCTCGTTGTTGCTGCGCTTTCTCAGGCTCGCTTCATCGCCCACCGGGCGCGCTCGCCATCGAAACTGCCAATTCCGCCGTAGGTGGAATTGCTTCCGCACACACCCGCTAATGCTTTAATAGTTTACCACATTTCTCGGGAAAAGTCAAGTCGAATGTTGATTTTTTCTTTAGATTATGATATAATAAATAAAAATCCTTACGGAGATGTCATATGAGCAGAGAATATAAATACGTTATCTTCGATCTTGACGGCACGCTGACCGATTCCGCGCTCGGTATCACCAACTCGGTTGCTTTTGCGCTGAAGCGTTGGAATATCGAGGTCGAGGACAAAAGCACGCTGAATTGCTTCGTCGGACCTCCTCTCGTGTGGTCCTTCAAGAATTACTTCGGATTTTCCGAGGAGCAGGCACTCGAGGCGGTTGAGGAATACCGAGTTTATTACCGCGACCGCGGAATATTTGAAAACCTCGTTTATCCCGGTGTTCCCGAGATGCTTCAGGCGGTCAGAGATATGGGCCAAAAGGTGATCCTTGCTACCTCAAAGCCCGAGCACTTTGCAAAGCAGATCCTTGATCATTTCGATCTCACCAAATACTTCGACCTCGTTGCGGGCGCGACGATGGACTATTCCCGCGCAAAGAAGGGACAGGTCATCGCATACGCCCTTGAGAATTTCGGTGTAACCGATAGAGCGGAGTGCATAATGGTCGGCGACCGCGATCAGGACGTAAACGGCGCGCGCGAGCAGGGATTTGACTGCATCGGCGTTCTTTACGGCTACGGCGGCAGAGAAGAGCTTGAAGGCGCGGGCGCGAAGTATATCGCCGAAACGGTTGAAGATATTCTGAAGTTCATTTGAGGTGCAAAATGAGAAAACTGTTGCTTGTAATTGATATGCAGACCGATTTCGTCGACGGCGCGCTCGGCACTGCCGAAGCAGTTGCGATCATCCCGAACGTATTGCGAGAGATCGCAAAATATGAAAAGGCAGATATAATCGCAACGCGCGACACTCATCCCGATGAATATATGGAAACACGAGAGGGCAGGCATCTTCCCGTACCGCATTGTATTAAAGGTACCGACGGCTGGCAGATTCACCCCGCAATCGCGCCCGCGCTTGAAGGCTGTCTTGTGATCGATAAGCCCACATTCGGTTCGACCGAGCTTTGCGATCATATCGTCAAGCTTGCAAGTGAGGAGGATATCGAGGTCACACTCATCGGACTTTGCACCGACATATGTGTCGTTTCCAATGCGATGCTCATCAAGGCGGCGCTCCCCGAGATCGAGGTCTCTGTGGTAGCCGACGCTTGTGCCGGAGTCACACCCGACACTCACTCCGCCGCACTGACCACAATGAAGATGTGTCAGATCAATATTATATAAAAGGAAATCCCGACCGTGCGGTCGGGATTCTTTTACTTTTTAATAGATTTTTTCGCCTTATAAATCGCTTCCCTTTGCATTCTGCAAGCGACGGAATTGCGGCGGCGTTTGTATTTTTTCTTTTTCGCGACCGCTTTTTTGAGCTTTTTGTCAGGCTTTGGGGTCTCGGGTTTCTTTTCCGTAGGTTTCTCCTCGTCGGACTTCTTTTTCAGAAGCTCGCGGATCGACTCGGAGATCGCAGATTTACCCTCACCGAGGAAGAATTTCACTCCCGACATAAGAGCTTGACGGGTTTCGGGCTCGATGTTCGAGAATGCCTTTATGACTGTGCTGCGGTTTGCGGCAAGATCGGTGACAGTCTTGGCGCTCGTGGAGCAGAGAATATCGAAAAATCCTTCAACGAACGCGCGCCTTTCGTCGGGCTCCATAGAATAGATCCATTTGCCGACGACCTCGTGCGCACGCTTGACCTCAGGCGCGACGTCCTCGTCGCAGACGAACTCCACACCCTCGACCTCCCAGGTCAGAGCATCGTGCTGATGAAGATATCCCTTCGCGCTCGATTTTGTAACTCGGTAATTCTTATCGTATTTGAGAAGCAGACCAACCACCGAGCCCGTTGGTATGACTGTAGATATCTTGCCCGCAACACGCTCGTAGAGCTCGCTCTCCCATACGTCATCAAGAAATCCGGGACCGTCGAAATTATATACCTTTTCGATCCTCTCGGCGATCTCGTCGGACGCATTCATAGCCGCCCAAAGCGCGAGATTACCGCCCTTGCTGTGTCCCGCGACGTAGATGTTTTTTGCATCCTCCGATGCTTTGAGAAGATATTCTTCGGCGCGCTTCTGCGCGGGTACGGGAGTGAGAAATGCCATTCTGAAATCCTCACGCCATCCTGTTATCGTATCGTCGGTGCCTCGGTAAGCAACAAAAACCGTTTCATCATCGGGATAAAACGAGATCGCGGAAAACTGCTCGACGGTCTCATCGTCGATTATATTGACAAAGTGTGATAGCGGAATTTTCGAGAATCTTTTTGATGCCGCCGTCATTCTGAACAGCGTAACGATCTCTTTCGGAACTATCTCGCCGAGCGAAATCTCCTCCTGCCCCGCGTTTCGTTCAAAGAAGATCTCCGCCGCTTCTGCAAGTGTAATGTATCCCTCGTTTGGGTCTTCGGGAACGATGCCGTCAAAAAATATATATGAAAGCTCGCAGAAAATCAGCGCATCTATTTCATTCATCGGCGACTGCTCAAAGGTCAAGTCTCCGCGCCATTTTATATAATCAAATACGTTCGCCATCGGCGGTCTCCTTCCTTTTTACTGAATTAATTATATCATATATTATAATGCAAGTCAACCGAATATTTACGCGAAAAGAGTCGAAATAATAATTCTTGACAAAAATACTTTTGATGTGATATAATAAAGAAAAACGAAAGGAAGAACCAATATGAAAAGATCCGAAAAAACGATTGACCGCTCACCTCTTCGTTTTAAACTCGGCTGCGCATACTACGGAGCGCGCCGACGACTCAAATGGCTCACAATGGAGCATAAGTTTGCGAAAAAACGTCAGGAAGAACGTCTGCCCGCCGTGTATTTCACACACAGAACTCCCATGCGCCGCAAGCTCAAGGATCTTGAAATGTGGATGCAGGAAAATAAAGTAACGAATCTGAAAATTGCCGTGTCGCGTATGGACGGACTTCTTCTTCGCCCCGGCGAGATATTCAGCTATTGGCGCCTTATCGGCAAGCCTACATACCGCCGAGGTTTTCTTGACGGAATGATACTGCGAAACGGTAAGATAACTCCCGGTGTCGGCGGCGGACTCTGTCAGCTTGCGAATATGATCTTCTGGATGACGGCACACACTCCTCTGACAGTTATCGAGCGCCACCGCCACGGCTACGACGTCTTTCCCGACGCCAACCGTACCCAACCCTTCGCAAGTGGCGCGACCTGCTTTTATCCTCACGTTGACCTTATGATCCGCAACGATACGGACGAGGTCTTTCAGCTCTGCCTGACTGTTGAAAAGGACGATCTCGTCGGTGAATGGCGAGTCGTAAATGAACCGTTGGTAAAGTACGAAGTTATTGAACGTAATCACGAAATGCGCCTTGAATATTGGGGCGG
The DNA here is from genome assembly GCA_017387685.1 of Clostridia bacterium. Taxonomy (GTDB): domain Bacteria; phylum Bacillota; class Clostridia; order Oscillospirales; family CAG-272; genus CAG-390. The sequence continues at coordinate 126,200 of JAFOEU010000002.1, forward strand.
ATATACACGCCACAACGAGCTTTATAAGCAGAAGTTAACGCTTGACGGAGAACTGATAGATGAGCAACTTCTCGTGCAGAATTCGGCGATAATGATGTATTCACCCTATTTAAACGAACCGGGCGAAACAAAGAGATACGACGGATCGCAGTATAATATGTGGGAAGATAATTAAAAACAGCGGATGCCTCGGCATCCGCTGAAAATTTATTCGTCTTTATCCTCGGAAGAGAGAAGTTTCGTTACGATCGCACTTTCGATGCGTCGATCCTCAACCCGCTCGACTTTTATATGTAAGCCGCAGGCGGTGACCTCGATCGCAGCCGTGCCGTCATCGGGGATTTCGGAAAGCTCGTTCATTATCATACCGCCGAGGGTGGAGAATTCCGCATTCTCGGGAAGCTCGAAGCCGATCGTGTCGGCGAGCTTTTCAAGCTCTGCAGATCCCGCGACGCGCCATACGTTTTCCTTAATCTTAAGGATATCGCTTTCTTCCTCTGCCTTTTCCTCGTCATCGTATTCGTCGTAGATGTTGCCTACGATCTCCTCGACAAGGTCCTCAAGTGTTACAATACCGCTGACCGCGCCGAACTCATCAACTGCAATTGCGATGTGGCAGTTATTTTTCTGCATATCGCGGAACAGCACGTCGCAGCGAACGGTCTCGGGCACGAAATGAGCGGGGCGGAGAAGCTCGGCGAGAGGTTTATTTTCATTTTGTGAAAGACGGTCAAGGTAGTAATCCTTTGAGTAAAGAACACCGATAACGTCGTTTTTATCCTCGCCGCAAACGGGGTAGCGTGAGTATGCGCTTTCTTTGAGGACGGTGAAAATCTCATCGTCGGTAGCATCGCACGAGATCGTGACAACGTCGATAGCGCGGGTCATAACGCTTCGCGCGGTATTGTTGTCGAATTCGAATATATTGTCGATCATCTCTCCGGCTGTGCCGTCGATAGTTCCGCTTTCCTCACCGATGTCGACCATAAGACGGATCTCGTCCTCGGTTACCTGCTCGTTTTCCTTGTCGGGATCAATACGGCAGATGCGCAGACAGAGGTTTGTTGACTTGGTCAGCACCCAAATGATGGGCTTGAGTACCGTTTTGATTGCCGATACAACGGGGCAAACGAGACGCGCTATCTTTTCGGGTGAATTCTGAGCCAGACGCTTGGGAACAAGCTCGCCGAGCACAAGCGTGAAATAGGAGAGCACAAGAGTGATCAGGATGACTGTGATCGAATTAAGTGTTTCCTCTCCGATAACAGTGAAGCCGAGCTTATTGTAAATGAGGTCGGTCAGCGGGTCTGAAAAGTTATCCGCCGCGAACGCCGAGCCGAGAAAGCCCGCGAGCGTGATCGCGATCTGAATAGCGGAGAGAAATGCGGTGGGTTCTTCTGAAAGTCTCAATAGCTGCTTGGCTTTTTTGTCGCCATCTTCAGCCTGCTTGCGGAGAAGATTAGCGTTGATCGAAACGAGTGCCATTTCGGATGCCGCGAAAAACGCGTTGATGCCGATCAGCACAAGCTGGAGTAAAATAAGCCAAAATAATCGGTCGCCTTCCATGGTTTTGTTTAATAGTTCCTTTCTTTGCCGCGTAGATTTTTTGTGTGCGGCATAATATATTATATCATACTATGACCGCAAAGTCAAGTACAATGATTAACAAACGATAAATTTGCCGTAAAATCTCAAAAAACTCTTGACAAAACGCATATTTAATGATATACTTATAATGTATGAATATGAAAACGCTGTGATGCGGAGTAGTAGAGCGCGTATTATTTCAGAGAGCGGACGGTTGGTGCGAGTCCGTATAAGAAGCCATCGAAGTCGCCGCGGAGCGGTCGGAGTGAAGAGAAGTAGCCCCGAACGGTTTATCCCCGAGATAGGATATAAGAGAGCGCGCTTCGGCGCGAATACAGGTGGTACCGCGCGCAAGCGTCCTGTTTTTTGGGATGTTTGTGCTTTTTTATTTAGTAATTAATTTTTGAAAGGACGATAAAAATGAATTCCGAGATCAATATGGGTCTGCCGAAGACCTATAATCCCTCAGAGTTTGAAGACAGACTCTACGCTATGTGGACAGAGAAGGGCTATTTCACCCCCGAAGTCGACTACAGCAAAGAACATTATTCCATAGTTATTCCCCCTCCAAACATCACAGGACAGCTCCACATGGGCCACGCGCTTGACAATACTCTTCAGGATATCCTTATCCGTTACAAGAGAATGTCGGGCTACAGCACCCTCTGGCTCCCCGGTACCGACCACGCCTCCATCGCAACCGAGGCGAAGATCGTTGAGGCAATGCGCAAGGAAGGTCTCACTAAGGAAGACCTCGGACGCGACGGCTTCCTCGAGCGCGCTTGGGCTTGGAAGGAGCAGTACGGCGGACGTATCATTTCCCAGCTTAAGAAGATGGGCTCCTCCTGCGACTGGACCCGCGAACGCTTTACTCTCGACGAGGGCTGTAGCCGCGCGGTTCGTGACGTTTTCGAGCGTCTCTATAAGAAGGGACTTATCTACCGCGGCGAGCGCATCATCAACTGGTGCCCTCACTGCAAGACCTCGATCTCTAACGCCGAGGTTGATTACGTTGAGCAGGACGGACATTTCTGGCACATCAAGTATCCCCTCGTTGGCGGTGGAGGATACGTTGAGGTCGCTACTACCCGTCCCGAAACCCTCCTTGGCGATACCGCAGTAGCGGTTAACCCCGAGGATGAGAGATATAAGGATCTCATCGGTAAGTACTGCGTGCTTCCTCTCGTTGGACGCCGCATCCCGATCGTTGCCGACGAGCACGCACAGCTCGATAAGGGTACAGGTTGCGTTAAGATCACTCCCGCGCACGACCCCAACGACTTCGAGGTCGGACGCCGTCAGAAGCTCCCGATGGAGGTCGTTCTCACCGAAGACGCAAAGATCACCGATGCGTACCCCAAGTATGCGGGTATGGATCGCTACGAGGCAAGAAAGGCTATCCTCAAGGATCTTGAAGAGGGCGGTTACCTCTGTCAGATCGATAACATCAAGCACGAGGTCGGCACCTGCTACCGTTGCGGCACCACCATCGAGCCGATGATCAGCCTTCAGTGGTTCGTAAAGATGGAGCCCCTCGCAAAGCCCGCTATCGAGGCTGTTCGCGACGGTCGCATCAAGTTCGTTCCCGAAAGATTTGATAAGAACTATTTCCACTGGATGGAGAACACTCAGGACTGGTGCATTTCGCGTCAGCTTTGGTGGGGTCATAGAATCCCCGCATATTACTGCGACAAGTGCGGCGAGACCGTTGTTTCTGCAGATCACGTTGACACCTGCCCCAAGTGCGGCGGCAGCATGACTCAGGATCCCGACACCCTCGACACTTGGTTCTCCTCCGCGCTCTGGCCCTTCTCGACCATGGGTTGGCCGGATAACACCGAGGATCTCAAGTACTTCTATCCCACCAATACCCTCGTAACGGGTTACGATATCATCACCTTCTGGGTATCGAGAATGATCTTCTCGGCACTTGAATATACCGATACCATACCTTTCGACACCGTACTTATCCACGGTCTCGTCCGTGACGCGCAGGGCAGAAAGATGTCCAAGTCGCTCGGCAACGGTATTGATCCCCTTGAGATCATCTCCACCTACGGCGCAGACGCTCTCCGCTTTGCTCTCGCAACGGGTAACAGCCCCGGAAACGATATGCGTTTCTCGGACGAAAAGATCGAGGCTGCCCGTAACTTTGCAAACAAGCTCTGGAACGCATCGCGCTTCGTAAGAATGAACCTCACCATCGACAAGGTCGAGCTGCCCGAAGCATCGAAGCTCGCTCCCGAGGATAAGTGGATCCTCTGCCGCTTCAATAAGCTCTGCGCGGCAGTTGAGGCTTCGCTCGATAAGTACGAGATCGGTATCGCGCTTTCCAACCTCTACGACTTCGTATGGGATATCTTCTGCGACTGGTACATCGAGCTCTCCAAGGCTCGCCTTGCTGACAAGGAAAGCGAAAGCGGACTTGTTGCGCAGAATGTTCTCGCTTACGTCCTCACAGGAACTCTCAAGATGCTCCATCCCTTTATGCCCTTCATTACCGAGGAGATCTATCAGGCACTTCCTCACGCGGGCGATGCAGAGAGCATCATGATCTCCACCTATCCCAAGTTCGATGCGGCTCTTGATTTCGAGACCGACGCGGCTCATACCGAGAAGCTCATCACCGTGATCAAGGCTATCCGCGCGAGACGTACCGAGATGAACGTTCCTCCCTCCAGAAAGGCAAAGGTATATCTTGAGACCAAGTATGCCGATTCCTTCACCGAGGCAACCTTCCCCTTCTTCGTTCGTCTTGCATCGGCATCCGAGGTTGAGGTTTCCGCTGATTTTGCAGGTGCTATCTCCGCTGATAATGCGGCACAGATCGTTACCGAGGCGGCAACCGTATATCTGCCTCTCTCCGAGCTTATCGACACCGAGAAGGAAAGAGCACGCCTTACAAAGGAACTCGAGAAGACTCAGGGCGAGATCAAGCGTCTCGACGGCAAACTTTCCAATGCAGGATTTGTCGCAAAGGCTCCCGCAAACGTCGTTGAAGCCGAGAAGGCAAAGCTTGAAAAGTATAAGGAAACCCTTGCTGCAATCGAAGCAGCACTTGCAAAGCTTAACTAAATAATTTATAAGTGCGGTTCGCCGAAAAGGTGAACCGCACATTTTTCTTGACTTTTACGCTGTAGTGTGCTATAATAAATTTACCGATAATAAAATTATAGCAGAAAAGGAGAATTATTATGAAAAAGACAATCAGATACACGTCGTTCGCTCTCGTCCTGGTGGCTTTGCTCATCATTCCCCTATTTGCTTCTTGCTCTGCATCAGGCAATTATGCAAATGACGAGGCGTATCCCGAATTAGATTATTCCAAGGATGAGAATTATGAAGGCGGCGTTTCCTACGCTCCCGACGGTAGCTTGACTACCGATAATGCCGTCAGCACAAACCGCAAGATCATCCGCACCTTCACCGTCTATGGCGAGACCAAGACCTATGATGATGCTCTGGAAGCGATCAATACCTCGATAGCGGCGGCGGGCGGATTTATCAGCGAATCTCGCGTGAACGGCGCAAGCTACAATCATTACGGCTCCTACAGCCGCACGGCGCATCTTGTTATCAAGATCCCTGCAGAAAACCTTGACGCATTTATCTCACAGATCGGCGGCACACTCAACGTCACCTCGAGCGCATCGACTCAGCAGGACGTTAGCGAGGCTTATTACAGCGTTGAGGCACGAATGAAGACTCTCGAAACCGAGCGCGAAAGTCTGCTTGCAATGATGGCTTCGATCGACTCGGCAAAGGACTACGATTTCTGGTACACTCTCCAGAAGAAGATCTCCGAGACCGAGCAGCAGATCGCGGAATATCAGGCAATCCTTAAATCCTACGACGGACAGGTCGCGTATTCCACCGTCAACCTCACTATCGATGAGGTCGTTGAATACACGCCCATCAAGGATGACGAGCCCACCTTCGGCGAGCGAATTGCCGAGGCGTTCGTAGAAAGCTGGAAGAATTTCGGCGAAGGCTGGATGGACTTTACTGTGTTCTTCGTTTCCGCGATCCCCACACTTCTTATTTTCCCCGGTATCCCTGCAATCATAATACTGATCATCGTATTGGTGCATAAGAAAAAGAAGAAGCAGGAAAAGAAAAAGGAAGAAGAAAAGTAAATAAAAACAAACCGCTTGCGCCGCAAGCGGTTTTGTTTTTTTTAGATTATGTCGCATCCCACCGGTGTATTGAATATCTTTGCGAATTCCTCTGCGGTTCTCGACTGCGGTAGTGCCCACATAACTTTGGCAAGCACGGTTTCTGTCGTCATACTGTATGCCTCGGGGAGCTCGTATTTTTGCTTGATGCGAAGACCGACCTGATATATCGACATATCGCTGCCCTCGTGAGGCACCTGAGTTGTGATAACGATTCGCACGCCTTTTTCAATCAGCATCTCGATCTTATCCGCAAATTCATCATTCTCGTAATAGGGAAGTCCCCCTACGCCGAAGGATTCGATGATGACCGCGTGAGCGCGCTCGGCAACGTAGTCGAAGATATCCGCGCTCATACCGGGAGTGAGCTTGACGAGCATTACGTTTGTGTCGATCTCATTATAAAAGCGGGTGGGCTCGGTGAATTTTTCTTTTATATAATACCTCATCGAACCCCCTCGGATAAATCCGATCTCGGGGTAATCGACGCTTGAGAATGCATTAGCACTTCTCGTTCTGTTCTTCCGCGCTCTCGGCGCGCAGATGATCTTGCCGTCGAAAACAACGTGTATGCCGCAAGCATCGTCGTCAGCGGCGTAAATGAATGCATCGCGAAGATTCTCGCGAGCGTCGGTATCGCGGCTCTCCATAGGTGTCTGTGCGCCCGTCAGCACGATCGGCTTCTGGCTGTTTTGAATGAGAAAGTGGAGCAGGGCGGCGGCGTAAGCCATCGTATCCGTGCCGTGAGTGATGACAAAACCGTCGTAATTGAAATATTCCTCACGGATCTTCATAGCGAGCTTCAGCCAATATTCCGGGCGCATATTTGTGCTGTCGAGATTGAAAAGTGATGTGACACTAACGCGGCAAACGTCGCGCACCTCGGGGATGTGCTCGAGCAGACGCTCACCCGAAACGGTGGGAACAAGCCCGTCCGCACCCGCGGCGGATGCAATCGTTCCGCCCGTTGTGATAAGGAGTATATGCTTCATTTTTGTCTTCCTTGTGATATTATATTATAATTATACCACTCTTTTTATAATATGACAAGTATTTTACGCAAAAAGACTTGACAAAATGCAAAAAATAGTTCATAATTATAATAATACACTTATGAAAGAGAGGCAAGAGAATATGTTTATTGATCTTGGCGGAAATCTCTTGCCTGCTTTTGCAGAGGGATCGAGGGACGTTAAGGCTTGTGCTGAAAGAATTTCGGCTCTTTATAATGCGGGGGTGGATGCCGCCGTGCTGACTCCGCGATACTATCCTGCAAAGAGAAGTGTAGAGGACTTCCTCAACTTCCGCGAAAGTATGCTCCTTTCGCTCTCTTATCATATGCCCGAGATGTGCCCTGCGCTCTATCTTGGATGCGAGGTATACGTTGATGAAAGGCTGAAATACATTCCTACGATCGATGAGCTTACGGTTCTTGGTACGCGTACGCTGATTGCGTATATGCCCGAGGGAGAATGGGACGGTTCCTTGATCGATACTCTTGAAACGTTAAGAGCCGTAGGCATCGAGGTGTTGATCGCTCATATTGATAGATATCCCGAAAGCTACGCCGAGGATCTTTTCAAGTGTGGATACCGCGCGATCGCAGATGCTTCTGCATTCATCGGTATGGCAAATCTTCGTCGCAGAAAAAAGCTTCTTTCGTGGATAGACGAAGGACACGTCGCGGGAATCGGAACCGGATTTGATCCGGATGAAAAGCGCGTTGAAGAAATAATGGCAAAGGTCTTCGACATACTCGGTGAAGAGCGAGTAGAAAAGATTGCGGAATCAAGCGCAAGATTGCTTGCGGGCGCGGTACAGATAACAAATTAAACGGAGGCTAATATGGCAAATATTGAAATTATCACAAGCGTATACAACAGAATTAAAGAAAATATAGGTAAGGTCATCGTCGGTAAGAATGAAACGATAGATATGATCTGTGTCTCGCTTCTCGCCGGCGGTCACGTTCTCCTCGAGGACGTTCCCGGCACGGGCAAGACTGTGCTCATCAAATCTCTAGCCGCAAGCGTGGGATGTGATTTCAAGCGTATTCAGTTCACCCCCGACCTTCTGCCGTCGGATATTACGGGCATCAATTTCTTTAATATGAAATCCTCCGAGTTCGAGTTTGTTCCCGGACCTGTATTCACGAACATTCTTCTCGCCGACGAGATCAACCGCGCTACTCCCAAAACGCAGTCGGGTCTGCTCGAGTGTATGGAGGAGCGTCAGGCAACCATCGACGGCAAGACTATGCGCATTTCCGATCCCTTTATGGTCATTGCAACACAGAACCCCGTTGAAACACTTGGCACGTTCCCCCTCCCCGAGGCACAGCTCGACCGTTTCCTGATGAAGGGTAAAATGGAATATCCCTCCCACGCCGAAAACGTAAATATTCTGGCGCGCTTTGATAAGGTGAGCCCTCTTGATGAGCTTACCGCCGTTGTAAACGAGGAGGAGCTCTGCGAGGCGATCCGTGCGCTTCCCGAGGTCTATATCTGCCCCGAGCTTATGGAATATATTTCTTACATAGTAGAAGCAACGAGAACCTACCCTCACGTTGTCCTCGGCGTCAGCCCCCGTGGCGCGCTTGCTCTGATGAAGGCAGCAAAGGGCTATGCCGCAATTGCGGGACGATCCTACGTCTTGCCCGACGATATTCAGCGCGCGGCACATCCCGTGCTTGAGCATAGAATTATGATCGAATCTGCGGCGAGAATACGCAAGAACGCCGTTGGCGAGATCGTTGACAATATCATAAAATCCACCCGCGTGCCCACCGAAGCTGTATTTGAAGGTCTCTGATGAAGGATATAGTTGACGTTTTCATCGGATTCCTCGCGAAGCTGATCGAAGGCTTTGTGCGATTTCTGCTGTCGCCCGTCTTTCCGTACGTCTTTTGGGTACTCGTCAGCGCGCTCGTTCTGTGGATACTTTGGAAGATATATCTCCGTCTGCGCGAGAAAAATTTAAAAAACATATCCTATTCGCGCGAGTTCACCGAAAAGGGCGTCTATGCGGGTGACGAGGTTGAGCTGATCGAAACCGTGGTCAACAACGGCTTTTTCCCGCTGATCGCAGTCGATATCGAGGCTTACCTATATAACGAGCTCCGTCTTTCGGGCTTTGAGCCTCCGAAGCGCGACGGAATGCAGTATTTTATCAGCCGATTCAATCTCTGGCCCTATATGCGCATCCGCCGACGCCATAAGCTGACCTGCCTCAAACGCGGACATTACAGACTTCAAAGCGCGGTGGTGCAAAAGAAGCTCGGCGAGGAGGTTTTTGAGTGCCCCGCCGAAATATACGTCTATCCGCGCCCGTTCGAAATTGATCCCGCGCTCCCCGCAGTCAGTATGATGCAGGGCGAGGAGAGGGCACTCAGACAGCTTTTTGCCGATCCATTTTCGCTTTCGGGAGTTCGCGACTACCGCTTCGGCGACTCGGTCTCGCAGATCAATTTCAAGGCGAGCGCAAAGACATGGCTCGGCTCTCGAAGAAGCGCGACCCCTCTTATGGTCAACGACCGCGATTTCTGCGCCGCACGCCGTCTGTGTGTCTTTATGGATTATCACCTCGAGCGCGACTGCGGAATCGACGGTGAGGAATACGAAAAGCTTACAGAGCTTGCGCTATCCTATTCGGCGCATATCATCAGAAACGCCGTCTACGAGGGCTACAGCGTAGGCTTCTACGCCAACTGCAAGGGTCAGGATGGAACGATGTTCCAGCGTTTCCCGCTTGAGGGCGGAGAGCCGCACATGCTTGATATTTTCAGGACTATGGCAGCGATGCGCGCGGCGGACGGCGGTTCTTTCCCCGCGCTCCTCGATGAGCTGCTTGAATCGGGCGAAAACAGCGCGGAGATACTGATCTTCGTCCTCTGCGACACGCCCGAGACCGATGCCCGCGCCTTTGAGCTTGAACGCCGAGGCAACGGCGTGCGCGTTTATTCGCTACCCGAACTATTCTTCAGCGAGGAGGCGGGCAATGAATAAGTTAAAGGATCTGATCACCGCGATCATAGAATCGCGCGGTTTCTCGCCGATAAGAGTTATCCTGACCTTCCTTTATGCCTTTTCGATAGGTTACGGTGCTGTTCTGTTTACAGAGTCAATAGGAAATTACTTCTTGCAAGCTGCCGCTATTTTAATGTTCGGCGGCGGACTGTATCTGGGTCTGAAGTCATTAAAGAAGATGTTTGACCGCAAAATGCGCGAGAGGATTGCAAGGATAAGAGATCGCATTTCGCAGGCAATATCTAAATATCTTGACAAGATCATCAAGCGCGTTGCCAAAAAGCTCGGTATCGAGCGCAAGCGCGTTAAGGGCGAGGATGAGCGCGACTTCATCTTCAAGGAACGCTCGGGAGGCAGACGGCGCAAAAACCGTATGAAAAATCCGCACCCGTGGAATGACGCCGATAACGCCACACGTGTCCGCTTCATCTTCACTGAGTATATGTTCGGAAAGATCCGCGAGGGATATTTCATTCAACCGAAATTCACTCCCGCCAAAATGGAGCGCGACCTTGCGCACGAAGAGCTCGAACACACCCTTTTCGACACCTACACCGCCGCCCGCTATTCCGGCGGCACCGAGCCGATCTCCGATACCACCGTTGAAGAGCTCGACGAGCTGGTAGAGAAGAAGAGGAAAAAGAAAAGATAAAAATAAAGCCTCGACCGCGAGGCTTTATTTTTATGCTTGTTTTCGGGAGATTTATTTATAAAGCTTATATTTAAGCCGTAGATTATCCGCTATCATCGCGATAAATTCAGAGTTCGTCGGCTTGCCGCGCTGATCCTGAATAGTGTATCCGAAATAGGAATTGAGCGTATCAACGTCGCCGCGATCCCAAGCGACTTCGATGGCGTGGCGGATGGCACGCTCGACGCGCGAGGTAGTGGTCTGATACTTCTTTGCAACGGTGGGGTAGAGTATCTTCGTTACCGAATTGATAATGTCGCTGTCGCGGACCGTGAGGAGGATGGCGGTACGGAGATACTGATAACCCTTGATGTGCGCGGGCACTCCTATCTGGTGGATTATCTTGGTAACTTGTGTTTCGATGTCGGGAGTTCTGTCCTCGCGGGACGAGCGGTCGCGGTTGAGAGTAAGCAGATGCTCCGCAAGACTTGCGGCATCGAGAGGCTTTAAAAGACACAGCGCGGCACCCGCATTCATAGCATCAACGAAAATGCTCTGATTTGATATCGCCGACGTTACAATGAAGATGGGAGGCAGTGCACCGCCGAAGTCGATCGCGCGGCTTTGTCGGAGAACGCCGATCCCGTCGAGCTTTGAGAGCCATACGTCGGTGATAACAATATCGTAATTGCCCGAGGCAAGTCGGTTGATGACCTCCTCACCGTTTTGAGCTTCCTCAACGCGATGGAATCCCGAACGGCGAAGACCGTCTGCGGTACGGCGGCGATCAATTTCATTTTCGTCTGCTATAAGTATCTTGATATTCTTTTCCATAAGTTTTTATTCCTCCAATTGGATAATTTTTACAGTAATATTTTACCATAAATCTCCAAATTTTGCAAGAGGAGAATGCGAAAAAGTTTGCACAAAAATTTGCCGTCGCATTTGTGCATAATTGACATAAATTACCATACAAAACACAAAATATAGTGTTTCACCCCGACTTTTGTCGGAATATATTGTAAAACCCCGTCGGTGCGGAGCACCGACGGGGTGGATATTATTCCTCTTCGTATTTGGTTTCGGGCTTCAGCTTTGCCATTCTGCGAAGCCAAGCAACCTCGTCGTCGCGGAGCTTTCTCCAAGTGCCGGGTGCGATGCCGTTTACGGATATCGGACCGATCTTTATCCGGCGCAGACGGGTGACCTCGAGTCCTGCCGCCTCGCACATCTTGCGGATCTGTCTGTTTCTGCCCTCGAAAATAACAAAATTCAGGCGAGCGCCGTCCTTCTGCGTGTCAATGATATCGACCTCGGCGGGCGTGATCTTGTATCCGTCGATAACGAGCGCGGAGCGGAGAATTTCAAGTGCCTTTTCGTCAACCTTTCCCTTGACGCTGACCTTATACTCCTTCGGAATATGGTGCTTGGGATGCATCATAAGGTTAGCAAATGCTCCGTCATCCGTCATAAGCAGAAGTCCCTCGGACTGCATATCAAGGCGTCCGATAGGGTAGAGTCTGCCGCCCGCATCCTCAACGAGCTCGGTGACGATCTTTCTGCCTTGCTCATCGGATGCCGTGCAAACGTATCCGCGAGGCTTGTTGAGCGCGATGACGCGCTTAGCTACGTTCTGCTTGAAAACGATGCCTCTGCCGTTCCATACGACCTTATCAACACCCGGCATGACCTTGTCACCGACCTTGGCGATCTGTCCGTTGACCTTAACGTGTCCCGCCTCGATCTCGCGTTCTGCGGCACGGCGCGAAAGCACGCCGCAATCGGTAAAATATTTTTGAAGTCTGATCTTTTCCATATTATATATAGGGACTCATCCGAACAGGCGATCCCAAAATCCTTTTTCTTTTTTCTTTGCCGCCGCGTAGGCGGTCACAAGTGATACGCGAGCTATTTCCTTACCGCCGCAAGTGAAAATTACTTCACCAACGCCTTGCCCGCGTGACAGTGGGGCAGGAAGAGAAGAAATGCTATCAATTTTGCATTCGATCTTTGCTCCGCTTTTCGGAAGAGTTACGAAGACACTGTCTGTCACGGCTGTTCTGACGCGGGATTGCTCGCCATTGGTTACGTCTATCTCGGGCAACGTGATATTCGTATACTCGCAAAGCTCAACGCGCTCATAAGCTTCAAATCCCGCCTCGAGCATCATAGTGTGATCGTGCCAATCGTTGCCGTCATCGAGAGTGACCGCGATTATCCGCAATCCGTCGCGCTCTGCCGCAGAAACAAGACACCTGCCGTTTGACTTGGTGTAGCCCGTCTTGACGCCTATGCAACCCTCAATCGACCTCAAAAGTCTGTTGTGGTTGATAAGCAGACGAACACCGCCGTCGGGCGCGGCAACTGTCATTTTATATGTAGAGAATATTTTGCGCAAAGCCTCATTTTCGAGTGCCGCTGCGGCGATAATGCCGAGCTCGCGCGCGGTCGTGTAATGCGCATCATCGTCAAGCCCGTGAGGATTTGTGAAATGAGTGTCAACAAGATCAAGCTCGGCGCACTTTTCGTTCATCATAGCGGCAAAATCTTCAATGCTTCCCCCGACCGCAATCGCAACTGCCACGGCGGCATCGTTGGCGGATTCAAGCAGAGTACAGCAGAGCAATTCTTCGAGCGTGAACACCTCACCCTCGGTCAGATAGACGGAAGAACCCTCGACTCCAACTGCTTCCTTCGTAACCGTGATCTTAGCCGACAGCGGCATCCGCTCGGCGGCGATGAGAGCCGTCATTATCTTTGTGGTGCTCGCGGGACCGCGCCGTTTGTCTGCATTTTGTTCCCACAGAGTACGAACTGTCTGTCCGCTTGCATCAAGAAGCACCGCAGAGCCTGCCGACGTCGCGATATCAAGCGGAACGGTCGGCAGGTTTCCTTCTGCGGTAAGATATTCGGGTGTACCCGAAACGGCTTGAGCTCGTGTGGGCAACAGCATAAGTGCGGAGAGGAGTAACGCGATAAGCTTGCGCGGGATATTCATTTTTCACCTCGAAATATATTCTTACAAAAATATATTTCGGAAGGTGAAAAGATATTCTTATTCTTCCTCGGTATCGGGCTCTGCGTCCTTTGCGAAGAATGCCTTGATCTTTGCGATGATCTCGGGAGCGCGCTCAACAACGTCGGCAACCTGCTCAATGGGACCGCTCTTGTATTCCATACCTACGTTGATCATATCAACAGAGCCGTCGGGAGATACTACGAGGAAGCCTACGGGAACAACGGAAAGACCTGTTCCTCCGCCGCCGCCGAAATTCTGAAGACGTGCGCGGACAGCCTCTTCGGTTTTGCTTGCGTAATCAAGACCGCCCGATGCGAAGCCGAGAGAGATCTTGGAAACAGGGATGATGGTAGTACCCTGAGGTGTGTTGATGGGATTGCCGATAACGGTGTTCGCGTCAACCATAGAACGGATATTTTCGAGGGACGCGGCGATGATTTCCTGAAGCTTGTTTTCGTTTGCCATAGCTTTAGATCCTTTCATATATGAATCAAATATTATTTTACAAGTGTTTTGTGAGCCTGAAGCCCGTGCGGAAGAGAATGTCGAAAAGCTGCCATACGCATATCGAGAATCCGATCTCGATATCTATGACCATCTTTTCCGAGAGATAATCTGCGTGAATGTCTACGTCTGTCTTTGCGGGATGACGAAGGGTTGAAGTTGAGTCGAGAAATGCCGCGATGCAGGCAACTGAAGGCGCGATAGCGCCGTAGAGAATGGCGGTTGATGCGGCATCTCCTGTTGCAACGCCTATGTGAAGACGCGCGATGCGGATGCGAAGATGCTTGCCGAATCTGCCGACCGCGACCTTGACGAGGTCGAGGATCATATCGATCGTTTCTGATAAAGGCTTTTTAGGCTTTACCTTGCCTGCTGCCTTGTCAGCTTTTTTCTTTGCCTTTGCGGCATCTTTTTTCTTTTTCTTTTCGGCTTTCTTCTTGGATTTTTTGATAGCCTTTTCCTTTTGCGCCTCTTCGTATTTGGCGCGGTTCTTTTTTGAATAGGCGGAGAGCTTTATCTTTTTCTTCTTTTTAGGGATGATCTTTATCGGTATACCGAGCACCCGGACTGTCAGGGCGAATTCATCCGAATATGCAATTAAGACCTCGGCACGCAGAGATGCGATGAAGGCGAAAAAGAGCAAGATACCGCCGATGATGTAAAGCGCGATCAGATGAATCACCTGCCTTTACTATAGTTTATTGAGTTCATTCCTCGTCGGGAACGTAAACCTCTTCCTCTTCGTCCGTATCGGGAGCGATTTCTCCCTCCTCGATGTCGATCGAAAGCTGTTCTTCTTCCTCTTCGGCTTCAAGCAGAGCGTCAGCCGCACCGCGGAGTGCGCCGCCCTCGGGGAGATCACCGAGATTATTGAGCCCGAACACACGAAGGAATTTTTCGGTGGTTGCGAGAAGAGTAGGTCTGCCGGGGGCGTCAAGCTTGCCGCAAGGCTCGATGAGTTCCTTGTCGAGAAGCGAGCCGACAGCGTAAGCCGAGTCAACTCCGCGCACCGTGTCGATGAAGGAACGCGTTACCGGCTGATTGTACGCGACGATGGCAAGTACCTCAAGAGCCGAGTTCGAAAGATTTCCTCCGCGGCGGATACCGAGTGCAATGCGGACGTAGGGGATGTAATCCTCGCGCGAGCAAAGCTGACAGGTATCGGGGAAGAGGAGCATCATAATGCCGCCGTCGGTGTTATTGTTGTATTTTTCCGCAAGATGCTCGGCAATTCTCTTGGCATCGCCGGGAGTAAGCTCAAGAGCCTCGCCGATCTTTTCATAGCTGACGGGGTGTCCCGCCGCAAAGAGTATAGCCTCAAGCGCGCCCTCTATCTTGCGAATTTCCGAAAGTTTATTTTCCTGATCCATTTTGTTTACCTTAAATATGTTATTCGTTGTAGCCGTCGATCTCAAGGTCGTCGGGCAACTCTGTGCCGAATTCGGGGTTTGCTTTGAATCTCGTTGAAATTCCGCGTGGATTTCCGAATTCATCAAGCTCGTCGACGAGAAGCACGCGCTTCATTTTGATAAGCTCGAGAACGCCTATGAAGATCGCAACGAGCTCGGGACGAGTATCTGCCTCGTCAAGAAGCTCCTCAAGCGAGGGCCGGGATTCGAGATCCTTGAAGTGCCTCATTATTCCCATAATTTTTATACGCACGGGCACTATCGGGCGCGCCACGATCGGGCGGACGAGTCCCGTCGAAATCGCCTCGGTGTCGCGGTATTCCGCAAGCACGCGGCGCATAGCGGGAACGAGCACCGCGGCGTCGTAGTCCTTAACGTATGTCTTGTCGGGCGAAATATCCTCCGAGTCCTTTGCCATACGTCCCGAATACTGCGCGTAACGCTTACCGAGCTCGCCCGCAACGCTCTTTGCGGCTTCGAGTCTTGCAAGTGCATCCGCAAGCTTGGCGCGAGGGTCCTCCTCGGGCTCATCCTCCTCGCGCGGCAGAAGCATCTTGCTCTTGATGAGCATCAGATCGCTTGCCATAACGAGGAATTCCACCGCAAGCTCCATATCGAGCTTCTGCGCCTTGGCTATATATTCAACGTATTGTTCGCAGATGAGGGATATCGGAATATCCTCTATCTGAACCTTGTTTTTTTTGATCAGCGAGAGAAGCAGGTCGAGAGGGCCTTCAAACTTCTCCAGCTTGTATGAAATGATTTCTTCCATAATGTCCTCAGAAGATCGGGATGAGACCGACGAGCCAATACATGCCGTCAAGGATGAGTCCCGAAATGAAATCAAGCGGTATCGAAAGTATACCGAAATAAAACAGAACGAGAATGCCGATCATAATGTATCTTTCGTACTGCATAACCTTGAAGTACCACTTGGGCGGCAGAAATACATAGAAGAATCTCGAGCCGTCGAATGGCGGTACGGGAAGGAGGTTGAATACCGCGAGGTAGACGTTGAGCATCGCTCCAAGCTCAAAGAAAGTGAGAACGAGCCCCGCGATGATGAGCGATCTTTCACTTGAAAGTCCACCGTTCTGCAAAGCAATCCCGAATCCGAAATTTGAAAGATTATAAAGGATGACGAAGCAAAAGCCGAGGAGCAGATTGCTGATCGGTCCCGCGATAGCGGAGATCGCCATACCCTTGCGCGGATTCTTGAAGTTGCGAACCACGATCGGTACGGGCTTTGCCCAACCGTAGCCGAAAACGAGCATACAAAGGAAGCCGATCGGATCGAGGTGCTTTATCGGATTGAGCGTAAGTCTGCCGAGGTTATACGCCGTGCGGTCGCCGAGCTTCATAGCCATCCAACCGTGTGCACATTCGTGCAGAGTCAGCGAGAAGAGAATAATCGGCAGAGTAAGGGCAAGGGAGACAAGGTAGCCTTGCATCCCGTCGAGCCCGTTTGTAATAAGATATCTGAACATTTTAGTTTACTTTTGCGATGTTACCGCAAAGAAGAGCTTCCAGAGCTGCTCCTTTCCTTCACCCGATTTTGCGGAGAAGGGGATTATCTCGGTTCCCTCGGGAATGTACTCGTGGTTATGAAGAAGCTCGAGAGCCTTTGCGCGGTTGGTTTTGTTGGGTTTGTCTGCTTTGGATGCCACGATGACGAAGGGAATCTCCATCTCTGCGAGATAGTTTATCATCATCAAGTCATCCTGAGTGGGACCTACCTCAAGGTCGACGAGCTGAACTGCGAGCTTGAGACGGTCGAAATTGGGGTTGTTGGTGAAATAACCGTCGGTAAGAGCACTCCAACGCTTTTTCTCACTCTCGGGACGCTTCGCAAAGCCGTAGCCGGGAAGGTCGACGAGCATGATTTTGTTGTCTACGTTGTAGAAATTGACGGTGATGGTCTTGCCGGGCGCGGAGCTGACTCTTGCAAGCGACTTTCTGCCGAGCATGGTATTGATAAGCGAGCTCTTGCCGACGTTCGATCTGCCCGAGAAAACTATCTGGGGGATCGCTTTGCTCGGAAACTGATCAATTCTGCCGGCGGTGATCTCAAGATTGGAATTCTGAATATTAATTGCCATTTTCTTTTCCTCTTATAGCGGGGATCTCTGCCGCGGGTGCATTGACGATAACGCCGGGGAGAGCACTCTCAAATTTCTCCTCTTTCTTTCCATTCTCGGTGAAAATCACGTTCGAAGGTGCGTATACGAGTGCGTGGGATAGAACTTCGCTTGCATGGCGGCAGGGGATGAATTTAATGTTGGCGCGAACTTCCTCGTCAACCTCCTCGAGATTTACCTCGTTGTCGGCGGGGATGAGCACGGTCTTTATGCCTGCTGCGTAGGCAGCCATAGTCTTTTCGCGGAGTCCTCCGATTGCGAGAACTCTGCCGGTGAGAGTGACTTCACCTGTCATAGCCACGTCATGACGTACGGGAATACCCGAAAGAGCCGAGCAGAGAGCAGTCGTCATAGTCACGCCCGCAGAAGGACCGTCCTTGGGAACTGCACCCTCGGGAACGTGGATATGTATGTCTTGGGTCTTATAGAAATCAGCGGGTATGCCGTATTTCGATGCAATCGATCGGATGTAGGTGAGAGCCGCCTTGGCGGACTCCTTCATAACGTCGCCGAGCGAACCGGTCAGCTCAAGCTTGCCGGTTCCTTCAAGAACCGCAACCTCAACCTTCAGCATATCTCCGCCCACTTCAGTGTATGCAAGACCGTTTACAACGCCAACGAGGTCTTCCTTAGCGGTGAGCTCGGGAAGAATTTTTCTGCCGCCGAGATAGGATGCGATATCGTTTTTATCAATAGTGATGCGCTTGATCGTACCTTCGGATTCAACGAGCTTTTTGGCAGCCTTGCGGCAAAGCTCCGCAATGGTGCGTTCAAGATTACGGACACCCGCCTCACGGACGTAGCAGTCGATGATCTCGTAAAGTGCGTCATCGGTCATTCTGAGCTTGCGACCGTCAAGACCGTGACGCTCGCGCTGCTTCGGAAGAAGATGGTTTTTCGCGATAGCGAGCTTTTCGCGGCGTGTGTAGCTTGAAAGCTCGATAACCTCCATACGGTCGAGCAGGGGGCGCGGGATGGTATCAAGAGTATTTGCCGTGGTGATGAACAGACATTCCGAAAGATCGAAATCAAGCTCGATAAAGTGGTCGCGGAAGGTCTTGTTCTGCTCGGGGTCGAGAACCTCGAGGAGCGCCGATGCGGGGTCACCTCGCATATCGGAGGTCAGCTTGTCGATCTCGTCGAGAAGCATTAAGGGGTTCTTGACGCCGACCTTTTCCATAGCCGCCATAATGCGTCCGGGCATCGAGGCAACGTAGGTCTTTCTGTGACCGCGGATGTCAGATTCGTCGTGAATACCGCCGAGTGATACGCGGATGTATTTGCGGTTCATAGCGTTAGCTATCGAAGCCGCAATAGAGGTCTTGCCCGTGCCGGGAGGGCCGACAAGGCAGATGATCTGATTCTTAAGCTCGGGAGAAAGCTGCTTGACTGCAAGGTATTCAAGGATGCGCTCCTTGACCTTCTTCATACCGTCGTGATCGGCATCAAGTATCTTTTTCGCCGCCGAAACGCTGACTCGGTCTGCAGTTCTCTTGTTCCAGGGAAGCTCGAGAACGGTTTCGATATAGTTGCGGAGAACAGCCGCCTCGGCAGAGCCGAAGGGAGTTTTGGAAAGACGGTCGTTTTCCTTGAAGAGCTTTTCACGGACCTCGTCGGGCAGATCGGCGTTTCTGATCTTTGCCGTGCAATCATCGGGGTCCTCCTCGTTCATACCCAGCTCGTCCTCAAGCGCTTTAAGCTGCTCGCGCAGATAATATTCGCGCTGATTCTGCGCCACGCGTGAGCGTGTTTTTTCCTGAATCTCGTTTTCGTAGCGCATCAGATCGCATTCGCTTCTGAGAATTTCGAGCATGAGCTCTGCGCGCTCAAAGGGATCGAACTCCGCGAGTATCTTACGCTTGTCGGAGAAGCGGACGAGAACCGAGGATGCGATGAAGTCGCAGAGAAGAGCGGGATCGGTCATTCTTTTAGCCTCGTCGCGTATAGTGCTTGAAGCCTTACCTACGTATCCCAGCATACGGTCGAGCTCGCGGCGCAGCTCACGGCAGTATGCCTCGCCCTTCAGACCGCCGTCATCTACGAGTGAGATCTCCTTTGCAATGAGGGAGGCTGTTATGATCTTGCCGGTTTTTTTGTAGTCGATTGCGATGGCACGGGAGCGGCATTCGCAGAGAAGATTCGTTCCGTTGTCGTTTTTTACACTTTGTCTGATCTTTGCGATAGTACCTACGTTGAACAGGCTCTCGGGCGGCTGCGCGCCTTCGAGCTCGTTGTTTTCGGAAACAAGGAAAACGAGCATTCCGGTTGCCCCCGCTGCCTCAACGGCGGCGGAAACTGTCTTATCGTCAAGCTCGATTCCGATGGGAAAGGGCGGAAAAGCAACCGCATCGCCTATCGGAATGACGGGAAGTGTGATCTGGTCGATTTTTTCTGTGTAATGGGGCATTTATTCTATCCTTTCGGTAATGCGCACCGCACCGCATGGCGGAAATATATCTGAATGCAGATGCGCATAATTATGCGATTATAATTTATTATAATATTATATCATAGATTTTTGAAAAAATCTATACATTATGAAAATATTTAATAAAAAAATAAAAAAAGATACCCTTTGGTAAAAATCGAAAAATGGAGCCGGGTTTGTTAAATGTGCAAAAATTTGTAGTTATATTTTGTGTATATTGCCATGTCGCAGCTCGTGTCGTTGTGATAATGCACTAAAAATGGGCGTTTTTTATAGCCTATTTTCTACTTTGTCGCTTTTGCACGAAAAAAAGTGTAAATATTCGTCATTTTGGATATTTACTTTTTGCCGAAAATGTTGTATAATGTCAACACGCAACGCAATAGTGTCGCGGCCTCGAATGCACGACGGTCACCTTTTTCTGCGGACTATCAAGCTTATGATACGTTTTGACGCGGAGATCGGTCACCGCCGTTGCTTTTTATTTACCCTACGGAGTCGGTTGCGGCTCTTTTTTATTTAATTTTACACGATGCGTTCATAAATTATCAAAACTATATTGACAATTGCTCGGATATTTTGTATAATAATTATATCGGAAACTATACCGAAATACATTTGTCAGTGAGGTATTATAATGAAAAAACACGTTATACGTTCAGTTTCTTGGATATTGACTTTAATTTTGATACTGATGTCGGCTTCTTTGGCTTCCTGCGCAGATACAGAGAACGAAACCGTTGATACTACCGAAGCCCCCTCCGCAATTGATACGGCGGGAGCAACCGCGGAGGCTACCGCAGAGGATACAACTCCCGAATTCCCCGAAGCGAATTACGGTGGTGATTCTTTCGTAATCATTTCCCGCAGCCCCACGGCTTCCTCGTACCCTGCATTTTACATAGGAACTGAAGAACCTACCGACGTTATGAGCTCTGCTGTATACACCAGAAACACCGTAACCGAGGAAAAGTACGGAATTAAGATCGAGCAGCTTGTCTCTGACAGCATCGATACAAGCATCCGCAACGGTATTTCTGCCGGC
This sequence comes from Clostridia bacterium, assembly GCA_017387685.1. GTDB lineage: Bacteria > Bacillota > Clostridia > Oscillospirales > CAG-272 > CAG-390. The sequence goes on from JAFOEU010000002.1 coordinate 147,161, forward strand.
TCGCTTGAGTTCGACGTCGTTCTCAATCAGCGCGAAAAGCTCGCGGCTCTCGCAACGAGCGGATATCTTTACGATTTCAATAATCTCGGAATTGATTTCAACACTCCTTGGTGGGATGCAAACTGCGCCAAGGGCTACGAGATCGACGGCAAGCTTTACATTATGGCTAACGATACCAGTGTCAGCAATCTTGCGGGCGCGAGATTCTTCTTCTTTAACAAGAACCTCATCAAGAATTATCAGCTCACAAGTCCTTATGCTTACATTCAGGAGGATAATTGGACTCTCGATAACTTCCTCGGTCTCGTCAATGCCGTATACTCCGATGACGGCGACCAGATAAGAACGGGTAACGATATTTACGGTCTTCTTATGGAGACCGGTGCAACAAACGGCAATGCTATCCACCTTCTCGTTGGATGCGGAATTGAATTTTCGACTAAGGACGAAGAGGGAATGCTTAAGGTAGATCTTGATATCGATAAGATCGACAATATCTTCGGCAAGCTTTCAGCCGTTCTCAAGGGAGATACCTGCCTTGACTATACCGGCGCTGCGGACGGCGCAGAATATTCCGAATTCGGTAATAAGTACAACTACGGCAGAAATCTCTTTGCTCAGGACCACTTCCTCTTCGTTCAGGCTAATATGGGCGTTACCAATCAGGTAAGCGATATGGAGGGCGAGGGCTATGGCATCGCTCCCAATCCCAAATATTCCCCGGATCAGGAATCCTATTATCACAAGATGGATAAGCTCTCCCTTATTTGGGGTATCCCGAACTCCGAGTCTCTTGATTTCACCAAGATCGCAAACGTAATGGATTATTGGGCTTACGAATCAAGCCGCACGGTAATGCCCGCTTACTATGAGATCACCATCAAGAGCCGCCGTATCAACGATCCCAACGATATCGGTATGCTTGATATTGTAAAATCCACCATCGTATACGATATCTCCGAGGTCTTCGGAATCGACGTAACCTCCGCGCTTTGGAACGGTTATACTAACAATGCCATCGCCTCCGCGTGGGCAACTCAGAATAAGGCAGTGCAGAGACAGATCACTACGTTCAATAACGGTATCCAAAAGCTTGGATAAAAAGCAGAGCGCAAAATTCACGCAATGCTCTGAAAATATTTTGAATAAAGCCAAAAGCTCGGAAGACCGTTTGATCTTCCGAGCTTTTTAATTATAGAAAATGTTTAGCGCAGCGGCACTTTAAATGCAGCACACGGAAATATTGAGGGTCAATTGGAATTTAATTGATCTTTCCGTCTCTGAGGTCTCTCATATTTGCGACGAGCTCATCGGGGGTGATGGGATCCTCGGGATCGCGATTCTTTGCCTTGGAGGGGACCTCGTACATAAGAGGACCTTCGTATCCGCGGGCAACGAGGGTGTCCACGATGTCGTTCCAGTTGTTGATACCTGTGCCGGGGAGAGTGTGACGCTCGTCGAGAACACCGTTTTCGTCGCGGTAGTAGTCGGAAATATGCACAGAAAGGAGCTCGAGCCCCGCATTGGCTACGTTGTTGATGTAATCCACGTTGTCCTCGATGAGGTTGTGGTTGGTGTCGAAAATAACGCCCGCGCCCGTGTCCATGACAAGCGCGATCATTTCGTCGGAGGTTCTGGTCAGGCAGGTACGGGGGAGATTCTCGACCGCAAGGCGCACGCCGTTTGCGTTTGCAACCTCCGCAAGCTCAATGATTGCTTCGCGGGAAAGACGGAGTCTCTCGGGACGGTCCTCGTCGGTGATGGGCTCGGAGGATGGGTGAAGAACAATGACCTTGACTCCGGCGCGAGCCGCAGCCTCAATCAAAGTACGGTTTGTTACGATTGTAATGGCACGAAGCTCCTTATCCATATTAGAAATATCGAGCTTGCGCGAGAAGGGAAGGTGGAAGGACCAGGGCTCGAGACCGCTCTTGCGGACGGTTTCGAGGATCTTTTCCGCATTCTTGGGAAAATCACAGCTTCTCATATAGAAAGCGTAGTTTCCTGTGTATTCAAGGCAATCAAGCCCCGCTTTTGCGAGAGGGGCGAGCTTTTCCTCTGTAAGGCTTCCGGTAAAACAGCTCGAAGAGCCGATCTTCATTTCGCTTCTTTTCATTTCAGTTTTCTCCTTTATTTGTCGGATAATAATTTTGTCAGATATTCCTTGAGACGAGCCACGTCGCCGTCGAAAATGTAACCCCTGATGCCGTAGCATTCTGCGCCTTCGATATTGTCCGCGCGGTCGTCAATGAAAATGCATTCCTCGGGGATCAGCGAAAATTTTGAGCAGATGTGATCGTAAATCTCGCGGTGTGGCTTCGTGAAGCCGCAAGTGGAGGATAACACCAATCCGTCAAATTCGCCAAGACAGGAGATCTCGGAGACGTGGGAGGCAAAGTATTTGCTTATATTGGAAAGCAGATATACCTTTACCCCGAATCTCTCCTTCATTTCTCGGACGAGCTCGGACATTCCGGAGATCTCCGGGATGTTGTATATCCAATTGTAATAAATATCGCGCGCATAGCTGTGAAGCCTTTCGGGCAGACGCTCGCAAACAAGACGTAAGGCTTCCTCGTCTGTAATGGTTCCCGCATCAAGTCTGTCCCAATATAGTCGGTCGAAGACTACCTTTTGCAGAAGAGCGGAATCGTCCGCATCGGAGACAAACCTTTCAACCATATATTTCCGCTTGAAGCTAACCATCACCTGACCGAAGTCGAATATCAGATTTTTGATCAAGTAAATCACCTCTTTCAATAATTATAGCACTTTAACTGCGGTCTTGTCAAGGTATAGTTGAAAGGCAAAAT